>JAKVAY010000055.1:46299-67059 GCA_022447185.1 Fuerstiella sp. | reverse complement strand
TGCCACAAATCGACTCGAGACAATGGTACGCTCGATTGGTGATCTGATCTTTGGAACTCGTGACAAAGGCATCACCTCTGAATTTTCTCGAGTCCTGAGGTCTCAAATACTGAGAAAAGATCGACGATGGTTCGTGATGGTTCCAGGTGACGGCAGCTCGCAGTCCGGCACCATTGAGATTCGTATGGCCAGTGAACCGATGCTTTATCCGCTGAGACTGTCGGGTCAGCAGCAAAGTCCGCTGACTCCCGAATTTCAGCGGTTTGACTCATCTTCTTCCCCGGTAGTCAACTAACGGGCAATGTGAATTCCACGAGTAACGCGCTGAAATACGAGGAACAGATGAATCTGCAGCAGGAATGACACGGACAACGTTAACCACCTGTATTCTCATCTGTCACTCCAAATGTGACTGATTGGCCCCCATGACAACCGATTCCGGCTTTGAAGCTCCTACCAGCGCACGGACTGTCACGACCACAGATCCGTCCGAAAAGACGGATGGTGGAGTAGCCGTTCATTTGTCGGAAATGTCCATTAGTGCCGGTGGTCGTCCACTGCTGTGCAACGCTGCAGCAGAATTTCCGGCAGGATGCGTGAGTCTGATCGTCGGCTGTAGTGGCGTGGGCAAATCACTATTGCTGCGAATTCTTGCAGGCCTGATCGACTCATCTGACGGTGGCGTAACATGGACTGGTCACATTCATCGGCAGCCAGAATCCAGTTCCTCAGTTGCCGTGGTATTCCAGAACTACGCACTGTTGGACGAATTGTCACCTCTGGAGAACGTGGAAATCGCTTTGGATCACTCAGCGACCCAATCAGCAGCGGACACCAGTGTGAGCGATCGTGCATCAAGGCTGCTGGATCAACTCGGAGTCCCAACCGATCGGCTTACCACAGTATTGAGCGGTGGTCAGCAGCAGCGTCTTGCCATTGCAAGGGCCATAGCGATGGAGACCGACATCATTCTCTATGATGAGCCAACGTCTGGCCTGGACGCCGCGACAGCTGAACGAGTAGCCCACCTGATCCGATCAACTCAGGCACAGTTCCAGCGAACTTCAGTGATTGTAACGCATGACTTCGAAGCACTGCAGTCGATCGCGGACCGGATCTATGTACTGAATCATATCCGACATTCTCTTGAGGAGATCCCACGTGAAGATTGGGGCCGGTTACGCAAAGCAATTGGTGATCCACCTGATGTCGATCCCGACAGTCCGAGACAACCTGGCACACCTGATAAAGTCATGTCAGCGATTTTGCGTTTTCTTGGTCGCAGCGGACAATCCATTGAGGAAATCGTCGGGTTGCCCTGGTCCCTGCTGCCAATCTGGACAAGCATACGCTGGGGACTGCGAAGTACACGTCACTATATGGGCCTGGTGGCCGGACCCTCAGCCTGTGTCTACATCATGATTGCCGGAATCATCATCGGTTTCGTTTCGCAGGATTTTATTTTTCGTTACCTGCCGTTTCGTCAGTACATGGAACCTCTGCTGATTGAAAACCTGCTGCATGCTACCGGATTTTCCCTGTACCGATTTCTGGTACCAATTTTGTGCTCGATTCTTATCGCTGCGCGATCCGGAGCAGCCGTGGCCGCAGATGTTGGCAGCAAGGTCTATGGAAACCAAATGGATGCGATGAAAACCATCGGCATCGATCCCCGGCGATCGCTCCGAACACCGATACTCTATGCATTTCTTTTGGGAACTCCGCTGCTGACGCTATTGAGTTATGCAGCAGCAACAATGACAGCTGCAGTGGCATTTCTGGCAACTCATGCGGATCAGGGCGTGGCATTCTGGGATGCACACTACCACAAAGAGCTTCGTGACCCGGGCGCGGTATTCTACTATGGCACCAACTGGTTGATCGCGAAGTTACTGTGCTGTGCCGCTGGTATCGGAATGATTGCCTGGAACTGTGGATCCACTCCAAAGCAGTCCGGCCCGGAAATCAGCACTGGAGTCACACGAACAATTCTTTGGTCCACATTGCTCGTCCTGATGGTTCATTTGCTGTTCTCACTGCTGGAATTCAGGGCTCCGGTTTAGCCAGGAATCCAACGCCACTGTTTCATATTTAACTATCGTGATCGGCCAGCAGCCAGTCCCAGTTTCCTCGGTAAAGCAGCATGGTTTGGTCCTATTCAAAGATCAGGTTTTCAGTGTCCGTGGCCCACTCATTCCTGATTCGCCAACATCCGGCTATGTTGTCATCTTCCGCTCAGATATGAGCAGCCATCTTAATCTGTGACGTCCAGCTTAAAATTCCTGCCCGACAGTCCCCGCGTTTCCAGATTGTACTGGTACCGCGGACCACTCACGATCCGAAACTGACCGGACCCCGTGAGTCGTTGCCGCAGGTTTACCAAACGACCGTTCTCACCGGTCAGGATGATCTGTGACTTAGAACGATCGTACGCAATCCTGTCAGCATCACCCGAGAGATCGCGAGACTCCAGTTGGGCATCGCCCAGCGCTGTGACAGAAAATTCATCCCCGTCTGCCCCTGGAATCGATTCAATATAAACTTCCTCAGCCTGCAGAAGCCGACTGTCCTCCGGCATCGTCTCTGCCGGAATTGACTCCAGGTCTATTTTCTCGTCAAGTTCCTGTACGGGAACGAAAGCAATGGTGACAAAGTTTCTCAGACTCACGTCTCGGTCATTCAGATTTCCCTGCATTTCTCCAATGAACGAGGCTCTGACACGAGCCAGTGGCGACTCGCGAATTTCCGTACGTCGATTCGTCTCAACACGAATCTGAGTTACGGGATCGGATTTGGAGTTGGTCGTCGTCGACTCAATATATCCGGGACCGATGGCTGAAAATTTTCCGCTACCTGGCTCCAGTTTCAGATCGACCATCTTCGCGTCCAGCAGGCCGTCCAGTTCCCCGTCTGTAAAGGATTCTCGATGAATCATTGTCTCACCCACACAATGGATCCGTTCGATCTCGGGTGAATCTGAAGAGCTGCCCGAGGTTGCGTACACACGCGCAGTGTTCCGCGACCCGGCGAGATTGACTGGTTCGACGAAGAAGACCATCAGTTCCGGCGTGCGGATTTCTGCGTCGTGGAACTGTGGATCGTCAACGGCATACTGGATGTCGTCAACGTCGACACGAATGCCACCAACAAAATGTGCCCGTGTACCGCGAACATCCATGCGATCCGTCCAGCGAATTTTCATGCGTACAGGACTCGGTAACTGCTTTCCGTCGAAATCCTGATCAATGATCATTTCCAGCTTACCGCCCCCATTGATTTCAGCGACACCCTTAGCCTGATGCAAATCGATTCTCAGACCCGTGACGTGTCCTGTCGGAGATCGGAGCATGGCAGGATTTCCAAACAGCTTGATATCTGCGAGGTCGCCAACACCATTCTCAGCAATAAATGTACTGCCTTCAGCAGTGTATGTGTCCTTAGGAGCAGAGCCATGATGCTCGACAACGAAGTCTCCTGCCAGTCGAATATGGCTCCAGCGCTGCTGTCCCGATGAATCTGCGGGAAGGACAACCTTTGCTGTCATTTCCCGCCCAAAGAATGTCGAGTGACCTTCGTCATCGTGAATGAGCGATTCAGTCTGCGGAACACTGTCCACGTCTGAACCGGACAATTCCTTTGACTGTGAAATCACAGCCATGCTTCTTTTGACGCTGTCCTCATTCGGATGAAAATAGACCGTCAACTGGTCCTTTAGTTCACCGGAAACTCTCGGCGACCGAACAATCACATTATCCTGGGCCACAAGTTTCTCCGGGCGTGCGTCTGTCACGTTCAGCGACAACTCCTGCGGATCCTGGGGAGTTCCCGATTGGCGAGCGGCCAGCGTCAGTTTGATCGTCCGCCCCTCGATCTTCATTTGACGGTCCGGAAGAGACACCTTACCACCACCGTCAATTCTCACAGTATAGGTCTTCCCGGCGGTCTCACGGCGGACGTTCAGATGCCGAGCCCATAATACGGAAGCCGCGACCTGCTGGTCTCTCCCGCTCGCTTTGGATTTTTCGGGACGTTGGATCCGAGAGGGAGAAACAGAGCCAGGTCCGATACATTCAATACGTTCTATCCCGGTTCCGTCACTGTGAAGCATTCGCAGGTGAGCCACACGCAATACCCGACCATGCTGTTTGATGCTCAGTTTCGTTCGTTTTGTTTTTGAACCGTCCTGATGCTGCAGCGATCCGTACATGTCCAGTTGACGCGCCCCAACCTGATAATCCAGCTGCATCATGCCGGCCTCAACGTCGTTCTCACTCGAGTAATACCGAACAATTCTTTTTGAAATCCCTCTGGCTGAAACTCGGCCAAGACGAAGTCGGCTCCCGTTGGTCCTGCCGGTGTCCTGAAGAACCTCCGGGTAAAAGGCGACGCACAACTCCGGACAGTACATGTAATCCGGTTGACCGTCAGTCTTTCGTTTCACCCGGACATCAGTCTGCCGGTAGTCATTACCACCACGCATTCCATGAAAGATTCCCTGATTTGTCTCGAGATCAAATACAAAACTGCTTGGAGCAACAATCTCCAGGTCCGTTCCATTTTGCTTCCGCCGCTCGTCGAATTTCAGATTGCACACGACCGGACCATTAAGTTTTACGGTTTTGACATCGGTCACCGACGTGAGCCCTTTGGCGTTTTCAGAATTGCGTCCGAGCACAATTTCGACACCTTTTTCCGCCTGACCACTGTGACCTTCCCAGCGAAACTCCACACGATTGAACGACTTCAGTTTCATTGAGATCTCGTCCACCGAAAATTCATGTCCAGTAATGTGCAACCCTTTGGGCCCCTGAATCACAACATTACCGGTCAGCCAGCCGTTAACGATCCGTCCAACGGACGAATTCTTGGCTGAGAACCGCTCAGACAGGGTCAGACGTGCAGAATCAGCCGTCACAACGACTGGCTTAACACCGGGATCTTTGTTCTTCCACAACAGCGCGACTGGCTTGAGATCAATCACCTCACCGGCCGTCTGTGACGATCCCGTTGTGGGGAGTTCTGTCGTTTCCTGTGTGTTGAAAAACAGATACTGACGATCATTTCGAAAGCTTTTGTTAGCCTTTCGGACCCAGGCCCTTTCCGCAAACCATTGCAGTACGGATTCATCAGCGACAGACAAGCCTTCTGTCGGTAATGCGTGAGTCGGTCGGCTCCGCACGCTGCGTTCGACATCCAGCCATTGTGAAAAGAACTGTACGTAACCGAAGCAAATGCCGGCCAGCACAACAGCCGCGACGAGACTTCGAAGCAGTCGATCCGTTGTTGATTGCACATCCATTATGGGAGACTTCCGTGCAGTCAGGCAGTGCGTCGCCGTGGAGAGTCAATGATCTGCTCACCCGACATCCGTCGATCAATCAGATCTGTGATATCAATCACTCCAACAGGGCGACACTGCTCGTTAATCACTGGCAGTTCACTAAGCCTGCGAACAGACATCACTTTCACCGCATGAGGAAGCAGTGCTGACTCCCCGATTGTGCACGGACTGGCAGACATCACTTCCGCTATCGGACGATCGAGCTGAATTTCTCTGTGCTGTTCAAGAAGTCGTGTCAGATCGCTGTCAGTAAAGATCCCACTCAGTGTTCCATCATCTGCGGTCAGAAGAATTGCCCCCGTGCGACGCCCCGGCCGCTGTTGATCAACTAATACAGATCGAATGGTACGCGATTGATTCGCCAGCCTGAGATCCTGACCGGTTCTCATGATTTCGCGCACGGACAGCAACTGGCGGCCAAGGTCGCCCCCTGGATGAACATTTGCAAAGTCACGGGATGTGAAACCCTGAGCCTTGCTGATCGACAATGCCAGAGCGTCCCCGGCAGCAAGCATCGCCGCCGTACTGGTCGTGGGCGCCAGTCTTAACTCCCCGGCCTCTTCGTGGCGACCGATATTTATCGTGATGGCCGCGGCACTGCTTAGTGGATTGCTGCGGTCACCAGTCAGTGCTATCACCGGAATTCGGCGAGCCGCTAGCGTGGGCAGCAGACGCAGCACTTCTTCGGAGCGACCACTGTTGGAAACCACCAGGATAATGTCATTGTTGTGAACGCAGCCGATATCACCATGAAGTGCTTCTGTAGGATGCAGAAACCATGCACGAGTTCCCGTGCTTCCGAGCGTGGCCACGATCTTTTGGCCGATCAAACCGGCCTTCCCTACGCCCGTCACAATCACACACCCGGACGAACAGCGAATCAACTGGACCGCTTCACAGAACGAAGTATCCAGTGAATCCGCCAGAACTTCCAAAGCCTGGGCTTCTTCCCGGATAATATCACGTGCAGACCGCAACTGGTCCACGGCGTCCAGAGGAATCACCTCAGACGATGTTGGCTGTTCCCGCATCGACTCTTCCCTGAATCTGATGTCCGAAGCCATCCTGGCTCCGCAAATTCATGCAACATGGTACCGCAAGAGTCAAAACCGGGTCAATGTAGTCATAACCTGTTATTTCCATACGCTTTACACCACAATCGCCATGATTGACTACATGGTTCGGCAATTCCTGCCGAAACTGATTCACCCCAGCTCAATTCGCCGTTTTACTCTGACATTCCGGACAGCAACACACGATGTTTCCCTGTCGGGTTCTCTGTATCGCTGTTCCTGTTCCAGACATGGATCACGCCTCTTTTACATCCCCGGATAGATGAGACGGTTGCTCCAAATCAAGTGGTGTTTCTCTCGGCTGCCAAATTCCGTCGAATCAGTCGCTCCACAGATTGAATCAGTGACAATCAATTGGCATCAGCCATTTCCGTGATTCCAACCTCAGGATTGAGTCACTCCGGAAAAAGACTCTTAGCATTCCAGACATTGCCACCCGACAAAAGTCCCCTCTGCACTGACAAAGAGCCGGAAGATATTTCGCGTGTGTCCAAACACAGTGAATCAGTGCACCGTACGACGTCGGTCACGGGTACCGTACGGTGCGTTGAACCGTATCGGCCTCAGGTATCGTCTGATTCCACAGATTCGTGCGAAACTACCCGCCTGCACTCATCATCTGCGGACTTCAGTTGTTCCGTAACCTGTGGTTCAGTACCGGCCAGCATTCTCCGGATGTTACTGCGATGGCGCCAAATGATCATGAGTGGAACACAGACTGCAAACAACGTCTGTGATGCTGCCGGTGCAGTCCATGCGTGGTCCCAGTCCAGCAGCAGGTAAGCAGCTCCAAATGTTACAGAGGCCATCATCGAGCCCAACGCCATTTGACGTGACGAAACCAAAACAACAGCAAACACAATCAGTGAGATTCCCAGGGCCCCGGGAGCAAGAAAGATCACCACACCGAGCGCCGTAGCAACTCCCTTTCCGCCACGCAATCGCAGGTAGACTGGATACATATGCCCAATAACCGAACTCATCCCTGCAGCAACCGCCATATGAGTGCACCATTCGGAGGAACTCACAAATCCGGAGAGACTAAACGCAGCCACCGCAGGGATCAGTCCTTTCAATGCGTCCAGAACCAGCACAATTGCGCCCCAGTGCCAGCCAAGAAGGCGTCCGACATTGGTTGCCCCAATATTGCCGCTTCCGTGGTTACGAATATCATCTTTCCGTACGAGTTGTCCGACGAGAAAGCCAAACGGGATGCCGCCAATCAGAAATCCGACGACACAACTCATAAGCAGAAAGAAAACAGCTGGCACAACCGCCTAAATCTGTGAAAAAGGAAGTCGGTGGTTAAACGTCTGACTAATTGGAACGTCACGAACGAGTGGAGTGCAAAAGGATCCCAGATCCATTCCCTGACCAACAGGGTGAACCACACCACATTCTATTTCATCGTGTGCGTCTGCGAGAGTCGTTCCTTAAATTCCAAAGCGAAAGCTTCATCCTGTTCCAGACTGCGATTGTTCATTGCCAGTATCTTGCGGATCCGTCCGACGGTCTGTTTGGCCGGACTTGTGAGACGTCGCACCAGTTCATCCGGCTCAAACTGTTCCAGCTCGCGGACGGTGTGAATTCCCAGAAACACAAAGGCTTCCCGCGCCGACTGATCATTCTGGAAAACGATATCCAGTGGTGCATCAATCGGGATTTGAGACCTTCCGAGTTTGCGTACTGGTTTAGTGGATCGCAGCCCGGCCGTCGTTGTCGCCCGCCGCACACCTTTACGCTTCTTAATGGACTTTCTTGGCGGTGCAGCAGCCGGTGAGGGCCGGGACGCAGTTGATTTCTTGGCAAGCCCTGCTGGTTTCTTCTTGGAGACAGCCTTTTTAGTTACAGTCTTTTTCTTGGCGGAACGTTTGCCTGCATTTTTCTTCTGTGTCGCCCTGCGTGATGCGGCCTTCTTTTTAGCTGCAGACTGTAACGCAGTCTTTTTTGTGGCGGCTTTCTTTTTCACAGCCTTCTTCTTCGCCATGGAATTGCGACTTTCCGAATTGACACCAAAAGAAAAAGAACAGGCGCCGTGATTGATGACTCCTGTTGAAAAACCAGCCTGTGCCACACGGAAGTCATCAGCCGGCGGAACAGGCAACACAGTCCGCGAACGAATCGCGGTTGAATCAGTAAAAATAGCGAAATTACGGTCGTGTCACCAGGAACACTTGCTTTGAAGTCCCTGGAACGAGTCGGTTTACAGCCGATTAGCTGTTTACACGAGGAAACTGGCAGAATGGGCGATCTTTAGGGTCAGTACTTCATCTGTTTCAAGGTGTTCCTGTGCCGACAGCAGACCGTTTCCGGCTATTGAGACAGAGGAAAATCGCATGCCGGGTGATGCGTAGCCACGTCTATACCAAACGAAAGCGTGTACGACTGGGTGTAGTCACCGAAACAGCTTTCAGGTGAAACTACAGCCAGGGGATTTCCTCACGGAGATCGCCAACGAGTTCGAAGCTGCCCTGGCGGTGGAACGTGCCGGACGCGACCAAGAGCGCGGCCACCAACACAACCACGACTGCCTGTCGATGGAGCTTGATTGCGTTTTTCATCTGGCACCATTTACCTGTGGCTGGAGAAGTCGCTCGACAGATTGGGTGCCGGTCGAAGGAAAGGCAATGCGAATTATGGATTCCAACTCGTTCCAGTGTCCACAGCCGTCTGTGAACCTTCATCTTAATGGTAGTCTGTCACCGAAAAACCTTACGGTTCCATCTCAACCGTCCGGACAATTCGTGATCGATATTCCACATTTCAGATCACCCCAGCAGTTTCCATGCTGCAAATGCAAGACTGAACAGTACCGCTGTACCTGCCAGCGCGGCAGCAACAAACATCCATCGCGGCGAGCCTGAAAGTGAAGAGTTCCGCGAACTGTTTTTCTTTTTTTGCAGAACAAAGCCGGACCCGTCCAGAAACGTGAGCTTTGCACCATGCCTTAATTCCACATACGGATTCAGCTCACCATCAACAAAAGTGGGGTGAGTCTTCGATTCCTGCTTCAGATACCAGACACCATTGTTAAAAGACAGGGTGCACTGATGTTCGTCGCACGCTTCGCCACGAATTTGGATGTCATTGGAACTTCCTTTTCCCACTCGAACTCGTGCAGTACTGAGCATCATTCGTTGTCGACTGCTGAGCGTCCGAACATACCATCCACGCGGCGGAGATAACGGTTGACTGGTTCCGAAAGAAAGGAGTTCTGATGCCCGGTCGGATTCCGAAATCCGTTCACTCCCGCGGTGATCCGGCTGACGAACTGCGGGAGTTGCATTGCCACTGAATGTATCTTTCTCAGCCTGAAGATGATGACTCGAATGGTCCACCCACGACAGCGTCGACGTGATAAACGAATTGGACCGAGCGCGCCGTCGGCTGTCCGTAAGTTCGCGCTGGCGTGCCAGTCGGGCACGAATCGTAATCAACCTGCGAAAGTCGAATTTGACTGTTCTGCGTACAGACAGTGGTTCCAAAGCTGAGGCCACTTCGGCGGCAGTCTGATAACGGTTCGCCGGGTCGCGTGCCATCATTTTTGCGACGACATCTGAAATCTCCACAGACACACCGGGTCTGATGACGTGAACCGCTGGAGCTATTCGTGTCCGCTGCGCCTCCAGCTTTGCACGATTCGTTTTACAGTCAGCAAATGGAACTCGACCGGTCAGTGCCACATACAAGGTGCACCCCAGACTGTAGATATCTGCACGAGCATCAACAGCGTTGCTGTCTAGTGACTGTTCGGGTGCTATGTAATCCGGTGTACCAAGACAATCGTGACCAAAAATCATTGCCAGCGAAAATTCTTCGGCACTTCGATCCCCGACCAATGCCAGCCCGAAGTCCAAAATCCAGGTATGTCCGGTTTGATCGACCAGCAGGTTTGCGGGCTTGATGTCACGATGAATAATTTTCTTTTCGTGTGCTGCCTGCAGCCCCAGCGCGGCCTGCCGAAACATGTCACACGCCATCGCAGGACGGACGGCACCACCAAGTGCCACCAATTCGTGCAGGCTGATGGCCCTCATGAGATCCATAACGAGGTAAGAAACCGCTCCCGTCGAACCCAGTTTGTGCGTCCGCACCACGTTGGGGTGGTCAATCTGTATTCCTGCCCACGATTCCAGCTTCATACGAGCCAGCATGCCGGGATCTGCAGAATACTGACTGGACAAAACCTTCAGAGCCACTTTTTGATTCGAGTCAGAATCCTCGGCGATAAAAACACACCCCATTCCGCCAACGCCAAGAATTTCACGAACACGAAATTTATCGATAACAAAGCCGCGATAACGACCTTCCAGCAGGAGTTCCGCCTGAAACGGCGTGAGCACTCGCTTCCTGACCAGTTGCCGGGCCAGGTCGTCCCCCTGGGTGTCTGGTGACACGTCAAATGTGTGACGGATTTTTTCGATCTGCCGTCGCGAAAGCAGTCCGCTTTTTTTAAGCAGCTTCAGATAGAGCTCAGCCGTCACTGGTATCTGAGTTGTTTCAGGCATGCAAACACTGTTTGAATTATTCCGGTTGATCACGGATGACCTCAATGAGGTTATCCGTCAGGAAGAATCCGGATCCGTTGAATTCTACAACACACACCGATGTGCTGCACAATCGCTGGCACCCATTGGTCGGATTTCCGATATTTATCTACTCGTAAATAACCGGCCTGTTCGACCCGTCTGGCTCAAACCTCCGAGCGGACCGCCTGACACGATCGTGCATATTTCATCGCCGAATCCATTGATTCCACAATAACGACAGCCTGCCGCGACGAGTCGTTGACACGCGTTGTCCGCGACTAAACAACAGCAGATCCGAATACAATGATTCGGTGCTCTGGTAGCGGTCCTCGGGACGCTTCTCAATACAGTTCATAACAATGGTCTCGAGATCTCGCGGAATATTCGGCTGGAAAACGGACGGCCGGACAACACGCTCTTCGGAAATTCTTTGAATCAGCTCGGCCTCAGAATCGGCGTCAAACCCTTGCTGCAGCGTCAACATCTCATAAAGCGTGAGGCCCAGAGAATACAAATCGCTGCGGAGATCGTGTGCACCTGCAAAGCGTTCCGGAGCCATATACCGCAGCGTCCCATGTGGAGCCACCGCTTCACTGGTGGATTCAGATGTCTGCACAGTTCCGGAGAGTCCGAAGTCCGTAATCCACACGCGTCCGTCCGCACTGATCAGTATATTGGCAGGTTTGACATCATTGTGCACGAGCTGGTGCTGATGAGCGTATCTCAGCCCTTCACAGACCTGCATCGCAATTTGAGTAAAAGCGCGCCAGGATTCACGGGTCAGCCTCGGTCGCCGGGATTTTTTTTCGATTCCAACAGTGGAACCTGATATCCGGTTAGGGCCCGAATCCCCCTGCACAAAGCCATCCGGACGGTTCTGCTGGTTGCGAGCGATTTCGTCCTGATAAACCACTCCGTCACTGGCCTTCAAACGAGCAATAATCTGCTCCAGAGTGACACCGTTGATGAACTGCATCGTGTAGTAACAGTAACCATGTTCCTGCCCGAATCGATACACGGGAACGATGTTGCGATGGCGAAGGCGTGCGGCGGTGCGTGCTTCCTCTTCAAATCGATTCTGCCAGTCGGGAACCATTGACACTCGCCACGGCAGCACTTTTACAGCCACAATGTGCTTACTGTCGATGTCGCGTCCCTGATACACCACTCCCATTCCTCCGCGACCCAGCTCACAGAGCAGCTCGCATCGGCCGAGACGGGTGAATGGAAACTGTCGGGGTATACTCCGTCGCATTGCCCGCGATTCGTTCTGCAGCCGTGCCTGCTCGAGCATGCCCAACACCGGAAATGATTCACGAATCACGTCCGCGTGCAACGGATATCGTTTTGCATAGGTTGCCACAGAAGGTCGTTCTCCACGACGCAGTTCGTCCACAAACTGACTGGCCAGCAACTCGACCGGTGTACGCGACCGCAGATCAACATCCGGCCCTGGCTGAGGCAACCCCAGCAGACGGAAATCGGTTTCCTCATTCCTGATCAATGAATCCGAATCACTCACCAATGAAACGTTCCTTGACTATACGATGCACGCCAACAGTTATTGCGACTCTCGATCGCTGATTTGCAGCTGTCAAACCCTGGGATTCACACCCCCCTCATCTCTCGTGGCACGGGAATCAACTTTTTCAAGTCTACAGTTTAGCGAGATAATCGGACAAAATGGCAATATTCACTGTAACGTGTTTAAGTCGCGAAATTCCGGCAATATCCGAAGTACATTCTTCAGCCGAGCCAGCGCACGCATATACCGATCGCTGCATGCCTGATCTGAGATGCCAAGAATCTGAGCGGTTTCTTTGTTACTCAACTGTTCAAAATGTCGAAGCGCAAGCACTTCACGATCGATTTCGTTCATCGACTGCAACGACACCTGAAGCTGATTTGACAGTTCCTCCCTCAACGCTGCCTGACTCGGAGATGTCAAATGACCCAACAGATGAAACGACAGTGCAGATGACGTCGAATCTGACGTCCAGCCACGATTGATCGAAAATTCAAGTGCCGCATTGCGCTTTTGAGTTCCCAAATGCCGGCGATGAAGGTCAATGAGCGTCTGGCTGGCAATCAATCGAAACCATACAAAAATGGAACGCGTCGCATCAGTGAGAAAGTGATCGATTCGCTGAACAGCTGCCAGCCAGGCTTCCTGGAGTATGTCATCCGCATCAACGCGGCCGTGCAGGCGCGGGTCAAGGCGGAAATTAATCATTCGCCACAGTCGATCTCGATGTTGTGAGAACAGTTCTGCCAGCGCCTCCTGATCACCCCTTATTACCCGATCGATGAGATGCTGTTCAGGATCTGCCCGTGATTCTTCACCTGACTGTGTCATCCGCCTGAACCCGGTTGAGTGGTCATGGACAATGGGAAGCTGATGCCACTTTAGCAATTCAATGTATTTATCAGTAGCGTCCTGCATCCACCGAAAGCAGAATCAAAGCATCGTCCGTGAGACGATCAATGAAACCTGTTTCGGTTGCGTGCGAACAGCGTGTGCCCATAAACATACATCGGTTGAAAATAACAGCTACACTTTCAGTCTAATCTCGAACATCATGCCGGCTGCAATCGGAGTTCTGTCTGTGGCCGAAAGGCGACCAAACACCCAATCTTCCTGCGGAAGTCCGTAACGGAAATCAGGATCCAGTTAACACGCTGATTGATCATCAGCGTGAAGCCGTCAGGCGACTTGTTGGTATGAGAATAGAACGAGCGATTGTTCAACACATCGAGAGATAGAACATCTCTTCATTCTGGCAATCAATCAGCTTGATAATACCGACCTCGAAATAATCATAATGAGACAATTCGAACATCTCTCCGGCGTTGAATCGGCCAAGACTCTCAATCTGACGCCGGCATGCGCCACCTGCGAACACTGAAACAAATGCGTGAAGTGATTGTTAACATGTGCTGATTCAGTCTCGAAACAATAATGTGAGATCAACAACAATCCACATCTGAATGAACGAACACCGGACCCGGATTCATGGCCTTGTTGACAACGTACCGCCTCACTATTTTCCTGGGGGCTTCGCTGCTGTTTCTGGTCCAGCCGATGTTTGCAAAGATGGTATTGCCACTGCTCGGTGGAACACCGGCGGTTTGGAATACCTGCATGTTGTTTTTTCAGGGCACACTGTTGGCGGGTTATGCGTACGCCCATGCCGGAATGCGTCTGCTGGGACCACGTCGACAGGCTGTACTCCATCTTATAATTTTGTATTTAGTTCTGTTGCTGCCGGCAATCGCAATACCGGAAGGATGGACTCCTCCATCGGAAGACACACCCGTATTCTGGTTACTGCTGTTATTGACAGTGTCCGTGGGCGGACCATTCTTTGCAGTGTCGTCGACCAGTCCATTGCTGCAGAAATGGTTCGCTGACTGTAATCATCCACGTGCCGGTGATCCGTACTTCCTTTACGTAGCCAGCAATGTCGGCAGCATACTCGCGTTAATCGGCTATCCATTCGTAATCGAGAGGACGATGAGACTGGCCGATCAGTCAGCCGTATGGCGCATTGGTTATGCAGTGTTCGTAGCGATGATGACCACATGTGCGATTTTCATGTGGCGTTCGCATCCGGTGAAGACGGCTGATGCGAAAACACTCGCAGCACCGGTCGGCTGGCGGAGACGATGGCGTTGGACGGCACTGGCATTTGTACCATCCAGCTGGATGCTGGGTGTGACAACCTTCCTGACCACCGACATCGCACCAATGCCACTGTTGTGGATCATTCCGCTGATACTCTACCTGATCACATTCATCCTCGCGTTTGCCGCGAAGCCGCCGATTCCTCATGTATGGATGGTGAGGTTGTTTCCCTGGGCAATAATGTTGCTGGTCGTCGCATTAATTCTCCAGGGCGTCTGGCAGGCAATGTTTTTACATATGGCTGCATTTTTCATCGGGGCAATGACGTGCCACGGTGAACTGGCGGCAAATCGCCCGGAGACCGGTCGATTGACGGAATTCTATCTTTGGATCTCATTCGGTGGTTTCCTGGGAGGATTGTTCAACGGCCTCATCGCACCAATAGCCTTTCGCTGGGTACTGGAATATCCCCTGACCCTGGCACTGGCCTGCTGGTTACGACCCAGTTTTCGGCCAATGCTGGTCCAGGAACCAAAAGAGACGCGACTACTCCTGGGCCTGCTCGGTGGGTTTGCCCTGATCGTGGGCCTGATGTCACGATCGATGGAGTTTCAGGGCACAGTCCTGCTCACAATATCAGTACTGTTCGCGTGCGGCCTGTTGGTGATTTTTTGCCGTTTTAATTCACCACGCTGGTTTGCTCTGGTGGTGGCAGTTGTGATGCTGGTCAAACAATTCGAACCACCGTTTTCCGGTGAATCGTTACATGTTGATCGAAGTTTTTTTGGGATGCATCGCGTGGTGTTTTCATACGGTCGGATCTATCGACTGGTCCATGGTGTCACCGTCCACGGAATTCAGAATCGCGACCCCAAACGTCCTTACCTCAGGAACCAGCCGATGGCATACTACCATCGCAGCGGTCCACTCGGACAGATCTTCGCTCAACTAAAGTCAAAGGGGCACCTCAGCCAGGTTGCCGTAGTTGGACTTGGAGCCGGTACCACGGCCTGTTACCGCGAGGACGGCCAGCACTTCACGTTTTACGAAATTGATCCCGTCGTCAAACACATAGCCACAACACCGGAATACTTCACGTATCTCAGCGATCTCGGAACTGACCACTACTCCATTGTCCTGGGAGACGGCAGACTGAAACTGCAGGAGTCTCAGCAGCAGTATGATCTTATTGTATTCGACGCTTTTAGTTCCGACTCGATTCCAACTCATCTCCTGACGACCGAAGCCTTTGAGATCTATCAGAAAAGATTATCCGAACATGGTGTGCTGGTCTTTCACATTACGAATACTCACCTGGACCTGACGCCTGTCCTTGCAGATCTGGCCGTTCAGACTCATATGGTTTGTCTGAAATGTGAAGACCTGCTGGTTAGTGACGCCGAAAGTAAGGAAGGAAAAACGCCATCGATTTATGTGGCAATCGCCAGATCTCGAGAAGATCTGGCGGGATTGGATCGGCTCGGTGAATGGACATCGGCGGAACCCTCACGCAGCCGTATTCCGTGGACGGACGACTTCTCGAACGTCCTGGACATCCTTCGGTGGTAGTCCTCATAAGAGCATCATACTGTTAGGTATGATTCATTAAAAAAAACACTGTAAGTAACATGCGACGCCCCGGAATCCGTCCGACACCTCATCCCCAATGGCATCGACATACAACTGTGTCCAGAAAACAGTTAACGATCCTCGAACCGGAGGTCAGTGCGTCATACCTGAATTCGATTCCCGAACCCAGACACGAAACGCGTTTGACCTAGTTAGGTCAAACGCGTCGGCCGGCTGAGGCGCAGCAGAATCGCATTTAGAAAATGTACGATCTCCATCAGAAAGTCATCCCACGTCGTCGTACAGCAGTGACGAGACGACCGGCGTCAGATTTCCAGTCTCTATGACCGACCAAAAACGGCGCCCTGCAATTCTGTCTGGACGCGACACCAATGACCTGCTGGCAGGAAGCAATTCAAACAGAACCGAAACAACAGCGATTACGGAATACGTATTCGGAGTACGGAAATCCTTTCAATCGATCGACCTGTGTTCGTGAGCTGACTAAGACGAATCGCTGTCCCCAGGATTCTGAAACATCGAACGTTGTCGTTTAAAAATCACCGTTTGAGCGTCTTCAAAAACAGCCACCCAATACTCGCTCTTTCGAAGTTTCTCAATCAAACGCCCATGCCGCGACTTGTCGGTCACTGCAAGATTCAATCCATAGATCTCAGACAGTCTGCACCAGTCTTCAGAACCGGCGGTCAACCTCAGATAGTGATTCCAAATCTCCTCCGGAATCACATGCACATGCAGATTCACCATTGGCCGGAAGCTGACCGGACCAAATCGCTGCAGAAACCCCGTCCATTCGGCCGGACAAAACGCCAACCCCTCGGCAAGGAAATCCTGTGAATTCAAAAACCTGGCGACGGATACGGGCGTCTGTGACGAAACGGCTCGATCAATACTCACGCTGCGACCATAAACGACCTGAACCCCTAGTGTGGTCAGTGCAAAGAAAAGACAGCACAGGCCAATATTCACCAATGTCCACCGTCCGGTTCGCTGAGCGAACACCGGACTTCGCACGGTCCCGCGAAACTTTCGCCATGCTGCCGCACCGTGGCCGGCAAGAGCCAGACCCATCAATGGCGCCAGCCAGTTGATCATCCGCGACGACCACAGCGTCATTCCGGCGGCAAACACAAGCAGGATTGCTTCATCCAGCCTCAGACGCCGCGGACTCCAGCGAAGCACGGCTATCAGCAGCAGTCCCAGCACTGCTGCCATCTGGCCCTGATACATACGCAGCGTCAGAGGATTCCATTCGAACATCGAATCGACATTCGGATGCCGGCCAACTCTCAACACTTCAGCAAATGCCGCCATACCATTTGGATTTACCAAAGCTGCCGCCGTGCACAACTGTGTCATCAACAACAGTCGTACAAATCGTTGATTAGTAATACCGGCACGAATACTTTTCGCCCTTACACCAATCGTGATCGCGTGACCCAGTCCAGCAAGAGCAATTGTCGTCAGTCCAATTGCGAATGACCCATGAGAATTAACCCAAATCCCGAACATCGATGGAATCAGGACCCAGCCCACACCGTGCCAGCGACGCGCCGTCAGCAGCCATGTCACCAATGCTGAGTAAAACAAAACCCCCAACAACTGTGGCCGAATAATCAGGAACTGCTGCCAGTTAAGAGCCATACATGCGAAGAGCGCTAGGAAACCAAACACAACCGACCCGGATCGACGAAGTCCGCCCCACGCCACGATTCCCAGTGGAAGAACCACCAGCAGACCGTAGACGAACTGAAGCCCGGCAAACCCGTGAGATGAGAACATCGCAGACAACCCCAACTGGGCAAGCCACGCCGATGTCACCATCGGGACTCCTTCGGTCAACGGAAGCAATGGCTCCGTGTGAGGAATACTGCCGTGGCTAATCATCCAGTTCCCGTAGTTCACATGGTCCCACAGATCGGTGGGCCACAAAGGTCGCCTGGCGAAAACAGTAATCATCAAAATGCCGAGCGTCAGAACGAACAACACTGAACTTCCTGACATACGGATCCATTCGGCCATCCGGTCTTCGAAGGCACGCGCATTCGGCAGTTCACTGACTGCCTTCAGATCTGAGACGTTGTCTGTGTTTTGTTCTGTGGTGCTGGACATCTAATCCAAAAGTCTCCTGGCGTCGCAGAAAATGAAGTCACCAGGCAGCCCGGCTGCGCACCCAATACGTTACAAAAACACTACGGCACCTTCCCCTGTAACTCTACGTGAATCACAACTGCGGAAAATCAGCACTCGTGTATCTTTTGATTCACAGGAAAGACAGGAATTGTACCAAACCGACAGCCGTCAAACTTCAAGCAGATGATTCATGCCGATTCGCAACATGTGCGTTTTTCTACATCCTGAGGAAAACCACGTCATCGGCTCTATTGGCAGGTCCCGGCAGACAGACGAGGAATCCAATGAAAGCCCCTTATCGGCAGGACACTGCGGTTATCGCCCCATTCGGCAGCATCCGCCGACGAGACAAACAAAGAGCCGAAATGGCGGCGGAGCACAGACTCACAGAGGATATTTCCGTGGGGAAATCCAGGTGTATTGAGTATTCTTGAGTACAAAGATTTGTTCGCATCATTGAAGAGTTTCATTCGAAAATATGTGAATTCCCGGAACTTCATTCTTGGGTGCTGGAGCATGAATTATGCACGCAAACTCCACTGCGACTGAATCCACAAAACGCAGAACAGCAATTATCATAGCCGACCCCAACCTGCTGCATGCTGAAGCAATTTCCTGGTGTCTCAACGCTTATGGAGCATTCTGCTCCGTTGATAATGTTACAAATGTTGATGGTATGCTCGCTGCCATTCGAAGCCAGCGCCCGTCTGTGATGGTTATCGCTGAATCAATGATCGTAGACGCCATACGCAGCGTGACATCGGAACTGGCCGTAAAACTGGGCGAAACGCAGATTGCCGTTTTTGCAGATCATCTGACAGATCGTCAACTGGACCTCGTCATCAACAACCCAATCACCGGACTGTTGTCACGACGAGAAGGCACGCGCGCAATATGCGATCAACTTATTCAGATCGCATCCGGCACGACCGTGTTATCAGCGCAACTGGAACGCCGAGTCACACTGGATGCTCAGGGACAGTTTCGATGCACGGCCAGTCAACAAATGACACAGTTTACAGATCGCCAGTGGGATGTTCTGATTCGAGTGGCAGAAGGAGCCAGAGTCCCGGAGGTTGCTGAAAAGTTGAAGATCTCACGTAAGGCGGTTGAGGCACACAAACATCGTGTTATGCAGCGACTCGGCACATCCGACCGAGTTGAACTTTGTCGCTGGGCAATTCGTGAAGGCCTGATTCACGCCTGACCACAATATCGAAAACATAAAAAGCATATGGCAAAAAAAACAGAAAGCCCGCGGGACACATGTCACGCGGGCTTTTCGATTTTGATTCACTGGTCAGGCTCGATGGAAACCCAGCCCAACTTCTTTTATTTTTTCTTGACGAAGGCCTTCTTGAATGCACTATCGCTGAAGACAAGTGCTAACTGATCCGCTCCCTCGGCTTTCTCCACTTTCTTCTTGCAGCCACCGCAGCATAGCTTGACCTCTAACCCGCCGACCGTAGTCGTTGTCTTCATCGGACCGCCGGTTAATGGACACTTCTTCTGCTCGTACTGCCCAGTTGCAACCAGCTGAGCGTGTGCTTTCGCCGTATGTTTCGTGGAATCCTTTTCAAACGCTGCCTTACACTTTCCACAGCAGAAATAGACTTTTCCACCTTTGAAATCTGCAGACTGAGCTTCCTTTGCCTTCCCTCCTGAAATTGGGCATTTTGCGGAAAACTTCTTGCTGGCAGCATCCTCTGCTTGAGTCGCTGCGAACATCATGGCTACGGCGAACACCAATGATCCGACCGCGAATTGACGTAACATTCGTCGTCTCCAACCTGATTGACACAATGAGGGGCAGCCAGAGTCACTCCACCTGGCAGGTGGGGAGCCCGGGCGAGAATTGTAGATATGTTCATATTCGAGCATTTAACGCCGGAAGAAGCAAGTTGATTCCGGCAATCCGTCTGCTGAAGTTGGGATTCCAACAGGAATGTGTATTCCTCAGAGGAACTGACTTCATCGACGATTTCGAATTGAAGTCCTGGCTCAAGAGTCCAAAATAAGGCTGAATATTCCCGATCTTACGTCCTTCAGGCCTGAGAATTGCAGATGCGAACCGTATGTTTCCTGCATTACATTCATCTGCCCGTAGCCCTGGTGACGCTTTTGACAGTTCTTGCCGAACCCGCGTTTGATCAGCAGATTTCATACGTCGCCGACTCCAGCAGAATGTCACTGGGGTCTACCTGGACCCGCCACAGCCACTCAGACAGCCGTGCAAGTACAAGTCAGCATCAGATTTGTCATGGCCCTCGAGTGAATCGTCCGTTCTTTGGCGGTGTGACTATTGGGCGCGGGTTCACTCCGTTCTACTACCCGTATGTCATCGGGGCTACTCCCTGGGGTTACCCGGAACTGCTGTACCCTCCAATCTTGGCAACCGGGCCTTTTGGTTTTCACTTTTCGGTAAACCATTCGGAGATCGGCTCTTTATTCGGGAGATTCGCACCCGTG
>JAKVAY010000055.1:0-46284 GCA_022447185.1 Fuerstiella sp. | reverse complement strand
CCATCATCTACATATTCGCTTCGTCCGACCGCACGCGAGATATATCACTCTCCTATCAACAACTCAAAGGTCAACAAGACTCCACCAGTCAGGTTTAGTCCGACCATTGGCAGTCCTGGTGTCACGGGACAGCGTATTCAGTGTGATTTCTCATCAATCAAACGGCGGGTCACAGCGGCGATTGAGATAACACCACTCGCCAAGGAATTTTCGGCCGCAGCCACGGACCAGCGACGTGTGACGACACTCGACAAGATTGAAAGCCTGCGTCTGCAGACTCTGGGAGATCAGGCGCTGCGGGACGGAGATACTGAACTCGCTCGCACATTCTATCAGTCAGCCATTCGAGCCGCCTCGAATCGACAGACACCGTGGCTTCGAATTACATGGATTTACGTCGTCCAAAGAGATTATCCAAAGGCCGCCACAGCGCTGAACCGAGCGATGCTGATTCGTGATGCGACCGGCGGGGGATGGATAACAGCAGAGCAACTTTTAGGCGATGCCCGAACCGACCGTTACTTGCTGTCACATAACGGGCTTTGGACCTGGCTTCAGGACCGTCCCGCGTCTGCTGATCGACTGTTGCTTGCAGCCGGTTATGAATTATTTCTGGGGAATGGTCTCGCGGCTCAGCAATTCCTCGAGCTCGCACTATCCGCCGGAATCAGCCAAAGCAGCTATGAGACTCTCGCTGAAATCTCTGAGATTCATCTGCAGATGCAGAATTCTGACCTCGATCCTGATCACCGACAGTACCCATCGTTCAAATCCCCAAACCGGGTGTCCCTTGGCCCAGCGACAGATCCGGGAGAACTTGTTAGCGCCCCGTCAATGTCTGATAACCCAGATCCACGAGCAAATCCAAAATCTGATGCAGGCAATGTACAGACTCGATCAAATGTCAAATCTACCGAGCGGCAATCAGCTCCTGCCGTGCCTCGATTGCCAAACGCGAATTCTGAATAGAGCAACTTTAATTGACGCAGCTGCATCACCAGATGCTGCTCGCTACGTGGCTCCCTTATGACGATGCCGAGCAGCATCGTTCGGCTTCTCACAATAACTGAACGATTCGACAGCCTCCGAACGCGGGGAGGCCCGACACCTTCCACCCGACGTACGAAAGCCCAACTTTTTCAAAGTCGGGCTTTCTACTGTTTTATCTTGTCTGCTTCGACGCGGCAGTCAGATCATTCGGAATCTTCCCCATCCTCCGCAGCACCACCGTCAGTATTCTCGCCAACAGTTGTCGTTTCGTCGCTGGCTGCTGATTCCGATGCTTCTTCTTCTGCTGCTGCCGTTGGATTTTCCTCAGACGCATCACCACCACCGCTAAAACTAAACAGCGGTCCTGTAGTGGCCGCCATGCCACCCTTAAGTTCCTCGCGGGTTCGCAGTTCAGCGTCACCACCGGCGGTCGCCACGGCATCCGGATCAGATTCAGCGGCTGCCTGGGCTTTGATCTCCTCATCTGATCGACAGCTCAGGCCAATTTTTCGATCGGCAGTATCTACTCGAAGGACACGTACCTCAAGTACCTCACCGACATTCACCATGGCCTCCGGATGTTCAACCTTATGGTCTGCCAGTTCAGACACGTGCAGCAGCCCTTCCAGCTCATCTTCCAGCTCTACAAAGACCCCAAAATTTGTGATTTTCGTGACTTTGCCACTGACGGAACTTCCGGGTGTATACTTTTCAGGAATGTGGCTTTCCCACGGATCTTCGGCAAGTTGCTTAAGACCCAGTGCAATCCTTCGACGTTCTTCATCCACAGAAAGGATTTGACATTCAATCGGATCTCCCTTCTTCAGGATCTCATTCGAATGTGAAACTTTGCGAGTCCAGGACATGTCACTAATGTGAAGAAGTCCGTCAACGCCTTCCTCAAGTTCAACAAACGCACCGTAGTTGGTGAGGTTGCGTACTGTACCGGCAACCGTTTCGCCCACCGGATACTTGCCGGAAACATCATCCCACGGATTATCCTGGGTCTGTTTCATTCCCAGAGAGATTTCCTGCTTCTGTGTGTTGATTCCCAACACCATAACTTCAACTTCGTCGCCGATACTCACAAGCTCGCTCGGATGACTGACGCGCCGGGTCCACGACATTTCACTGATATGAACGAGCCCCTCAATGCCGTCTTCGAGCTTCACGAAGGCACCGTACGTCAACACATTGACGACTTCACCGGTCGCCGTTGTATTGACCGGAAACTTCTCTTCAATGTTCTCCCAGGGACTCGCTGATTTCTGTTTAAGACCAAGGGCAATTTTTTCCTTCTCGTAGTCAATATTCAGCACCATGACTTCGACTTCGTCGTCGATCTTAACCATCTCGGTCGGATGACTAATGCGTCCCCAGCTCATGTCGGTGATGTGCAACAGACCGTCGATCCCCCCGAGGTCAACAAACGCTCCGAAATCCGCAATGTTTTTGACGGTTCCATTTCGAAGATCGCCTACCTGGAGCGTTTCCAGCAGCTCCTTTTTCATCTTCTCACGAGCTTCTTCGATGAGCCGACGCCGCGAGACAACAATGTTGCGTCGCTGTTCGTCGATCTTCAGAATCATGCACTCGATGTCCTGACCGATGTAGTCACCGATGTCCTGCGGACGTCGTACGTCGACCTGACTGGCGGGCAGGAAAACATGCACTCCGATGTCGACCAGCAGCCCTCCTTTAATCTTGCGTTCAACTGGCCCCTTGACCACGTCACCTTCATTGTGACGGGAAATGACGTCTTCCCACTGTCGAATGCGGCGTGCTTTTCTCCAGGACAGCAGAATGAGTCCGATGGAATCTTCAAATTCTTCGAGCAGGACTTCTATTTCGGATCCGGGTTCCGGTAGTTCATCGCCAACATCCCATTCGTCCCGCTGGATGACCCCTTCACTCTTGTAGCCAATATCAACGACGACTTCCTCGTCATCCACACGCACAACCCGGCCATTGAGCAGCTGATTGATGTCATACGTTTGAGCCTCATGCTCATATATGGCTTCTTCTGACTCGGTGAACAGGGAATCAATTTCGTCTTCGTCTACAGAAAACTCACGAACGAGGTTGCGATCGACCATGGCAAAAAAAACCGCCTGGAGGGAGTAGGTCGGACGCTCCGACCCACAAAACTCGGTTAAGGGATCTGGTCCTGAGCGAGACTCACCGTGACTTCCGCTGACAGACCAAAAAAATCGGACCGAGCGTTATACAGTCACCGCAAGATAAAGTCCAGCAGAGGATTACGACAGAACCGTGAACCTGCCATTCGGAAGCGGCGCCCCTCCACAGAACGAACGACCGTCAACTGACCCTGACACATTCATCCCATCCTGTCCATGTTTACTGTTCGACTTGATTTGACATTTCAACGTAATTGGTGATAAATGTGACAAACAAATTCAGTCGGGATTCGGTGTTGATTCCGACAGCAGAACGACGAAAATGCACATGTTGCCGGCTCCGTGGTGACATCTGATCCCTGTTGAAATTTTGGAGGCCTGAATGTTGAATCTCGCGACCTTTGGTCGAACCATGTCCGCTGGTGGATTGCTCATCGCTTTTCTTATTCTGTCATCCGACCAGGCAGTTGCTCGTCCGCCTTACAAAAAGCTGTACCAGAAGGTCTATCCTGAGCTGGCAAAGGCCGAGGGCGTAAAAATCGGTTGCTCCGTGTGCCATCCTGTTAAGAGCAAGAAAATTCGCAATAACTATGGCGTTGCCCTTAAAAAAGAACTCGGCGTGACAGACCCCAAAAAATGGGTAAAGGACAAAAAGATAGTTACCGCAGCTTTGAAGAAGCTGGAAAACCATAAGAGCCACGTCGAAGGCAAGACCTTTGGGGATCTGATCAGTGCGGGCAAGTTGCCTGGTGACGACAAACCAGCTGACGGTAAGTCGAAATAAGACAAGCGAGCCAAACAAAACGGCGACCAGACGCCGCACAATTGAAATAAACGCGAGTTCAAATGGACTCGCGTTTTTTATTGCACACGCGTCCGGATGCCTCACTCGTACCAGAATGATTCGGCAGGTTTGCAAGGTCAGCTGGCAGCGTGTGGAACTCAGCCCGCAGGTTCTGCAGCGGCAGCTGCCTGTTCTTCAAAGTCGAGCTGGAGTTGTCGATCGTCCCGCAGGCCCAGTTCGCGAAACAACATACTGGGCTGAATATCAGTATTATGCTGGTACTTCGAGCTCTCGTACTTCGTGACCTCACCATCAATCGTGTGGTAGAAAATTTGACAAACCTGGACACCAGGATAAATCCGTACCGGCTGTACAGCGAACATTTCCAGCGTCCAGTGTCCACAGAAGCCAACATCACCAAACCCCGCCGTCACATGCACAAACAGGCCAAGACGTCCAATCGACGAGCGACCTTCCAGCATCGGGACGTGATTGTGCGTTTCGGTCTGCTCGATGGTGCGGCCCAGATACAGCTGGTTGGGCTGCAGCACCAGTCCGTCTTCGGGAATCGTGAGACGCCGAAATCGACTCGGTCGTCGCATGTCGAGAATGATTTCTTCGTAGACCAGTAATTCGTTGTGCAAACGCAGGTTGTAGCTGTTGGGGTTGAGCTGGTCTTCAGAGAAGGGAGTGATGGACAGGTTCTTACCCAACTGGGCCTTGATTTCGCTGCCGCTCAGAATCATAGAGATGCTGCCGAATCGTAAGTTTTCAGACTGAAACGACCTCAAGTGGCCGAAGAGGCGTCAATGCTGTCGAAGAGCCTATGCAGATTGTCGATGACGTTCAACCGCTCGGGGAACTTCGTTCATTGAAACCGTCGGGCGCTAAGGAAATCAATTGGGAGATTCGTCCGCCCCATGGTGGCAAGATCGGCCAGTGCCGCGCCCATCACACTGGCAAACTTGAATCCATGCCCCGAAAAACCCGTAGCGTACACGATTCGTGAGGATTCGGGAGCATGGTCCACGATGAAATGGCCGTCTGGCGATTTAGTATAAAAACAGCCGCTGGTTCTGAATGGTTGAGCAACAATACCCGGCAGGAAGTCTCTGGCGAATTCGACACAGGGGTCACGTTCCTCAAGCGAGGCGGCATCGCCGGGATTTGAAGGATCGGTCAGTTTGGCACCTAGTGTATGCCGGGCGAGTTTGACTTCCGCCGGCCCGGTTCGCATTCCGTAAAATGCTCCGGTTTTTGTTTCAAAATAAAATGCAGGCAACTCTGAAAAACCAGACAGTGACGATCGATCGACTGTATGCCATAACTGGAGTTTGTGCAGGACCTGCAATTGCGGCAGTTTCGCCCCAAGCAACGACCGGGACCAGGCGCCACCGGCAATCACAACCGTATCCGCAGTCCGAGTCGCCTTGTCTGTGGTCACGGTGACAGAATTGGAGTTCAGCCGCCATCCTCTGACCGGTTCACAAAAACAGGTTTCCGCGCCGAGATCTGCAGCTCGTTGAAGATGACGGGCTACACAGTGTTCGACTGCCAGAATACCAGCGTCGGCATCCAGAACCACACTGTGCGTTTCCGGGAATCGCAACAGTGGCCAGCGTCGGGCAGCCTCTGACGGAGCGATTGCTTCCACTGTCAGACCATGCTGTTCAGCCGCCGACAGGGTTCCGGAAACAGCTTCCCCATCGGCTGGTCCGGACAGCAGAACACCAATGCGATGATACAACGAGGCTTTAGTTTCAGATTCGAGTTGCCTCCAGAGTTCCTCGGCTGCTTGCAGCAGCGGAACATAGTCCGGGTGTTCGAAATAGGCCTTTCGAAAGATTCTGAAGTTACCATGCGAACTTCCCTGAGCGTGCGCGGGGCCAAACTGATCCAGACCACAAACTCGCAGGCCGCGCTTCGCAAGGTGGTAAAGAGCACTGCTGCCCATTCCACCAAGACCAATCACCATACAGTCATAGTTCATAATTTTTCTCGTTGCTGCTGACGGCGAAAGAAACAGGGCGATCCTCGCACCGCTGGACAATCCCTGGGGCCGTCCTACAATCTCCGCCCACCGAGCCGTGAATATCGACAACCCGACTGTTTGATCTGCCCGGGCATCACCAGTGAACGCAGAGAATTGCTGCTGTATGCAATTGCGTCCCAGGCATAAAGGTTATCCGAATGAGTCGTTCGATGGAAAAGATCGTCGCGTTGTGCAAGCGACGGGGATTCGTCTTTCAGAACTCAGAGATCTACGGCGGACAGAACGGATTCTGGGACTACGGTCCGCTCGGTACAGAACTCAAGCGGAATGTCCGCAACGTCTGGTACGAAGACATGGTGCAGTCCCACAACGAACTGCTGCTGCAGGACGGCGCGCCAGTCAAATTCCAGATGGTAGGCCTGGAAACGTCAATCATCATGCACCCTCAGGTCTGGAAATGTTCCGGACACTACGATCTTTTCCACGACATGATGGTGGATTGCCGTGAAACACGCGGTCGCTATCGTCTGGATCAGGTTCGAGTTAGACGAGTCAGTTGTAACGAAAAAACGGTACCGGGACAGCTCGACGGCACTCCACCAGACTCGATTCGCGATGGTGATCAAAAGGAGTTTGAACATGTCATCGTGGCATCGACTGCAGAAGAATTCCAGGAGGATCTGACAGCGGAAGCCTTGCGAGTATTTGGTCTTAAAAAGAAATACGCTGATCGAGTGCAATGGGATGGCGATGCCACCACGCTCGACCGGATCGCCGAAGCTGATTTCGCATATGTGGTCGCACCCGGCGCAAGCCGGGCCGGTTCGTTCACAGCCCCCCGCGAGTTTAACCTGATGTTCAAAACGATCATCGGAGCTCTGGGCAGCAGCGAAGACGCCGCATTTCTGCGTCCGGAGACCGCACAGGGCATCTTCGTCAACTTTCGCAATGTGGCAGACAGTACCCGAGTCAAACTGCCGTTTGGGGTGGCCCAGATTGGCAAGAGCTTCCGAAACGAAATCACGCCCCGCAACTTCACGTTTCGATCGCGAGAATTTGAACAGATGGAGATTGAGTTCTTCTGTCATCCGGAGCAGTCGAGAGACTGGTACACGTGGTGGCGGGATCATCGTTATCAATGGTATCAGCGTCTCGGCATCAGCCCCGACCGCCTGATTCTCCGCGATCATGAGGCATCCGAGCTTGCTCACTATTCCGTTGGCACCGCAGACATTGAGTACGCTTTTCCGTTTCTGGAAGATGGCGAGTACGGTGAACTCGAGGGGGTCGCTCACCGAGGCAATTTTGACCTGCGGTCACATATGGAAGGCAAGCTGGCCAAAAACGATAACGGAGAACTGGAAGTCGAACAGGACGAACAAGGACAGCCGGTCCATCGGGGCAGCGGCAAGGATCTGAGTTATTTTGACGACCAGTCACGTGAACGTTTCGTACCTCACGTGATTGAACCATCCGCCGGTGCAGACCGGGCCACTCTGGCTTTCATCTGTGAAGCGTATCATGAAGACGCACAGCCGGATGAACACGGAAAACCCCAGGAACGCACGGTCATGAAATTTCATCCACGACTGGCGCCGGTCAAGGCGGCCGTGTTCCCGCTGATCAAGAAAGAAGGCATGCCGGAAAAGGCGGCTGAAATCTTCGGCGAACTCAAGGCAGCGGGCCTGAACTGCCACTACGACCAGCAGGGAGCCATCGGACGACGTTATCGTCGTCAGGACGAAATTGGCACGCCATTCTGCATCACTGTGGACGGTGATACCGCATCAGACAATACCGTCACACTGCGTGATCGCGACAGTCTGGAACAGATACGCGTCGGTGCCGATCGCATTGTTCAGGAAATCAGTGATCGACTGAAGGTATGATCACAGACTACTACTGGTCGGCTTACCGGTTTGCCGGTGCGTCTTTGGGCAGCAATACCGGCTTGAAGGCCACGACTGCCAGTGGAGGAAGGAACATAGAGATGCTGTGGTCGAATCCGTGACTGGACATCTCCGCACTGTAGCACCCTCCCTGATTCCCCGTTCCTGACCCGCCGTACCACTCAGCGTCGCTGTTGAAGATCTCACGGTAAAAGCCGGCTTTTGAAACTCCGATTCGATATTCGCTGCATGGTGCGGGAGTAAGATTGGCGGCAATGACCATCTGTTGCTGCTGATCCTGAGACTTGCGAATCCAGACAATCACGCAGTTCTCCGTATCGTCGCCCACGATCCACTGGAATCCCTCAGAAAAAACATCGGCTTCGTGTAAAGCAGGTTCTTTCGTATACAGCCGATTGCCGTCGCAAACCATCCGACGAATACCTTCGTGACGATCATGACTCCGCAGCAACCAGTCAATTTCACCATCGTGATCCCATTCGTTCCACTGGCCAATCTCTCCACCCATAAACTGCAGCTTCTTGCCTGGCATCATATACTGCAACGCATACAGCAAACGCAGATTGGCAAACTGTTGCCACTCGTCGCCTGACATTTGAGCCAGCAAAGACTGTTTGCCATGGACAACTTCATCGTGCGACAGCGGCAATAAGAAATTCTCCGTGAATGCATAGACCGCTCTGAATGTCAGATCATTGAGATGCCAGTGACGATGAATACAGTCACGCTGCATGAATCTCAAAGTGTCATTCATCCAGCCCATATCCCACTTCATCGTAAAACCGAGGCCCCCTGCGCTGACCGGACGAGAGACACCCGGCCAGGTGGTCGATTCTTCGGCGATGCTCAGCACGCCAGGAAACTCACCGTGCAGCATCGTGTTCATCTGACGCAGGAATTGAATGGCATCCAGATTTTCACGACCACCATGCTGGTTTGGAATCCATTCTCCTGAATCACGCGAGTAGTCCAGGTACAACATGGATGCCACGGCATCAACTCGGATACCGTCCACATGATACACGTCACACCAGAAACGGGCGCTCGACCGGAGAAACTCAGCCACTTCCCGTCGGCCATAATTAAAGATGTAGGTATTCCAGTCGGGATGAAACCCCTGTCGGGGGTCAGCGTGCTCATAAATGGCCGTACCATCGAACCGAGCCAGTCCGTGGTCGTCAGTTGGAAAGTGACCGGGAACCCAGTCGATCAACACTCCCAGTCCATGACGGTGCAAATAGTTGACAAAGTATCGAAAATCGTCCGGTGAACCAAAACGGCTGGTGGGACCGAAATAGCCTGTAGTCTGATATCCCCACGACCCGTCAAATGGATGCTCCGTGACGGGCATCAACTGAATATGTGTATAACCGACTTCCAGTACATATTCGGTAATCGCCGATGCAAGCTCACGATAGTTGAAGAACTCGCGACCATCCTGAGGACGTCGCCACGATCCAGGATGGATTTCGTAGATGCTGACAGGAGCCCGCAGCCAGTCGGTTGACCTGCGTTTTTCCAGCCAGTCGTCGTCCGTCCAGTTGTATCCACGGAGATTCCAGACAATCGATGCCGTCGACGGCCGCAATTCTGACGCAAATGCAAATGGATCCGCTTTTTCAATGAGCTGTCCGTCCTGAGTTCGAATCGCAAATTTGTAACGCATCCCCGCCGTTACACCATCAACTTCACCGGACCAGACGCCACGATCGCTGGAGTTCAGAAAATCACGGCCCGGCGTCCATCCGTTACCATCGCTGATGACTGAAACTTCGCAAGCGTTTGGAGCCCATACCGAAAACCGCACGCCCCCATCAGTGACATGGGCACCCATTACGCGATACAGCGTGGAACCATCCGCTGGTGCATCGAAGGTACACCGGCTTCCACTGGAGTCCTGACTCGTGACTTCGCTGGGCAACATCCCGTTGCTTCCGGACATATCGAAGGGAAGACGACGCCAGTCCCGCCGTTCACCCGGCTGGTCAGAAGTCATCGGCATGATTCGCAACAGAGATTATCATCGTCAGTGATGAGCATGTCTATTGCATGTGCTGATGTTGGTAGTCCCTGCTGCCGACCAATCGCCAAAGATTGGACCAAGCGGCTGTTTTTGCCGCCTGTGAAACTACCGGTCCAGGCTGCCGCATTTTACGCTGACTCGTCGCAGTGACGAATCTGCGGAATCCTGTGACCCGTTGCCGGCATAAACTAAAACGCCTCACAATTTTCAGAGACTGCTGAAAGCCGCATGTTACCCGCAGTAAATGGTTTGTGCAGCGCAGCCACACGCAGCTGCATATGTTTGGCGGACCATGTTAGCGTCGTTAAACATTGCAATTTCCGGCTGCAAGGCCACCGATCAGTTTATTGATCAGGTACAACCCCCGATGGGTCCTTCATCGTTTCCTTTAAAAATCAGCTGGTATCCGGATGACTGGTCTGACAGATCGAACAGAGGAACAGAACAGCGACATCCAGCTCCCGCGGACGAAGTACCAATGTTTCCACCGACAAACACAAGCTTCTCACGCTTGTTTACGGTCAGTGATGTTTCGCGGGCATCGTTGGTGAGTACGTCTCGAAACGCCAGTCCCCTGGGTGTCAGCAGGCGTTCCTTCCGACTCCTTGGTCCGTTTCTACCACTCGTATCGATCAAAACGGTGGTAATTCTGGTCCCGGCCAGCCTGTGTCTCATCACAAATCCGACTTCCTCTGGCTGATTCATCCCAGAAAACTCTGGCTGATACCCGCTATTCTGCGAAAATAGGTCGACTCAACCCGGACAAAATTGTGTTCCGCAAGTATGGCATTCGCGGCGAATTCCACTCGACCGGAAACAAACAGCCACTAGGCACCAACATCTCGTTGGATTACGTGGTGTAAACCCGGAATACAGGTACTGTTCTGAAGCATCGAATGAAACCGCAGCCTGCCCACCTATCCAGACTCTTGATCTGGCTCGCAATCGTGCTCGTCCTGGCGACACCTTCACATGCTCAACGGGGAAGGTGGCGTAATTCTGAGCTGGATTTGCTGCGCAGTCCGGAGGTGTTACAGGAAATTGGTGTCCCCAGCGATGTCATTGATGAAATCGGTGAACTGCAGCAGCAGAACACATCGGTTAACGGTGGCATCACAAAATTCAGGGAAGAAATCGGGGCAGCAAAGACCGATGAAGAACGCACGGCCATTCGAGAGAAGTTTCGGAAAGGGATTGGTGGCGGGCAAAGATTTCAACAGCAGGCACTGGAACTGCTTGATTCCGAACAGCAGAAACAACTGCGGCGTGTGTTCATCGAAAAAGTCGGTGTCAGCGCCCTGGCCGACAACCGAATCGCAGCGGACCTGGAGCTTGACCAAACACAACGGACTCGAATCAGTGAGCTGCTGAAGGAGCGAAAAAGTGCTGAGTGGGACCGTAACCTGTCCGACGTTGATCGCACGGCCTCGCTGAAAGAATCAGACACGAAAATTATTGCAGTTTTGTCGCAGGAACAGCGGGTGCTTTGGACAGAACAGTCAGCCGGCAGCCGAACCATCACGCCTGGCAGGGGAGATGGACGGAATGACAGGGACGAGGTTCCACTCTCCGTCGCCCCATCGTCCGTTCCAGCCAATGATGTCCTTGCCGGATTTGGCGAAGCTTCCTCAGAACCTGATCGGCGGACTGATCTGTTCTCATTCAACTTTCATCACGCTCCGTGGAAACGTGTTCTGCAATTGTTTGCTGACGAAGCCGATCTGACACTGGATATGCAGCGCGTCCCGCCTGGTACCCTGTCACATCTCGATCATCGTGAATACACCGCTGCACAGGCTCTGGACATCCTGAATGGGTATCTGATTCGCAGAGGATTTGGCATTGTTCAAAAGGATCGATTTCTCATCGTCGTAAATTTAGACGAACAACTCGATCAAAGTCTCGTCCCTGAGGTAACACTGGAGCAGCTAAAAAGGGTCGGCGACGAACAGATCATTGGTGATCATCAGCTGGTCACCGTCCGAGTTCCCATGCCGGGACTCGACACCGGCCGGACCGCTCAGGAAGTCGAAGCGTTGCTCGGCCCCTGGGGCAGTATGATTGCACTGACTCAGTCTCACCTGTTGATGGTGACGGATATTGGTGCAAACCTGAGACGAATTATGGGACTGCTGGATGCCGCGGCACGTCCCGGTGAGCTCGTCTTCCATCCCTATCATCTCAGACACATTGACGTCGAAGATGCCGAGTCACTCCTGTTAACACAGTTTGGCATGCGTCAGGCAACAAAAAATGTCAGTGCTGCCGTCGAACGACGAAACAGTCGAGGGGGCCGGTCCCGTAACAGCGAATCAAATATCCCGGCGCGTCCCGCCCCGGTGGAAGAGCTGCAGGTAGCAGCAGATGTACGTACCAACAGTCTGTTAGTGACCGGTACATCATCTCAACACGCACTCGTAAAGACGATTGTGGAAGCAATCGATGTCTCGAAAGGGCCCGACGGCCAGACACTGTCACGAAAAGGGAGACGAGGCAGGTACCTCATGGTCTACCGCGTAGACTCGGCCGATGCACGCGAAGTTACCAAAACGCTTGACGCAATCATGCCAGGCATCGTCGTAAATGAAGACGGCCGCACCGGCAAGGTTCATATCATGGCCACCGAGAAAGAACACGATGAAGTGGCCCAGCTGATTCGACAACTGGATGGAGAAGGGGGCCGTCAGTCTGTAGCAGTCATCCCGCTAAGCACAATGGATCCGCTGATCGCAGCCGCCACATTAAAGTCGCTGTTTCTCAGTGAAGGCACTGAAGCTCCAACACTTGAAACAGATGTGTACGGTCGGCGGCTGATCGTACGAGGTGATCCGGAGCAGATCTCACAAATCAAAGTCGTACTGGCTCAACTGGGTGAAGACGGATCGGGCGTTCGCCCACCTCGCTCCGGTGGGGCAAAGCGGCGATATTCTCTGCAGGGCCGCAGCTCCAAGGACTTTCTGCAGATTCTTCGCGATACCTGGCAGGATTCCGAGCCCAATCCCATCCGAGTGATTGTACCTTCGCGCACCGGACCTGTCCGTGAACGACGTACTTCCAATGGCATCGAAGACTCGGAAAATGATCCGGCACAGTCCGAACGATCAGGTGACGAAAGAAATGAAGAATCATCGGCAGAGAATGCGTCTGCGACAAATTTTGCCGCCGCATACCTCACAGTCGGTCGTCTGAGTGAGGAAGCTGAATCTACAGAACCGACGGCTGACGAAGTGCTGATCACGGTGCTGGGTAACGATCTGTTGCTGTCGTCGAACGATCCGGAAGCACTCGATCGGCTCGAGGATATGCTCGATACGTTGCAGCAGATGCTGCCTTATCGAACGCGCTGGACGGTATTCTACCTTCAGGCGGCGGATGCTGTGGAAGCCGCCGACATGCTGTCTCAGCTCTTTCCCGACAGTTCGGTTACATCGACTGTGGGATCCACCGGAGGCTCTGTCCTGGATTCGCTGGCAAACAGTGTTTCGGGCATTGGCAGCAGCCTGGCGGATGCCACTGGACTGCGGGGATTCACTGGAAACCCACAGGCACTGCGCATCATTCCCGACGTCCGTTCCAACTCTCTGTTGATCACAGGCCCGGATTCAGTCCTGCAGGATGTCTGGGCCATGCTGAATGTCCTCGATTCAAATGACATTCCGGAATCGTTTCGAGACATGCAACAACGCACGATCGACCTGGAACACGCAGACATTGACAATGTCGCTGCCATTCTTCGAGAAATTTACAGACCGCTCATGGAGAGTCAGGGCACCAGTCGTCAACGACAACAAAACCCGTTTGCTGCAATGTTGGGCGCTGGAAGCAACAACGTCGAGAAAACGTCTGTCCAAATGACTCTGGGAGTCGATCGCCGGACAAGCAGCCTGATCGTGTCGTCAAGCCAGGAGATTTTCGATGACGTCAAAGAACTCGTCGAAACACTGGATCAAAAAGCCCTGTCAGCGAATCGCAGAATTCGGGTGGTGCAACTGCGCGGTGTGGAACCTGCAGATGTTCAACGCTCACTGACGGGTCTGTTTCCGCGCATCACCAGCTCAGTTTCGTCCCTGGGTACCAGCCGAACAGGAGGCAATAATAATTCAAACACCGGTCGGGAGCAGAGACAAAGGGAAACGCAGGAAAGACAGGCGGCCGAGGTATTGCGCCGATTTCGGGACCGGGCAGAAAGGAGAAGACGGGGTGCAGGTGACGCTGCTCTGAACAACCGTGGCAGGGGCGCAGACAACGGACAGGCAAACGGAAATCGTCGTCAGCGGCCATCGGGAAGACAACGCAATCGCCAGGAATAGCGAACAGATATCAATTCGCAGATTGGGCATCCAGACATTTCAGGCGTCAACACGAACATCGATGCCGGAAAGATAATGGACAGATGGAACTCGGACAGCTTTTCGTTGATGAAGGTCTGATCACTTCCCGGCAGCTTGCCACGGCACGTGATAGTCAGGATGGGGAACGGATTGATCAATCGCTGATACAACTGGGAATACTCACCGAAGATGATGTGCTGAAGGCGTTTTCGACTGCATTCGGCATACCCTACGTAGATCTCAAGACGATCACTGTCGACGAAGCAGTGCTGACCGAGTTCCCCACCTCTTCAATTTATCGACATTCGCTGCTGCCGCTGTACCGCAAAAACGGCCATGTAGTTGTCGCGACCGGAGACCCGCTGGACCTGGAGGGCCTCGACGAACTCAGTACGGTGTCCGGTCTGAAACTGGAACCTGTCATTACGCGCAGCGGGGAACTCACGCATCGGATTCATGAGCTGCTGGGAGTTGGTGGCGATACGATCAATCAACTCATTCAACAGCGCAACGAAGAAGGCATTGAGCTGCTGGAGGAGCTTGATGAGGACTACGGCGAGCTGGGGGAAGGTGCTCAGGCGCCATCTGTAATTCGCCTGGTAAACGAACTGCTGATCGAAGCCGTCAATCAGCAGGCCAGTGATGTTCACATTGAACCGGAAGAGAACGGCCTGCGTGTTCGCTTCCGTGTCGATGGCATGCTGCAAATTCAGTCCGTCCCAGCAGAGATCAACCATTTTTATGCGGCCATCGTTACGCGACTGAAAATCATGTCGCACCTGAATATTGCCGAAAAACGTTTGCCGCAGGATGGCCGGATCAAACTGCGTGTATCAGGGCGCGAAGTCGATGTTCGTGTCTCAATCATCCCCATGCTGTATGGTGAGGGTGTCGTCCTGCGACTGCTGGACAAGGACCGCATGACGTTTGACCTGCTCAACGTGGGCATGCCTGCCACCGTCATCGATCGATTTCGCAAACTCCTGGAATTGCCACACGGAATTATCCTGGTCACCGGGCCAACCGGAAGTGGAAAGTCAACAACTCTTTACAGCAGCCTCAACGAACTCAAATCGGCATCCAGCAAAATCATTACCGTAGAAGACCCTGTTGAATATCAAATGGCTGGTATCAGTCAGATTCAGGTGCACTCCAGAATCGGACTGACTTTCGCTGAAGGTTTGAGATCGATTTTGCGTCACGACCCCGACGTTGTGCTGATCGGTGAGATTCGTGACGGTGAAACAGCTCAGGCAGCCATTCAGGCATCACTCACCGGACACATGGTTTTCACCACGTTGCACACCAACGATGCACCCAGTGCTTTCACCCGACTGATCGACATGGGAGTCGAACCTTATCTGGTCGCCAGCACTGTCGAAGGAGTTCTGGCTCAGCGTCTCGTCAGACGTCTGTGCGTTTCGTGTCGAAAATCGGTGCCGGTAAAATCACTCGATCTGCCTGAAGACTTTCCACGCGACGACGCTCCAGAACAAATTTACGAACCACGGGGATGTCGTGAATGTTCCGAAACCGGATATTCGGGCCGGACCGGTGTGTTCGAACTGCTGACGACTGATCCCGTCCTGCAGCAAATGTGTGGTGAACACAGATCGGCAACCGAAATCCGTGCTCACGCATTGCAACATGGAATGACCACACTGCGTCACAGCGGCTGGGAGCAGGTGACATCCGGTGTGACGAGTGTCGCCGAAGTCGTGCGCATCACGCGGGGTGATCTCATTGCCTGAATTTGACTACACAGCCAGAGAACTCAGCGGAAAACAAATCGCAGGTACACTCACTGCGACAACAGAACAGGATGCGCTGTCAATTCTCGCGGGACGGCAGCTGTATCCTCAAAAGGTTGTTCAGTCGGAAGCTTCGCGCCGGCATGCCGATACCGGTACACGTCGTGTCCCGGTCCGCAGTCTCACTACGTTCTTCAACCAGCTGGCCGACCTGCTGCGATCCGGCGTTCCACTTCTGCGGTCGCTGCAACTGCTGAGTGATCAAACGTCCAGTCCGGCACTCAAATATGTCATCCAGGACGTCTGCGAACAGGTTGCCGACGGAGCTCGTCTCAATGATTCCATGAGACGACATTCCAAAGCGTTCAGCCAGCTGACCATCAGCATGGTACGCGCGGGCGAGGAAGGTGGATTCCTTGAAGACGTACTGTCGCGAGTCGCGACATTCAATGACCACCAGGAAGAACTGCGATCCCGAGTCGTAAGTGCCATGGTCTACCCGCTGTTTCTCGCTGGTGCCGGCGGCATGATTATCTCTGTACTATTACTGTGGTTTGTGCCTGAATTCGGCACGATTTTTGATCAAATGAGAAAACGAGGCGAACTACCATGGGCAACAACCACATTGATGTCGTTGAGTGATGCCATCCGGCACTGGTGGTTTTTTGTGGCGATGGCCGTAGGCAGCGTGGCTGGCGGTATCTGGTATTTTTTCTTCGAAACCGAAGCCGGACGACTCAAACTGGACCATTTCAAACTGAAAACTCCAGGGCTCGGCGGCATCGTGCAGGATTTGGCCGTGGCTCGTTTCTGCCGGATGCTGGGGACCTTGCTGCGCAATGGGGTTCCCATGCTGCAGTCTCTGGGAATTGCCAGAGATGCCAGCGGTAACCAGGTGCTGAGCACCGCAATTGGAAAGGCGGCAGAAAATGTTTCCGGCGGCAAATCGCTGGCCACGCCACTGAAAGCCAGTGGACAGTTTCGGAGGGAAATCGTCGAAATGATCTCAGTTGGCGAAGAAGCCAATAATCTGGAAAACGTATTGCTTAATATCGCAGATAATCTGGAGCGGTACACGAGCCGTCGAATTGACGTGGTCGTTCGCATGCTGGAACCCGTTATGCTGCTCGTGATGGCTGCGATTGTCACATTTGTCATCGCTGCGCTGTTACTTCCAGTGCTCAATATGTCGAGCGCATTTTAGTACACATTAGTTAGTCAACTGTCAGTCGACCTGTTGACGAATATCAGATGGCCGGACCCAAATCGCGGTTTTCGGTCGTTCACTATCTCCACATCCAGGGAAATCCCGCCATGAAACATCGTACCTTTGTCCAGAGGCACCATGCGCGTACCGGCTTCACTCTCATCGAACTTCTGATTGTCCTGGCAATCATTGTAGCCATCGCTGCCATGGTTGCTCCAAATCTGATTGGACGTCAGCAGGAGTCCAGAATCAATCTCACAAAGGCTCAGATTAAATCAGTTGAAAATGCCCTCAAGCAAAAGGCAATCGACAACCAGGGAACGTTTCCGGACAGTAACGATGCAATCAAAGCACTCAGTCAGCCGTCAGAAGATGATTCGGGCCGGGAACATGCACCCTACCTTGAAGAATACCCTCGTGATTCGTGGGGCAATGACTTCCATTACGAATACGATGCCAATCGGGACCTGACCAAACCGCGTATCTGGTCCAGTGGCCCGGATGGGAAAGACGACGGTGGCAGCGGCGACGATATCGCAAACTGGTCAAGTGAGAACAACAGTTAGAAGTGTCTACTGTGTTGTCAATGAACCGACGTAACGATTCACGCCAGTATTCTCACGCCTGTCGCCGAAATTTCGGCGACAGGCATCACGTGGGATTCACGTTACTGGAACTCCTGGTGGTTGTGGCCATTGTGATTTTCCTGGGAGGCCTTGTGGCGCCAAATGTCGTGAGTCTCGTCCGTGAAAACCGAGTCAGTCAGGCCGCCGAATCCGTTCGAGAGGTCATTTCGATTTCGCGAACTTTTGCCCTGGACGCAGGGTTCGACTATCAGTTTCGCTATGAAACCAACGGTCAGAAATTCGTCGTTCTCCCTCTGGACCTTGAACCTGCTGATACCGGTTCCACAGGGGAAGACACCAAAAGATCAGACTATATGCGGCTTTCCGGTGAACTTGACGAAGACTTCCGTCTCCACGCAGTAGATGACGTTGACGAGACCATTGAAGTTCTGGAAGCAGCATGGTTCGGTCAACTGGACAACGCGCTGATGTTATCTCAGGCAAAATGGTCATCACCGATCATTTTTCGCTTCGACGGCACAGCAGCCGATGCCGGCTTTCAGATTACGACCACCAATCAGCTAACGGTCGATTTGAGCGTTCGCGGATTGACAGGTGGAATATCCGTTTCACGTATATACCGGGAATCGGACTGATGCGGTCCTGCAACCGACTGCCACCGTTCAACACTTATCGGCAGAAGGCGCACCGCAGCGGCGTCAGTCTGCTGGAAGTTCTGGTATCAACCACCATCCTGGTGGCGTCTGTTACGGCGATCATGCAGGTGCTGAATGTCGGACACAATTCACAATTGAGTGCTGTTCTGGATGCTGAGGCAATCCTGCGCTGTGAATCGATGATGGGAGAATTGCTGGCTGGTGTTCGGCCCCTCGAATCTTCCGGACCGGAACCATTCGAAGATGATACCAACTGGAACTGGACTGCCAGCGTTACTGACCAGGGCAGCACCAGTCTGCTGGAAGTGGAAATCCTCGTCGAACACACACCATCGGCTCAGGTATCAAACTCATCGTGGTCACTGAAACGCTATGTCCGTGATCCGGCCATCTTTATGGAGAGGGAAGGGGGCAACGAATGACCTTTCACCGTCGTTCGTTCGAATCTGTCCGGACCGGGTTCACACTGCTGGAACTCACGCTTGCCATTGGTCTAACGTCCCTGTTAATGGCAGCCGTATACGGCGCAATGTCCACCTGCTGGAGTCTGGCGATGGACAGCCATGAAGAAATCATGAGAGCGCAGGTTGCCCGATCGCTGCTCCAGCAACTGGCCCGTGACATTCAGTCCTGCACGTTTGTCGAACAGGTCAATCAAACACAGGCTGAAGAAACCAACGTCGAGAACACCGTCACTGAGAAAGCCGGGACCGGCGTCTGTCACAATGGACTTGTCGGTACCGACCGGGATCTTGTGTTGTACATCAGTTATCCGTCCCGCAACCTGGGCTATGTCGCTGCTCCGGACGCCGTGGGGACCACCGATCGTCATAGTGATCTGATGGTCGTGCGCTGGCTGCTGGCTGAATCCAGTGGTGGTGGCCTGTCCTCCGCAATGGCGGGACAGCAAACCACTGTACATGACGGGCCCGTGGCCGGTCTCGCGCGTGGAAACGGAGGCGTAACTGGTTTTGGTCAGGCAATTGAAACCGGAGACATCAATCTTCAGGTGGACTCCACGGTGCTGCTCTCCCACGAAGTGAAGGGAATTCGATTCGAGTATTTTGACGGACTCGAATGGCTGACAGAATGGAACAGTGCCTCTCTCAACAAAATCCCCCTGGCGGTCCGGATCGAACTGACGCTGCGGGGTTCCTCACCGACCGGAGACGCCGGCTCTCTCGGCTCTGGTGCTCCGAATCTGACCACGCATACACTTGTCGTTCCCATACCTGTCGCCTCACCCTTCATCGAAGGGACAGCATTATGAAACGGTATTCGGTCCGGTGCGAAAACCACAAACGCCGCGGTCTGGTACTGCTGGTCGTGACCATCACGGTCGTCATGCTGACGATGGCGGCATGGAGCTATTCATCGCGTATGTTGACCGAACTCGAATCCACCGCAATGGGGGGGCGGGGAATTGCGGCAAGAATGGCAGCGGAATCGGGAATTGAATTCGCCGCTACGCGCATTATGGAGCGAGACACCGAAGACGACGTCAATGTCCACCACGACCCTGACAGTTTTCATGCCCGGCTGGTCAGAGATTCGACCAGTCCACGCGGGCGACTGAGATTTTCTGTAATCGTCCCGGATGAAGCAGAAATCGAATCCGGTGGGACGCGATTCGGGCTGGCCACCGAAAATTCAAAATTCAACGTCAATCGACTGATTGACCTCGATGCATTGGATACCGAACACCCGGGACTGGCCTATGATGCGATTTCGGTCATTCCAGGCATGACCGAAGACATCGTCAATGCCATACTGGACGCACTCGACACCGATGATGTTCCGCGCCAGGGCGGTGCAGAACTGAGTGACTATGAGTCCGTCGGCATCTACGATGCGATTCCCAACGGACCATTTGATTCCATTGATCAGCTTCTTCTGGTCACCGGCGTCACTCCCGAACTGTTTTACGGGGAAGATGCCAATCGCAACGGTCTCCTCGACCCTCATGAAAATGATGGTGATCGACTGCCTCCGACCGACAATGCTGACGGCATACTGGATCTCGGCTGGCGTGATTATCTCACCGCCAGCAGTCGGGAGCGCAATACATCTGCGAACGGCGAAAAAAAGATCAATCTCAATCAGGGGCAAATGACAGAGTTGTATGATGCGATTGAGGAAACACTGGGTGAAGACGCAGCCAACTTTATCGTCGGTTATCGGTTGTCCGGCACGGAATACGCAACGAAGGCGTTCGAGCAGTCAGGTTCGAGCGTCACTGGAAATATAACCCGGAACGGTATTGATCTGACCATTATCCCATCCTGGCAATTCACATCGATCTATGAACTCGTTGGTGGCACTACCAATGACGTGAAAATGGTTTCTGGTACCAGTCAGACATTTGAAAGTCCCTGGCGCGAAGATGTGAACACACTCCAGCACACGCTGCCTGAACTCGAGCAGATCCTGACGACCACCGACCAAGGCTGGATCGAGGGACGCATCAATATCAATCAGGCACGCAACGAAGTGTTGCAGGCCATTCCGTTTATCCCCGCCGGCGTCCCGGATTCCATTATTGCAGGACGACCTGCTGTCCGTGTTCAGGGATCATCCGGCAACATGAACAATCAACGATCCGCAGCCTGGCTGGTCATCGACAGAATCGCGGACATGGAAACACTCCGAAAGATCGGACCATGGATTACGACCGGTGGTGATGTGTTCAGCCTTCAAAGTCTCGGTCACTACGATCAGGGAGGTCCTGCCGTCCGACTGGAAGCAATGATTGACGCAACAGAATACCCGCCCAGAATTACTTTTATGCGAGATTTGACTCATTTGCCTCACGGATATCTGTCACGTCTGGGTGCACCGGACAGCGATTGAGAACCGACCATCACAATTCCTGCAAATCGTCCGATCTGAACGATCCTCCCCGACGGGGACGCAACTGCCAGGTGTCTGTTGCGTTGTCCTGGTCATCAACGGACGATAGTCAGCGTTCCGTCACTCATTCATCATTACTCTGCGATCATTCAAAAATGCCAGCCCTCGTTATTGAATGGGATCGAGATCGTCTGATCGTTGTTTCCGGGATCCCGGCCAGCGGTCGAGTCGATGTACAAGCTGCGCTGACGGTGCCGCGCGATACCGATAATTCCCCCGAAGAACTGGGAACGCAATTGCGTCGTGAACTTGCGACTGCGGCAACCGGCACGGAACAAGCCACTGTCGTACTCTCGCGGTCACTGGTGACCCTTCGCCGAATTCAGCTGCCGCATGTCAGCGATCAAGAACTCCCGGACATGGTGCGACTGCAGGCTGCCACCCGCCTGACCGTCCCGCTCGAATCGGTCTGCATGGATTTCGTGCCTCTGCCGAGTCATGGCGAAGGCCTGGATGTATTGCTCGCAACAACACCGGCAGAACAGATATCCGACATTCGAAAAACACTCGAGGCTGCAGGACTCGAACTGTCGAGTGTGCAGGTCAGTTCGTTTGGCATCGCATCAGCTCTGGTCCACGCAGGAAAACTGGTGACCACAGGTGAATCCCTCGAAGCAATCATGATGCTTCGATCAAACCTGATCGAATTTCTGTTCGTCTACCAGGGCTTCGTGGTGTTTTCTCACAGCGGAACATCATGGTCTTCGCCCGACCTGATTGAGCAGACTGTTCGATCAGAAATCTCGAGAGGTCGCCTGGCAGCGGCCGAAATCATTGGACAGCACACCGTTCGACAGATCACTCTTGTGGGAGCTGACGCTGTCACTTCCGCCGTCCCCGACGAAATCACAGAACGACTGGACAACTCAGCCATTCATCGTCTGGACCCGATCGATTCCATTGTGACGGGTCCGTTGCCGGATTCCCTGACGTCATCCGATGTTCTGACGGCTGCGGGAATCATTGCGGACCAGAAAAAGGACCGCACAAACACGATCGACCTGGTCAATCCGCGCAAGCCGGCAGAACGGGCGAACAACCGTCGACTCAGAATCGCTGCGGCATCAGCAGCCATGCTGTTGCTGGCCATTGGCGCATGGAAGTGGCGAACCTCCACGATTTCTGATCTTCAGACAGAGATACAGGACATCGAAACTGAGGTCACAGTGCTGGAAAATGAATTCAAAAACGGTGAAGAAGAAATGGAACAGGACGCCGCCATTGGGCAGTGGTCTCAGAGCAATGTCGACTGGCTGGAGGAAATGAATCGAATCCGAGAGGTGATGGGTGGCACTGACCGACTGCTCATACGCAACTTTGGGTTTACTGCGGGACAGGGAACAGTCCGTGGAACCGTCACTGCGGAATGCTTCGCCCGTGATCGCAGCGACATGGAGGAATTTCAGCGCAGACTGAAGGCCGTCGGCTATGACGTCGTGCCCAGAGGAACCGGACTCCGCAGCCGGGATGCCGACTATACCACGGGGTTTCTGTTGGTTCTCAATCTTCCACTGATCGAAAAAGGAAGTTGATCTTCCTCAGCGTGGACCTTCCAAAACAGATATCGACCTGACACAGCCGAAAACTGATGCAATCGAACAATCGAACAATTCTGCTGGCTGGAATCCTCGCTGCTGTGCTCGCATTCGGCATGGGCCGACCCATTTTTATGGAGCCAATCCTTAATGCCAGACAGGACCTGGCAGATGCCAGACGCGATCTGGAAGATGCCGAGGGGAACGACTGGGAACTTCAACTGGCTCGCGGACGTCTCAAAGACATTAAGGCTGCATCTCTGCCTCCGTCTCTGAATGATGCACAGCGACTTTATCTCGAATGGATCACTGACCTCACTCAGGAATGCAGGTTTGCGCGCTGTACCGTTGTGCCCGGCGGCAGGCAGCCGCGTGCTGGAAAATATCTGCTTGTGTCAGTTGTCGTGAACGCTGAAGCGAGCCTGGAAAACTTCTGTCGTTTTCTGTTCAATTTCAGACAGGCGGAACTGATGCACAGAATTACTAAAATGGATGTCAGCAGCAGTGGAACAACGGGCAAACCAACCATGGAATTCAGTTTCACGGCCGAAGGGATGGGCATCATTGGAAGCGAACACAAAACAGAACTTTCAGCGAGCGCACCCCTCGCGGACTCCGCTGATTCGAAAACGACACAGATTCGAGTCGACAGTACCGAATCATTTCCTTCAAAGACACCGTTCATGACCAAAGTTGGTTTCGAGACAGTTCGTGTGACCGAGATCCATGGTGACGTATGGACAGTGGAACGGGGTGTCGATGGCAGCAACGCACAGAAACACGGTAAATCAACAGTCATACAGCATTTCCCGGTCGCCTGGGATCAAAGACATCGACAGTTCAGAGATTACTCATCGTTCCTGGATGAATCACCATTCAGCAAACCACCGGTTCCACGACACTACAATCCGGAACTTGCCGGACTCAATGACGTAACGATTGCTCCTGGCCAAACGTTGACAATGCTTGCCCGCATTGACAAATACGATATGGATATCGGTGCGTTGGAATTCTCACTAAAGGAAGCTCCCGCCGGCGCCAGCATCGACGCTGTCACCGGACAGATTCACTGGGAACTGTCCGATGAACAGGAGCCTCGCGATTACTTAGTTACGGTTCTGGCCACCCAGCGGAATAACCCCGGGTTGTCTCTCCAGCAAACGCTGACCATCACCGTAAAACTGTCAAATAATCGTCCAGAAATTGAAGTTGCTGCCTATGCCGTTGTTCTGCTGGGACAAAAATTCACACTCAGGGCCACTGCTACGGACGACGGCGATCCTGCGAAACTGGTGTATTCACTCGATGCCGACTCCCTGCCGGAAGGTCTGACCATCGGTAAAACAACTGGAATTATCGTCTGGACTCCAGAACAGACTCTGACACCGGGGTCTCACACGGTACAGATCAAAGTCACTGATCAGGGAGACCCACCCAAATCTGACTCGGCTTCCGTGACGCTTGAAGTGAAAGACGATGATGCAAGATTCACCCAACTGACAGCGATTGTCAGGAAAGACGGTCGACCGGAAGCCTGGTTTGAAAATACTCGCACAAATACTCAGACGATTCTGCAGGAAGGTGATCAACTGGAAGTCGCTGACATCGCCGCGAAAATTGTGGAAATCCAGGGACGTATGGTAGAATTGCAGGACGACGAAGGTGTGTGGCAGATTGCCCTGGGTAACGACGCTCGAAACCGCATCCTCAAAGCTGCCGCGCAGAATCAGGCCGGTCACAAGGGAGTCAATCCGGACGAGTCACCTCGTGTGAATAAAACGGCCAGGCCATGAGTACGCTGGCTGAATTGTCCAGCATCTGGTTCCTCGATGTTACGCTTGCGGTGACCCACCGCTCAGGCGACACTTTCTGTTCGTCAATTCCGAAAGCTCTGCAGAGTTCTGAGGATTCGTAAGCGTTTACTCCGAACAAAGTAAAGAACGAACAGATCTTCTGCAGGCCTCTCTGGACCTCTCACACGGAGTTGACACACCCCTTGGAATCAAGGAGACGTGTTGTGGTGAACCGCAGAGACTTTCTGATCCATTCCACAGGCGGAGTTGCCGTGCCCGCGATTCTGTCCGCCGGCGAAACAACGCAAAAACACGAAGCTCAGTCGCACATCGGCCCGAAACGCATACCCATCACCATGTGCCACGGTATCCGTTCCGGGGGAGAAAAGCCTTTGACGGCTGACCATCTCGATCGCCTGGTCAGCATCGCCAGCGAGATGGGATTTGCATCGATCGACTACGACGACCTCGACCTGTGGCGGCATAAAGACAAAGAACTGCCACTTCGTCCGATTCTGTTCGATTTTGATCATCCCGTCACGTCGATGCGGTACGAAGTATTCGACGTGTTGAGTCGTTACGGCTACCACGGCAACCTGTTTATCAACACCGCCGGAATTGAAGCAATGCACGCCGGGCAGATTCCTGAACGCGGTGAACGCGACTTCATGACCTGGGACGAAATCGGCGAACTGGTAGCAGCCGGCTGGCATATCGGAGCCCATACGGTGAATCATCCCAATCTCTCCAGCCTCAGCCAGGAAGATCCGACCGGAGACAGAATCCTCGCGGAACTCGTCGAGTGTGATGCCACCATTGAGCGGCGTCTCGGAATCAAACCACGGGACTTCGCCTTCACTGGAACGAGCTGGAGTCGTACAGCAGAGAGTGCCGTGATGCAGCGATACCGCTTCGGCCGCTTGTGGATCATCGGCAGCACTTATCAGGTTGATGGAAGATCGATCCGTTTCGCCGAACTCATCGGGATCGACGGCCCGGACGAAGCCGACGGCGGTCCGCCTCACGCCGCGCGTTACATTACTCGCACGTCTAATCCGTATCGTCTGCCGTCCATGGAAATCCAGGGATTGATACACTCCCCGTCAGCGTTTCGGAGCTACCTCGAGGGAGCGCTGCCATCCACCGGCTAAGGCAACCGTTCGCAAAATCTCGCAGTCTGTGAATTTGGGTCAGAACAGGAAGTTGCCCTTCCATCTGCTCCAGCAATTCGATTTGTGGACGATTTCAGAGCGGGCGATGTCAAACTGTTGTCCACAAGCGGATCAACGCGCACGACACGCCGGTACCTGAATTTATAACGGAATACGGGCGAGAATCGCAGGCAAGTCAGTCCCTGAATGTTTGCCCATTGATGTGTTTTTGCGGCATACCGGGATGTTTTCATCGGGGGTTCGCATTCATGATGCAGTTGCGATTGTTGCCCTCCGTGACGATCATGAGTGATCGCTCAATGTCTGCAATCACAGGCACCTGTACTTCATTGATGCTCCGGAACTGTTCATGAACGGAACATTTCAATCTTTGGCATGCACCACCCTGCTGTTTGCCATCTGTTCGCCGCAAGGTCGTCCCCAGGAACTGCCAGTGACTGCGCCTCAGCAGATCCTGACGAATTCAATCGGCATGAAACTGGCAGAAATCCCGGCGGGCGAGTTTCTTATGGGGTCACCCGATACTGACATGGACGCCAACGACGATGAAAAACCACAACACCCTGTGAAGATTACTGAACAATTTTTTATGGGTGTGTACGAAGTGACTCAGGAAGAGTATGAAAAAGTTGTCGGAACTAATCCGAGTTTCTTCGCCAAAACTGGCCGAGGCCCCGAAAAGGTTGTTGGTCTCAACACAAAACGCTTTCCGGTTGAATTTATCCAGTGGGAACACGCTGATGCTTTTTGCACGAAGCTGTCAGAGCTGCCCGCGGAGAAGACACACCGTCGTGTCTATCGTTTGCCGACAGAAGCCGAATGGGAATACGCATGCCGCGCCGGGAAAACAACATCATTTCATTTCGGCGAGACACTCTCGTCAACACAGGCCAATTTCAACGGCAAACTGCCATCACCAGGAACGGAGATCGGTCCATTTCTGGGTCGGCCAACCACAGTCGGTTCGTACGAGCCCAATGAATTCGGCCTGTATGACATGCATGGAAACGTGAGCGAATGGTGTGCGGATCAGTACCACGAAGACTACTACAGTAACTCTCCGGCCGACGATCCCCTTGACGAAGCGGGCAGCAGCGACCGCGTTGTTCGCGGTGGCAACTGGGGTAGTGACGCAATGAATTGTCGTTCGAGGTATCGGTTCAACGTACTGCCCGTGCGTCGTTACCAGAGTCGCGGATTCCGTATCCTGATGAGACTGGGTGAGAAACCGGATTCAACAGACGAAAACGTTACGGAAACCGCCGAAGAAACAGAACTGGACGAAAAAAATCTCGTATTTCAGACCAGAGTGCGTCCGTTGATCAACTCATACTGCATCGAGTGCCATGCCGGCGCGGAACCAGCCGGAGATATTGCACTGGACCAGTTCGAACATCTTGCACAGGTTGCGACGACGGGGCGCAATCAATGGAAACGCGTTCGTGATCAACTGCTGGCACACGCCATGCCTCCTGAAGACAAACGACAGCTCGACGACAGCGCCATCGATTTTGTCACTCAGTGGATCAACACCACACTCTCAAACGTGGACTGCGACGGGCCAGGTGACCCAGGTCATGAATCCATCCGGCGGCTCACGCAAAACGAATACAGAAACACGATCCGTGATCTTTTGGGCGTCAATTTCGACGCGGCTGACGACTTTCCTGCGGACGATACCGGCGCGACCGGGGACGCGCTCTCGCTGCCACCGATCCTGATGGAGACCTATCTGGCAGCAGCCGAGCAGATCACCGCAGAGATAATTGCCAGCAAGCAATCCAGGGCTGAGGACAATCTACGTCACAGAATCTTCTTCACGCAGCCGAACAAGACGGTATCACGTGAACAGGCTGCCCATAAGATCCTCGAAAGGCTGATGTCCCGAGCCTTCCGCCGTCCTGTGACCGATCTGGAGCTGGAACGCATCCTGCGACTTGTTGTCGATCGCGCCCATGAGCAGGGCGACAGCTTTGAGGAAAGCATTGAGCTGGCAATCCAGGCAATCCTCGTTTCCCCCCATTTCCTGTTTAAGGTGGAAACGGACCCACAACCCAACGACTCCGAAACAGCGAGATCCCTCAATGAATACGAATTAGCCACTCGCATGAGTTACTTCCTGTGGAGCAGCATGCCGGATGATGAGCTTCTGAAACACGCACGTCAGCAAACCCTGACAGATAACATCACAGACCAGGTCGCCAGGATGCTCAATGATCCCAAAGCCCAGGCAATCGTCAGAGACTTCGGAGGTCAGACCTGGCTGCAGCTACAAAAGCTCGAAAGCATCACACCCGACAAACGGTTATTTCCCGAGTTCGATGATGAGCTGCGCCACGCAATGCGAACCGAATCAGAGATGTTCTTCGCAGCCATCATGCAGGAAGACCGCAGTATTCTGGATTTCATCGCTGCTGACTTCACGTTTGTGAACCAGCGTCTCGCAAGACATTACGGGATTACCAAAACGGATCTGCCCGAATTTTCGAACAACGAATTCCAGCGAATATCACTGGGCAGCGACAATCGAGGCGGAGTACTCACTCAAGCAAGTATCCTGACTCTGACGTCCAATCCAAATCGCACGTCCCCCGTCAAACGTGGCAAATGGATTATGGAAAATATTCTGGGAACTCCGCCGGCCGCGCCACCACCCGGAGTATCAGAATTCGTCGAAGGCGAGGAATCCGTGACCGCTGTGTCACTGCGGAAGAAGATGGAATTGCACCGAAAGATGCCACGGTGCGCCGTATGTCACGAGCAAATGGACAGCCTTGGATTTGCGATGGAAAACTTCGATGCTGTTGGCCGATGGCGTACTCATGAAGCAGAAATTCCGATCGATAGTTCAGGTGTGTTACCGGACGGAACGACCTTTCACGGCCCCGGTCAACTTAAAACCGTCCTTCGTGAGCACCGTCAAGAACAATTCATTGTCTGTTTCCTCGAGAAAATGCTAGGTTACGCACTGGGTCGGGAGCTCGAATACTTCGACCAGTGTACTGTTGACCAGCTGGCCACCACGCTGTCGCAGCATGGCTACAGGTTTTCCAGTCTCGTCACCCAAATCGTGGAAAGTGAACCCTTTCAGAAACGCCGCGGTCGGCGCGCGAGTCATCAATGAACAGGCACATTTCCAGACGAACTGTCCTGCGAGGGTTGGGCACGGCCGTGCCACTTCCGCTCCTGGACAGCATGATTCCTTCCGTCGTCCGCGCCGCAGGCAGTTCCGACAAACCGCCCGTCCGGATGGCTTTCCTCTTCGCCCCCAACGGCAAGCACATGCCGCACTGGACACCGGATTACGAAGGGCGTCTTGACAAATTACCGCCGACTCTTGAACCACTCGAGTCGCTTAAGTCGGACATCTTTTTGCCGACCGGACTGGCTCTGCCGTCGGCCCGCACGGCGGGCTGTGGTGGACATTCCTGCACCGTCGGTCAGTTTCTCACGGGTACGTTGCCCAGGCGAACAGTGGGAACGGATCTGCAAAACGGCATATCGGTTGATCAGATGGCTGCGCAAAATATTGGTCATCACACCCGATTTCCATCGCTGGAACTGGGCTGCATCCCCAGCAAGTACTCGGGTGACTGTGATTCGGGTTACAGCTGCGTGTACACTACGCATATTTCGTGGCGGACAGAGACCTCACCACTGCCGAAGTCGGTCAATCCGCGAACCGTGTTTGATCGCCTGTTCGGAAACAGGATCAAACGTGAAGAGGGCCAGAGTGGTTACCAACGGGACCACCGGAAACAAAGCCTGCTGGACTTCGTGACCGAAGAGGGCCGAGCGCTTCACCGACGCCTGGGAATCAACGACCAGCGCAAGCTGGACGAGTACCTGTATGCCGTGCGCGAGATCGAACGCAGAATTGCGAGCTCAGAAGAATCCGGTCAAGTATTGGGCGGCCTGGAATCCTCGCGTCCTGCGGGAGTCCCAGGAGATTCGGATGAACACCTGCGTCTGATGATGGACATGATGGTGCTGGCATTTCAGACAGACTCAACACGTACGATCTCGTTCATGATCGGTAACGGCAGCGACAATCGTGCCTATCCTCAGATTGGCATCTCCGAAGGTCACCACAATCTCTCGCACCACATTGGTGATAAGAAAAAACATGCCAAAATCAGTCGAATCAATCGACATTACATTACCAACCTGGCATACCTGCTCAACAGGCTCAAATCGATCCCGGAAGCAGACAGCACATTGCTGGACAACTCGATGATTCTTTATGGATGTGCATTTGGCGACGGCAATGATCACGACCCCATGGACCTGCCGATATTGATTGCCGGCAGCGGAGGCGGCACGATCGACACAGGTCGCCATGTGCGTTGTGCACCCGAAACTCCGCTGAGCAACCTGTATCTGTCGATGCTGGATCGTGTTGGCGTGCCGGTCGAGCGATTTGGAGACAGCACCGACCGTCTGGATCTCGTCGGTTAATCAAATCATCCCGACTTTCGAAAGTCTGCTCACGGACAGATGATGTGACTCACCTGTACAATACCGGATACGTCCATCCAGACCCATGGACCTCGAAGTATCCTTGACGGCTTTGTCCGCGATGGTCTCGTACGAGTTCAAAATTCTGTCGTGGAACAAGGCGCTGGCATACTAAAAACAATCACTGTTAACATTACATGTCGTTTGCGATTGACCGCGTGGGCCGGTTCAACCTCGCTCCATTTGAACGAATTCCTCGTCTGCCCGGAACTCATTGGGAGTCACTAATTGAGATGCCCGACAAAGGTTTGCAGACCGACAACGCCGTTACCCGAAAAACAGTTTTCCGCGGGACTCTCGCAGCCCTTATTTGTGCGATCGTTGGCGGCGCCCTAATCGCGACGGGAAACGCAGCATCCGGTTTGGGCGTTACTATGTTTCTGTTTCTGCCTGCTGCGACGGGTTTCGTCACGGTTCTTACTGTCCGCTACTGGAAGGCAGTGGTGATCAGTCTGTTGATAGCGATGACTCTCTGTCTCGCCGGACTGGTGTTTACGGGACTGGAAGGAATCGTGTGTGTCGTGATGGCCACACCCATTCTGTTAATCGGTGCAATGCTGGGAGCAGCGGCGGGCACTCTCGTAAAACGAAGGTTCCCAACAGATGGAAATCTTTCGATGGCAATTATCCCCGTCCTGGCCGGTGTCTCGGTGTTTGGGACAGGAAAAATTGAAGATCTGTTTGACACTGGTTGGCGGACCGAAATCGTTGAGTCAACAATCATCGTTCCAGCGGATCCTGGAGCCGTGTGGGATGCGATGATCGAATTCGACGACATCGACGGATCTACGCCCCTGTTGATGCGGATGGGGCTCCCCATTCCGCAATCCTGTTCGACTAACGGATTCGGTTTAGGGTCGGAACGCACCTGCCGATTCAATTCCGGCTTCATCCGTGAACGTGTGACAGCATGGAATCCACCTCATCGTCTCGAACTTGATGTCGAGGAAGTTCAGCTGCCCGGACGTCATTGGCTTGGGTTTCAGCAAGCCACATACACCCTGGAAAGACATGGTGTCAGTGGCACAAAACTTACACGGGCAACAACCGTTACCTCAACGCTTCGCCCCGCATTCTATTGGCGATTCTTTGAACGTCTTGGCACTGAAACGGAACACAATTACATTCTCAACAGCCTCAAGACGAAATCATTGACCGTTGGGGAATAGTTGCGAAGGACAAACCAGGTGTGTGCCCAAGTGATTCATTGATGTCTCGCACCTCATTCTCAGCAATTTGCGACCATGTTCAGAACGACCGTCAGAAGTGTTTCCGAACGTCCGTTCAAATTTGGCCGCGGCCATGCCGTATCAAGCTGCAGGTGGCAGTGCGGTTCCCGACTGGATAACCTGGCATAGACAGCCCAGCAGCGCAACGGAATCGGCAATCACTTCGTGCCCAGCTCCCTGATTCGGACGACCAGCGTCAAGCAGCACAATGCGATCCTCTCCCGCGGGCACATGAGTCGAGACATGATCGCGCACCGATCCAACGTTCTCATTCAGCCAGGCACACAGGGGTTCGGTCATCAGCACGTGACCGTCGTGATTGACAAGTGTCATGTACCGGTCGTCCTCGGCAATACTGATGCCCCAATCCGCGTGCGTTTCCCGCACACGCTGGCTGATTTGCTGTTTGGCAGCATCTGATGGGTGAGCAGGAACAACGTCAGCAGCGCTGCCGGATTCTGAAAACAACCACAGCAGGCGGTCAATGACAAGCGGATCACTGCTGCTGCAGACGATTCTGGAAGTGATCGATTTCGGAAACCATGTGTGCAGCCAGCGGCGGTAGGCCGGCTCCGCATCGTTCGGTTGACATCGACCGCTGCTTCGGGCGCGTCGGAACTGAGCTGCCGACAGGGACGCCTGCCGGGGCAGCTCGAGACTGCTGACTGCAGGATCGACCGGATTTCTGTTTGTCGTTACCGGGTATTCGTCGAATTCACTCGAGTGAATGGAATGTTTGAGACGAGCCAGAACATCGCGACGGTCAGCCAAATCGGAATCTTCAATCGTACCATTTGATTCGTGGATCTGTTGAATTCTGATACCAAAGGACTGCCATGGAATCGAAATCGCCTGGCCGCAGACATCGAAAATATCGAAGCCTGTCGCAGACGGTTCCGCACCGGCACCTGTGACGATAACACCCCAACACGGCTTTGCCAGGTTGCGACAGGTCTCCTGAATTGACGCAGCGGTCGCCCGGCCTGCGTCGATCACATGGCAACCGTTCTGCAATGTCGCGGTTACGATTCCTGCATAGATGTCCGGCGAAGATGCTCTGCCGTCGTACCCCATGACAATCATGGGTGAGTCGATGATGTTGTTGGGTTTTGGACCGTCCATTCCCGGCGAGGCTGAATGCGTGTCCACACGGCGGCACTGAGTCAGCAAATGTCCCGTGACAACACCAATCAGTTGTGCCGCCTGATGACGAGTCAAAGCGTTTTGCCACGCTCCTCGAATTCCCCAATGGGTGCGTCTGATGGACGGTGTGGCCTTCGCTGCAGAACTCTCAGACTTTTTCTGTTCCGGCCATTCATTTCGGCTGCGGCAATTTCGACATCCGGGCCAGTACGCGGCCAGACGCGCGCGATGCACGGCCTGACTGACCGGAGACGACTCTCCGGGACAAAAGTAAACAGGTTCTGTGAGCGGATTCAGAATGTCAGATTCGGCAGACATACGATGGAGAGTATGTCCTGATCTCTCAATTCTGCCCAGATCAATGTTTTTCACTGCAAAAGGGAACGATCATTGAATCAGAAATGGCCGTTTGGGAGTTTCGGTTATGAACGGTCACTTGCACAGTTCGGACTGACACCGAAGTCCAAATGCGGGCTGACTTTGAGTGTTCCGGGCGAGGCGGTGGATGCGTTGTGAAAACCGAACAGGTTCTCGCTTCGAATAATCCAATTCAGCGCTTTGGATAGACAGCGGTACCAGCCAACATGTCATGCAGGGCCTGTTTTTTTTCCGCCAAGCGCCAATAAACAACCAAATAACATCACTAAACAACCGAAGCTACCGATGGTACGTAGCATTTGCACACCGGTCACCCAGACAACGAGTGACAGCACCGAATAATTGCACTTGACCAGCGAACGGAGCAGCAGTTGACCCACAGAAGCTGGACTCCCATCAGCCGACATGATCTTGATTCCCAAGGCCAATTTTCCGAGCGAAGCACCGGTGCAGGTCTCCCACACCAGAAAGACACAGGACATCCCAACCATCCACAGCAACACTCCCAGGATCCCCCCCAGAACTCCTCCCACGGTAGCCCCCCCAGATGAACTGCTCTGGGCTGAGACAAAAACACTAAGAACAGACAAACCGAAACCACCAAAACCAATCACAAGACCTTCTAAGAGCCATGCATTCAACCGCTTACGAAAACCGACCCGTTCGCCGGATTTCGACTTCTTCGACCGGGTTTTCTTTCCGCCTCCGCCAGCACGCCTCTTCTTCGATACAGGCATTCCCTAGGAGCTGATTGGTGCTTCGGGCTCACCCCAGGACGCATCCTGATATTCATCCTCGTGCCCATCGGGTACGTGAACAAAGGCATTGCACCCTCGGCAGCGAAACTTCCGGCCGGCCTTATCGTCAGGCACCCGATACTGTTTGAAGCACTCTTGACATTCCGCGAGAATCGACATACGGGTCTCTTCCTGGCTTAATAAACGACAGCCAGCGTCCTCACTCCCTCCATCGGCCGTTGAAAACAGCGAATCAGGCCGAAACAAACGATCCCTGTTGTAACAGCCGTATTCGTCAGGTTCCAACAACAACTTCAAGGTGACAAATGATGTGACTTCACGGGGACTATTTACTCTTCGTATTTCGGTACGTTAGGTTCGGGGACTTCTTCCACCAATTTTTCAACAATGTCATCGGTTGTCATTCCTTCAGCCTGTGCCTGAAAATTCGTCGAGATTCGATGACGGAGCACGGGAACAGCAACTCTGCGAACATCATCGATGGTCACGTTGGGACGTCCATCCATGGCTGCGAATGCTTTGGCACCTGCAATCAGGTATTGCCCGGCACGCGGACCAGCTCCCCAGTCGACCAGATTTTTGATGAATTCAGGTGCGGCTTCGTCCCGGGGACGCGTCGCTCTCACGAGTCGCGTGACATAGCTGATGATGAGCGGTGACGCGACAATCAGACTGATTTGTTTCTGCAAATACAGAATCGAGCGCGCCGAGAGTACCTTGCGTACGTCCGTAGACTCTCCGGACGTCGTCGTCTCAAGAATGCGTTCTTCTTCGTCAAGAGTCGGGTAGTCAACCATCACATTGAACATGAAACGGTCAAGCTGTGCCTCCGGCAGAGGATAGGTCCCTTCCTGTTCAATGGGGTTCTGCGTGGCAATGACAAAGAATGGTTCGGGAAGATTGAATGTCTCCTGGCCGACTGTCACTTCTCTTTCCTGCATTGCCTGCAGCAAAGCGGCCTGTGTCTTGGGCGGAGTCCGGTTGATTTCGTCAGCCAGCAGAATGTTTGTAAACACCGGGCCGTCCACAAATCGAAACTCGCGGCGACCCTGGTCGTTTTCTTCCAGGACATTTGTCCCGGTGATGTCGGCTGGCATCAGATCCGGAGTAAACTGTATGCGGTGGAACTTCACATCCAGCAGGCGGGCGATCGTGCTGACAACGAGAGTCTTGGCCAGCCCTGGCACACCAACCAGAAGGCAGTGCCCGCCGGTGAAGATCGCCGCCAGAATCTGGTCAATAACAGCGTCCTGCCCGATGATCACCTTGTGAAGTTCCTCAACCATCACTTCGTGGTGGCGATGGAATTTCTCCAGAAATTCATCAAAGTCTCGTTTCTCGGCCAATGAACCGGTTCCTCGCTCAGGCCACAGGTCATTCTGTGATTGATTTACATGTCCGATATGATAGTCGACGACATCATCGCATCCGACGGATAATCCATTACCAGCGATATGCCGACTCCCGACACTAAGCATAACGACGCATTTCTGACTTGTCCTGCCAGTCCCGAATTTGCATCTCCAGTCATGGGGCCCGGATGCCGGCGATCATGCCGATGACATCATCACCGACATCCCGTTGCGTCGAGTATCGGAACAAGACGAATACCGAAGAACGAAGTGCCTGTCTGCAGGAATACGGTCTACCAGCTTGTCACCCGACCGGAAACATGGAACCCTGCATCGTCAGCCAAAACAGAACAGGCACATCGATCATCGAAGCCCGTTGAACAGACGATTCAGCTGCCGTTTGATTTCACCCTGAATTCGTTGAGTACCGGTATCCCGCATCAGGCGGGACATGTCAATACTCGGCTGAGCCACAGTGCCGCGCACCGGAATCGGCACAGACCGTCCGGACTGCCTGCCACTGGATCTTTCCAGTGGCAGGTCGACGATCAGGTTAAGTTGTTGATTGAGACCGATGGATCCCCGACTCTTCAGATCGTATCCAGACAGAGTGAGCAGAAGTTGATCGTGAGTGATCATCCCGTTTCTGAGTTCGAACTGGATCTGCTGATTCGGTACAGTCAGATCATGAGCCTGTGATCGACCATCCGATCGCAACATGTTCAGCAACGTCGTCAGAGATTTTCCAGGACTGGCTCCAATCTCGTGCACCGTAACGATTCCTCTTATGTCACTGGCTTCAGGACGGTCCGCCGTTAAGTGAAATTGATTCAGTCTGGCCGAAACAGAACCCCGAACGTCGGTCGCGTCAGACAGAAATGGGGCAACATAGCCAAGCCAGTGACTCGCCAGCTCTTCCGTGACCGCAATGTTTTCCACTCGGCTTCCGGATGCCAGTGCCAAGTGGTTTTGACGCAGGTCATAGTTGACCATTGTCGTAAGCTGTCCTCCATTGAGTGTACAGCGAATTGTTTCAGTTTGAACTTCTCCGCGATTCAGGCGAACCGGCACGACTGCCGGTCCGAGTTCCAGACCATACACATCGGCTGAGTCCCAGCCGAGTTCGCCTGTGATTTCAAATCTCTGAGCTTTGGCAGGACCGGAGCCGTCCCAGAACGCGGGTGCGCCTCGCACGATGAAACGAGTCTGATTTTGTCCGGACAGATGAACTTTCTCCGCCGAATCACCAAACGCCATCCTGCTGAGAACACCCAGGTCGTAGTCAGCGTCGATCATCAACTGTGTCGTCATCCATTCCTCGGTCGCTTCGAGCGTTCCACTGAGCTGTGCATCAATGCCGGGTATCCGCAGTCGGCCGTTTCGAATCACATAGTGATCTGCCTGTGAGTCCGTATCGATGTCCAGCGTGAGTTGGACATGATTGAATGACATAGCGGAAGAACGTGTCCCAAAACCCGGCGAAACAGAGGCAGTCGGTCCCGGTCGGATTTCGCCAACAACCGTCAGACGTCGTGGTGGTGCCGCATCCATCTGCACGAAGACCTGTGAATCCGGAGCCAGCCAACTGAGTTCAGTCCACGGATCGGTCAGGCTCCGCACCGTCGCCCCGGTACCGTTGACGGTCAACTGCCCATCCAGCATCTTGAGCAGCGGCTGATCCGTGCGCACAATGAGTTTTGATGATTCGATGCGCAGGTTGTCTCCCAGAATTCTCACATTTCGAAGCCTGATCCCGGCCGAGGATGGCATTCCGAAAGCAGCATCAATCCTGACTTCCCCCTGAATGCCCGGAGGCGTACTGTCGATGAATTGATCCAAATGACTCCAGAGTCGGTCCACGTTGATACGACCGTGAAGATTCAGAGTGTCACTCACCGGCTTCAACTGAAGCTGTCCGAAGTCAGCTGACAGTGTTGCGACTCTCAGCTGTGTCTGAGACATTCGAAACGGGCCGAAACACTGCAACCGTATGGGTGAGTCCCAGCGAATCGTGCGGTGATTGTGAGTTGCCACAATCGGTGCAGATTCCAAAACGGCCTGCCAGTCGAGATTTCCGGAGGCCGGGCCGCCGGTTGACTGTAACTGTGTTCTCATCGCAAAACGCAGCGAACCTTCCTGCAATTGCAGTCCCTCACGAAGGTGCAGGGTGCGGGGCAACATGCGGGATAACTCCACAAGGTCAACACGTCCTCTGATATTCACCTGACCCGCTGCCGAGGCTTCGATACTCGGTACGACCGACCTGCGATCATCTGTTGAACCCGATGATGACCTGATGATCGATTTCAGCAACTGTTTCGCCGGCAGCCGGATTTCGCCGCCACCATTGAGCGAAGCAAACGGACACTTCGCTGAGAGCGTCTGTACGATGATCCCGTCTTCAGCGACTGCTATGGCACAGTCCGCTGATGCCGTGGACATCACCACCGCCTCTTCGCTGTTCCATGTCGACTGACGCCAACCAACGTCAGCTGCGCGAAAAGCACCGCGTAAGGCAATTCCCTCGACAAGTGAGGTGCCCGGCATCAGTGCTTCGCCCTGAACCGACACGAGACCTCGACATCGGACTCCGGGAATCAACTGGGCGATCAGCGGTTCCAGTTCCTCAAGGTCGATCTCTCTGGCCACGAATCGCAGGGCCCGCTGTGATTCGTGACTGTCGGCACCAAGTTTGATCCGGACTGTCGGACGATCTGAAAATTCTGATTCACCACCTGGCGTATCAAGCCGGAACGGTTGAAAGTCAGCTGCGAGGTGCTCCAGCCGCGCTGCGATTCGAGGATTCACCGTGGTACCGGATGTGGGCAACCGTTCACGTGTTCCGATAAAATCCGTTTGATCCTTGCCAATCATGGCGACGAGCGAAATTTCGGGCAGAAAACTGGTTGAATCCAGTGTGGAAAATTCACAGTGAATGCCGGAAACCAGTCTGTCCACAGTGTAAGTGGCACGATCTTCCGAAGACCGTGCGAGTGAATCAGTTTTGGCGACGTTGATGCATCCATCGTGTACGGCAATCCGAAAGGGAACGGCGGAGCTGTTCGAGCCTTCTTTACCAATGAAGTCTTCGATCGCATCCTTGAGATTGGATCCGTCCATCGAATTGACGAGATTCAATTCGGGATCGATCAGCATCACATCGATACCGTGACCCAGATTCCACCCGATCTTCCAAAGGGGCTGCTGAGTCGTTATCCGTCGGACCGTCATCAGCGGTGGAACTGGCTGTGACCATTCCCGGGTGTTGTCGATTCGCAGCCCCGTACATTCGATCGGTGCCCACCAGTGCAGGGACAGACGATCAAAACTGGTTACGGCAGCAATCTGCGGACAGAACCAGTTCAAACCACGAGCGGTAATTCCTGTAACCGTTATCGTACTCGGCAACAGCGCGATGATCGCCAGCACACAGACTCCGTTCCGGAATCGCCTGCCCGCTGTAGGGACCTCCGGTGAGGTTCCTGCCGTTACGTCTTCGTCAACATCCATGCCGTGAACTCACACAGAGACGAGAATACACTTCCTGTCATCGACGTGAGGAACGCACCGACCTGAATTGCGTTTACCTGAGGTACCCGGTGTCGCCGAAACCAGCGAGGCCTGCCGATGAATCCCTGCAATCGGTAAAAAAGTTTACCGGTCGTCCCATCTGGGTAAGGGGCATCCTTAAAGCATCATGGCGTCTACGGGCTGAGTTGCTGATCGAATCCACTCAAGGCCTTCAACCGAAACTGATCGCCGACATACGCGTCATCCTTTCATCCAAAGTCTTCCGGTGCTTCCGGACCACACGAGCGGTCGGCACCTGTGCAGACAGATCACAGATCGTTTTGACTCAGGACGCGGACCAGCCGCTGAATGTGCCTCCGCTCTCCGCCAGCTCCCTGAGCAGCGGAGCAGGTTCCCACCAAAAACCATGGGCTTCCCGGTAGTAACAGATTCTGTCATAGACCTTTTTCAACCCGACGGTATCCGCATACTTCATGGGGCCCCCGCGCCATGCCGGAAATCCGTAGCCGTAAAGATAGACAATGTCGATGTCGACAGATCGCATGGCAATCCCTTCCTGCAGAATCAGTGCACCTTCATTGGCCATTGAAAACATCGTACGCTCGATGATTTCCTCATCGCTGACGTCACGCCGTGCAATCCCAGCCTCAGCGGCACAGGACTCGATCAATTGCTGGACTTCGGGGTCCGGGATGGCGTTGCGCCCTTCATACCTGTACCAGCCGGCGCCGATTTTCTGTCCATAGTGTCCCAGTTCGTACAGCCTGTCGCTGACAAGTGGTTGGCGCATTCCTATGGGAATCGTATCTTTGATCTCCTGATTGATCCGCCAGAAAACATCAATGCCGGAGAGGTCAGAGACAGCGTGAGGCCCCATTGCCATCCCGAATTGCAGGTGTGCGTTGTCCACCTGTGCGACCGTGGCACCTTCCTCCAGCACAAACTGGGCTTCCCGCTGGTATGGCCAGAACATTCGGTTACCGACAAAGCCAAAGCAGTTACCAACCAGCACACCAACTTTCCTAAGACGCTTTGCGAGATCCATGGATGTTGCAATGACGTCGTCAGCTGTTTCTTTCCCGCGAACCATCTCCAGCAGCTTCATGACGTTCGCAGGACTAAAGAAATGATGACCAATCACGCTTTCCGGACGACCGGTAACTGCGGCAATTGCGTCGATATCCAGCGTGGAAGTGTTTGATGCCAGGATCGCCCCGGGTTTCGCAATTCGGTCCAACTCACCAAAAATCTGTTTTTTAAGGTCCATTCCCTCAAAGGCAGCTTCGACAATGATGTCGGCGTCCGAAATCCGGGCATAGTCCGTGGTACCTGTGATCATCGTCATTTTCCGGTCAACATCCGCTTCGGCCATCCGGCCGCGTTTGACAGAAATTCCATATGTCTGACGAATTCTCTCAATCCCCTTCTCCAGCTGTTCCTGACTGACTTCCTTGATGATGACAGGGATTCCGGCATTTACGTAAGCCATCGTGATTCCGCCGCCCATGGTGCCTGCACCAATGACTGCGGCCGAATCGACGGGACGACGCGGTGTGTCCTTTGTGATACCCGGCACTTTGCTCACAGCTCGTTCTCCGAAGAACGCATGAATAAGCCCCTGGGACTGAGTGCTCTGCAGGCATTCCGCAAAGATTCGAAACTCATTCTGAGAACCGTCTTCAAAAGAACCTTGGCCAGCCGCTTCGACAGCCTCGATACATCGAAATGGTGACTCCTGGCCGCGTGCTCGTTTGCTTACGACTTTTCTAAGCTGTTCCAGTGCGATCGCATTTTCAGCGATATCACCGAGGCGATCGGTTATCTCACTGGTTTTCCGGGGAGCATCGCCCATTCCGACGAGTTCGCGCGCATATTCATGAGCGTCATCCAGTAAGTCGCCGTCAGTAATTCGATCGATGATGCCAAGTTCATGAGCAACGCGAGCGGGAATCATTTCGCCGCTCGCGCAAATTTCAGCAGCCTTCGGAAGACCACACAGTCGCGGCAAACGCTGAGTCCCCATCGCGCCGGGAATCAGACCCAGATTAACTTCCGGAAATCCGACGCGGGCATCCGCCACTGCAATCCGATAATGACACCCAATGGCTGTTTCCAGGCCACCACCAAGAGCGTTGCCATGAATTGCGGCAATCACAGGTTTGGAACAGTTTTCGATGCCATTGATCATCGAATGTATAGGAAATTCGGAATCCGATGTGCTCTGTTGCAGTGAACCGAATTCACTGATATCAGCTCCACCGGAGAAGGTCTTTCCTGCCCCCGTAATAATGATCGCACAGACATCATCCGCGCGTGCAGCGTCTTCGACTGCTGAAAAGACGGCTCTGCAGACTGCCTGGCTCAGCGCGTTGACTGGCGGATTTGTGAGCGAAATGACGGTAACATCGTCCCTGACCTCAACCTGAATAAGCTCGCTCATGAAATTTCCTCAGGGGACCGGACGCAATGAATGCGAAGCCCCGGAGGTAATGCGGTGCGATCGGTTTGCTGATCGCGCGCCGGGCTTCTAGAATCTCACGTGACAAGCGGTTTCGAACGTTAACAACCGGAAAACACCGAGTCAAAGCAGCCCTCCAGCAGTACGGTGACACAAAAACCCCGCCACTCAAACCCGACCAGAGCCAGTCGATGACAGATCGTTTTTTACTTCGCGGTCGCAACGCCATTATCACCGGAGGGACAAGAGGAATCGGACTGGCCATAGCGCAGGGGTATCTCGAAGCCGGCGCGAATGTGACGATCTGCAGCCGGAAGCAGCACAACGTGGACAGAGCCGTGGCTGAACTGGATGAGTTCAGTGACAGCATCCAGGGTGTGGCAGCACACGTCGGAAAGACGCAGGATCTGGAACGTCTGATTGCCGACGCAGAAAATCGATTCGGTCCCGTCGGAATTCTGGTCAACAACGCGGGTACGAATCCGTACTACGGTCCCATCATCAATTCTGAAGAAGCTGCGTGGGACAAGACAATGGAAGTCAATTTGAAGGGGCCCTATCTGCTCTCCAAACTCGTCGTCCGCAGTATGGCGGCTTCGGACGGGGGCTCGATCATTAATATTGCATCAATCGCGGGTCAAACAGCTTTGCCGATGCAGGGTATTTATTCAATCACCAAGGCCGGCGTCATTATGCTCACAAAGGTGATGGCGCGGGAATTGGGGGCGCAGAATGTTCGTGTCAACTGTATCTGTCCGGGCGTGATCCGCACGAAACTCAGTGAAGCGTTGTGGTCGGATCCAAAAATGGAAAAACAGATGGCTTCTCTGAAAGCACTTGGCCGCGTGGGAAATACGGACGAACTGACGGGTGCCGCTGTTTATCTTGCATCTGATGCCAGTTCATTCACAACCGGTGCAACGTTAAATGTCGATGGCGGCATGGTGATCTAAACCACGTTCCACCGGTTCCATTGGGTTTTTGCTACCGTTGAATTCAGCGAATGGTCACAATGAGCGTGTTCAGTTGTCATACGATGTGTTGATAGTCTGTTTCCTGCCGAGCACTCGGTCCAAAAGTAACAAATCGAATGATTTAGCCGTTTATGAACCCACCGAACGGTATCGATCCTGTCTGTTTTGTAGGCTTTGACTGAACTAAGTCCCGCCGTTTCATTTTCCTGATCGCTGCCTCCATTTCCTGATCCTCGGAGTTCGCACTCATGCGTTTCCTTTGTTGCTCACTTGCCCTGATCTCCACAACTGTATGTTTCACAAGCGTTTCAGCAGCAGAACCACCTGCTGGATTTCAGACACTGTTTAATGGAGTGAACCTGGATGGCCTGCACGGCTGGGATCACGAGGCCATGACAAAATACAGGGATGCAGCGCCGGATGAATTCAGAAAGGTCACTGCAGAATGGACGGCCGATGCGGAAAAGCACTGGTCCGTGGAAAATGGTGAACTCGTCAATGACGGTCACGGCAAATATCTGGCCACCGATGGCAACTACCGCGACTTCGAACTGCTCCTGGAATACAAGACGGTGGCAGGTGCTGACAGCGGAATTTATCTCAAGGGCTGCCCCCAGGTTCAGATCTGGGACTTTACAGATCCACGTAAATTCGCCATTGGCGCCGACCTTGGAAGTGGCGGCCTGTGGAATAATTCCCCTGGTCGGCCAGGCAAAGACCCGCTGTTTCTGGCCGACCGTCCGATGGGTGAATGGAATTCGTTCCGCGTTATTCAGGTGGGATGCAGAACCTCCGTATGGCTGAATGGTCAGCATGTCGTTGACAACGTGATTATGGAAAATTATTTCGATCGTGGCTCTCCGCTTCCAGTGGACGGTCCAGTCGTTTTGCAAACACACGGAGGAGAAATTCGCTGGCGTCATATGGCGATCAGGAAACTGAGCAGCAACGAAGCCAACACGTTTCTGGCCACACACCAGGGACAGGCTTTCACTTCTATTTTCAATGGCAAGGATCTTTCCGGATGGCAGGGTGCTGTGGACGACTATGAAGTCGTCAACGGGGCGATCCGTTGTCGCGACGGGCATGGCGGACTGTTGCTCACGGAAAACGAATACTCGAATTTTATCGCCCGGCTTGAGTTCCGACTGCCACCGGGTGGCAACAACGGTCTGGCAATCCGTTCTCCACTCCAGGGCGATCCGGCATACCATGCCATGTGTGAGTTACAGGTCCTTGATTCGACGCATGAAAAATATGCCAATCTCGACGACCGCCAGTATCATGGATCGGCTTACGGAATGACGGCCGCTCGACGTGGATACCTGCGTCCGACAGGGGAATGGAACTACCAGCAGGTCGTTGTGGACGGATCCCGAATTCAGGTAGAACTGAATGGTGCGGTGATTGTTGATACGGATCTTGCTGCCGTGACGGAATACATGAAAGATTCACCACACCCAGGCAAAGATCGGACTTCGGGATACTTCGGCTTCGCGGGCCACAGCGATCCTGTTGAGTTCAGGAATGTCGCGATCAGGAAGATGGCGGATTCGCAATAGCAAACGTCGAACCTGATCGTTTTGAATCGTTTAACGCCCCGCCGACAGGTGACGGCAGACACAGGCGTTATGATGAAACGTCAACCATCGCCTGACGGTTCGTGATTCGTCAGTCAAAACCTTCTGAACACATCAACCCAGTACCCCATCCAAGGATCTCAACGTGACCATTTCTGCCGAAACACTGGACGGACTTCGGAAGTTTGATACTCCAACCGTTTGCAATGTCATCGAGCTATTTGCCATTCGTCCGCGCAGTACGGGGTACATGGATCAGACAATCCAGGCCTGTTTTCCGAGATTGCCACCGATGGTGGGACTTGCACTCACGACTGAATTCAGAGCTCTTTCACCTCCGAAAAGTGGAGATGTTTACGGCAGTATGGACGCACAGCTGGAATGTATTGAATCGATGGACGCACCGGCTGTAATTGTATTTCAGGACCTGGATGTTCCGTCAGCAGCCGCGACATTCGGCGAAGTGATGTGTTCGACATATAAGGCGTTTGGTGCGGCCGGTCTCATCACGTCGGGAACCGGCCGCGATCTGGATCAGGTCGACGCGCTGGATTTTCCGGCATTCACCGCCGGAACCTGTTGTTCGCACGGTGCCTGTCACATGTTGTCAGTGAATGTGCCGGTCAACGTTGGAGGAATAAGCATCTATCCAGGCGATCTGCTTCATGGAGACTGCAACGGTGTCACAACAATTCCACTGGATGTAGCTTCAGAGATCCCACAGGCATGTGAAGAATTTATGAAAGCCGAGGCACACGTAATCGATTATATGAAGGCCGGTTCGCCCACAATTGCCGGACTTGAAGAAGCACGTGAGGCAATGATGGCCGACGTAAAAGTCATTGGCGCAAGACTACGACGCAACTGATCAGAGTCATGGTGCGACTGGATCGAATTTACACTCGCTCGGGTGATTCCGGAAAAACATTTCTCGGTGACGGAAACCGTGTCGACAAGACTTCGCAGCGGATAGTCGTCATGGGAGCTGTCGACGAAGTCAACTGTCATCTTGGGACGGCAATTTCACTTTCCAAAGATTCGGATCTCCGGCAGCTGCTCAGCCGAATTCAACAACTCCTGTTTGATCTGGGTGCCGATCTTTGCAGCCCGATTCCGGTCGGGCCGTCAGCTGATCCATGTCTGCGAATTGCAAAGCACCACTCTGTCTGGCTGGAAGCCCGAATTGATGAAACGACTGTGAACCTGAATCCTCTGACCAGCTTTATTCTGCCAGGTGGCCGTCCGGCGGCTGCCGCCCTGCACCTGGCACGGTCCGTATGTCGTCGAGCCGAACTGGAGTTTCTGCGACTAATTGAGTCGAGTGAATCAGCCTGTACCAACGCGGAAGTCGGTATCTTTCTGAATCGCCTTTCAGATTTGTTGTTTGTACTGGCAAGACGTGAAAATGCGGATGGAGCAGACGACGTTCTTTGGACGGCCGGATCTGCAGTCGACAAAGATTAGTACCCCGGTTTTGTCATGACAGTTGAAAACGAACAAGCTCCAACCCTGACCAGCCTGGCTGGTGAATTCCAGAAAACGATGGCTCATGCCTGGATGGTGCGGACATTCATCAAGCATTGTGATGAAGTGGATGACTTTCCGGAGCTGATGGAAATTGTACGAGCCGTGTTTGATATGAGTCGGGCGATTGAGAACAAGATCGACGATCCGGTTGCCTATTTTCGCTTCGCCGGCAAGAAGATCGGCAAACTCCGAAAGGCAGTCAGTCAGTTCCGCGAAAACGCCTGGCGCGCGTCAACTCACACGAATTTCCAGCAGGCGGTAATATCCATTGAACACGCCACTGATCGAATGGAGACGATTCTCAGCCTGGCAGGCGGTCTGTAAAACCATTCCGGCGAACTGAGAATTATAAACTCCCGAGTTAATGTCTGCTTCATAAACAGGGAACTTCTCTCTCCTGCTCGCCTGGGTAAATTCTCGTCTGTCACTTGCCGAATACACCGAATTCCGCCCCACGTGTTGAATTCCTGCACTGCTGAACTACAACTCACGTCTACGGTGTGTTGGTTCGCCGTTTGCCGTCACTGATTTTTTCCGACGACACCGCAGACGATGACCTCAACCTCCGTCCTGATGACGACATGAAACGTGGACAGTTTTGTCCTGAGTTGGCGCCCCTGAAGGCATCCTGCAATGCACGGACTGCAGCAGATAATATTCGGGAAATCACAATCCGCGAGCACCGCAACGACGGTCCCCGGGCGAAACGACACGCAGTCCCGATCATTCGCGTCTGTCGTTACAGCCACCGGTCTGATCGTAGTCGTCCTGGCGACATCAGCTGTTTCCGGACAGATTGCTGAGATTCAAACCCCGGAACCGACTCAGGAGAGCCATCCGGATGCGAAGGATCTGGCTCCTCCGGTCGATCCGCTCCAGGCGTTACGTCAACAGATTGGCGGGCTGACATCGGCCACCGAAAAGACAAATGTCGATGAAGCGACGCGTGAGCAGATTCTCGGACTCCTGACTCAGGCAACGTCAGACGTGGATGCCACCGATGATTTGACAAAACAGAACTTGGCGCTCCAGAACCAACTTCAGCAACTGCCGGAA
>JAKVAY010000054.1 GCA_022447185.1 Fuerstiella sp. | reverse complement strand
TTGATGATCTTTCCGGTAACCGCAATGAATTCATCAGTACGAGCCTCCAGTTCCGGCACCGCTTCTCGGTCAATAAACCTCTGGAATTCCGTCCGGACGGCGTTGCGTTCCGGGAGTGGGGAAGCATCGTAAAGGTAGCGTAGTGCGAATGACGTCAATGAGACGCGATTCCACAGAGCATTGCCAATTTCCATCGCAAGAGGTTGAGTCTCTTCCTTAATGATCGGCAGGATCTCGTCTTGGACGAGCGGGACAAGCTGTTGAGTCAGGATTTCTGACTGGAATCGATCTCCCAGACGCCGAAAGTCTTCTCGATGATTGTTGATGATTCCGGGCAGCTCTGATTCGACAGCACTTATAGCTCGATGCATCGTTTCTTTAACCACCGGTTCCAGCTGTTCCATCACAAGCTCTTCATGCACATCCCATTCATTTCGGATCAACGCCGCAATCTCCAGGCGGCGTTCCGGGGGAATCAACATGGTGATGACCCATTCAAGGTTCATCGGTGTGGTGTAGTACTCCAGGTGGCAGCCGTTGGGAAACTGTTTGAATGCGCTGTCATAGATCACCATCTGCGCTGATTGTACGGAAATCGGATTGCGTGCTCGGGTCCCGTCGGTACTTGAGACATATCCTGCCTGTAGAAATCGGTTGTCAGTCGTGGCAACAAACACGGGGTCGTTCAATGCAATCAGCAGCGGCACAGAAGATTCCGCCAGTTCGACCTTCCGGGCACCGGTGACCCAGCTGCAAAGATCCCGTGACAATTCCGCCAGACTGCCGGACTGACGAGCAAGCCTGGCGTGTGTTAACAGGCAGACGGCGACAATTGCTGTCAGCCAGCCAGCGAATCCGAGCATGACACGGCGGAGTTTCAACGTTCGGCTCCGATCGAGGAAGGCATCAACCTAGTGAACAGGAGTTTCCACGTGCCCGTTCCGCAGTCACCAGTCTTAAAGATTCAAGAAAACATCCCTGCAGTTTCCAATTCGCGATGGTTAATGGAATCCTGGAAGAAAACAGGACAATGAAGTGAAAAATGCGTCGAATCGCAACCTCTGATAACTCAAAAGTCCCCGGTCAGGGGACCGGGGACTCGATGATTTTTTTGTCAGAGACCGTAGTCATCACTGTTGACTATTGATCATCCGTTGATTCATCACTGGATCCGACTCCAGCCAATTCTCCTTCTTCGGCTGCTTCGGTTGGTTCTTCAAAGTCGCCATCAAACCTCAGTTGCTTTTGATCTCCGACCTCAGTTACAGACACGTTGATGACATTTTTTCCTTCGAATGTACCCCGCAGCAGTTCTTCCGACAGTGTATCCTCGATAAATCGCTCAACACTCCGTCGCAGTGGTCGAGCACCGTAATCCAGACCGTCGTCAACTTCACCCTTGTCAATAATGAATCCGCGTGCTTCGTCGGTCAGAATCAGACGCAGGCCTCGTTCCATAAGTCTGTCGTAGACTTTGGCAAGTTCGATGTCGACGATTTCCATGAGTTCTGCTCGGGTCAGCTTGCGGAAGACGACGACTTCGTCCAGGCGTCCGAGGAATTCCGGCTTGAACTGTTTCTGCAGTTCGTGCATCAGATTCTTCTTCATGTCGTCATATGACTGCTCATCATTGGTTTCACGCAGAGTGTGCAGTCCCATGCTGCCGCCGTGAGCCATCTGGCTGGCCCCGGCATTGGTGGTCATGATGACAATCACATTTTTAAAGTCGATCGTCCGACCGAAGCTGTCGGTCAAATGACCTTCCTCCATGATCTGCAGCAACATGTTAAAGACATCGTGATGAGCTTTTTCAATTTCATCCAGCAATACGACGGCATAAGGACGGCGTCGTATCTTTTCGGTGAGTTGACCGCCCTCTTCATATCCCACGTATCCAGGAGGAGCTCCGATCAAGCGGCTGACGTTGTGTTTTTCCATGTACTCGGACATGTCGATCTGGATCAGTGCTTCTTCGTCCCCAAACATAAATTCCGCCAGGGTCTTGGCCAGCAGCGTCTTACCGACACCAGTGGGGCCGGAAAACAGAAAGGCACCCGTTGGTCGTTTGGGATCCTTCAGGCCGCTGCGGCTTCGTCGGACTGCCTTGCAGATCTGAGTGATCGCTTCATCCTGGCTGATAACACGTTTGTGAAGTTCGTCTTCCATTTGCAGGAGTCGGACGGCGTCTTCGCTGGAGAGTCGAGTGAGTGGAATTCCGGTCATCTTGGCGACCACTTCGGCAACCACCTCCGCATCCACCACACCGTCTGTCTTGCGTGATTTTTCACGCCATTCTTCGGTCAGCTGGTCTTTTTTTCGCCGGAGCTTATCGGCCTGATCGCGCAACGAGGCAGCCTTCTCAAACTGTTGTTCTGCGACGGCGTCTTCCTTGGCCTGATTCAGCCGCTGAATCTCGTCTTCGATCTCTTTGAGATCCGGGGGACGTACCATGGACTTCAGACGAATGCGCGCGCCCGACTCATCAATCACATCGATCGCTTTGTCCGGCAGACAGCGGGACGTGATGTAACGGGTCGACATTTCGACAGCCGTTTCGAGTGCATCATCTGTAATCTGCACTCGGTGATGTTCTTCATAACGTTCGCGCAGGCCCTTGAGGATTTCCACTGCCTGTTCGGGTGACGGTGGATTGACCATTACCGTTTGGAAACGTCTTTCCAGTGCTCCGTCTTTTTCGATGTACTTGCGGTACTCATCCAGTGTTGTGGCTCCGATCACCTGCAACTCACCACGACTGAGTGCTGGTTTCAAAACGTTGGATGCGTCAATAGCGCCTTCGGCACCACCAGCCCCGACAAGAGTGTGCAGCTCGTCAATGAACAGAATGGTATTGCGTGCTCGTCGTACTTCATTCATTACGGCCTTGATACGTTCTTCGAACTGACCACGGTACTTTGTGCCTGCGACCATCATTGCCAGATCCAGAACAATGATGCGACGGTCAGCAAGCAGATCGGGAACATTTCCGTCAACGACCATCTGCGCAAATCCTTCCACGATGGCAGTTTTTCCGACACCCGCTTCACCCAGCAGCACCGGATTGTTTTTCTGACGACGGCAGAGGATCTGAATCACACGTTCAATTTCGCGCTCACGGCCAATCACCGGATCCAGCTTTTTTTGCCGTGCGAGTTCGCTCAGATCACGACCGAAGCTGTCGAGGGCCGGGGTTTTGCTGCGGCTCCCGCTTCGCTGGGAACCGCCCTCAGTGCGTTCGCCTCCGCCTCCAGCCTCGGCTGCCTCCAGTCCGTGTCCAAGCAGGTTGAGGACTTCGTCACGAACATCTTCCAGTTTCATTCCCAGATTCATTAAGACCTGAGCGGCGACGCCTTCCTGCTCGCGTAGCAGACCCAGCAGCAGATGCTCCGTGCCAACATAATTATGGTTCAGATTACGCGCTTCTTCCATCGCATATTCGATGACTTTTTTTGCCCGTGGTGTTTGCGGGAGTTTGCCCATCGTGACCATGTCAGGGCCGGTCTGAACAATCTTCTCGACTTCGATTCGAATCTTGCGGAGGTCAATGTCCAGGTTCTTCAGGACGTTCGCAGCAACACCGGAACCCTCTTTGACGAGTCCCAGCAGAACATGCTCTGTACCGATGTACTCGTGATTGAATCGCTGGGCTTCCTGATTGGCCAGCTGCATCACTTTGCGTGCCCGGTCGGTAAATCGTTCGTACATTCGATTTCCATCTCGTTAAAGAGTGTCTCAACAACAAGCTTGTCAGCTCTTGGAACTGTCCAGGCTGATGATTTGTCTGGGTCCGTCGGTGGTCGACGGTTGAAACTGTGGCCGATTACAGTCAATCTAGCGCCAGATTTTGTACCGGATCCGGATTAACCCGTGTGCACAAAGAATTGCCGCAGGTTCGATATCGGTTACAGGGAGAACAATAGCTTACCGCATTGAGTCACCCTGTGAATTCTGTGGCTACATCCGTTGAAATCATTAGGTTCCTTTCAACCCCACTTTATAACTAATCTCCACGACCTAACCGCCACTGTGGCAGCCAGCTCTGAAATCGTTTGATTCCGCGAATTACATGCCGAATTCTATGACTCACGGCGAGGATCGACAAGATTGGCCGAAACACTTGTTCGGCGTCTTCCACAATTCGGACAGGTGACAATGGGATTTGCCAGTCATTTTTTTTCGGCAGATTTCTGATGTTTTGCCGGGACAACCGACATTGGGGACGCTGAAAACTGACTGTTCGAGTCCAGGTCGAATGATCTGACGTGTCTGTATGCACAAAATTGGACAGTTGTTTGGAGATATTGAATTGCGTTGTGATCATGGAGATCTCCTGCTGACACCGTCTGTGTCCAGAATTCTGCAGTACGTTGCAGACTCCTGTCGATCGGAAGACCTCGCTGAGTGCGCAGCACAACTGGTTTGTTCTCTTCTTGATGAAGAATCCCTGGCGGGATCTTTGTTGAGATCCGCAGGTGTGACCCCGGCAAACGTCGGATCACATTGCTCCGCCCCGGCAAAAGAATTGTCCAGCGTGACGGATATCGACGCTGCCGGTGATGTTTCAGCTGCCGAGATGATACAGCGTCTCCCGATTGCGGTGGCCCGGATCGTTGCTGAAGCACGACGAATTGCTCGCCAGGATCTGCGGTCCGAAGGCATTTCCAGTGAACATCTTCTTGCGGCGATACTGCAATTCAATACACCGGTTTGTCGAACTTTATATCAACAGGGTGTTACAGCGGAGCTCATGCTGGCGAATTGCACCAGATCGGAAATGGCTGCCGAACCAATCACGGTTCCGTTTACTCTCGAATCAGCAGAAGACGTTTCAAACGTTGAGCAATTCAGAATGTCGAGCGAAATGCCTTACACACCAGCACGTGTGCTGGATGCCTGTATGAATCGAGCGAGGGAAGGAATTCGTGTATTGGAGGATTGTGCGCGTTTTGTAATGGACGATGCCGCGCTGATACGCGAGTTGAAGGATTTCCGGCACCGTCTGGCGGTGTTGGAGCAAAAATTGGCAACGGTCAGAGCGGATCGTGCTCAGAGTCATTCCATCGTGGCAGAACGGGATGTCTCGGGAGATTTTGGAACGGAGCTTACGGGATCTGTGGAACGAATTCGCCACGGGACAATGGACATCGTACATGCCAATTCAAAAAGAGTTCAGGAGTCTCTCCGGAGCCTCGAAGAATTTGGCAAACTGATCAGCCCTGATTTTTCAGGCGAAATGAAGCAACTGCGATACCGGGCATATGAGATACATCAACGCATGCTGATGAGAGGCGACTGCAACGATTTCCGACGACAGCGGCTCCGGCGGGTCAACGTTTGTGTGTTGGTGACGGAAGAAGGATGTCGGCATGCCTGGAAACAGGTTGTCGAATCGTGCCTGCAGGGAGGAGCAGACATGATTCAGCTACGTGAGAAAAATCTGGACGACCAGGAGCTTCTGTTGCGAGCTGAATGGCTGGCCCAAGTCTGTCATGAGGCAAATGCTTTGTGCATTGTGAACGATCGGTCGGATGTGGCTTACCTCAGCGGAGCAGATGGAGTCCATCTGGGACAGCACGATTGTCAGGTGCGAGATATCCGCCGTCTGATTAGTCCCGATTTGTTGATTGGATTGTCGACCCACAATGCTGCAGATATCGAATCAGCGGATGCGCGAGCGGCGGACTACCTGGGGGTTGGACCGGTCTTTCCGTCCATTACTAAAGAATTCGACAGCATTGCAGGACTGGAGTTACTGGATGCTGCAAAGTGTGTGACGAAGCCCTGGTTGGCGATTGGTGGAATCGATCAGAATCGAGTCGAACGGGTTGTTGAAGCTGGTGCCAGGCGAATTGCAGTCTCGTCGGCTGTGATTGGTGCTGAAGAACCGGGTAGAATCGTCCGGACTCTGCGCGAGTGGTTTAACGGGGATTGAAGGATTCGCCAAGTGCTGCGATCTTTGTTTCGAGGGACATCCCGGGACTTCCTTGAGTGGCTGCTGCCATCAGAATGTCTGCTTTGCCGGGCTGCTACGGAAAGCAATCCGGACAACGTGCCACCGACAATCTGTATCGATTGTCTTGAGATTGTGAATCCGCCGGAGATGGTGCCCTGTCGAAACTGTGGTGCCTCTTTGGGGCCCCATGCCGACCCTTCAGGAAAATGTCCACACTGTCGAGGGCGACGTTTTTGTTTCAAATCCGTGACGTGTCTGGCAATGTACGAAGGAGCCCTGCAGACACTGCTGTTAAAAGGAAAGTGGTCGTCTTCTTCAAACAATATTCGGACACTGGCAAAGGTATTCGTTGACGTTCGTACCGGGCAACTTCGGTCTCTGAATATTGATCGCATCATTCCGATTCCCCAGATCTGGCACCGGCGGATCATGCGCAACTTCAATCCAGCAGCTTTGTTCGCATCGGAGATCGGCCAATCACTGAAAAAGCCAGTCGACGTAAATATCCTGCGAAGGTCAAGAGGCACACAACTCCAGAAACGGGCGTCTGTTTCCAACCGACGGGCGAGTCAGCGCAACTCATTTCGAATTCGTGACTCGCACATCGTATACGGCAAGCGAATTCTGCTGGTCGACGACGTGTTGACCACGGGGGCCACCTGTGATGAAGCGGTGCGAATGCTGACACAAGCAGGCGTGAAGCAGTGCCACGTGGCGGTCCTCATTCGAGTGCCAGGACACGCAGCCTGACAGATTTCGGTATTTTCCTCGGGTGAGTTCCCTGGGAAACACAGTATCCACACCAAAACAGTCTCAGGTGGAAGCGGTCATTGACGTTCGTTCCGGATGTCCGCGGCGTGGTGTTACACCGGACTGGAGTTCCAGAGGAGAGGTAACCCGAGACCAGCGAACATGCGCGAAGCCTGCCGACATCTGGTCGGCAATATTGGCCATGCAGATACCGGCGGCCAGCAGAACCAGATGATCGCCATCGTTCATCGGTTTCCGTCCGTTTTGATCCAGTACTTCGTCCAGACGGGAAAGCACCGTAGGGACGGATGCCGAGATGACGTTTCCATATTCTGACAGATTATTAAGGAATTCCACCTGAGGGAATTCCGGCTGACCTGTGGCAACAAGTGCCTTCAGCAGTTTTGCGCTGGGTTGATGAGGGATGACGACAACGCGTTCGTGCGGCTGCGGGTCAAACGAATCCATCGCCGCACGCAAATTCGCGAGCATCAACTCAATCGCATTGATGAATACAGATTCCGGATTCATCCTCATCACAGTGCGACGGGCTGGTCTGCCACGGAATGTGAATCCATCTGAATAGTCGGTGCGAAACAGTGGATCGGAATTGGGGCGTTGATTCTGCGGAATGGAAAAATCATCCGTAGCGATACGATCGAGTGGCATTCGGCCGTCATGCTCCAGGATAGCGCCAACCGCGCCTGCGGAAATCAGACCGCAAAATAATCGGTCAGATCCGTCGTGCCAGAACTCCGGAGTTTCAATTGACAGAAGGGCAATGCGCCCACCGGGTGGTACGTGATTAAACTCGACACTCGCTTCCTGCAGCAGCTTCAGGAAGCCTGTGCATCCGTAGTTAAAGGGGGTGACCAATCCGGATGGCAATGCCAGGGAGGATTCGATCGATCGAGCAAGTCGATGGCAGGCACTCTTGTCCGTGTGCGAATGGCAAAGCATTATGGAATGACATTCACGGAGGTCTGTATTGGCGTCGTACTCGAGGCGTTCGCAAAGTCGTATCGCCAGATCCGAGACGGAAACACCCTCTCGTAAAATTCGGCGCGTACGGATCCCTGTAGATTTTCTGATGCTCGAAAGACCCGAAAAGCCGGTGGAACCACCGAGTCGCGACAGCTCAAGTACCGCGTCATCGTCCAGCAGATCAAACAGATCGCACTGATCGTAGACGTCGACGATTGTGGAAATTCCCAAACTTCCCGAATCGACCCCAGCAAAATCGTCCACTGTTAACCCTTTAAGTCCGCCCCCAAAACATGTCGTCCGTCAGCGACACTTGTCAATGAACTCACGGACCACCCCAGCGTCAAAGTATCAGGAATTAGCGCAGTCAAATACCGACTTGGGGCTGGTATTCGGTTTTTTAGGGAACTCAGAGATTGGCATCGGCTCACTTTGCCCGGTCATTCGGCACCGATTAATTCTGTCTGAATTTCCTGGTTTCTCTGTTTGGACGGAGATTCGGCTGTGAAATGAGGTCGGTAGTGTTAGAGGGCAGACAGCTGATACTGAAATTGCCTGCGGCAATCGGATCGACTCCGACTGCCTGAGTCGCGGTTTGTGGTGCAGCAGTGCTTTTGTGACCAATTGCGATCAGTGAGACGTCGCTCATTTGAATCCCTGTGGGTCCTGATTCTGCAATTTGTGCGACTTGAAATGTGTAACGGCGTCTCATGGGGAGTGTGGTTGGATGAAACTGCCGACGGTTTAAAACGGATTCGGTTATTTCTGCCGAACTGATGTCGATGAATCAGAAAGTCCGTTTTTCCGTCTTCCATCGCTATGGACAATTCCAATGCAGCTCAATTATCAACCGGTGGATCGTCGGTACCACTATGCGGGGATCGTCATTTTAAGTGATGGTCCGGTGATTGCCGGTGAGCAGGACAGGTGTCGCGGAAATGCTCGCCTGACTGAAATCATTCTCGCAGGGAAACGAGATTGGCAATTTCTGCCGGTCTTACACTGCGATGTGATGAAGTTGAGAAGTAGAACAGTGATCGCGGGAGAAAAGAGCAGCACTCGAAACCATCTGACTCATACCAGTCCACGTCAGGACTGTGTCAGGTGAATCCGAAGACCCGGTGCGTTGAACCGGTTTTACTGGATTGGAGGCCGGCAGGGTTCCGAAATTATCGGATACCAGGTGGCAACCGTATCTGGTGCGATGTTCGTCATGGAGGATTGAATGACCAGCAAGCTCAGTGAAGATATCGCTCATGTCTGGATTGAATTCAAAAAGGACATGCGGAATCAGGCGCTGCGGAATCGGCTGATGGAGCGGTATCTGCCGCTTGTCAAATACAATGCAGAGCGCGTGTGGGCCAAACTGCCGGAAGGTGTCGATCTGAACGATCTGATTTCTTCTGGTGTCTTTGGGCTCATGGATGCTATTGAAGCCTACGATATGGAACGCGGCGTAAAATTCGAAACCTACTGTGTGCCGCGTATTCGCGGGGCGATGCTGGACGAATTGCGTACCATGGACTGGGTTCCTCGTTTGGTACGCAGCAAGGCCAGCAAGCTGGAGGCCGCGCGGAAAGCAGTCATCGCGACGGTCGGGCGTCCGCCTACGGATGCGGAGATAGCGACTGAAATGGGCCTTCCGGTCCAGGAATTCGAAAAACTTAAGGCCGAAGCCAGTGCTGTAAATCTGGTGAGCCTGAACAAGAAATGGTACGAAACCGACAGCTACAAAGATGTACGCGAAGTAGACATTCTGGAAGATGCCAGAGGTGAAGATCCAACAAATGGCATCCAGAAACTGGACGTCATGAAACTCGTCACGCGAGGACTCAATCGGAATGAGCGACTGATCATCATTCTGTACTACTACGAAGAACTGACAATGAAGGAAATTGGAACAACGCTTGGTTTGTCGGAATCCCGTGTCAGCCAGATGCACAGTAGTATTGTCGCACGAATGAAAGAACAACTTGGTGGCCGTCGTCCAGAGTTCAACAGTTGATCAATCGGTACTCGTTTCGATAAACAGGAACACTTCGGCTTTTCCCATCGGGCATGTTGTCACACACCGCTGAAGCTGGAGGCAGTGCAATCACCGGGCTGTGGCATTGAGCCAGCAGACTGTTGCGGCTTTTCTGATCGCCGCTTTTCCGGCGAATTCAACTGTCGTTCGCTGCCACCACCTGGGTCCAATTGGCGTACTCAGCCGGATCCTCACGTGGTCATCGTTGCCCAGATTACTGATGACTGTCCGAGCGATGGCCAGCTGAAACCTCGCTTGAGGATACATGGGGACGCCTGCAGCAGCCAGGCTCCAGCGATCAATTCGCACAGTATGCCATTCATCGAGGGGATCTGTTTCAGACACAAACAGAGCCACTGACGCAGGCAAGTCAGCAATGGCATCCGAGTGTACCTGGAGCTGAATGGTTTCCGGACGAGGGGAATAGAGTTGCCAGCCGGTCCAGTTGTCCGTGACACCAAACAACGCAAGTATTGACCAGATCACACAAAAGGCCGTGGTAGTAAGTACGGCAGCCGATGGTGGTGTCTGATTCTGATGCTGCACCGGACCGGGAAACAGAAAAATAATCCATAAGGCCAGAAAGACGTTCCAAATGGTCACAGCTGGAAGCTGGTTCAGTCCCGATGGGCCCAGGGCTGCGATCAGAACGAGGTGCAGTGTGACTGCAATTACCTTGCCGATTTGCTGCGTCCGGGAGATCCATAACAGGAGCCCGACTGTCAGCTCAGTCATTGTCGTGAGAAGACACAGCCAGGACATGATTTCTTTCGATGTGCTGAGACTTGTGAGGTCAACAAAGTCCAGTAACTCTGACACAATTGTGTGGTTCATTCCGGAATCGATGTCCGGACCGAAACGAGAAACAGCGGCGAAAACGTAAATGCACGGCAACAGCCGCCGGAGTACATCCAAAAGATCTTCCTTCGGAATAATCGTGCCGAACAACATCGTAAGCATGAATAACCAGTGCCACGGCTGCAGGCAGTGTTGATTGCAGCAGACCGCCAGGCCTGCCAGTGTGAGCATCACTGCCGAGATCCGCCGTCCAGGCATCGAACGTTCACGCCAGTCGGATGTGGCAGCGATCAGTAAAACCACGATAAGTGCCAACGACACGATACGAACGACAATCGTAGGTATCGGAAGGAAGACTGCAAAAAGGGGAACACGAGGGAACTGTGCGGCACCAAGCCAGAGACGCCAGGTCGTGGCAATCAGGACCAGCTCGACTACGATTGCCGTTCGGAAAATCACATCGAGTCGCTGCACTACAATTCCCATTCCGTCTTTGGAGTGGCAGGCGCCTTCCGGGCCATCAACAGCTGATTGCTGAGGACATTGCGGCGGATGACTCCGACGATGATTCCATCATTACGTACGATTCCAAACTGCGCGTGTTGCCGAAATAACTCAGAGAGTGCGACCAGGGGATGCGTTTCCTTGCTGAATTGAGGCAGAGGTTCCAGGATTGCAGCAGAAGAGAGTTGGGACAACATCAGCGTTGATACTCGAACTGCACCGGTGACTTCCTGTCCCTCCCGCTGGACGAATACCCAGGCGCTGCCAGTTGCGGCTGCAACGGCGAGTACTGTCTTCAGGCCTGCAGAATGCTTCACTCTTGGGATGCGATCGGGAGGTTCCATCAGTCCCGCCAGTGTTTGGCTTCCGGAGTGCATGAGATTATCCGCCATGCGACGTTGAACCTGCGTCAGTATTCCGTCGCGCTCTCCACTGGCGATCAATCCAAACATGCGCGTTCGCCCGAACATTGTGTCGACTGAGGGGCGTTCCTGTCCCGCGAATCTGGAAATGACACGGGCGATGAGGGTGAGTGGGAAACTCAACGGGAGGAACAGATAGTAGAAGAATCGGAATGTCGAACTTCTGTGGCGCAACAATGACAGTGGTGATCGATAGTACAGACTTTTCGGTATCAACTCACCGAAAACAAATACGATCGGGGCCAGAATCAGAGTTGTTGTAATTTCAGTTCCGCCAGCAGGTCCGAGATGACCGCTGGCTTCGGCCACAAATAGTCCGATGGCCACCGTCGTCAGGTAGTTGGCCACATTGTTGCCAACCATTGTGGTGCCTACGAAACGTTCCGGGTGCCGGACGAAGTCGACCAGCTGACGGGCCGCATCATCTCCCTGCTGCTGTAGCAACGTCAGTTGCAGTCGGCTCACGCGATAGAACCCGGTTTCGGACCCACTGAAGAATGCAGACAGCTGCATTCCGGTCAGAAAAAGCGCGAACGACGCAAAAAGAATCAGCGTGGTGATCATTCTTCCGAGACCTCCTGTGCCGGACCGAATAATTCCTTCGGTTCTGCAAGCACTCTCACAAGGCCGCGGTCAGTTACGTCAATCGCAGTTAGAACCCAGCCGTGCCATTCAAGCTTATCTCCTCGCGAAGGAATTCGTTCCAGTCGATCCTGGAACAGTCCGGCGAGTGTGTAAAGCGATTCGTCATGTGTCGTGAGTGTGACCCTCAGCCGTCGCGCCAGATACCTCAGGGTTACCAATCCCTCCGCGTGGTAATGATTGGGGTCAACTTCAATCAGTGGCTCGCGCCGCAGAATGCGTTTGGTGCGGCTGGGAGACTCACTGAGGACGCTGGCAATGAGGTCTTCATAGGGCAGGATACCGACCATTTCTCCATGTTCGTGGACAACGACCGCAACCCCGCGGTAACGTCCTTCAAGCTGAGTCAATACCTGGGCCAGACTGGCACACCACGGAACGAACACGACAGGTTCGGCGAGTTCCCCATAGGTCTGGTCCGTTGCTGTGTGGATATGGTCGAGAGGAAGGACCCCCTGAATTTCGTTGCTGTTGCTGTCCTGGACGAGAAGGAAATCCACATTACGGATATTCGGCAGCTTCGTTGAACCCAGTCGCCCGTCGGGTGGAACGGAGAGGCAGTGCCCGCGAGGGCGCATCACCTCTTCTGCCTGCATCTCGTTCAGATCCAGCAGGTTGTGCAGCACATGTTGTTCTTCCAGAAGCATGTCTCGTCCGAGTGCTGCCGACGTATCCAGCGCCTGCTCCAGATCGGCCGGATTCAACTGAGCTTCCTGTTTCACATGCGGCCAAAACGTGCGTCGGAGGATCCTGGTCATTCGGTTCAGCAGTGGAATCAGGGGATCCAGCAGGAACAGTGCCGTCGCCAGTGGCCATGCGGCAACCTGGGCCAGTGCCTGTCCGTGTACGACAGCGACACTCTTTGGAAGCACTTCACCGAAGATAATCATGCCCAACAGATTCAGAAAACCGGCCGCAACTGCAATTGTGGGATGTCCGGCCTGCGTCAATCGTCCGACGAGTGCAATCCCAACCGCAAAATACGTCAGGTTGATTACCAGATTCCAGAACAGGACCCCGGTGAGCAGGCGATCCGGGTTACCCATGAGTGATGCCAGAATTTTCTGGCGGTTGGTGCCGGTTGAAAATCGACCGATCTGATCACGCGACAAAAAAAAACAGGCGGTTTCACTGGATGAGAAAAATGCGGACAACAGAATCAGAAGTCCCATGATCCCCGACCAGGGGAGCCAGATCGGGAATGATTCAACGAGGTGGCTCATTAGTGCCTGCTGCAGGAGAGTAAATCCGGCGTCTGGAGATAGTTGAACTCAATATTGGTCTCATTATTTTCCGTTACTGATAGAGTAACGGAACTGCATCTCAATTTCCTTTGTGATTCAAGTTAAAACGCACAGACGTCAATGGGCCAAGATGAAGACACTGTTTGTTTCCGGAACTGATACGGATGTTGGAAAAACCTGGGTTTCCTGTCAGATTCTGGGGGAATTGCGACGCAGAGGGATTCGTATCGGTGCATGGAAACCGGTGTGCAGTGGCGCCGTCCAACATGACGGACAGCTTGTTTGGGAAGACATCCGATCTCTGGCATCAGCGATCGGCGTCAATGATACGGATCACGCTCTGACCGATCTGATTTGTTCACATCGCTTTCAGGCACCAATGGCTCCGAACGTTGCAGCGAGGTTGGAAGGACGAGCGCTGTCAGGCGATGATCTTGTGGGAGGACTGGACGCCTGGGAAGGGTACGCGGATTTGATGCTGATTGAAGGAGCTGGTGGTCTGTTGAGTCCGCTCTCAGACGGAATGCTGGTTGCCGACCTGGCACAGCGTCTGACATCTCCGACTCTGATTGTGTCTGCCAATCGTCTGGGAACGATCCATCAGACACTGGCAACCGTTGAAGCTGCACAGTCGCGCGGGATCAAGGTCGTTGCAGTTGTGCTTAACGAGGTTTCCTCCGATCTGGACCCGGTTTTACGACAGGCGAACAAGGATGAATTAAAACGTCTGATGCCTGGCATTCCACTGTGTACGGCTGGCCATGGGGGGGCGATTTCCGGTCTGTTACAGGAAGTCGATTTCCTGCAATGGTTCGATGCAGACCGGAACGCAACAGATTGCTGACGAACAAATCGTGTTAACGCCGGCGCGCTTCGGGAGACAGTGAACCTGCTGCGCACATCTCAGATCTTTCCCCCTCGAAGACCAACTGGAGCAGTTTAAGTCTGATCACTGCGACGAAAATAATTCACCGGCGTCACATTGTATTCGAAATTGCGAAAAGGCGGGGTATTGCTGCTAAGCCTCATTCTCAGAGAGGAGTTGTGCCGCGAGTTCTTTTAGTTGCTCGATTACTTCTTTCAGTTCTTCGTCAGATTCATGCTTTGACGCCATATCTTCGAGGACTTCGATCCCCTCATGAAATTCTTCGTATGGGGTCATCACATAGCTGTCTTCGAAGTCGTCAAGCACGTGTGCAATCTCGCGAGCTGTTGAAAGCACCTCACCAGAAGCAAGAGCGTCATCCAGCTTTGTGCCGCTCGTTTCGAGGCACTGTCGAACTACGGAAGAGGGGCTGGCCGGAGGGCCTGAAGTCTCTCCACAACCGGAAAGGGCAACGACAGCTGCGGCAATACAGGTGAGGTGCGAGATTGAACCAGTTAATAATGGTCTCATTGATTACGACTCCGTTGAATTGTCTTGTTGGTTGCTATGGTGATCCTGTGTGCAGGGGCAGTTGTCTGCTCTGCGACAGTATTTCGGTATGGTTCTTTTCCTGATGTTCGAGAGTCGACGTTTTTCGAGGGATCTGATTCTGACGACTCAATTTTGCGACTGAATACATCCTAAGACAAAAAAAAAGTTCTGTCACGACCCGAGGCGGTTCAAGCTCGGTGAGACGTTTCTCCAGGCCGTTGTGCGTAAAAAACGGTTGCTGATTGTGCAGATCCGGTAGGTGCAGAACCGTAGCATGGATATCGTGGACACTGACGGGCTTGTCTACTACGCGCTGGCCAAAATCGTCGGTGATGCCATATGTCGTTCCAACTTTGATACCTCCCCCGGCCACCCACGATGTGAACCCCTGCATATTGTGATCGTCATTTGCCGTTCTGTTCAAATCCCGTTGAATGTCCACCGACGACCGCAGCCGTCAGTACGATGTCCCGGCGCGGTGTCACCAGTTAGCAGCCGGGATCAAAAACGAGGCACTGCGACTGGTGAAACCGTGTGCGTTGTACTTTACGCAGTCTCCCGTTCAAATTCTTCCTGTGGTCTGTCACACGCACACACACTCAATCAGTCGTACAACCTTGAAGGTTGAGGCCGTCATCTATTCCGGCGGATGTTGTCCCGGGCGAAGGTTTTTTGGTGGTCAGGTTTTCATCTGATTCATCGAATCCTCGGTGTCGGGGATTTCGTCTGAAAATAGGAATTCAGTGGTAATGAACAAAAAGAAACTTGGACGAACGGGGCTCGAAGTGACCCAGCTTGGTTACGGGAGCATGGGGATCCGCGGTCCCAGAACCTGGGGTGTTCGCGTTGTAACCGAGGAAGGAGCGGAATCGTTCCTCAATTCGGTACTCGACGCCGGTATTAATTTTATCGACACTTCTCCCGACTACGGAATCAGTGAGGAACGTATTGGCCGCTACATCAGTGCGCGGCGAAGTGAGTTCTATCTCGCAACCAAATGTGGCTGCGCCTATACCCAACACGCAGATCATCTTGAGATTGACCACGTATGGAATAAAGAGATTATCACTCGTAATCTTGAGACCAGCCTCGAACGTCTTCAGACCGATCATGTGGATATTCTGCAATTCCACGGTGTGGACGCTGAAAGTCTCCAGCGGGAAGGTTTGATTGATGTGCTCATGGACTTTCGGGATCAGGGCATGATCAGGTTTATCGGAGCATCCAGTGCCATGCCGCACTTGGCAGCTCTCATCGATCTTAACGTTTTCGACACGTTTCAGATTCCGTATTCCTGCCTTGCTCCGCAGCATCACGACCTGATGACAGCTGCTGCCGAGTCTGGTGCAGGCATCATCATCCGCGGAGGCATGGCACAGGGGGGCCCGGATGCTGAGATCCAGCGTCCGGCGCTCAACGACATATGGCGACAGGCCAGGCTCGACGAAGTCCTTCTGCCAGACATGAAACGCGCCGAATTGATTTTGCGTTACACTCTCAGTCATCCACACTGTCATACGACCATTGTCGGTACGTGTAATCTTGCGCATATGGCGGAAAACGTCACCGCATTTGAGCGAGGTCCTCTTCCATGCGACCTTTACAGGCAGGTCACTGACCGTGTGGCGACGGTGATTAACTGATCCGTTTTCTCCCAACAGGCACCAGTAAAACGATCGTTTTTGAACAGAACTCAACCGGCCATTTCACTGCATTGGTGTCGTTGCGTGGAATACTCTGAGCACGCTCTTCGGAAAATCTGTTGGCGAAGGCCGTTCGATGTTCCGGCGAACGTTCGGACAGAAATTTGTGGTGGATTCGGTCACCACAAGACGTTCGTATCCAGGGCGATGGAAGGTAAAACCGTACAGCGTTGTGGACCGTCGATTTCGATTGGTTCCTGGTGTACCTGTTAACGGGAACCGACGGCGCTGTTCCCGTGCAATGAACGAACATAATTCAATGCACTCAATGGTCGTGATCAGATTAAAGACGCAGGGGCGATTTACGACGATTCCGAACTTAAACGGAGCGGGACAATGCAGAAGACCCGGGCAGCGGTGGTGTCGATGGCCAGCCGATTCGGCCGGCCGGCCGAGAATCTGGAGCGGATAATCTCCTGGAGCAAACAGGCTGCGGAGCAGGAGGCAGACATTGTCTGTTTCCCCGAGATTTGCCTTCAGGGCTATCACACCGACGTGAGTCTGATGCACCAGCAGGCAGAATTGCTCGAGGGGCCTTGTTGTGAACGTCTGGTGGAAGCCGCAGGCCGATCTGACCTGGTAATCTCTGTCGGGATGGCTATACGGCAGGAGGAGAAGGTATTCAATGCACAGGTGTTCTTTGGTTCGGACGGCCCACTGGGTTTCGCGGCAAAGGTCCATCTTTGTGGTGAGGAGGCGAAAATGTTTCACGCCGGGACCGGATGGTCAGTCATCGATCTCGGATTCGCGCGGGTTGGGACGGCGATTTGCTACGACGCGGAGTTTCCGGAAGCCGTGCGGTGCCTTGCCCTGAAAGGCGCCGAGATCGTCCTGATTTCCTTCGCCACGGGACGCTGTGATTCTTGTGGACGATCGCAGGACCCTTTGGTCTGGCCGGCACAGGTGGCGAGATGGGCTCCGGCGCGAGCCTACGAAAATCGTATTTTCGTAATGGGTGTGAATCACGCAGGAAATGTGGCGGACGATGATTGCATCGCCGGAGCGTCATGGATTGAACCTGGTGCTGTCCATCGCTGGCCGGGATATTCCTTTGCCATCGACCCCGGTGGTGAGTGGATTGGTGAATCCGCGTGCGATCACAACGATGAGCGGTTGCTCGTGGTGGACTTCGATCCGCAAGCTCTTGCAGAGTGGCGGGAAGGATCGGGTGATTTCATCAATGCACGTCGGCCGGAAACCTACGGGCTAATCGCAGGAAGGTCGAATTGAAATCCAACAGTGACCATGCTTAGATCGAACCCCTTAGCCACAGGTCAGCCGAAAGAGATGTGTGTTGCCGGTCGTGCGACACGGTACAGGAACATGTTTGCCACGGACAGGGAACTCTCGGCGGCCACCGTACTGGTTTTCTTTGGAATTATAGTGAACAATACCGGTTGACATTTTAGCAACCTGACAGCCGGATAAATCGCCACTTGCTTTTAACCGATGCCGGCACCGGTTTCTTTGCAGTCGTCGCAGGCAGTCGGTATTTCAAGATCAGTGATACCACTTCCACGTGTCTCAGCCATCGTCGCCGCAATTTCAAAAATCGGACTTTAAATTCCCGCCCGGTAACCGTGTCTCCGGACAGACTCCTGGAATGCAGATTCCTGTCCCGGTGGACTTCGCGGAAGCGAATTCCGCCGGTTACCCGGCAAAGAAAGAAGACGGTATGGAAACGGACAGCGTATTTCAGATGGCGGCATCCAATATTCGATTTGGAACGGGATGCACGGCAGAAATCGGCATGGATTTGCGGGATATGTCTGCCGGGCGAACCATGGTTCTGATGGATCCGAATCTGCGATCCTTGCCTGTCGCTGAAGTTGTGATGGATTCACTTCGGCAGCAGGGGATTGACTTTGTCCTGTTTGATGAAGTCTCTGTTGAACCGACCGATGCGAGTTTTCAGCACGCTGCGTCCGTCGCAGCTGATGGTAACTTCGATGCATTCGTGGCGGTTGGCGGAGGTAGTACGATTGACACGGCAAAAGCAGCCAATCTTTATTCAACGTGGCCGGCAGATTTTTTTCACTATGTTAACGCGCCGATTGGTGATGGTCAGCCGGTTCCCGCTCCTCTCAAACCACTGATTGCCGTTCCGACCACGGCTGGCACGGGTAGTGAAACAACGGGTGTTGCGATCTTTGACTACGTGGAAAAACAGGCAAAAACGGGGATCGCTCATCGATATATGAAACCGACGCTGGGGATCATCGATGCTGAGAATACAAAAACGCTGCCCCCTGCCGTGGCGGCTTCCAGCGGACTGGATGTTCTGAGTCACGCTCTGGAATCATACACTGCGATGCCGTATCTCGATCGTCCGAAGCCGGAGGGCCCTCTGCATCGGCCCGCCTATCAGGGGTCCAATCCTGTCAGTGATATTTGGGCCCTGCATGCCCTGAAATTGATGGCTGAATTCCTGCCGCGCGCCTTCGCAGATACGTCAGACGATGAAGCACGGGCCAACATGATGCTGGCTGCTGCAATCGCCGGGATCGGATTTGGGAATGCGGGAGTCCATCTGCCGCATGGAATGTCTTATCCGGTCGCCGGCATGGTTGAGAGTTTTCAGCCAAAGGGGTTTGATGTTGATCATCCACTCGTTCCACACGGAATGTCAGTCATACTGAACACTCCAGCCGTTGTCCGTTTCACAGCGCCCGCCTGCCCGGAGCGGCATCTACAGGCTGCCGCTGCGTTGGGTGCAGATACATACGGTGTGTCGACAGACGACGCTGGCGAAGTCCTTGCAGAACGTGTTATTTATTTCATGCAACTCATGCAGATGCCCAACGGGCTGGAGCATATCGGATACACAGCAGAGAACATCCCGGCTCTTGTTGAGGGTACGTTGCCTCAACACCGAGTGACAAAACTGGCCCCTCGTCCGGCAACGGAAAAGGATCTCACATTCCTGTTTCAACAGTCCATGAAGATCTGGCCAAAAACCAGTACCGGTGTCTGTGATGCTTTGTGACGACGTCTGAAAATGCTTTGAGTGAGCTGCTTACCGGTCAGTAGTGAGAAGTGCGTGTGTCCGGGTGGGTCCTGTTTATTCGGTTCAATCCGGATTTTCAGGCGTTTTCGCTGTTCTTGAGGTGACGGTCATTCGATTTGTTGACTCCGCAGGCTGCTTCTATCAGAGTAAGATTCAGGGAAAACACCAGTCTTAGTGTGCACCGGAATATTGAATCACCGGGACTGTTTGACTCTCGTTATGCATACCGGGCTCGTCGAGTCCAAAATTGCGTCGCTTTACTTTGACTCTGTCTGTCTGCCGTGCCTTTGCTTTTCCGTGTTCTCGTGACATTTTCTGGTGTCTGCTTCGTCGTGGCGGGGCTGGCTCAGGGTCAGCCGTCTCTTTCGAATATGGCTCCTCAGGGTCTGTTACCGGGACAGACGACAAACGTGACTATTCGGGGTGACAACCTTACGAAGCCGGTCCAACTCTGGTCGCCGTCTTCGATTAAAATTGAAGAGATCACCGTTGCGGACGACTCGAAGTCATTGACCTGCAGGATGACGGCAGGCTCAGACTGCCCGATCGGCATTGTTGGACTCGTTGCAGCCAATGTCTCCGGAGTAACCAATCCGATTCTTTTGATGGTCGATGATCTCGATTCCGTTGCTGACAATACTGCCAATCATTCGATCGCTGACGCGCAGGAAGTGCCGACGGCAATTGCCGTTGATGGGGTGTTTGACGGGCCGAAATCCGACTTCTATCGAGTCAGTCTGAAAGGTGGTCAGCTGATTGCCGTTGAAGTGGTTTCGCAGCGGATTGCTTCCCTGCTGGATCCGGTCCTGCGCGTGCTCGACGCGAAGGGCAACGAGCTTATGATCATGGACGACAGTCCTGGATTTGGTGCGGACTGCCACTTGTTGTTTCAAGCGGCGGAGTCCGGCGATTACATCCTTGAAGTACGCGACAATCGTTATCGCCGTGGTGGAACCTACAGGATGCGGATTGGCGACTTTCCCATACTCACTTCTCCTTATCCGATGGGAGGCAGACTGGGCGCCACAACACAATTTCGGTTCACGGGGCAACATTCGGATGAACCCCTGTCATTGATCAAATACCTGCCGGTGACTGTTGCTGAAAATCAACTTGCGATCAGTGTCAAACGTAGTGATGGTGTGAGCTCGGCAATGGCAAAAATCGCCGTGAGTGAACTCCCGGAATTTACAGAAACGGAACCCAATAATCATCCCGAAGATGGAGTGTTCGTCACGGTTCCGTGTGCAGTCAGCGGTGTGCTGAATACAAAGAATGACCAGGATCACTTCGAGTTTGCATTGGCGAAGGGACAGCGGATCGATTGTGTTGGTGAGAGTCGTCGGTACGGTTCTCATGCGCTCGTCCATATGCAGTTGATTGATGCAGCGGGCCGGTCTGTGGCTGAAACGTCGATTAATGACTCGGATGACTCTCAGTTCACCTACACTGCAGCAGACGCCGGCGTTTTTCGCCTTGCTGTTCGTGACCTGATCTATCGTGGAGGTGAATCGTTTGCCTATCGTGTGGCAATTCGTACGGGGGCCGACTATTCGCTGACACTCAAGCATGCAGACAAGACGACGGTCAGGGTTCCGGTTCCTGTTGGTGACCGCGCTTTGGCGCTGACGGTGAGTGCCCAGCGGCGAGGTTACGCCGGACCGATCCGACTGAAAATCCGTGAACCAGGTCCAGAACTGGATCTTTACAATCAGACGATTCCTGCCGGCAAGGACGAGACCCGGCTGTATGCAGTCATCCCGTCGGACTCAAAGGAAGGTGAATTCTGGCCACTGCGATTTGTTGGAATTGCTGAGATCGATGGTCGGGAGATTCAGCGAGCTGTCACGACCGAGGCTACGGTGCGTTCTACCATTCCGCAGTTGGCCTACCCTTATCCGTGGCTGGATGGACTCTTTACTGTAGGTGTCGTGGCTGCTGTCGAACCATTTTTTGCAATGACCTGTGAGGCTGCGGAGCATACGATTGTTTCTGGATCGCAACTACCAATTCCACTTAAGCTCGAACGGAGGGATAAGGAATTTAAGGGGGCAGTCCAGGTTTTTGCTGATCGATTGCCTGTCGGCTGCAGGATCGATGTGAAGTCGGAAGAAGATGTCTATACGGTCACTGTTTCCTGTGCCGGGGATGTACCGGAAGGTAATCAGACCGCTCGACTGGTTGTGATCGGTGAACACAGTGGCCGCACTCAAACATTTGTACAGGATGTCGTACTGCGAATCGTCAGACCCGACGCACCGTCGGAAGGAAAGGAGTCAGCTGAAACCGCTGGCTAACGGTGAAACCATGCAACGTTATGGGTTGAATATTCGATATGTTCTTGCAGGGATCACTGTGGCCCTTGCAGTCACCAGTGGCACGAATCGGGCCGATGAGGAGGTTGCTGGCAGCACGGTACCCTTGGAGTCCGTCATTGTAGGTGTGCCGGAACGGCTTGAAGTTTTTCCGGAAGAATTCATATTGTCGGGACCGCGGCAAAAGCTGCAGCTGATTGTCACTGCTCATTACGCAGACGGCAGTATCCAGGATTTGACTCGAGCTTCGGAGTTTTCCGTAACCGATGCGAATGTTTCTGTCAGCGAAGGCGGGGTGATTGCGCCGAAATCAGACGGTGTGTCATCTGTCATCGTTGCTGCAGGAGATCTCACAGCTGAAGCACGGATTGAAGTCGTCGGTCAGAATGAATCGCATCCTGTCTCCTTCCAGTACGGGACGCTTGTGGCGCTGTCAAAACAGGGCTGTAACTCCGGTGCCTGTCATGGCTCTCCCAGTGGCAAAGGCGGTTTTCGAATGTCGCTGCGTGCATTCGATTCAAAACTGGACGAGTACACACTGCTGAGAGAAGAGTTTGGTCGTCGGACCGACGCGCTGGACCCCGAAAACAGTCTGCTGTTGTTAAAACCTCTCATGAAAGTGTCTCACGGTGGCGGTTTGAAACTGAATGCGCACGACCCCGCTTATACCATTCTGAGAGACTGGATTTCCGAGGGATGCAAGACGGATCCGAAGGATGCGCCGACTTGTGTGGGGATCAGGGTGACCCCAGGAGAAAATCGTGTCCTGATTCGTCCGGCACATACGCAACAGATGTGTGTGCTGGCAGAGTTTTCTGACGGCTCGACGCGGGACGTAACGGAACTGGCAGTCTATTCGACGTCTGATACAGAGGTTGCGCACGTCACCAGAGGGGGGCTGGTTATCGGAAAAGATCGTGGTGAAACGGCTGTGATCGTCCGTTATCTGGAATTCATCGAATCCACAATCCTGACTTTCGTTAAAGACATCGATGGTTATGAATGGCGGACGCAGCCCACAAACAATTTCGTTGATACATTGACACATGCAAAGCTGCAGAAGCTGAGGTATCTGCCGTCAGACCTGTGCACAGACGAGGAATTCCTGAGACGTGTCTATCTGGACCTCGTTGGTAGTCTTCCGTCAATTGAAGAGGCGGAACAGTTCCTCTCCGATTCGTCTGAAGACAACCGCGAGAAACTGGTGACCCGTTTGCTGGATCGCCCGGAGTACGGGAAATTCTGGGCACTCAAATGGGGTGACATTCTGCGATTGACAAAGGGGCAGGTCGGAGAAGACGGAGTCCACAAGTACCATCGCTGGATCGAACACGCTGTGACCAGCAATATGCCGTACGACGAATTCGCACGAGAACTGCTGACCGCATCCGGGAGTACGCTGGAGAATCCCGCTGCCAATTTCTTTCGGACCACCAAAGACATGAACGACTGTGTCGAAACAGTTTCTCAGATCTTTCTTGGTGCAAGACTCCAGTGTGCAAAGTGTCATAATCATCCGTTTGAACGCTGGACCCAGGACAATTACTACGGGATGGGTGCGTTTTTTAATCGAGTTCAGCGCAAAAAAACACGTCGACCGGATGAACTGTTTGTCTGGTCAGCACCGACCGGAGATGTTACTCAGCCTCGAACAGGTCAGACAATGGAACCCTGGGTTCCGGTTGCGGGCAATGTCACTGAGTTGAGTGACATTGACCGTCGACAATCATTTGCTGACTGGCTGACGACTGATGAGAATCCGTTCTTCGCAAAGATTGAAGTCAATCGGATCTGGAGTCACCTGCTGGGACGCGGCATCGTGGATCCTGTCGATGACTTCCGTGAATCAAATCCGCCTTCAAACGGCCCTCTGCTGGATGCGCTCGCTCAGGATTTTGTCGAACATGGATTCGACCGGAAGCACGTCATACGCACGATTGTTAACAGTCGGACCTATCAGATGAGTCACCGTCCGAATGATTTCAATCGTGACGACTCTAAATACTTTTCGCACTACTGGCCGCGGTTGCTTACAGCCGAGCAAATGCTCGACGCAATTTGTCATGTCACAGGGATCGAAGAAACCTTCGAATCACTTCCGACCGGGATGAAAGCGACTCAGCTTCCGGCTCCCGATCTTGTCAATCACGAATTCTTAAAGGTATTTGGACAACCTGAACGACAAACGGTGTGTGAGTGTGAGCGTGCCACAGAATCCAATCTTGGAATGGCGATTCAATTCCTCAATGGACCGTTGATTCACAACAAAGTTCGGGACAGTGCTAATCGGTTTCGTACGCTGGTAAATTCCGGAAAGTCCGATCAGGAAATTATTACGGCTCTCAATATTGCCGCGCTGTCACGAGTGCCGACCAGCGAAGAGATGGATGCAGAGATCGGACATGTTGCCAGTAAGAAAATGCAGCTGGAGGAAGAGAATGTCCGACTGCATGAGGAGATTGAACTTGCCGGTCAGTCGCTGGAGGAATTGAAGAAAACCCTGCGGGAGAGGGTTTTTGAGATTCGTTTACTGACTGTTCCCGAAGCAATTCGAACGGATGTAAGGGGAGCTGTAACAACCGCCGAAGAGGCACGCACCGACGTGCAGGCTTATCTTGTTGCAAAACTTGGGTCATTGAGGGACGTCACTGACGAGCAGCTGTTGAAAGAGCTGCCCGAAGAACAGCAGAAACAGTTGACCGAATCAGCAGCCAGCTTTGCAAAACTGAAGGACTCGGTAATGTCTCCGGAAAATATTCGACTGGTGGCACTCGAAGATATTTGCTGGGTACTTCTAAACAGGAACGAGTTTCTGTTTAACCATTAATGCATGACGAGAGACGTGTCAGCAATGATTGGTGTGCCGTGTTCGCCGGGAAATTTGCGAGCCCGCACGGAACAATCGCTGTGGTAAGGGTTCGGAGTAGACTCATCATGATTGCCGGATTACTTGTGATTTTGTGTGTGTTCGTATTTCCGCTGCTGGCGGCTGCTGATGATGTATCGCCTCAGCCTGTTAGTTTTTCGCAAAGCATCGCTCCGTTGCTTCTGAAAAACTGTGAGGGGTGTCACGGCACAAAGAAAGCCGAAGGCAGCTACCGCGTTGATTCTTTTGAATTTGCCATCGGTGAAGGAGATTCCGGTCTCGCTGGATTCGTTGGTGGAAACCCTGATGACAGTGAAGCATTTCGGAGAATTCTATCGGATGATCCGGACGAAAGAATGCCGCTGGACCGCGATGCGTTATCGACGGAGCAGGTTGATCTGCTGAAGAGATGGATTAACGAAGGGGCGATGTTCGATGGAGACAATCCGAATGCGGGTTTGTCAGACATCGTCGCTCGATCTGTGCAGCCGGATGCTCCGGACAAGTACAAACACGGTATTCCGGTCACAGCTCTGCAGTTTAACCAGGACGGTACGCAACTCTATGCCGGCGGGTATCATGAGATCACTGTCTGGAATACGAGTGACGGCGCTCTTGCGCGGCGTATCCCGAATATCGGCCAGCGTACGTCCGGTCTGGACCTTTCTCCTGACGGTACGATGCTGGTTGTTGGCGACGGGGTACCGGGACGCAGTGGTTCTGTCCGAATCGTTGATGTGGCCGCCGGCCAGCTGAAAAAGGTGATCGGGACCGCCGGGGATCTGGTTCTTGACGTCAAATTCAGTCCTGACGGCTCACGCGTCGCAGCCGCCACAGTAGAAAGTGGTGTTAAGGTCTATGATATTGGTGACGGAAACGAACGACTGGCGATCGACAGTCATTCGGACTGGGTGACGTGTATTGCCTGGAGTGCTGACGGAAGCACACTCGTCACCGGAAGTCGGGATAAGACGTGCAAGCTGTTTGATGCTGAAACGGGTGAGCTGAAACACACATACAGCGGACACGGAAAACCAGTTCGGGGAGTTGCGTTCCATCCTGACGGCGAAGAGGTTTATTCATCAGGGAGCGATAACAAAATCCATCGCTGGAAAACTGCCGATGGGGCCAAGTCGGCTGAGATTGCTTTTGACAATGAAGTCTTTCAGCTGGCCGTGATTGGTACGCACCTGTTCGGCGTGTCCGCGGACGGTACCGTTCGGCAGTTTGAGGTCAAGGAAAACAAGGAAGTTCATCAGTTCAAGGGCCATACTGACTGGCCATTGAGCGTGGATTTTCACGCGGCGACTGAACGCATTGCTTCTGGTGCCTACGATGGAGAAGTTCGAATCTGGGTGCCCAGTCAGGCCGATGCCCTTGTCTCGTTTTCTGCAGCGCCGTGAGAAGAGATGACACAGCCTCAGGATTTACGGAATGTTCAGCAGATATAAATCATGCTGACCCTCTCTCTCTGACACAATCACAAGTCGCTTTCCATCAGAGTGCCAGTCCGGATAGTCATCTCGCTCCGGGTGGTTCGTGACGCGGGTCAACCCGCTGCCGTCGATATTCACCACATAGATTTCACTGTTGCCATCACGGTGACTGACAAACGTAATCCGTTGTCCATCGGGCGAAAAACGTGGCCGAATGTCCTGAAAGGGACTGTGAGTGATTCGTTTCACCTCAGAACCATCGCTCTGCATGACATAAATCTCAAACGCCCCATCGCGGGATGAGCCAAATACAATGGATTTTCCGTCCGGCGAAAATCCGGGCCAGTTGTCGATACCGGAACTGTCCGTCAGTTTCACCGGATCCTTTGCCTGCAGATTTGTTGCATAAATCTGCTGACGTCCGCCGTCGGCAAACGAATAAAGTACCCGGGAGTGATCGGGTGAAATTGCGGGACTACGCATTCCTGCAAATCCTGACGGTGGCAGCACTTCCACGAGAGAGTTCGACTGGCGGTCAAAAATGGCCATCGACAAACTTAAAATTCCCCGTTGACGAACAAACGCACAGTAGCGCCCGTCACGTGAGCAGGCGGGTTCAAATTCGGCCGTCGTCGCGTCCTTCCGAAGCGACTCGATTTTGCCACTCGCGACGTTCATTTTCATCAGGCGATATCGCTCGGCATTCTCCAGCACTGCATAGATCAGTTCTGTACCGTTCTTACAGAAAACGGGACTCGCCTTGAGGATTCCGTCGCTGGTGAGTCGCTGCGGATCGGCCAGGCTCTGCTGTATCGCACACCCCAACAATATTGACGAGGCGACAGCGTACGTGCACACGCGGTCAAAGAAGCTCATCAATTACGGTACCCCCTTCGAGGACCTTCATTTCGGCACGAGCCTGACTGTTAACGCCGGCGAGTTCGGCAATGGTGGTACCGACGTTGAGGGTGGTGACAACAGGACCTGAGTGAGGTTCCTGGCCGGTTCGGTCACTTTCACCGACCACGCGCCCCCCCTGGATGCCGCCGCCAGCCCACAGCGAAAAATAGCATTTCGTCCAGTGGTCCCGTGCAGCTCGATTGCTGATTTTGGGGGTTCTGCCGAATTCACCCATACAAACGACGAGGGTGTCGTCCATGATCCCCCGATCACTGAGGTCATCCAGCAATGCCGAAAAGGCTCTGTCAAAAATCGGACACAGTTGATCCTGCAGCAGTTCGAAGTTGTAAATGTGTGTGTCCCAGCCGATTTCGAAACCCGGATTAAATGCATCACAGTCGCGACTGTAGTTGAGCTGAATGTAGGGAACCCGGGCTTCTGCCAGCCTCAGAGCGAGGAGTGCGCTTTGACCGAATTCCGACTGGCCATACCGGGCCCGGGTCGCTTCCGATTCACGTGTGAGATCAAGAGCGCTGCGTGCTCTGGAATCCATCAGGAGATCGTATGCGGTCCCCCAGGTTCTTCCCCAGTCGCGCACTGCCCCGCTGTCAAGGGCTGCACGATCAGCGTTGAGGTGTGTCAGCAGCGTTCTTCGGTCATTGATCTGCGCGGGACTCAGGCCTTTTAACAGTTTCATCGAGGGGATTTTGACGACGCCTTGCTGCGAACAGCCGACCATGAACGGATCATGAGCTCTTGAAAGAATCCCCCCGCCATCACCCTTAATATATTCTCCGCCTGCTGTTAGTTTTCCATTCGTCAATGAGAAGAATCCGGGAAGCGATCCGGTGTGTCCTCGATGCTTTCCGATAATAGAACCGAAGGTCGGCTGCTGAACAGGTTCCGGCACTTCCTCGAACCCTGTCAGCGCAACTGTTCCTCCTCTGGGGTGCCCGCCGGATGAGCTGATTCCCACGTTAGTCCGAACCAGTGTGAAACGATCACTGCGCATCGCCGTGCGTGGCAGGAGTTCTGAGAAGTGAACCCCTGGAGTTCGCGTGGGAATTGTTCCAAACGGTCCCCGATATTCCACCGGTGCATCTGGTTTGGGATCGAATGTATCGAGGTGGCTTGGAGCGCCCCACAGGAAGACGAAGATGACCGACTTGGCTTTGGCCATCTCATCCGTCTGAGCCTGGACTGTATCTGCCGCGAGCCCTAAGGCCACGGGAAGGGAACTTCCGAACCGCAGAAACGAGCGACGCGTGACACCGCTGCAGGTACCCGCACGAAAATCGCCAATTTCCAGCATTCGATTTCTCCGGCAGACTGCGAAGGATCAAACGTCATCAGTGTTCAGGTAATTTGTCCTGCGGAAACCGAAAAAAAATGACCGCAGCATCGTCACCAAGAGGCGACACAAAATCTCACAGTAAATCTACCACAAGATTCAGGTTTAAACCAGGTATTACCGACGATTCGCAGTCCCGTTGTCAGCGGGACCTGATATCAAGCACCGACGCGGTGTGTCTGAATTTGTCCGCCGGAAAATTATGGTTGAGTCGGATATTTGACAATACAGTCGGAGACACACATTGCAGGCCCCTGAACGGCTTTACAGGTATCCGACTGCCAGTCGGTAGAAGTCTGTTCAGGGGAATCGGTTCTCTTTACTAATTCGACCGAAATGTTCCTGTTGTTGTCAGTTCGGATGTCACTCGACTTCGGTTGTTCAGACGATGATATCGCTGAGCACATTGCCAGCGACGTCAGTGAGTCGATAATCGCGACCGTTGAACCGGTATGTCAGTTTCTCGTGGTCGATTCCCATGAGATGCAGAATCGTGGCGTGCAAATCGTTCACACTGACGCGATTTTCCACAGACTTGTAACCGAAATCATCGCTGGCTCCATAGTGGACACCCCCCTGGATTCCCCCGCCGGCCATCCACATGGTGAATGCGTTGGGATTGTGATCACGGCCCAGGCTTGCTTGTGAGTCGGAGGTTCGACCGAATTCACCGCCCCAGATTACTAAGGTGTCCTCCAGCAGTCCGCGTTCCTTCAAATCGGCCAGCAATGCGGCGATTGGTCTGTCAACACTGATTGCCGCTCCGCGGTGATTGGTCTGAATGTCGCTGTGGCCGTCCCAGGGAACGTCGGCAACGCCACCGCCCTTGCCGTTTGTTCCTGCGTACAGTTGAACGAAACGTACACCCCGTTCCACCAGACGACGGGCTGTGATGCATTGCCTGGCGACGAGTTTTGTGTTTTCCTGATCGACGCCGTAAGCTTTGTGTGTCTTTTGAGACTCTTTGGAAATATCCATGGCTTCCGGTGCTGCTGTTTGCATGCGGTAAGCCAGTTCGAATGACTCCAGTCGAGCAGCCAGATCGGCTTCATGCGGCCTGAGTTTCTGATGTTCTGCATTCATTGCTTTGAGTACATCAAGTTGTGCGCGCTGTTGAGAATCTGACATGGATGTTCGGCGACCCAGATTTGAAATTGGCTGTTCACTGCGACCGTCGATCGATGTGGGCTGGTACACTTTGGGAAGAAATCCTGGTGACCAGATTGGCTTGCCGCCCCGCGGCATGTGTCCGTGCAGGACAACAAATCCCGGCAGGTTGCGGTTTTCCGTTCCCAGGCCGTAGGTGATCCAGGATCCCACGGAAGGGCGGCCCTGCAGAAACATTCCCGAATTCATTTCCAGCATTGCCGGCGTGTGATTGTTTGACTGTGAAAAGCACGAATAGATGAACGACATGTCATCCACGTGATTTGAGAGGTGAGGAAAAATTTCAGACACCCAGGCGCCGGATTCACCGTGCCGCCGAAATCGAAACGGTGACTTCAACAGTTTTCCGCTGGTAGTAAAGAATCCGGTTTTAGGATCGGCGCCTTCCAGTTTCTGACCGTTACGACGCTGAAGTTCCGGTTTGTAGTCGAACGTATCCACCTGAGACGGACTGCCCGGCATGAACAGCCATATGATGGACTTTGCTTTTGGTTCAAAATGAGGATTCTGAGGCTGCATCAGGTGTGTGTCAGGGGCTGCGCCTGTAGTGGACAGCAGCCCTTGATCATTCAGCAGGCCGGTCAGAGCCAGGCTGCCGCTTCCCAGAGCCGCTTTCCGCAGGAATCGCCGACGTGATTCAAAATCAAAGACGGGGAAGTTCATGTTGTCACCTGTTTGAAAACGAATTCTGACTCATATTAATCGATATAAATAAACTCATTCAGGCACAACATCAGCTGACAATAATCGGCAACAGCGGTGGGCATCGCTGTTGCAGTGTCGCCATACATAGCTGCCTGATCTGAGATAAATTCGACCATCTGTTTGGTTTCGTGCTCCAGTGGAGGTCGTGACAACGTTGTCCAGAATCCGTTATGGACAATCTTAGAGGGAATCAAATCTGACTGTTTGGCCAGTCGAGCGGCAAGTTGTTCTGCCTTCTCGCGAATCAGCGGTGAATTCATCATTGCCAGTGCCTGTGGCGGTACTGTGGTGACGCCGCGATTCCCGATCCCCTGCATACCATCCGGTGCATCGAACAGCTGCAGGAACGGAATCAGATTTCCTCGTTTCATTTTCAGGTACACACTGCGTCGTACGTCGGTCTCTTCAAGCGAGCCGGCCCCAAACATTCGGAGATCGAGTGTGCCGCTGACGGCAAGCAGGTTGTCACGAATAATTTCGGCGTCCAGACGTCGAGGTTGACGCCGCCACCACAGATAATTGTCAGGATCGTTCTTCAGCCCCGCAACGTCGGGATTTCCGCTTTGCCTGTAAACAGCACTCTTCAACATCATTCTGTGAATTGGTTTGAGCTTCCAGCCACCCTCAATCAGTTTCCTGGCAAGGTAATCAAGGAGTTTGGGATGAGTTGGCCGGGCCCCCTGCCGACCGAAGTCGCTGGGTGTGGCAACGATGCCGACACCGAAGTGATGCTGCCACAGACGATTGACGATCACCCTTGCTAACAGGTGGCCGGCTCCGTGCTGAGTGTCGGTGAGCCATTCGCCCAGAGCAACACGGGGAAGTTTTGTAGAGGGTTCGGCTCCGTCTGTGTTGCTCAAAAGCCATGTTTGTTCCTGATCCTCACTGGTCATCAGCACGCGCAGAAAAGCAGGGGATGCTCGTCCGGTCTTCGAATTCGAATTTCCACGGGCAAGAAAATAAACTTTGCGGGTATCTTCACCAAAATTGTAGGTGGCTCCCCCGGCCCGCGCTGCAAATACCTTTGTGTACTGTGGCTGCGGCTTGTTTCGCAGATGGACTTTTTCCGCCTGATCCAGCCTGGCCCACTCCCGGTCGCGGGGAGCAAACCAGCTCAGCAGTTCCTGCTGCTGAATATCACTGCGCTTGCTGACTGGCAGGTTAAGAATATTTTCAATCTTCTCCGGAGGTGGAGTTGCTTCCGAATCGAAATAGAAACCCGATGGTCCGTCGTGATTGACAATCTTCAGCAGCAGTTCGTTGCGTCCTGCTTCGAGTGGCAAGGTGATCAGCTGTTGAGTTGCAGACACGGCTCCCATCGACGGTTGATCGAGCACGGGTTGCTGATTCAAAAATACTTTAATGCCGTCATCGAATCCGAATGACACATCCAGCTGTGTTGCTTCTGAAACTTCAATCGTGCGATACAGGTAATTTGCAGCGTTTTCTCCGGTCAGGGTGTTGTGAACAGTGGCATCGTTCCATTCGGGTTTTTCCGTCCACTGCAGTTCGCCGATCGGTTGTTTCAGATTGATTGATGTTTCAGGTTCGAATTTCTGATCGAAGGTTGTTTTGAAATCAGCTGCCGTAAACGGCCCGATATGATGCCAGTGTCCAAAGGTCGTTTTGGACCTGGTTTGTTTCCTGTCGTGCTCCCATGTGGTTAGAAGGCCGAGCAAAGCTGTCTGCTGAAAATCAGCGCGAGCATCGATGTAAGGCTGGTGCTTTACATTAAAAGCATCCAGTGCAGCTTTCGTCGCTGTCGGATCAGGGTCCCAGTCGTAGTCCTGAAATCCTGTCTTTTCGAAACAGGAGGTAAAGCGGTAATAGTCGTGATGTCCTACCGGGTCAAATTTATGATCGTGGCATCGGGCGCATCCGATTGTCAATCCAAGCATCGAGGTGCCCAGTGTTCCAACGATATCGTCCAGTTGCTCGTAGCGACTTCGTTCGCGTTCTTTTTGGGTTTGCTGCGTCGTGAACGGACCCGCGGCAAGAAAACCAGTGGCGGCCTGCGCCATGTAGTCCTGAGGTGCGATCAGATCTCCTGCCACCTGCAGTCGGATGAACTTGTCATACGGCATGTCCTCGTTGAACGCTTTGATGATAAAATCACGAAAGTGAAACGCTGCTTTGCGATCGTTGTCGAATGCGTACCCGTTGCTTTCTGCAAATCTGGCCAGGTCAAGCCAGTGTCGTGCCCAGCGCTCTCCGAAATGTTCGCTCCCGATTAAATCGTCCACCAGCTGCTCATAGGCATCTGATGACTTGTTGTTGACAAAGTCCTCCACGGCAGCACGTTCGGGAGGCAGTCCCCAAATGTCAAAGTACAGTCGACGAATCAGAGTCACCCGATCAGCCGTGTCGTTCGGAGTGATTTCCTCTGCTTCGAGTTTTGCGAGAATGAAACGATCAATTTCTGTTCTTGTCCAGGAAGTGTTGACTACGTCGGGTGTGTGTGTGTGTTGCAGGGGCTGGAACGACCAAAAGGTTCTGCCGGCGACGATGTCGATATCCGGCTTCGACTGAACCGGGATTTCGCTGTTACGTGGATCTGGCGCACCCATTGCGACCCATTTCACGAAATTATCAATTACTTCCTGCGGCAGCCTGGATTTGGGCGGCATTTCCAGGGAGTCATGTTTGATTGCAGAGATCAAAATACTTGAGTTCGGGTCTCCCGGCACAACGGCCGGGCCACTGTCACCACCAAGTCGGATCGCGTCTCGGCTGTCCAGCAGAAGCTTTCCCTGAAGCTTGCCTGCGTTCAGTGCCTCGTTCGAGTGACACTGATAACAATTTTCGATCAGCACCGGTCGAATGTGTGTTTCAAAGAACGCAACGTCTTCCGACGATGGTGCTTCTTCTGCAACGGCTGTGGCAAGACAAAAGATCGGGATACAGGATGTGAGATATTTCATGAATCGTTCCGGTTCATCAGCTCTCAGAGAATCCTGTTGCGGATCGATATGGGATCGTCGGGACTCCCGCTGGTCCATGCGATGGACTCACCGGAAGCGGGTTTTCTGAAATCAAAAATCTAAATCGACAGAAATTGACCGAACACACAGTTTCGACCATCGGTACTTCCACCGCAAGTATTCCTTTGGGCATGAGTCTTCGGAGCGTAAATCATTCAATCATATCGGCTGTGTTGCAGGTTTCAGCAGCGGCTGGCAACAGCAGACGGACACAGAAGCGTAATGTCACTCAGCGAAGGAAAGTACCTCGTTCCGTTGATTCGAGCTGTCTCGGCTACCATCCGGGTGGGCGAGTCAAGGCAACTGTATCAGGCTCATCAGCACCACATGGAATTACCTGTTGTTCTGACATGCAATCACAATTCTGATGTGGTCCAGGCTGATTTCACGATTGAGTGCTTCAAAGAGACGTTTGAGGTGTCCGTGACCGTGTTCAGCAATGGCAGCTTCAATAATTGTGACTTTTTCTGCGGGTACCCATGTCGAGGGATCATTGATGTTTCGAAGTCGAACGAATCTGATCAGATAGCCAGCAACGGTGCTTTGAGCTCGATCGAGTTGTCGGCACACTTCGTCAATCGTGTGCCCCTGTTCAAACAGTTCGAAATAACGGCTGGATGTTGAAGTCAGTTCGGATTCCGCAGACTTCGGTGTTGACGATGCCGTTGGGAGATGGTCATCGGGGCTGAGATCATGGTCGAGTGCGTGTGATTTGCACCATTGGGAGATTTCATAGGTAAACTGTGCACCAAATTGTTCCTGCTTTTGAGCGCCAATACCGTAAATATGCAGGATGCCTGCTGCGGTTGTCGGGCGCCGTTTGGCCAGCTCCCGCAATGTCACGTCGCCAAAGATCACATAAGGGGGAACACCAAGGTCTGCAGCGATCTCCATTCGGATTCCTCGCAGATGTTCGAACAACTCCCGGTCAACGCCATCCCAGCGTTCGGTGACAGTCGCGCTTTGTCGACGCGGACGCGGACGAGAGAGTGTCACTTGTCTGTTGCTCCGCATCACCTCCCATCCGGCTTCCGTTACTTTTAGTACTGAGTGCTCGCCGTCTTTCACCAGCAGTTCGCCCCCGATTAACTGGTCGATCCAGCTGCGAACGACGTGTTCGGGTTCATCTTTTAATAGTCCCCAGGTACTCAGCCTGTGGTGGCCGTTGCCAAGGATTTTTCTGTTGCGGGATCCCCTTAGAACCTGACATGTGTAACTGGCTCCGAATCCCTGATTCTGTCGATACACACCGGAAAGGATCTTCTGAGCAATGACCGTTGCATCAGTTACCAGCTCTGTTTCTTCCAGACAAATATCACAGGCGCCGCAGTTGGTTATGTCGAGTGTTTCTCCGAAATGCGCACAAATGTGCAGATGACGGCAGCGATGACTGATGCAAAATAATTCCATTTTGGACAAGGCCGCTCGCGAAGCGACCCGATTGTCTTCCGTTTCTGACTGATCGATCAGAAACTCCCATGTATTCACATCGCGGCCGGAAAAGAACAGCCAGCAGTCGGCTTCCAGACCATCTCGCCCGGCACGACCGCTTTCCTGCTGCCATGCTTCCACACTGCGCGGCATTTCCGCGTGAATGACGAAACGAACGTTGCTTTTGTCGATGCCCATTCCGAATGCAACTGTCGCAACGATGATATCCACTTCGTCGTTGATAAATGATTCCTGGTGTTTCTTTCGGACGTCTGCATCGAGTCCGGCGTGGTACGGGAGCGTTCGATAGCCGAGGGTATTCAATGCGTTGCTGGTTTCTTCCACATTGCTGCGGCTGATGCAGTAAATAATCCCGGACTCACCCGGACGGCGCTGTAGTACGCTGCGGATCTGAGTGATGGCATCACAACGTCGTTCGACACGATAGGTCAGATTGGGACGGTCGAATGATCCAACGAGGACTTTTGGATCGGTCAATTCCATCTGGTGGCAGATGTCGCTGCGGACCCGTTCGGTCGCGGTGGCAGTGAATGCATGAAACGAGACATCCGGAAATGCGGCTTTGAGGATATGGAGCTGACGGTATTCCGGACGAAAGTCGTGTCCCCAGTGACTGATGCAGTGCGCTTCGTCAATTGCAATGAAACTGATACTGATCTGTCGCAGGAATTGAATCGTTGTTTCCTGCACCAGACGTTCCGGTGCCGCGAACAGCATTTTTAGTTCACCGGATGTGACCCGTTGCGCCACACTTCGGCGTTCATCCAGGCTCTGCGAACTGTTGACAAATGCAGCGGCGACACCGCAGGCGGTGAGCGCATCCACCTGGTCCTTCATCAGTGCAATCAGGGGGCTAACAATGATTGCCATGCCATTACGACACACAGCGGGTACCTGGTAACACAGGGATTTTCCGCCTCCGGTAGGGAGGACGACCACCGAATCGTGCTTCTGCATCACCAGTTGCATCGATTCCAGCTGCATTGGTCGGAACGAATCGTATCCCCAATACTGTTTGAGTGCTGTCCGTAATTGTTCCTTTTCAGTTCTGTCAGTTGCAGTCGTTGTGGATAGAGAGGACACGTCAGTTGTTCTTCGGTTCGTCAAGGGAATCCGGAGTATGGCGGATCTCATGTTAATGTGATTGTTGTCACAGCTGAAACCATCGGTGATCCCTCCTGTCATCCGCCAATTGGCGGACCGCAGTTCACAGGCGAATGCCGGGTTGGACGTTGAATTTTTATGAAGAACGTCCGAGCACACGGCCTAAAATGGCTGAGAGACTGGGCTTCCCGGCCGGCACAGCTGATTCCAGGAGGTTAGATTCCAGTCAAAGCGGGACTGTGATCAGCCTGTGAAAAAACGTAAGCCAGGAACGCCTTCAGAAAGATACGCCGTAGTGATCCGTGAGGTAGAGTTGGCACGAACTTCCAGACTCGCTTCGTGCAGCTTTCTGTGGCAACCTTATCCAGGCTGGGTGCCCTGCAACCAGCAGGTTCCTGCATTTCGATCTTATTCCAATCGATGTCGTCACTGTAAACGGTAATCGCATTGGGACGATCCGTCACTGTGGAGTCTGGACGAGAACACGTGGATGTAACGATGCGGAACAGAAGACACTTCATTACAAATCGACTCATGTGAACACGGATATTTACAATTAGTCTGCGTGAATCGCCCACAACTCGGCGTAACACCTTAGAAGATCGTGGGGATTGCCAAACGTCTTCAAATGTTTCAGTTGATAGCCCGACGATTCGTAGCCTTCTATCATCTGGACATCGTGATCGCGACGTCCAATGAGCAACAGGTCAGTGGGAAACTTCGCGCTGTCAAAGTACATGGGGTGTCTGCACGCCAGGATGATGTCTCGATCGGATCCGTACGCGTCCAATGCAAACTCACGACCTATCGTTAACGTGGCATCGGCGGGAACTTCGGCAAGGATTTTTCTCACAAAAGACCGGCTCGCAAAGTCGGAATCACTCCAGTTCACCAGGTAAATCCAACTCGCGCGCAAACCGGAACCAGGAATCAGCGAAGTGAAAATTGCCATAATGACAAAGATTCGTATCGCTCGGGGCGTGGAGAACAAATCGAATACGCTGACCACTGTGTAGGCGACGCACAGCCACGCGAGACCAGCGGGGTAGCACCAGAATCCTTGAATCGGATGAATACCCACACATATGATCAAAAGATAAATAGCGGTCGAGGCGAGCAGCCAACAAAGGCTGGCGTTACGGTCGCGTTTGATGAGTGCAATCAACCCACAGAAGGTTATTCCTGTCGTGAGGATTATGAACTGAATCGGGTGTGCTCGGTCCAGCAACTGCGGAATTTGGTTTGCAAAGGAGTTCCATGGTCCAACGAAACGGGAAAGCAGACCGGGACCCGCCGGACGCAAAATGTTTCCGACGAATTGCGCGTTGAATAGATCGATAGATTTCACAATGATCGGGACCCACATGCTGAATGTGATTGTTGTTAGCAGAACGAGTGCGACGCTGCGTAATAGTCGCTGGCCCCAATTGCCCGATCGAAACAGATTCCAGCTCCCGATTTGCGCTGCGAATACGATGGCAAACGGATGTGTGAGACCCCCGAGACCGAGGCTGATTCCGGAAGTTACGGCTGCACGATACGGCTGTCGTTGCCATCGAAGCATGAGCCAAACCGAAATCAAACCCAACGTGCCACACAGCATGTCAGGTCGAGCCGACACGGCTGGAAAGAACAACAATCGCGAGCACGAATACAGACCTGCAGCAGTAAGCGCTATGCGTGCATCGCTGAACATTTGTTGACCGATCGCGTAGACCAGAACCATTGCCAGACAAGCTGCCGATAGTGAAGACAACCTTGCCGCAGCGTAGCCCGGCGGGAACATCGCGAAGAACGGTGCCTGCGCGTAAAACGACAGTGGCGGTTGCGCGAACAGTATCTTTTCGGCACCATTAAAAACGCTTCCGGATTCGCGTGCTCGGCAATAGGGGACCCGCGGAATACCTTCTCCTGCGACCGTCAGGCCGGGCACGCCGTACCATTCTTCATCCTGGCTTCCGGGCGAATGTAAAACGACGGGTAGTCGCACGACAAGGAACAACAGAACGATTGCACTCAACCACAATCGCCCACGTCCTCCAGGTTTATCATCGCTTACGGTTTCAACTCGTTGCATGAATGTTCACAATCACGGTGCACGTGAACCGAATTGTATCGGCCACATGAACCTGTCAGGGTCTATCCGTTTTCTGAGTGGATGTTTGTACGATGCTCCGTTTTGGGAGCGGTCGGATGCAGGACACAGAACTCTGTCAGCAGAATCCTGGATGGTTGAGAGTGTAGAACGGGACACAGCGAATCAGCATATCAACGTGAGTTTGAGCCATCTGAAGGGATCGAAATTCTGCTGCACGGAATTCGACACATCTCTGCTGTGTTATGATCATGGAGTCGAGTGGCAGTGGAGGCTTCCGGACAGCTTTCAGTTTCCAGCCATTCTGTACGCGAAAGTTCCGCGAGTCGACCGTTGGCTGCCTTTGTTGCCGAGCGAATCAATGTTTCACTGCATATTGATCGGCGAAGGAAACTTAAAGTTCGTATCCTTATGACTCGACGAGCGTCGGTGATTTCTGCAGATTCGACCATGTCAACGCTGAAATCCTCGACCGATTGTGTTTCACCAGTGCTCAGGGCAGCCGACACGGTTACTGCGGTATGGGCTCGTGCCGGCATCGACAAGTCTCCACGCGTTGCTGTGATTCTTGGCTCCGGACTTGGTGGCACAGCTAATAGTGCAGTGCACCACGGTGCAATTGCAGTGCCGTATGAAGACGTTCCAGGGATGCCGATGTCCCGGGTTGAGGGACACGCGGGTCGCCTTGTTACCGGAGGTCGGCAGCTCAACCGCTGCGTACTTTTGCAGGGGCGATCGCATTTTTATGAAGGCTGGTCGCTTGTCGATGTGACATTTTCGGTGTCTTTGCTGGCTGAGCTGGGAGTGAGAACGTTGATACTGACCAACGCTGCGGGGGGAATCAGCTCACATCTGCAGCCTGGTGACCTTATGACCATTACCGACCATTTGAGTTTGATTGACATGACCCCGCTTAACATTACAGCGGTCCGCCCGGGTGTGTTCCATACTGGTCAGACCGTCTGGAGTCACCGATTGCGGAAAATCGCTCATACCATCGAGACTGAATTACAGGTTCACAGCGGTTGCTACGCCATGATGCCTGGACCCAACTACGAAACACCGGCAGAAGTCAGAATGTTGTCAACTCTGGGGGCAGATGCGGTCGGTATGAGTACGGTGCCGGAAGCTATCATGGCGCGTCAGCTGGGAATGGAAGTTTTGGGCGTATCGTGTATCACAAATGCAGCAGCCGGACGTGCCGGTGTACCTCTGGATCATCAGGACATCGGTAATGTTGCTGTCAGCATTGAAAACGGGTTTATCGACTGGCTGCAACGGTTATTGGGTGCAATCGATGGGTGACGGCCGATTTTAATGGCACGGCATTTGAGGCAGATGAGCATTTACCTTGAGAGCAGACGATGTTAGTTCTCTGTTTCTGTGACAGGTGTCAAGCCAGCAGATCAGACTCCTGAATCACTGGTACCTGATCAGACGTCGTTCGTCTAAGAAACGAGTGTTGTGCTCATACTTTGCGTCAGACTCAATCCGGAAGCATTGAGTCGACTTTCCATGCCAGGATGCGTCACTCGAGTGCGAGAAATGCTATAGTATTTCATGTGCGAGGTCCGACGAACTTATTTTCTGATCAGTTGATGCGTTTCGCGAATTCGTTTCGGAGTCTGAAGCGTCAACGGACATCCGATTGCCTGCTCTTACCATCTTCTACCTCGTCCGCGTTGTTAGACTTCGCGACATCAATTCTTTTCGGAGTACGAGTACACATCATGGAACAGGTTGCTAAAACCGGGGAACTGCAGTCGGGGGAACGACAATCCGTTTTCGTCGACGATCATCCGGCGTTGCTGATTCGAATCGGTGATGATTATTTTGTAATCGAAGATGTTTGCTCACACGACGGTCAGCCAATGACTGAGGGGCCCCTGGTTGATTGTTCTATTCAATGTCCACGGCATGGAGCAAAATTCGACTTGAAAACCGGTTCCCCTCTTTGTATGCCGGCAACCAATGGAATTCGGACGTTTCGTGTGGAAGTTCGTCAAGACGGCATTTGGGCCGGTCCTGGCTAAACGTCTGTTGCGTCCCGGAAATACTCCCAGACCTTTACAATTTTATCTATTCATCTATCCACGGATTGATTCACATGTCAGATGATGCCGTTATGCCCGACGAGTCCATCGACGAAAATACAGATGCCGTCGCCGGTGCAGATGCAGCGGCCTCGACTGAAACCGACTGGCTGGACGCGCTGCGTCAGGTCATCGACCCGGAATTGATGATCAATATTGTGGATCTGGGTCTGATCTATTCGGTTGCCGCTGATGAAGACGTAACACAGGGTGTTGCAGTCGAAATGACTCTGACCAGCCCCGCATGTCCTGCAGGTCCACAAATCGTTCAGCAGGCCAAAATGGCGCTGGAACGACTGCACGACATTGATGTGGCAAACATCAGCCTCACGATGTCACCGCCATGGACACCTGAACGGATGACAGACGATGCACGTGACCAATTGGGGATTTTTTAGTTGCTGATTATGAGTGACGGGCCTGTTCCGGCTCTGTCTGATTCCCATGATCTTACAGCAGAGACTTGTCAATCATCGTGCGATGCAGTTCCGCAAGCGAAGTGGTATGGTCCAGGACACGGCGACGCGCTGATTCTTCCAGTGAGATCATTCCGTCTTCCAGTGCGGCATCTGCGATTTCATATGAAGCGGCGTCTTTGTGGATTGCTTCTTTCAAATGCCGTCCGACCATCATCGTCTCAAAAATCGCCGTGCGCCCGTTGTAACCGGTTTCGAAGTTGCACGGAGCCGGGATGCCTTCGGTGATTTTGGTGGTTGAGTCATCCTCGGGCAGGTGCAGTAATTTGCGAGCTTCTTCATCCGGAAGAATCTCCTGTCGAGATGTTTCACATATGCGATGAATAAGGCGTTGTGAAATCACGGCACGCAATGAGTCAGCAATCACCATCGACGGGATTCCAAGCTGACGCAAAACGTCCACGGCGGACGCCGTGTCGTTTGCGTGCAGGGTTGACATGACCAGGACCCCTGTCGTCGCCGCCCGGGCGGCAATTTTTGCGGTTTCTGCGTCGCGAATTTCGCCTATACACATGATGTTTGGGTCCTGACGCAGTACTCCCCGTAAAGCCACCGGGAACGTCAGACCGAACTTGTTATCCACCTGAATCTGGCTGGCACCAGGAAGCCGACGCTCAACCGGGTCTTCAATCGTCACGATGCTCCTGTCAGAGCTGTTGAGTGAAGAAACAAAATTATACAGAGTTGTGGATTTGCCTGCACCCACCGGTCCAACAACCAGAACAAGCCCGTAAGGCGTCTTCAACAGGCGGTTAATCTGTTCCAGCTGATCTTCGTACATTCCAAGACTGTCGAGCGTTGTTAACTCAGTTGGATCCGGCATGAGTCGCATTACTATGCGTTCACCGTATATGGTAGACATCGTCCCGACACGAATGTCACGGTCGACTCCGTCAAGGTGTGTTGATGAAATACGTCCGTCTTGTGGAAGACGGCGTTCCGTAATGTCCATGTTGGACAGCACTTTTATTCGGGAAATTATGTTTGTGGCTTTCTCAGTCGGAACGGGACAAATGTCTCGCAGTAACCCATCGATACGGAATCGAATCCGCAGTCCATTAGAGACTGAATCCAGATGGATGTCTGTGGCTCCATAAGAATGTGCTCGCTGAAGCAACATATCTGCTATGGCACCGGGATCCACAACACCCAGCAATTCGATCAATTCCGCTGATAACGCTGCATAGTCGGGCCGTCCAGAAATCGAGGAAGACATAGTCTCAGTACCTTTTACTCAAGCTCCGCGGGAGAACACGCTGACGGAGAAATGCAGCGATCCGGATTGTGAAACACTTCGCCGCGCTCAGAACAGATTAGTTGTTGTCACGATTTGTTTTTGGGGGATGTCGTAATCGGCTAGTCCATTTGTCTGCATCCTCAGACTCTCCGTTATCTGCATCCTCAGACTCTCCGGGATGTACTGGACCATTGTTATTCTGAAAAAAATGAACGGGCGTTGTTTTGCTATTCGGATCGTTGCCTGAGTTAGCAAAGTACATCGCAACAACGGCTCCAGCTGCGACACCGACAATCAGCATCACGATTGCCATGATCCACGGAGAACTGTTCAACCATGAGGAACCGCCGATCCTCGCAACCTCTCTGGACTTGTACTTAAATTCGAGCTTTGCTGCGCCGATTTCAGTGGAAGCGTCTGTGAGGCTGTCCACCACCGTGAAAACTTTGAAGAGTCCGGCTGAACGGAGCACTTCTTTCACGACATCACTGGGCGCTGCTACAACAAGTTGGCGTTTAGGATGTTCCTCTGTTGCTTTCCACATTCGCACCATCGATGCGACCAGACCACTTTGAATCAGTGTCATTGGGGTCAAATCAACGATCACGTTACCGGTATTGGCCTTTCGAAGTTTGTCCGAAATTTCAGCTGCTTCACTCTCTACGTCACCCCACGACATGTCAGGGAGAGTCGATTCGAACCGGACGATGGTATAACCACTGCGGTCGTCGAAAAAGAACCCACTCATATCAGCACAGCCTCCCTGTCAATGTGACGCACAACTCATGATCAGAAGGTGATGTTTCAAGGAATCAGCTTCTGATCGTAGAAAATGAATCTCGACCATGCCATCGACATGCGGTCTTGTTCGTCTGAATTTCATTTACGTTTTTCTGTGGTGGATCACCCGGTTTCATCAATAGGTGGTGGGTTGTGAGTGATACGGTCGGATGCAGGTGATTGAGTGGACTACCGATAATTCAATGTTCTGAAATCCGAACCATAAGCGAGCCCTGATCTGTCTTGATCATTTCAAAATTCACTGAGGGACGAGGATGCGATTCCCATTACTTTTAAGCAGTCGCTCCCATCGGCGCACGGAGTCATTGCGCTGGCCAGAGGGACTGTCCGGATGGTAGCCACGGATCTGCCCCGTCAGTTCAAGCAGAGTCATATATGCCATTTGTCTGATTGGTGCTCGGTTATGTCGCAGCATGGTAACCAGCCAGACACTTGTTTCTTCGTCTTGTGCTTCAGCCCGCGTGACTCCCTCGAAGAGTCGTACAAAATGTCCCAGGTCTCTCATGGGCAGCCGATTCTCAAGTGCTCGCATAACCGCACGCCGGCCCGGCAGCGTTTGGGCTGCCGCATTTCGTAACCCGTTAATCGTTTCGATGCGAACCTGTTCTTCATCCGTTTGCAGCAGGACCTGCACAAGAATGTCCACCTCCCTGGATACCGAAAGGACTGAGGCAGCGAATTTTGCCTGCAGCGGATCCCTGACTTCACAAAGTTGCTGTGCTCTGTCAATTATTGATTCTGATTGTTTCAGATCGACTGCGAATTTTGATTTTGTCGCTTCAATTTCGATGACGGCAGTCTCTCCGGCCGTAAAGACCCAGTCCGGGATGGCATCCAGTTGACCTGGGTCGCTGAGATGAATTCCCTGCAGACTGCCGGCAGCAGTCGTCCATTGAATCGCTCGTCCTTTGCCAACGTTGATATCCTCGATGCCATCGGCTTTGACGACCAGGCTGCCACCGGCCATATAGAGGACGACGGAAGCTTCCCCATCCAACGGCAGGCGTTCAGTTTCGTTTTCGACTGAATCTTCGGCGATTGTGGAGTCTTGTTGATTCTCCCCAGTCTCAGGAACCGGGATGTTATTTGGATCAGGCTGAGACGATTCCGGAGAAACGGGACGCTCCGGAACGACCAGAATTCCCAGCCGCAGGTCGTCTCCCGCTAGCGAACAGTTTACCGTAGTTCCTCCGGCAACCAGCGTCAAAATCGAAGTTCCCGCTCCGGCGTTCAGCTGTTCCGGAAGGACGATACATCGGCCATCATACAGACGAAGTTCCGGCCAAACTCCGTCGTCGAACTGTACCAGGCAGGGTGAGACCAGCGTTGCCGACCAACCTGCACCAACAGGTGTGATCTGTGAAATGAAGGGATCAGGAAGAGCGGAAATGTGATCGGTGACAAGAGCGTGCGTGTTCGAACCGTCGGTCTGGATGACGGCAGCTCTCATCCACTCATTGCCCTTCAATGAACGGGAAAGCAGCATTTCATGGGGATCATCTACCAGAAATTCGAATTTCTGATGGACCGGTTCGTCAACCGCTTGGCGGTCTTTAGATTCAACGGATCTGTCGCCGTCAGAACTGTCTGTCGATACTGTGGTCGCAATATCGTCGTCATTCGGGACAACTGATTCGTCCGACGACAAAGTCACCTGATTCTCCACGGGTTCACTGTCGGTTGTCGTGTCAGGGGTGTTACCCGGATCTGCGACGCTTTCTGAACCTGCAGCAGACAGGATGCCATTCACGGGGGCCGATACCTCTGAGTCTGTACTGAGACCGTTATTTTCAACATTCGGTATTTCGGAGCCGGAACCGGAATCTTCTGTGGGGTGCTGTTTTGATTCAGCTTTAATCGGATCCTCATCTTTCGACCTTTGATTTTCGACTTCCGCAATGTTTCCGTGCCCTGAAGCCGCCTCAGATGACGTGATATCCTGACTCGATGTCATAAACAGGTTGTCGGTCAACAACAGTGCAAGCCAGCCGACCAGCAATGCTGCCAAAATCAGCGCCGGGGAACGTGGCAAAAACGTGCGCTGTGGTGCGAGTGGTTTCCATACTTCCTGCACCGGGTCTGAAATTTTTTTCGGACTGACCTTCTCAAATTCGTAATCGGTGGACTCATTCTGAGAGGGGGAAGGATTTTGTCTGCTCAGTCGTTCTCTGAGGCGAGGGGCCAAGTCGACGGGATCCCCTAACAGGGCGATAATCTCGTGAGATGCGGCCACTTCAGCCAGGGAAAAATCTGACGAAAGGACTTCCTTTTCGATTAGTGAAACCAGTTCCGGAGTCAGTTGATCATCAAGGTACTCTGCAATCAGATTCGGATCGATCAACTTGACTTTGCGCCCTGGAGCCGAGAGTCGGCGTTGACGCATCACTGTTCGAATTCGATCCGCCAGATCCTGAGCAAATGCGCTGTCATTGAGTTTTTTTCCAATTTCTCGAGCGTTGGCTGACGACAATCGGTCATCCAGATACGCCAGCAAAGTTCGTAGTGTCAGACGCATGACGCTCGATTCCTGTTCTCATCTCAATGGGTGCTGAAAGAAAAAGGACGATTCTTTCAGTAATTTTAAGAAAGCCGGGCTGGCAGACTCGTGCAACAAATTCACATCGGAATCGTTACCCTTCGCACCTGGACTGTGTTCCTGCACCAGTATAAGTGACATTTCGATCCATGTTTCGTGCAGCAAAACTAAGAAAAGATGTCCAGTTCCACCGACTTCTCATTCCTGCTCTGTGTGCTCTATACTGGGTAGAATCTGAGTTTTGATGTTATTCGGCTCCGCAGCAAAGGGACGATATGTCAGAGACAAATCAGCCGGATGACTTCTCTCGCGTGGTGGTACGCTACGGTTTGATGAGGATTTTGGGAGAATTCACGACGCGACCAAGAGATACCGTGAGACGCGGTGATGCTGTCATCATTCGGACCGATCGAGGGGTTGAATGGGGCACCGTACTGAGCCAGTCCACGTCGAGGACACAGGACTGGCTGGGTGGAGAAAAGAGAATCGGCCGGATTCTGCGACTGGCCTCAGACGAAGACAGACGCTTACGTGACGAAGTTTCAGAACGAGAAAAGCAATACTTCGTTGACGCCGAACGGGTCATTGAGCACCGTAAACTTCAAATGAAGCTGGTCGATGTGGAGCAGGTATTCGGCGGTGAACGCATCGTGTTCTTCTATCTTGCAGAGAAGCGGATTGACTTTCGGGAGCTGGTGCGGGAACTGGCGAAGGAATTTAACGCTCGCATCGAAATGAGGCAGATGGGTGTTCGTGACGAAGCGCGACTGCTTGCGGATTACGGAGACTGCGGAAAACCGGTGTGCTGCAACACCCATCTGACCGAGATGCCCCCTGTCTCTATGAAAATGGCCAAGCTTCAAAAAGCCACACTGGATCCTGCCAAGATTTCGGGACGTTGCGGGAGATTAAAATGCTGCCTGCGTTACGAATATGAAACTTACGAAGAAAACCGTCGCGAAATGCCGTCTGTTGGAACAACTGTCGTCACAAAAGAAGGTCAGGGACGTGTTTTGTCACAGGAACTTTTGTCTCGTCACCTGCTGGTGAGTTACGATGACGGGCGCCGAATCCTTACCAGTCAGAACGATATCGTTACCGTCGTTTCAAAGCGAAATCATGGCAACAAACGAGGCCCCGACTCAGATCCTGATCAAAATCAATGACAGACCCTTCAGTCGGCGTGTCCATGGCCCTATGATGGGGTGCGGCATTCGATCTCCCCGACAGTCCGTTTTCGAGCGCGTTCCATGACAGTTCTTCACGATCAAAGCCGTCGTTCGGCCTATCATGCCAATGCGTACCAGTTTGTGTTTGCCGCTCTGCAGTATGCCCAGGAAAAACTGGGACGCGACCAGGGGGGCCGGCAGGCTGGACACATTTCAGGTGAGGAACTGCTCAGTGGCGTTCGTGATATGGCGCTCCGCCACTTCGGTCTGATGGCAAAAACTGTCCTTGCTGCCTGGGGAGTAACAACCACTGAGGACTTCGGTCGAATCGTGTTTGAACTCATTGAATCCGGTCGCATGCGAAAGACCGAAGATGACCGACTGGAGGATTTTATCGACGTCTACGATTTCGATGAAGCGTTCGAAGACGAATACGAAATCGATACATCTCTGGCTTTTCGTGATGATTCGACACGTACTTGATTCCCGGTCTGCTCATGGCGGGTCTGTTCTGCTCAGTTGTTTTCACGCAGACTTAACAGGATGGTCCTGACGCCTGTCTGTCACATCACCCTGTGCTTGTGGCTGGATGATGTGTTTCAGTCTTCATTCAATGCGCTGCTTCCAGCGAAGAGCGAATCTGCATCGCAATGCCTGGGTTTGTCATTGCGGCTGTCGCCAGATGACACGCATTGGCACCGGCAGCCAGATAACGCTGAACATCAGTTGCTGAACTGATTCCTCCAACTCCAATCAGCTCAATATCGGATTTGCGTTCCATGATGAGTTGCCGGAATATGGATACCTGATCTAAAGACGCATCCAGAATGGCCTGTCCACAGATTCCACGACGCTGTCCGTCGAACAGCAAATGGGTGCCGTCTCGCACCTGTGTGGCAACACTGTTCGTCATGGCAATTGCTGACGTCGATGTGCTGAGTGCATCGAGGAGATCTGCCGCTGCCGCGCGAGACGGGACATGGCCGATCTTCACGATGTATGGAATTTGGCCGACCGCAGTTCTGACACAATCAGCGACCTGCTGCGCTGCATCAGGATTCTGGTACAATTGTCCGTCACAGGTTGAAACATTCGGACATGAAAAATTTGTTTCGACGACATCCGCGCCACTCTCCACCGCCCATTTGGCGCACATCGCATAGTCTGTGGCAATGTCGTCAATGGTCCAGCCTTCCTGCACAGTTGCCACTACAGATACCGACAGCAGCTTTCCTTGCGGTAATTTATTGCGAGTTGCCTCCACGTCTGCACGCCAGACGTCAGGCTCCATAGACGGCATCCCGTAGGACACTGCCCAGGTTCCTTTCATTGTTGAAGCAGCGGGCAGTTCTGTAATGCCGTCGGAGACCTGGTCGCATTCAACCGGCTGCAGGTTGGGCATCGCGTAACACTCCCGAGCCTTGCTGCGGACAGTTTTGTAAGTCACCACGTCGAAGCCCAGACTTGCATAGTAAAGACACCAGCGACCATTCAATAACGGTCCGGCAGGGATTCCAAGCGGCGAATCCACCGGCAATCCGCAGAACGACCAGTCACCTGCGACGTCTGGTATATCGAAAGAAACGGGAGACGGAGTACGCTCATAATTCCATTCGTAGGACTGATGGCGGTCGTATTTCGGAAGTTCAGCGGATGAACACATGTTGATCAGTATTCCTGGAGTGTGTTGCCAGGCAACGCTTCATTGTTCACAGGGAAAATAATGTGCAGATACCAGTCGTATCCACACTGATTCGGTCCATTGGTTTTGTCGACGAGGTGGATTTATTCAAGACAAACACGGGAACTTGTGTATCTCAGAAAGTTGCGGACAAAAATTGTACCAGTGATACACCCCTGACGTACAGGATGGTGAAGGGGTGTTCACTGATCCAGCCTCGGCGACCATGTCTTCTGTCAAGAACAACTCAAAAAATGCGTGTTCGGCTTGTTCCGACTGACAATCTGATACAACATTCCCAACCGTCGATCAAAGTGCGCACTTCAGCGCAAGTCACATTCAGATTTTTGTTGTCGTCAGAATGTCTGCCGAATGGCGATCGAAGGATTCGCTTCGTTTCACTGGCATCACGAGGTCGCGGATGAATTCCCAGAACGCCACGCCCGTTTCCACAGATACGACCACCGGTCTGCGCCGGACCCGAGTGTTTCTCAACTCGCGGCGCGAGGGGATTGTGATTTTTGGAGTTTGGTTCGTGGCACTTTGCTGGTCGGTTCCTTATTGCTACATCAATGGCTATAGCCAGCAGGTCAATGTCGAAACGTTGAGCACGACCCTGGGGATTCCCAGTTGGCTCTTTGGCGGCATCCTGCTGCCATGGCTCGCTGCCGATGTGATCACTGCCTGGATCTGTTTCTTTTTCATGAAGGATGACGAGTTGGGCACGGCCGGGGACGAAGAGGGGCAGGTTGGAGCGACAACTGATACGGCACAGACTGCAGGAGGTGCCGCATGAACATAAGCCAACTGACAACACTGAGCCAGGTCGATTCGGATCAGGCAGTCCTGTGGACGTTTCTGGTTTACATCGTTGGCGTCTTTGTCATCGCGGGACTGTCAAACCGACTACTGAAAGGGCGAAGTTTTCTAAGCGAATACTTTCTCGGCAGTCGTGGTCTGGGAGTCTGGGCATTCGCACTGACACTTGCGGCGACGAGTTCCTCAGGCGGCAGCTTCATGGGTTTTCCGAGCAAGATCTACACACACGGCTGGAGCCTCGGCCTTTGGATCGGCAGCTACATGGTGGTGCCGATCTGTGTAATGGGTCTGCTGGGTAAACGAATCAACGAGGTCGCTCGAACTGCCGGGGCGATCACGATTCCCGATGTGCTTCGCGACCGGTTTCGCAGTGTGTCGTTTGGACTGATCTCTGTTTCTCTGATCGTATTTTTCATGACATTTAATCTGATTGCTCAGTTTAAGGGAGGCAGTACTATTCTCAAAACCCTGCTGGGACCGATTGACGCCTTTACGTCCGCAGCAGCGAGCCTGCCGGACTGGATTGCAAATTTCAGTTCTCAGGGCAATGAGTACCTCGTGTGTCTGGTTGTCTTTGGCGTTGCCGTCATTGTCTACACGACCTACGGAGGTTTCCATGCAGTTGTCTGGACCGATGTGATGCAGGGCATTGTGATGGTCATTGGCGTCGTGATTATGCTCCCACTGGCGATCAACCAGGCTGGTTATGTCGCCAGAACCGATGACGGGGCCGGACTGGAACAGGTCACGCGTCGCATGGCGCAGATGGTCCCGCCTCGAAGAGGAACAGGAACGATCAGGTCAATCGAGAATGACGCCGATGTCACAGTGCCATCGGGTTCATGGATCTTCACTGGACAGAGCGATCAGCAGAGGTTGTTCAAGATCAAAGATCGATTCGACCTTACGAACAGTGAACCGGAAGCGACAAATGCCGAAATCTGGGAAATTGTTGCACCGGACGATATCGAACAGGTTCGGCGGCGACTTGAATCGGGAAGCGAACGAAGCAACGTCACTGAACAGGTCACTCTTGAGATCAACGAGCTCAAGGACTATGCGTACGGTGCCAAGCCGGAGCATGCGGGATCGTATGTAACCGGACCTGGTCCTCATCGCCAGAAGACCGATGGATTTCTGCCACTGAGTCTGGCAATCTCGTTCTTCTTCATGTGGGCGATCTCTGGCACCGGGCAACCCAGCAACATGGTCCGTCTGATGGCCTTCAAAGACACGATCACCCTCCGCCGTTCAATATTCACCGTTGCTCTTTATTACTCAGCCATCTATTTCCCGCTGGTGATCATCTTCTGCTGTGCTCGTGTCCTTATGCCCGGCATGGAATCGGAACCTGACCGAATTATGCCTCAAATGGCCATTGAATTGACGACTAATATCGGAATGGGCTGGCTGGCCGGATTGCTGATTGCGGCACCGTTTGCCGCGGTGATGTCAACGGTTGACAGTTTCCTGTTGATGATCTCGTCCGCACTGGTTCGTGACATCTACCAGCGGAACATCAATCCCAGGGTTGAGGAAACAAAAATCAAGACATTTAGTTACGTGATTACCCTGGTCGCGGGCCTTGGGGCGTTGTTTGGAGCGATGAATCCACCGGAATTTCTGCAGGACATCATCGTCTATACCGGCAGTGGTCTGGCGGCCTGCTTTCTTGCGGCAGTTGTCTACGCACTCTACTGGCCGCGTTCCAACGCTCATGGCTGTATCGCAGCCATGCTCTCCGGTTTTGGTTCTCATTTGTCGATGTATCTGATCGGCTTCCTGCAGGGTAACGGATTCTCTGCCTACAGATTGTTCAATATGGATCCCATTATCATTGGATTGACGACTTCCTTTTTGGTTGGGTATGTCGTCACTCTGCTGACGCCACCACCACCACAGGATCTGGTCGAAAAGTACTTTTACGAACCAGTACAGTAAGTCAACGGCCTGCGGTGTTCACTCGTGACTGTTTACTCATTACTGCGTTCGAGGACCACAAGTCCCTGCCTGGAATCCGGTCGCACTAAATTCACGATTCCCAGGCAGCGTTGATCTTTTGTGCGAGGCCCCTGCGCGGCCAGAAGATGGTCCTTGTGAACTCCTGCGATTCCCAGTGATGCATCAAATTTGTAGCGTCCCTGCATCCTGAAACCGGAGTCGGTTTTCAGCAGGATTTTTGGCGTGCCGTAGCAGCCAAACCACCAGCTGCCGTTGTGAAATGTGGCCGTCTGAATTCCCAGCTGTGTCCAGCCACTCCTGATGATGTGTTTCCTCTGAAACTGAAACTGTGAGTCATACTGGTAGACGTAATTCTCCTCAATACCGTCCGGGAGTCCTCCAACGACATAAAAGTCACCCTGCATGACGCCAATGCCACCGGCACCATGGAACACTTCCGGCGTCTTGTGTTTCGAAGTTTCCTCCAGTGTGTCCGCATCGTACACGTAGACCCATGAATCGGCGTTGCCGTCGCGATCATTGAATCGTCCCAGGTTCACGGCAACAAAAATTTTTCCTTCATGAAAACAAAGATCACCGTGATGATTTGTGACCGGCTGATTCTTCAGTACCCGTCCCTTGTGGTTTGTTTTCACCAGAGCCGTTGTAAATGACCAGTAAATGCAATCACGCTCATTGGTGCAGACTCCCTGCAAATGATGTTGATAGTCGCCTTCACATTTCACACTCTGAAACGTTATCTGTTCACGTGCCGCCGTACCTGATGCAGACTGAATGAACGGAGTTGACGAAAGACCCAGAGCGAGCGTCAGACTCATCATCAACGTGTGCGTCAAGGTGAGTTCTTTCAGGTTGTCAGGAGAGGAAGGATTTTGACACAGAATACCAGTACGGCCATGCCACAGTAAAAGAAACCGCATGAGAGGATCCCTGTCTGATTGTACCATCGCGGTCGCAGTGGTTTTGGCAACAGAGTGCGGTTAATCCACAACACATGAAATGACGTCGCACCCAGAGCGACATTGTTGAGGTTTGCAATGATCAGCACCATAAGAGTGGGCGCGTCGCCAAATGTCAGAAAAATCGTGGCAGATACGAACGACCATATCACGTAACAACCCAGGATGGTGTAGTAAATTCGGCTCGACTGGCTGGGTTGCAGTGTGTTACGAACCCTTCTGCTGGACGACCAGATGATATCCGTCCAGCGACGAGCCACATCGTCCACAATTGACATCTGACTGGGGAGAAACACCATGAGTCCGACAAACAGCGTGGCCATCCACAGCAACTGTCGTGTCGTGTCGCTGACGCCCGGCGCGTGGCGAATTCCGTCGGCCGAAATGAGTGGCTGTGAATATTCAATATCCTGTCCGAACATCGGTGACGCGGAAGCAAATTCAATCGACAGCAGAGCCGGCAGTGCCATCCCCATGATGCAGCCGGGCATCCAGATCAAAAATTGATCGGTCAGAATATATTTCCACCAGCCGTTCCATTTGCGCATGTTGTCTTCATTCATGTCGAAGACTTTGCCAATGTGACTGAGTGAAACATTGCGCCCACCTATGGCACTCGCAATGGCTCCCACCTGACTTCCCATGCCCCAGCCCTTGTCGCGGACGAAGTTGCTGTATGTGGAATTACTGAGGCCACCACCACCTGCGTATCCTGCAAAGGCACCGAGGACAGCGATACTTGTCAGAGCAATAACGGGAAATTCACCATGGTTGAGCCAGTGCGCGAATGCGTTGACAACTTCTTCGCCACCCTGACCATCATGAATCGGGACGTTGCCAAATTTTACGAAACCGCTGAACACATCAATCCATCCCTGGCCACTCACGAAGAAGATGCCAATGAACAGGCAAAATCCCAGCACAATGAAGACCTTGGCCGTCATCACCAGCTGCAGCATGTTGTAGACTTTGCCCCCGATCAGTACAGGCAGAACGACCAGTGCGAGGCACAGATAGGCAATTGAATTGACCATGAACGCGTCTTCCGCAGTGGGCGGACGGTCCAGATAAATCGAACTGATCAGGACTGCCGCATTTGTCGACAGACCCGGGATCAGCGAACCGAGGCTCAGCAACATTGCGACGCACACCCAGAATCCCGGGCCAGGCCGAGTGCGCATGAATCCGGTAAAGACGGGTTCGCCCGTGTAAAGTGCGTAGCGTCCACACTCAACGTTGTAAAAGACCTGACACATGATCGCGACGGTCGCGATCCATAACAGTCCACCGCCATACTTAGCGGTAATGGCCGGCCCAAACAGCCATTCACCTCCACCAATCTGGATGCCACACATGACAATTCCAGGACCGATGAATCCGGTCAGGTTTCGCAGGCCGAGTGGCTTTGATTCCGGAAGATCCGCTACTTCCCAGGTGGGAAGGCATGTCTGTCGCAGGTCAGGTTTTGTCTCGGACAACGTAATTGCCTCTCAACAACCGACTTGACGTAAAGGATGACACCAGTACATCTGATCATGCTTCAGACCGTCAGTTGAGGAAGCGGTACGACGTCAAATTTACCGGCTGTTCACGGCTCGGACAGTGACGGAGTACAACAGTTTACCATCCACTGAAACGTTAGAAAATGATCGAGTCACTTCAGGATGCCTGTCGTCTGTGCGATGGCGAAAGCTCCCAGCATCATGTAATAAGCTCCTGCCAGTGACAGGGCCGTGCGAACGAACCAGCCTGGTCGCAGTGGCTTCGGCAGCAGTGTTATATTGATGACCAGCGTATGCCAGCAACTGAAGCCCAGGGCAATGTTAAAGAACATTGTTGCGTATGTGATCAGGTCTCCCGGATTGAGCGACAGCATGACGAAACCGAAAAGTGCGTAGCCCAGTAAAACTCTGAAATACACGATTTTGATATGTCGAGCATCCATTGCCCTCAGACGCTTACTGCTGGTCCAGAACACGTCAACCCAGCGTCGAATAATTCCGTCGGCCGATGTGGACATTGTTGGTGCCAGTACCAGAAAGCCGCAGAGAATGGTCATAAACCAACAGAAGCTGCCGAGACCGGCACCGGACTGATTTGTGACGGTTTCCTGTACGCCCTCGGCGGTCATGACCGCCATTGTCCAGTTGCTGCCCGCCTGCGTACCACGATCCAAAAAATCAATCGACAGCATTGCTGGCAGTGCCAGACCCACAAAGCAGGCCGGAAGCCAAACGACCAGTTGATCGCGGCACACGTGTTTGTACCACTTACGCCATCGCGGCATCGACTCCTCGGAAAGTTCGAAAACACACCCAACGTGTGACAGCGAAATATCATGACCACCAATTGCGCTGGGAATGGCTCCGACGTGATGTCCCATTCCCCAGCCCTGATCTCGTGTGTAGTTGCTGGTTGGAGTATTTGAAAGTCCCCCTGATCCCGCGATTGCAGCGAGTGCTGCGATAAATCCGACCATGGTGAAGTCAATGTCAGGCATTCCTCTGCCGTTCAGGACCGACACAAATATATTTGCTACATTGACACCGTCCCGTTTCCCGTCACCGTCGACGTCTTCATAATCCGTGACCTTTCCGGATTCATCACGTGACTTGACCGGTTCGATCACATCCAGTCTGCCGTCCAGATCAAAATCTTCACCCGAGTCGAGGACCCCGTTGCCATTGGTATCTTCACCGGCTTCTACCGGAACGCTGCCAAATTTGACGAATCCGGTGGCGATTTCGGTCCATGTCGCACGATTCGAATAACCGAATGCCAGAAACAAGAGGAAACTGAACACGACGATCAGTTTGAAGGTCATGACGGCCTTGAGCGAGCGATAGATTTTGCCTCCGAACAGAAGTGGAATCAGCGCACCAATAAAAATCAGATAGCCGAGACCCTTCATCAACCAGAAGTCCGAAGCGATGTTTTCCGGGTCGGGTACGATTCCCCCCTTAATCAGAGTCGCCACCGGTGTGGCTGCGTTTGCTGCCAGGTAGGGGAATACAGACCCAAAATCGAAGAAAAGGTAGGCAAGGACCCAGAATTTTGGACCGGGCATGGTGCGGAACTTGCCGGTAAAAATGGGTTCTCCTGTATACAACGTATACCGGCTGATCTCGATATTGTAGATCACCTGTCCCAGAATACTGAGCGTTGCCAGCCACAACAGTGAGCCCCCATACAACGCTGTGACCTTGGGGCCGACAAGCCATTCACCGCCACCAATTGCCGCACCACCAAGAATTAGTCCCGGACCGAGCAGTGCAAACCAGTTCTTTTTTGTGAATACCGGGGCATCGATCAGTTCATTCGATGTCCACTGCGGCATGTCCTTTGAACCGGGCCAGGGAGTGTCCGGTGCTGACGATGTTGTGTTGTCGGTCATGTGAAACTCACTTTCCTGATTTGATGTCCAAGGACAATACCCGGAATTCAATCCGGATGAAACCAGTCGGTGAGTTGTCAGATGAACTCAGAGCAACTCCTGTGTGGCTGGTCGAGCGTCGGCCGTAGATTCTGTGTCCTGACTCCGGTGGACGAGAGTCAAAAACAGGCTGGAGAAGTCCGGTTAACGAGAGGATTTGAGGAACAGTCTGTTCCTCATGGGTGCGGCTCAACAAGTGTGCCCGTGTGGGACAGTTGACCGGATATCAATGCCGCTGTTCGCCGAACAACCAGTGCGAGGACAGCAGCCACACCGGGGGCTGCGAAACGAACGCTGCCTATCTCACGATGTGGCATCGTGGCAGCAGTCTGGTCAGTTGCTTTACTCCGTCACTTGTGAAATTTGTGTCAGCGATGTTGAGCTCTCGAAGAGTTTTGAGCAGGCCAACAGTGGCAATGGACTTGTCGGAAATATTTGTCTTGTTGAGCCAAAGATTCTGAAGCCTGGTCATACCCAGCAGATGTTTCAGTCCGGCGTCGGTCACCTGTGTTCCACCAAGATGCAGGCCCGTCAGTCCGGTGAGCTTTCGCAGGTGTTTGAGACCGTCGTTCGTCACTGTGTTACCACGCAGGCCCAGGTACAGAAGTTGATTCATTTCGCTCAAATAAATCAGCCCGGCGTCTGTGACCCTTGTTTCTCCCATTGGCAGATGCTGGAGGCTTCTGAGTCTCCTTATGTTCTTCAGACTGTTATCTCCGATTTGAGTTCGGTACAGATTAATCCATTCCAGTGCCTGGAGACTGTTTAAATGAGACAGCCCACTGTCACCAACAGCAGTTTGCTCTAATGAAAGATCTGTCATGTCGACAAACTCGGAAACAAGCTGTAGATCTCTGTCCGTAATGGTTGTGCGATTTGCATTGATTTCGATGACATGATCGCCCTGAAAGAAAACGGTCGCGCCAAGTTGTTTTAGCTGTTGGACTCGTTCTTTCCGGGTCCGTGGGGCTGCGGTGGTGAGAGTTGCGGCCCATTGTTCGTACTCATGCAGACAGTCCTCGGGGCTGACGAATTTTTTCCAGACCAGTCGCCCTCGAAAACCGTATTCTTTTCCGGACTGAACCCTGTTGACGACATACTGAAAGTCCCATGCGGGGCGTGGATGTTTTGGCAGCTTAAACTTGTAGAGACTGAACCGAATCTGGTCCTGCTCGGTATGCAGGCGGTCAAACATCAGGATCAGAGTCATTCCGTGTGCTGCGTGACCGTAGTAGAAAGGTTTGGCAATGCGAGGCCATTCGTACGACCACGTATTCAGTCGGAACCGAACATCGTCGTCATATTCCAGTTCCCGGGCAGTGAATGCACGATAGTTCCCACCACCATTCCAGTCGGAGTGTTCATTGGGTGCATCCGCGGCAATCCAGTCTTCTTTTTCGTCGTTCGATTTGTGTCCGCGGAAATGGAGCGATATGTCCTGCACATCGTTCATGTAGTTCGCGAAAAAGAACAGGGCATATCCTCGTGCGCCAAACAGCGAGGCATCCTGCGGCGTACATCGAAACTCAAAGTCGACGTATTGTGGCTTCCTGACGGTATACTTCAGCGTGCTTGCAACATTCCACGGGCTGTCTGAGGCTCGTCGCGTCAGCATCACGGAGTTTTCACCTGGCAGCGTTTGCAGCGTGTACGGTCCGTGACGCGGAGTGAATTTGTTGTGTGGACTCTGATGTCCCGAGATAATGTGCTCGAAATTCAATCCGGCTGAAGCTCCACGTGTATCGGGATCATATGCATCATACTCGGGCGAGTGTGTTTGATTGAACATCGCATCGATGCCGCTCAGCACCGACGGTGACTTTGAGTTGTCACGAAAGTCAACTGCCAGTTCGCCGTGCTCGAGTCGTATGAAGGAAGTCGATTCTCCTTCCTGCGCCGTGGTGGGCGTGACCATCGCAAAGGTCACGGCAAGCCAAATTGTTCTCAACAATGCGCTCATTCCTGGATTCAATGAAGCGATGGCGAATCAAGAACGATTCGAATTTGTCCACGTCGTATCAGTGCACCACAATTTTCCCTCAATATGGCTAGATGTCGACTCTGCCGGCACGTTCTTCGATTTCCTCGAGACTAAAAAACTGACCGGTACCGGCCCCTGGACATGAGTCACAGACTTCATTCCACTTGCGACTGGATTCGATATTGGACTTCCAAAATGGCCAGGTTCGGCACTGACCTGGACGCACAGGATACACGGTGCATTTTCGCTCTTGGGAATCGAAAAAGGTACAGTCACCGTTCTGGTACTCTGTGAGAGACACACGACCACGGACCGGACGCGTGTGAAACAGACGGATTTCACCAATCGGCTTGTCCAGATACCTGGCAATCGCCTGCAGTTCTTCGTCGTTAACCCAGACGACTCCCGGATCGCCCGTGCAGCAATCTCCGCATTGCGAGCAGGTAAACTGCAGGCCATCTCTGTACCATGGGTCCGAATCCGACGTTGTGTTGGACTGATTGCCGGGATCTGTCATTTCCGCCAACTTGACTTGATAGTGTTCAAACTTCGGGAATTCATTCCGATGGTACCAGCCGGTTGGACACAATGCTGAATTGTGTAAGACCTGCCGCCGAAACGGGATGTTGACTGCAGCTTACGAAAATTCGTAGCCGGTGCCGGATCGTTTGGCTGATGGTTTAACCGGAGCCTGACATTCCTGACTTGGTTGTCACTCAGCGTAGTACGCGGGAACAGCAGTTTCAGCCAGGACGCGAATGATTTTTACAAGGAATTGGTTTTGCCTGCACACAGTTCTGTCGGAGCGGTTGTTCTTTGCGGAGGGCGGTCCGAGCGTATGGGGACAGACAAATCGCTGTTGCTCATAGAAGGCCGACCATTTCTGAGTCACATTTGTTCTGTCATTAACTCTCACTTTCAGCAGACGGTGGTTGTGGCTGCGGATGGGCAGCGACTTCCTGAACTCCCGGGGAATGTGAGCATCGTTCGTGATTCGTTACCGAATGCCGGCCCACTGGCCGGGCTGCTGACCGGTCTTGAGCGATCAGCAGACCAGTGCCCTGAACTGACGCGAATCTGGCTTGGATGCTGCGACGCACCGTTTGTCAATTTGCCAGTGATTGATCGTCTGCTGGCAGCAGATTGCGACTCAGATGCAGTGGTTGTGCAGCATGAGGATTGTGTCCAGCCGTTCGGAGGCGTCTATCGGACAGGAATTCAGGAAGTCGTCGCAAGTCTGGTTGAAAGGGGTGATCGGCGGCTGAGTTCGTTACCAGGGGCGCTGAGGACCCGCATCATCGACTCTGGAACACTCAGAGACCTCGATCCGGAACTGGAGTTCCTGCGGAATGTCAACACGCAGCAGGACTACGAACAGTACGTGATGCTTCGTTGAGTGAGCCGTGGCGAATTTTGTAGTGACCGATGCACACACACACACACACACACACACAACCGAACGCATGTGGCTACCCGCGCTGACTGACTCACAGTGCATAGTGCAGTTGCGGCATGAGAGTGACTCCGCTGGCATTTTGATCGATGGCCTGAGCGGCCCAGCCGACCGTGCGAGCCAGCGCAATCGCCAGTGACATCCTCTCAGGTTTTACATCGAGCAGTGTCAGTACGACGGAAGCACTCCAGTCCATCGTTGGGTAGCGATCACTCCGGGCCATCAATGTTTCCAGTCGTTCCGCACACGCAGCAATATGAATTCGGTCTTTGCTTCCCAGCAGTCGTTGCGCAGCCTGCTGCAGGATTGATGACCTTGGATCTGTTTCTTCAACCGTGAATCCGAATGGAATCAATTGATCGTTTCTGCTCTGGAGCCATGATTCAGCGTGATCCGGTGAGTCAAATGATCGAAGGCGTGAACCGATCCATTCGTAGGGATCGTTTCTCATTTGAGCAACATAAAGAGAAGCGGCTGACCGAACCGAAGGGAGGACATCGTCCACCGTGCTGCCGAAGAATCGTGCGGCAAAGCAGGCGGGCCGTAATTCTGTCAGGCACTGGCAAGTCAGGACTACATTCATCGCATCTTCTTCCAGAGAAGAATGCGGCGAATGTCGATTATGCCCTCCACACTGTCCTCTGACCAGCTGCAGAATGGCGCTGGCCAAGGTTGACCGGGATGCCGCGAATGTGTCCATACAATCCTCAGGTGCGTCGTCGCCCAGCCCGCAGGCAAGAAGGACTGGTAACTGAGCAAGAATCCGCCACACACGGGACCTGGTGTCGGCAGGACTTCTGTCAATCGGTATGGGATCAAAGTACGACAGCATTGAGACCGCCAGCGGCAGTAGTTCCAGAGGGCGCGTTCTCAACGGCAACCCGGAGAGTGCCTCGCAAGCTGACTGTTCTACAAAAGCCGACTCTTCCATGATTGCAGCGGCGTCGGACAGCTGTTCATTGTTCGGCAGCTTTCCCGTTAACAGTAACCAGACGACTGTTTCGAATGGAACAGCGTCGACAAGATCGGCGATATCAACTCCGCAGTACTCGACGCGATCCTGCGAGAATCCAGCCAGTTTCGAGGACCCGCAGACAACGTGGCTCAAACCCGATACATCACCGCGTGCAGAGGTGTTGATGTCGTGAACGAGCCGTTTTAGCCCATCCGAAACGTAGTCAGCGTGACCCTGGTGAGACTCCATGATAAGAATCCGTTCCGACAGGCCTGCATTTGTACAGACCACTCTTCAACAAGGGGGTTCCTGTTTCAGAGGCCCGGCATCCTGGCCAGACCAACACCAATGAGTGTAATCTGCCCGTACAGGTGAGCAAGCCAATCGGTCGAGAGTCGTTGGTTTCCGGAGGCGATTACAAACGGATTGATGGCAGTTTTTTTATTTTCTTAAGTCACGCAGATTGCTCATGTTTCCATTTGAGTCGAATGAAATCGGGGACAGATCGTTTGCAATCGTTCTGCTGTCGCAGCTGCCGATCTCGTCAAGACACGTCTCAGATGCCCGGATAACGTCGAGGTGCAGCGTGTCGGAGATCTGAATCACTTTTGCATTCTCGGGTTCTGTCAAGCCAATCGTCTTGAGAGCTGCCTCGACAGCCTCGCGATCATTGGGAAGAGTAATGGGAATCATCGCACCTTCCGGATGCAGCGCGGTGATGCAATTGATTCCTGTCTTGATCGGGTCCACCAGATCCACACAACTTTGAGTTGTGAATTCCGCGATGCCAATTCCACTGGCATTTCCATTCGTTTTCCTGGAGAGCGAGCGGACCATGATGCGACGGCAGGACACTCGGTCATCGGGTGTTGCCATATGATCCAAAAATTTTCGACCGACCACGTTGGTATCCATTCCGGAACCGCTGATATCCTTGCCAATTTGATCAATGATCAACAGGTCACACTCAGCGACCGGCAAGGATGGTAACCAGTCACTGGCCTGCTTCAGCAGCTCCGCTTCGCGCTCCGCAAACGCATTCGGAGACACAGCTTCGATCAACGCGGTTTCATCCAGTGCGTTTTCGACAATTGCCAGTCCACCAACGACGCCACACTTTTCCAGTACGACTTTGGCCACATCTGCCAGGATTTCAGGAAAACTGTGCGCCAGAATTGCACGATGATAAATGCTCGCACCTTTGTGTTTTCCCAACCCAATGAGCATCATTTTGTGCAGTCCGGACTCAATCGGACCAACGAATCGTGTGTGAGGTTTGACTCGGTTTACAATCAGAACATGATCTGCCTCGCTGGCGAGCCGGTCGAAATGGACAGGAACTCCGGATGTCGTTTCTGTGACGACCACGGTTTCCATAGACGACCGAATCGGTGCCTTGACCAGTTCTTCGGTGATACCCAGACTGGCCAGAACTTCCACCTGACCTTCCGCCGTTCCTCCGCCATGGCTGCCCATTGCGGGAACGATAAAGGGGTCCACACCTGCAGCCCGTACGGCGTCGACTGTTGCTGCGATGATGTCTCCGATATTTGCGATACCGCGGCTGCCGGCCGTAATTGCCAGCGAGTCTCCCGGACGAACCTGATCGTTGAGGCTCAGCCTCTCGATCTGAGCGTGGACGGTCGCAGCAATGTCGTCAATACGTGGAGCGTCAAATCGTTGATGAACGGTGGCCATTTGAGGAAGCTGCATGCGACGGGTCTTCTCCGGTGTAAATATGAATTGAGTTGGAATTACTTGAGTTTTTTATGACGTCACATGCCTGTCTGCTGAACGCATACTGGAGAGTGACCAGCGGATTGCCCGGCTCACCGAGAAGCGGTCGCTTGAAACAGGTCTATGGCACTGCCTTTATCAGGTGAGTTCGATCGGTAAGTCGTTAATTGCGGCTGCCAGAATGAAGTCGTTCAGAGATAAGCCACCGATCGCGTGAGTCCAGATTTCGATTTCGACATTACGGTAACCGTGCAGGTGCAAATCAGGATGATGACCTTCGGATTCTGCCAACTCTGTGACTTTTTCGAAGAACGACATTCCGGCAACAAAGTTTCTCACCGTCCACGTTTTTCGGATCCGATCCGGATCACTGCGAACAGTCCAGCCGTCGACCAGTCCCAGTTGCTGCTGGATTTCATCGTGGCTCAGTTTTGGGACGCCGCCTTCGCATGGCACGCATCGTTTCTGCCTTAGTTCATCAGTGGTTTGTGGAACGCTCATCATTGATCCTTATCAATGGACGAAATCTCAATCATCTCAGGTCTCGCAGTATTCTACGACAGATTCCGACGAGGGGTTTGTGACTGAACCGGAAAAATCCGACAGAATTATCAAGGAGTCGATGGCAGGAATTCATGGACGGTAAGCGTGCCGGGACGTGTGATTTCGATCCCAGTCGCTCCGCAAATGCTGGTAAAATGTAAGAGGGAACTGTTGTAAATCTCAGCGAGTTGTCGTCGATTTCTGTCGTCTCGGGCGCTGATGACAACATGCTGGGGTGTCAATTGATCAGCAACGGCAGGGATGTTTGCCCTGAGGGAACCGTGATGGGGGCTCACCAGCACGTCGGCATGTGACAATTGAGGGAGAATGTTTTTCAGGGCATTACCTTCAAGGTCTCCCGGTAATACGACCGTCCTGCCACCGAATCGAATTCTGACGACAAGGCTTTTTTCATTGTCAGATTGTGCATCTTCAAGGTGGTCTGGGGACGCCTGGAGTATCCGAACATCTGTGCTGTCGATCGTAAACGAATCACCATGACCCGTAATACGAACGGGAACGTGGTTTTTCGTCGCTAAAGCGATCAGTTGCTGAGCGGCGACAGAACCATTGCGTATGAATTTTTTCGACAGCAGCAACTCGCCAACCGGAAAGCGGGTCAATATGGTCCCGAGTGCGTTAAAATGATCCGCGTCAGCATGCGACACGACGATCGAATTGATCATGCGATATCCGCGGTGCCAAAGAAATCGACTCACCTGCTCGCCAGCGCGGTCACCGCGATTCATCGCTCCGGCATCTACAAGCATAATTTGACCGGAGGGAAACTCGACAACAGTGGCGTTGCCGTGCCCAATTGCCAGAAAAGTGCAGCGGAGACCCGTGTCGAAATCTAAGTCTGCGCGGTTCCACAGTGCCACAGAGGTGCATCCGCACAGCATCAACCAGGTGATCAGTTTATGCTGCTTTTTTCTGATACCGACGACTGTGATTAAAAGAGTGTACCACATCGGCAGAAACCACGGAGGTAGATCAGCAACGTAGAGATGTCCAAACCCAATACTGGACGCAGTTTTGACCATTGATGTCAGACCGCCGAGCATCAATGAGAATCCGGTGCCCGCCACATTGGGGATCAATGGGAGCAGTGTTCCTGCAAGAATCGAGGCGAAGCCCAGCCACAGTGTCAACATGGTCCACGGGATCAGAACAACATTGACGATGAGTCCGACGGGAGAGATGACGTGGAATGACCACGCCGTCAGCGGAATCGTCGCCGCCATGATCCAGAGCATTGGACGGTAGCGTGACGACAGCCAGTGATGAATCTGCAGCAGAACTTCCCACAGATGTTCTCCGGGTGTCAGAGGGGTGACAGACTGAAGAGGGGAAGTTCCAATCGTATCTCGAAGTGCGTTCAGTGGAGCGGTTCCCGCAGCCCAGGCCAGGCCTGTGACCGAGAGAAATGAAAGCCAGGCACCCGTGTCGAAGATAAGATATGGGTGCCACAGTAACATCAGACAGGCTGTCTGACCGATGATGGAAGAGAGTGCCACCTGCCGCAGCGTGACCTGCGACATTGTGAACAGTGCTGCGAAAACGGTTGCCCGCACAACGGACGGACGCAAATCCGTTATCAACGCATAAACAACGCAGAACAACGCAATCAGCACCAGACGTTGATTCCAGGGAATCAGCAGCCAGTGTCCCATTCGAATCAGAAGCAAACATAAGATGCCGATGTGCAGTCCGGAAATCGCCAGCAGGTGCATGGTCCCGCTTCCAACAAAGATCTCATTCGTTTCCGTTCGAATCTCACTCCGACTTCCCAGCAGCAGCGCCGCAGCAATTCCTCTGTATTCCGGATCAATCGAGTTATGGATCGCTGATTCCGCTGCCCGGCGCAGCCACGTCAGCCAGTACACCGGAGTTGCGGGACCAACTTTCTTCAGTGTGTGCACACCGTCCGGATGAGCGACAAAAAACATTCCGACGCAACTGCGTCGTCTGAGAAATGTCGCGAAATCAAACTCACCGGGATTGCCGGGACTTTGTGGCCACGATAACCGTCCAGTCATGCGTACGGTTTCGCCTCGTCGAAATCTTCTGGCAGCCCGGCCGGCAACGAAAACTCGAATCGTTCCGTCTGTGGGCGTCGGTTCACCGTCTACATGGATTGCCACACTTTCAGCGATAAATCTGGTCTGCCAACGGCTGGTATCACGCTGTGAAGTCAGTTTGGATGACGGTCGTTGGTACTCGACAGGTACCGACGTGATAACAACGTCGACGACCATGCTGAGATTGTCTCGTTGTGCCAGTTTGTGGACCGGACACACCGAGTGTTCCTGCAGGATCAGCGTCCACCGTACTGCTGAGAGGAATCCGACTGCAACGATCAGTGACAGGAGTCGCAGCTGTTTGTGATGCGTGACTGAAATCCACTGCAGTCGACCAGGCACAAATCCGGCCGTGAAGAGCCCCCAGGCGGCAAACAGACAGACTGCTGGTGACACCGCGATAAATTCAGCTGTCACGGTTCCGAATGACAGAGCGAATGCTGTGGCAGCGATCCGATGGACTGGTTGGCTGCCAAAATTCATGCGCTGACCTAGTCCACGGTGGACCGGTTTCTATCATCCAGGATCGGCTGAAGTTCGTCGACGAAGTCATTGACGTCTTTGAACTCTCGATACACTGATGCAAATCTGACGAAGGCGACTTTGTCGAGGTCACGAAGAGCGTTGAATACCATTTCCCCAATCTGGCGTGACGGAACTTCACGAAGGCCGTCTTCGTAGATCGCTGCTTCGACGTCTGCGACAACCTGATCGATCTGATGGTCACTCACCGGGCGCTTATAACAGGCTTTCTCGATTCCGAAACGAATCTTGCCCCGATCGAATGCAATTCGCGAACCATCCTTTTTTACGACTTTGACGGGGGATTCTTCAATGCGTTCATAAGTCGTGAAGCGACGCTCGCAACTGAGACATTGTCGACGTCGTCGAATTGAGAAATCCTGACTCGTGCGTGAGTCAATGACCTTAGTCTCGTCATGCTGGCAAAACGGACAACGCATGGCTTGCAACTCAATCAGGAATTGCTCGCAGGTCGTTGAGTGATAGGCCCGCCCTGCGATTGTGGTCTCAATTGTAACAGCGGGATGCCGCAACACAATCGGTGACTAAATGGATTCAGGTGTCAGGTTTTTCTGACTGGTACCGGGAACTCAGAAGGCCTCAATGCGTTGAATATTACTGGCATTCAGATCGAGAGTCCGGAATCGCCGGATATGTCTGATCCGGAACATTGGTTCCTGCTGCGGAAAATTCCCGGTTCGGGATTCAGGTTTCACTCTTAACAGGGCACTTAACAGGGCAATCGTGTACCAACGCCCGAGGTTTGGCTTTACGAGCTGCCTGGTAGGGATCAGAATTGACTCGCCAACAAATTATGAGGCCCGATTGTGCATCGGGAATACACCTGTTTCTCTGTTCCACGACAGATCCTGTGTCTATGCGTCTGCTAATTACTGTGATTCTGACGATCTCTGCCAGCTTTGCTGCGGAGCCGGTTGATTTTTCCCGCGAGATTCTGCCAATCCTGTCCAACAAATGTTTCGTTTGTCACGGACCGGATATCAATGCCGACACCGATCTGCGACTTGACAGTCCGGGTGATGCAACTCGTGACCGTGGAGGGTACCGTGTCGTCAACCAGGCGGACCCTGCGTCCAGTGCCCTTATAGAAAGGATTCATGATGCTGAAGACCCGATGCCGCCGGCAGAAGCTGATCGACAACTGACAGTGGCTGAAAAAGAACTCCTGTCGCGATGGATTCAGGAGGGCGGGGATTTTGCGAAACACTGGGCATTTGTGGCACCACGAAAACAGCCGCGATCGGATGATACCGTCAATCCTGTCGATTATTTCATTCAGAAACGGCTGAAGTCAGAGAACCTGTCCCTGGCGAAGCCGGCCAGTCGTTCAACGCTGGCTCGTCGGGTCGCCCTGACGCTCACCGGACTTCCTCCGGAACCGGAACAGCTCCGGAGATTCCTGGCTGATGAGACGGCAGAATCCTGGGACAGCCTGGTGTCAGAGTTACTGAACAGTCCGCGATATGGTGAACATCAGGCTCGGTACTGGCTGGACGCTGTACGCTATGGTGACACTCACGGACTGCATCTGGATAATCGTCGGGGGATCTATCCCTACCGTGACTGGGTTGTTCGTGCCATGAATGACAACCTGCCGCTGGACCAGTTCATTACGTGGCAGCTGGCCGGGGATCTTTTTCCGGATCCGTCAATGGCACAGCTGATTGCCACCGGCTATGTCAGAATGAATCCAACGACTGCCGAAGGAGGTGCCCTTCCGGAGGAGTTCCAGGCGAAGAACAATTTCGACCGGACTGAGAACTTGGGGACCGTGTTTCTGGGAATGTCGCTGATCTGTGCTCGCTGTCATACTCACAAATACGATCCGATTCCTCAGCGGGAGTACTACCAGCTGCTGGCCTTTTTCAACAGCACCGCCGAACCACCCATGGACAGCAATGCGTATGAATTTGGACCGACACTCAGAGTCCCGAGTGACCAGCAGGCGTGGAGGGACTGGCAGCAACTGATGACGGTTCGTCATCAGCTGATTGAAAAAGCGGAATCACTGGTTTCCGACGGGGAACTGACTGAGGATCAGGCCGGTCAGTGGGCTGAGTCTGACGAGGAGGCCCGTCTGAATCTGCTGGCGGCGGATGACGGTCCGTTTCGTTCACTGTCTGTGGCCCAGGAATCCCGCAACCTGACGCAGAAGATCATGGCGGCTCAGGAAGGATTTACCACAACACTTGTGGCCGACGACCTGGAGCAGCCGCGGACGACTCGGTTACTTCAACGGGGTGAATATCATCTCCCCACCGGGGAAGAACTGCAGCCGGGAGTCCTGAGCGTGATGGGTGAGCTGCCGTCCGGCGCACCGTCAAATCGACTGGGACTGGCTCGCTGGCTGACTTCCAGAGAACATCCGCTTGTTTCCCGTGTGATGGTCAATCGTATCTGGCAAAGGACGTTTGGACACGGACTGGTGAGGACACCTGAAGACTTTGGACTCCAGGGACAGCAGGCGACTCATCCGGAACTCCTGGACTGGCTGGCGGTGGAGCTTCAGGACAGCGGCTGGGATCTCAGGCATATGCTGCGTCTGATGGTCAGCAGCCGGACATTTCGGCAGTCATCCGCGATGCGTTCGGAGATTAGTGATCCTGAAAATCGGTTGTGGTCACGTGGTCCGGGCTACCGTCTGGATGCTGAAGTCCTGCGCGACATCGGACTGTGGTCCGGCAATCTGCTGGATCCGCACATGGGAGGCGAAGGAGTTAAACCATTTCAGCCCACGGGAATGTGGAAAGCGATGGCGCATCCCGGCAGCAACACGAAACAGTACGTTCCCGACAAACAGCCGCAGGTCAACCGCCGCAGCCTTTACGTTTACTGGAAACGTACAAGCCCTCATCCGATGATGACTTTGTTTGACGCTCCCGATCGTGAGTCCAGTTGTGTTCGTCGGGGACGAACGAGCACCCCGCTGCAGTCACTTGGTCTGTTAAACGAA
>JAKVAY010000053.1 GCA_022447185.1 Fuerstiella sp. | reverse complement strand
CTGGGGAATCCCATGGACGGCAAGGGCCCGATTATGACCACGGAAACTCGACCCGTGGAACACGAGGCCGTTGGTGTTGCAGGAAGACAGCCAGTGAAGGTCCCGCTGCAAACCGGGATCAAAGCCGTCGATTCCATGACGCCAATTGGACGCGGACAGCGCGAACTGATCATCGGGGACCGCAAAACCGGTAAGACGGCTGTCGCTGTCGACACCATTCTGAACCAAAAGGGTACCGGGGTTAAATGCGTCTATGTCGCGTGCGGTCAGCGTGCGGCATCGATCGCGGGAGTTGTCGAAGTTCTTCGCGAACACGGAGCTCTGGACTACACGATTGTGGTTGCCTCCAGTTCTGCCGATCCGGCCCCAATGCAGTACATCGCTCCATACTCCGGAGCTGCGATGGCTGAGCACTACATGTACAACGGTGAAGATACACTGGTTGTTTATGACGACCTTTCAAAACAGGCAATCGCCTATCGGCAACTTTCACTGCTGATGAAACGTCCCCCAGGCCGCGAAGCGTTTCCCGGAGATGTCTTCTACTGCCACAGCCGCCTGCTGGAACGAGCCGTCAAGCTCAGTGATGAGCTGGGTGGAGGTTCGATGACTGCGTTACCGATCATTGAGACACTGGAAGGTGAAGTTTCGGCCTACATTCCAACCAACGTCATCTCAATCACGGACGGCCAGATTTATCTGGAACCGGACCTGTTCTGGAAGGGGATTCGCCCGGCAATCAATGTTGGTATCAGCGTGTCCCGTGTGGGTGGAAATGCTCAGACGAAAAGTATGAAAAAGATTGCCGGGTCGCTGCGTCTTGATCTCGCCGCGTTTCGCGAACTGGAAGCGTTTGCTCAGCTGGGAACTGAACTTGACGCAGCAACTCAGCAGCAGCTTGATCGCGGTTATTGCATGGTCGAACTGCTGAAACAGGCACAATATGAACCGTTGCACGTGGCCGATCAGGTGATCGTCATTTACGCGGGTGCGAAGGGATATTTCGATAACGTCCCTGTCGCCGAAGTGCAGGCAACGGAAAAGAACCTGCTCAGCTTCATCCAGACGGAGCATGCGGACATGCGTGACAAACTGGTGGAAGCAGCAGAATTGACTCCGGAAGTTGAAGAGGCACTTAAGAGTGCGCTGGAGGCATTCAATGCTCGCCAGGCGAGTGCGTGACTGCAGCCTGGCTCCCCCGGAGCTGGGCATTCAGCAGACCGGAACAGAAAAGTGACAAGAGCATACAAACCGGGCGCAAGCCCGGAAACACGAAATGACGGAAAGATAATCCTCGAAGAGGCGACACAAAAATGCCGGCGGTGACCTCGGTCGTCCCGTCAGGCCTCAACGTATGAAATAACAGCGAACTCAGGCTTTCGCCCGAGGCGACACCCTGCCGTCCCTCCGGGACTGGAACGCAGCATCAGATACAACCATGGCTAACGCACGGTCACTTGTAAAACGACTGAAGTCAGTCCGTAACATTCGTAAGATCACCCGCACGATGGAGCTGATCGCGACCGGTCGTTTTAAGAAGGCGATGGATCGTGCGACCGAAGCAGCTGCCTATACGAAAAAAATATCAGAGATCGTCGGCGACCTGGGGCAGGCTGATCTGAAGTTCTCACATCCTTTGCTGGAACAACGACCCGAAACAAAGCGATCGGTACTCCTGGTGCTAACGTCCAATCGCGGACTCTGTGGCGGCTATAACGGATCCGTGCTCCGCAACACTCTTCGTCATTTCCAGAAACTCAAAGAAACCGGCATTGAATACACACTGGAAGTATCAGGAAAACGTGGCATCAAGTTTCTGAATTTTCAGCAGATCGCAATCGACCGGACCTACACGCACTTCGAAGACAAACCAACATTTACAGAAGTGGATGAACTGGGGAAACGGTTCGTCGAAGATTTTGTCGCCGGAAGAATCGACCGACTCGACGTGTCCTACACCTCGTTCGAATCAATTTCACGTCAAAATGCAGTTGTCGAAACGATTCTGCCTCTCGCAGGTCTCGGCAGCGAGACCGATTCCAAAGATGAATCGCGCAGTGCCGCCGTTGATTACGAATTCCAACCGTCTCCAAAGGAAATCCTGGAGGAACTCGTTCCTGCCGCGTTCCGTGCACGGCTGTTCAAGTGTTTCCTCGATGCTGCCGTCAGTGAGCAAATTGCCCGGATGGTCGCCATGAAGGGAGCAACTGAAAATGCAGACGAAATGGCGGGTACGCTGAAACAACAGTACAACCGGGCACGTCAGGCGGCAATTACCTCCGAACTGGCCGAAATCATTGGTGGTGCAGCAGCACTGGAGTAACAAAATGAGCGATGCAAGTACAGGTGCGGTGAGTCAAATCATCGGTTCAACGTTCGACGCGGAATTCCCGGAAGACAAACTTCCGGAAATCTACAATGCGTTGAAGATCGATGAGACCGTCAAGGGAATCGAGATCAACGTCACGGGCGAGGTGCAACAGCATCTCGGAGGCGGCAAAGTTCGCTGTGTGGCTCTGGGCAGCACCGATGGCATGGTCCGCGGAATGACGGTGACGGACACCGGCGCTCCGTTGTCGGTCCCTGTTGGCAAAGGAACGCTGGGGCGGGTATTTAATGTCACAGGAGATGCAATCGATGGACGTGGCGAGGTGGATCACGATGACCGCTGGGCGATTCACCGCCATCCACCCAAGCTTGAGGACCTTTCGGCCAAAACCGAATTGTTCGAAACCGGAATCAAGGTCGTCGACCTGCTAACTCCGTTCGTTCGTGGGGGCAAAGCGGGCCTGTTCGGTGGTGCGGGTCTCGGCAAGACCGTGATTCTGACGGAACTGATTGCCCGGATCGCAAGTGCCCACGGTGGTTACTCAGTCTTTGCCGGAGTTGGCGAACGTACCCGCGAAGGGAATGACCTTTGGCTGGAAATGCAGGAAACCAAAATCGGCGATACGGGACGGTCGGTCATCGAACAGACCTGCATGGTATTTGGTCAGATGAACGAACCACCTGGTGCCCGTCTGCGAGTCGCTCTGTCTGCTCTGACAATGGCCGAGTGGTTCCGTGATGCAACAGGGTCGGACACACTGCTCTTCGTTGACAATATCTTTCGCTTCTCTCAGGCCGGCTCCGAAGTCTCTGCACTTCTTGGTCGCATGCCCTCCGCGGTCGGTTATCAGCCAACGCTCGGTACCGAACTTGGCGAACTGCAGGAACGTATTACCTCAACCAGCAATGGGGCAATCACATCTGTACAGGCCGTCTACGTTCCTGCGGACGACCCCACAGACCCGGCTCCGGCAACTGCGTTTTCTCACCTGGATGCGTTCATCTACCTGGAACGAAAGATCTCAGAGAAAGGGATCTATCCGGCGATTGATCCGCTGGCGTCATCCAGCCGAATTCTGGACCCGCAATATGTTGGTGAACGGCACTACAATATTGCACGTCGTGTTCAGCAGACACTGCAACGCTATCGCGAACTTCAGGATATCATCGCCATTCTGGGTGTAGATGAACTGAGTGAAGACGACAAGATGATCGTCCATCGTGCTCGCCGAATCGAACGCTTTCTCTCACAGCCGTTTCTTGTGGCGGAAGTCTTTACAGGGAAAGCCGGAAAAATTACTCCGATGGAAGAAACGATTCGCAGCTTCGAGGAAATCTGTGACGGTAAATGGGATCACCTTTCGGAAGCGGCCTTCATGTATGTTGGAGCCATTGAGGAAGCAGAAGAACAGCACAAGAAGATGCAGGCGGAATCCGGCTCCTAGGTCGCAGTATGGACAGGACCAGCGTTTAGCGGTTATCAGCTGAACGGACAAAGACAATAATCTGGAATCAATTTGTGGCAGATCTCAATCTGGTTGTTGTTACTCCCGAAAAGACAGTCATTGATCGCACGGCAGCCTCGATTCGAGTGCCGATGTTTGATGGCAGTGCCGGTGTTTATCCGCGTCGTGCTCCTGTGGTTGGAAGATTGGGTATTGGGGAACTCAGGGTCAACGGCAACGACGGTAGCAGCGAGTCTTATTTTATTGACGGGGGATTCATTCAGGTCAAGGGCGAACAGGTCTCCGTGCTGACCAGTGCGGTTCAGCCACTCAGTGAAATTGATCGTGCGAAGGCACAGGCGGATCTGGAGGCTGCCATCGCCGAAAGTGCCGTTGGCGAAGAAGCGCTCGCAGCACTGGTGCACCGCCAGGAACGAGCACGGAAGCTGGTCAGTCTCTCGTCCGGCAGCTAATATTTGTCGGAAAAGTGACTCTGTCGTGTCGATTCGCACTGGTTGTATTCGACGCATGCACCTGACGGGCAGCGTCCTCCTCCGTGCAGTGAAGCGATAAAGCGGGAACAAACAGATGGCAGGCAAATTCGATCCTAGAATCGACGATCTGGTGATGGAAACCCGCACGTTGTGGGATGAGTCCGTTGGCGACGAACTCTCCGACGAAGACCGTCGCTGGGTTTCGCAAACCATTCACCAGCATCCGCAGCTCGCCACGAAGATTCGCTATGAGCGGAGCCACACCGGGTTTACTCGGGAAATCACTGTGACACTCGAAGATATTCAGAAACTATATACTGTTCAGAACCGCGAGTCCTAAGTCGTATTGGTATTCGTTACTTAGTAATGTTTCCGACGTGCAGAGGTTCTTTTTTTCGGTGATCTGCATCAGATACAGTGCAGGTTCCCACCGGCTATTGTGTTTGATTCAGCCGGGAAGCCTGACACTGCCGGAAATTTCTGATCATTGTAAATGTCAAAACGACCTGGTTGCCTGGTCTGCCTCATAGATATGATCGCTCCGGCGCATCAAGAACCATTCAATCGAAAGTCCTGACCATGCCCAAAATCAACTTTGTCAAAGAGAAAGTGATTGTCGATGCGGCTGACGGCGACAACATCCGGTCCATTGCACGACAAAACGGAGTGCAATTGTATTCGGGGCCACACAAAGTTTTTAACTGCATGGGATTCGGCCATTGCGGAAGCTGCAATGTGATTGTCAAAAAGGGCTCTGAAAACTGCAGCCGGAAGGGAATTCTGGAATCGCTGTGGAAATGGGCACATCCGTTGCTGGGACTCAAGATCCTGAGTAACGAAGGAAAAGATGTTCGTTTGGCGTGCCAGGCCAAAGTCCATGGCGACGTGGAGATCGATACACATCCTCCGATCAACTGGCACGGCAATAAATTCTGGGGCTGAATGTAACCTGGCGGCATGAACCCGCCACAAGTTGTCGCGAACCCGACATCAGTGTTTGGGGACCATGCTGTAGCAGCTGGATTGGCCAGTCATGTCGCTGCGAATCGTGCTTCTTGGAACCGGTGAATTTGCGCTGCCGTCGTTTCGTGCAATCATCGAATCCGAACATGATGTCCTGGCGATCTATACACAGCCGGACCGCACTGGCAGGGGCCATCATCGGCATGTAAACCCGGCAAGGGTACTGGCCGATGAGAATCACATTCCTGTCCGCCAGCCTGAGCAGGTCAACGATTCCATTGTGCTGGACGAGCTGCGGTCCTTTGCGGCAGACGTATTCATCGTCGCAGCCTATGGCCAGATATTGAAGCCGGAATTTCTTGCCATACCACCACTCGGCACATTCAATCTTCATGGTTCGCTGCTGCCTCGTCATCGGGGAGCTGCGCCGGTTCAGTATTCAATCTGGAAGGGCGACCATGAGGGGGGCGTCACAATGTTCCAAATTGAACCGGCACTGGATTCCGGACCGATGGTCGGACGAGTTGCAACACCAATTGGTGCCAAAGAAACATCTGGTGAACTGATGCAGCGTCTCGCGAACATGAGCGGCACCCTCACACTGGAGGTGATGAGTCGAATCGCCGACGGCACGGCTGTGTTCGAACCGCAGGACGACGAACTGGTCACACTGGCTCCAAAAATTCGTAAGCAAGACGGGTTCATCGACTGGTCCCGGTCGGCTGCTGAAATCGATTGTCACGTGCGAGCGATGCAACCCTGGCCCAAAGCCAGCACCTGGCTGTATTTGGGTGACACGAAGCTGCGATGTATCCTGATTGATGTGGAACCATTGACGGAGTCAACCACTGTCGAGCCCGGGACTGTAGCGAATTCCGGAAAACACCTCACTGTCGCTACCGGTTCTGGAATGCTGCAGGTCAACCGCATTCAGCCTGAGGGCAAACAGTCCATGGACGCGATCGCATTCATGAATGGTTATCGAGTAGCAACCGGGTTCCGCTTCGGTTGGTAATGCCGACCGGCTGCACACAGAATCTGTAACCGTTGAAGTCGGGCCAGCGCTAAACACGCTGCGCCGGACGTTGTTCTTCAGTCTGCGTTGCCCAAGCATTCACGAAATTTCAGATGATCTCGGCAACTCAGCCAGTCGATTTCCCTGAATCCATCGTGCTGACCTGACCTCAATCCGGATCCCATCGAGACGACAGCGGACGGCCTGAGGATTGGCAACGAATTATTTTCTACAGATTGTTAATCAGTCTTTGACGCTTCAGTCGCCTGGTTTCTTCCTGAATACGTTTCTGTTCTTCATGCACGGCACGGAGATCACTCAGAACTTCATGGAATTCCGCCATGTCCTTGACACTTTCCAGGACCAGCTTGAGACTCGTGATCAACTCCTCGATCTGTTTTTCCGATTCTATGACCAGCTCTAATGCCGGTTTTCGGTCTGTTGCGGCAACCCGGAGACGGCTCAATGCACGATCAGCCTTCGGCAACTTGGTTTTTACGACTCCCTGCAGCGGAATGACAATCTTTCGTCTCATCGTTTCAGACAACTGAGCTGGCGGAACAGCGTTGTTGATCAACTGTTGAATGATGGCGTCAAAACTGAGCAGGATCGATTTCAATTCATTTTTTTGACGCCGGAGTGTGTTGCCGCTGCTGGTGGCACATGTCGTGAGTCCAATGCGATCTTTGGAAGACGCTTCATCCCCTGAGGATTCGATGCGACGTGCTACAACTTTATGAAGCGCCAGGTCATTACGCACCTGTTCAAGATCTCGCAGTGCCTCCTCGAAGCGACGTCTCAGGTTGATCTCTCGGGCGTACAATAGCGAAAGAAGCTCTTCGTTACTGACAATTCGAAAAACAACGGGATCTGCACGAGAAATGTTTACGCCGTCGATGGCACAACCATCGCTGGCAGTGAGCGAAATCGAGAGAGTTTGACCTTCGGTCAGATCCAGCGGCTGAACCTGAAACAACTCTGATTTCCGGACGGACGGCGAGTCAGTTATTTCGCGACCGAGCACGAATGTTGTAGCGTTCTTCGGAAATGGAGATGAAAACGGTCGAGGCCTCCAGTGCGTTTCGTCGTCAACTGTGAATTCAAAGCCGGCCGACTGCAGTCCATAGTCGTCTCTTATGGAACCGGTAAACGGAATGACCGCTCGACGTGTGACAGCACTGTCAACTCCCTCAACGCGGACATCGATTGCCGGAGGGCGATCTTCGATTCCCTGGACGCGGAATACGAACGGGCGTGTGGATACGACATCGTCCCTGTCATGCAGAGAGAATTTCAGTGTTGTATTCGGAGCAATTTTCAGAACATCCTCCAGAAATAATGCTGAAAACTCTGTCGCATATTTGTGCCGTGAATCGTTCTCAGCCTCCGATGGAACATTTTCGTCCTTTTTCATCAACACAAAATCCGCCGTGATTAAAAAACCGTCGGCCGAAATCAGCCCCCCGCCCGTGACTGTGAAGCTGCCATTGTGGATTTCAAGAACTGAATCTTCCGTGCTGCCGGACAGATCAAAATCATCCGTGGATATACGCACTGCCTGCAGCGGTTTGCTGCTCGCCGCCTGAAGACGAAACCCTGTCCCGACTGGCAGTGACGTTTCACTGCCGATAATTTGCAGTTCCGTTCCGCGCAGTTGATTCCATCGCGTGTAGTCCGGATAACTGCACTGAAGCGTGATGTTGTCAAGTACGGGCGGTGAGACCGATCGTACAGTCAGTGGGCGGGGAATTCGAAAGTCGCCTGCCAGCAATTCAATCTCGATATTTTCCTGCAATCGAGTGACCACATAACGAAACGTTCGTTCAGAAACAGGCGAGACATAGGTGCGGCTGGTCGTACCGTCTGATCGTCGAACGTCGACTCGAACCCGTTCCGGAATGACCCATGGGTCGCCATTCCGGCGCAGAGTTTCCGGAACTGTGAATTCCAGTTCCAGATCGTTGTTCCGTGGGTGCAGATAGACTCGTTGTTCCGTAAGTGTTCGCATTGCCCGCCGTCGATCGCCAGGTTGCTGAATCACATATACATCCAGATCGGTCGTTCGCTCGCGGTAGACAGCATCACAACGGACAAATGCTTTCCACCATCGTGGCAGGGTCTCCGGTGCCGCCGCGCCCGTCGCAACAACTGAAAGTGCCAGAATTCCGGCGACCCAGCTGCGTTGTTTGAGCGGGGCTGTTTTGAAGACAGCACCTGACGGCGTGTTGTGTGACAGTTGACGTGCGTCAGAAATTGTTCGAGCCAGCATATGGGACGACAGCGGCCCGCTGCAGGCAAGGCCCTCTGCCCCTTCGACGGCCGTAATGAGACGATCCTGAAATTCCGGAAACCGACGTTCCAGTAACACGGCCAAATCGCGATCCTGAATGCGCCGCCACAGCGGCACTACCAGATTGCGGAACAGCAAACCAACGGCCCCTGCCAGCATCACAGCCAGTAGTCCCGCCCTCAGGCCAACAGGCAGTTCGAGTCGCTGCAAAGCAAACCAGCCGAAATCCAGTCCGCTTGTGACCCAAAAGATGATGGCAGCGGCAGTAATCAATCCTAACAGTCCGGACAGCAGAGAGTATTGGCGCATCTGCCGACGCAGCATCCGTATCAACACCCGAAGTTCAGCGGGCAGTTCTGTTCGAATGATTCTGTCGGAGCTGTTCATCTGCAGATTATACGACGAAAAGATGTGCTCGGCGACCACGGAGTGCCGTCGCTGATCACGTCAACAATGGACTGACTATCGAGACGTTTTGTTTCCCCTCTCATGATCATACAACCCAGCCTGATGATGAAACTGCAGATTTCCCATTGAGAATTCCACAAAGCCACTCGCGCGGAAATACTTGGTAAAATTCTCGATGGAGAGCAGTCAATTCCGGTGGCTACCGGCCAGTCAGATCATCGTCGTCGCGTGTGGACTCCTGCGCAGAACGCCATGCTTCGAATTCTTCATTGAGCCGGGGTGCGATTGACACGCTGAATCCGCCTTTGGCCAGAAATACAACACCGTCCAGCAATGAAATGTCCCTGATTGCTTTGTTCAGATCGACATCGCCAATTCCGTCAGCAATGGCATCGACAGTGACACTTTGGTCGCTGCGAAACAGGATTTTCATGACATTCAGCGTGGTTTTTGAATCAATCTTCTTCACGTCTTTCCGGCGGTGCCACGTATACCACGCGGCAAAGAACAGCCGTGGGACAAGCATTGCAATTCCGATGATTTTTTCCACGATTGACCGGTCCGGATCCATACTCGCGAAGGCCCATGACCATACAGAGGACGTTGCAGGGACCACACTCAGTACGATCTTCTTGTTGTTACAAACAGCTTTGTGTTCGCGGTCGTGAAGATCGATCCGGGCCTGATTCCAGGAATACAGCCCCATGCCACCAAAAACCCCCAGGATCGTGAATATTGCAATCTCTTTGCTGTAGGCATTTGAAAACACCAGATAAATGAACCCTGCTTCAAGCAGGAACAAAACAAGTCCTGCAGTCACCATGCCAATGGCGGCTGCCCCCGTCAGCCTGCGTTGAGTCTTAATGCGATTAAAGACCCAGCTTTTGAATCCACGTTTGTTCATGTACGTTGCCAGCGAAAAAGCATTCTGTTGAACCAGCAGAATCGTGGTGAGGTAATAAAATTGCAATACGAAACTACACGTCTGGCATAATTCTCGCGACACATTCCTGCTTTGAATTGCAGGACGCCGTCCGCGTCACGTCATTTGCCCAAAGCCACTGGTTCGTCAAGTACCGGATGGAGGTTTGATGATGCGGGAACCTGCAGAAATACAGCTCTCTGCAGTCACTGCCGTGGATACTGCACCAATGAACGAACCTGGCGTCTGTGCCGGAAAATCTAATCTTCTGTGGATCATCATTACGAACAAGTGGTTATTCGGTCATGCGGGAGCCGGGACTGCGAGCATAACAATACACCCTCCATTGATCGGAAGCTCGGACGACTTTGTCGCGCTGAGACCTCATCCAATGATGTCACGACGCTGAGTGACATAGTCCCAAACGACGAATCGGTCCAGGTCGCTGCCAGCCGTAAAAAACACTCGACCGCCGGTACCTTCCGCAAGGCGATGAGCAAACTGCACGTCTTCTCGCGACTGTGACCAGCTGGGCAACAGGAAGATGTTAATCGTAATATCGTCGCGCCGGCACAATTGGCCTTCCCGCATCGTCGCTCGTTCCGTGCGAGGATCGGGTGGGTATAACAGAAACAGGTCACTGCTTTCGAAATGAGCAGTTGGCAGGCCGTCCGTGATAAGAACGATCTGTCGATTCGGTGTATCCTGACCAGTAAGAAACTGCCGAGACATCTGCAGTCCATGCTGCAGATTCGTGAAGTGGGGTGGTACCTGACTGGTACTGATATCCTCGTTGCTCATGTCGACACGAAATCGCACAATCGGATCCGTGATGGTCGGAATTTTCGGCATCAGTGAGACCACATCGCCGGCAGGCACCACTCTTGCGAAGCTGGCAACTTCGATGAATCGCAGAAAATCGCCTGGATACTCTGACAGGATGAGTCCATTGAGTGCCAGAGCCATTCGCTTCACGTTCACATACTGGCCGTCGTAGCGCATTGAGCCGCTCATGTCCATCAGGACGGTTGTCGCACACTTCGGATTATTGCGGGACCGATGGACTTCGATGTCCTGCGGCAGAAGATGAAGTGGCCGTTCATTTCTCTGACGCAGCATGGCGTTGATCATGGTTTGAGGAACATCCATCTGGGCTACGGAGTCACCGAACTCATATTGCTTGGTGCGCTGCAGTTCCACCGTGCCATCACCTTCGATCGGTCCCTGATGCCGACCGACCCGTGAGGATTCCAGATCGCTGAAGATGCGTTCAAGAAGTCGTCCCTGAAAAATACGGTATGCCTGAGGCGACAGATCCACCTGACCGCTGGCATCAGTGACGCCCTGTTTCTCCATCAGATCCTTGAGATACTGCTGGACCTGCCTTTGAAAATCCTCAAGTTGTTCGATCGATTCCGCATCCGCAAAGTCAGCCAGGTCCTCCATGTCAATGATCGCCAGCTGAGCCGTTTCTTTGGCTTCTTCCAGCTGTTTTAGCACTTCTTCGATCTGTTTGAGTTCCTCCAGAACTTCAATCGCCCGAGGAATACTGAGAGTCTCGCGCCCTGTAAATTCCCAGTTTGATGCCAAGAATTCGATCTTGTACTTTTCACCAAGTGCCTGCATGGCCCACAACAGTCCCGAAGCAAACTCCGGGTGACTGCGTTCGGCCTGATACCAAAGACGTTCCAGCTGATAGAGCTGCTCCGTACGAATCGTCCGATACAGCTGTTTACGAAATTCCGACGGAGCATTGATGTTTGCAGACGTTTCTGCGAATTGCTGAGTCGCCAACTCCCGAACAGTATCCGTTTCATATTTTTCCAGGATGCGTTTTCGGCGTTCTTCGAGGACAGCAATCAGCGACTCAAGACTGGGACCGAGTCCGGGAAACTGGCCCGGGTCCAGCCGGATGGCATTGGCAAGCTCCTCTTCCGTGAATTCTCTCATCGAACCCCAGTGAAGCATGTGTTCAAATACAGGGGAGACAAGATCAGGTGAGGCCTCTGTCGGCGGCGGAAAATTTGCCGGGTCGTACTGTTGGTAAGTATGGACAATTCCGCCGAGATGCGCGGTAAGAGGACGCTGTGTCACAATACGGTGTCCGCTAAAGTTCTGTAGACTCTGCCGGAATGCATTATGTGCAGGGCTGCTGCTGCCGACCAGTATGCATCGGCAGGTTATTTACTCCCGATCATAACTGGTGTCATCAAACCACGATTGATATTGTGGGAACGGTCTGTTCCGGTACCACTGGAATCAGGGAAATGCGCGAACTCACAGCTTTTCAAGACAAAAAAAATGCCGAACGACTTGTCGGATATCTGATCACGAAGTTGATTCCGGTCCAACTCGAAGAAGAACATGGACAGTGGGTTGTCTGGGTGATCAACGACGATGATCGCGATGCTGCGCGCCAGATTCTGGAAATTTTTCAGAGAAATCCCGAAGACAGTCGCTACGACGCTGCGATTGAGCAGGCCAGGGAACTGGCACGTCAGGATGAAGCGGTACAAAAGAAGATTCGCCGACGTCAGGTTGATATGACAAAACGCTGGAGTGGCCACTGGTGGTACGCTCATCCGGCCACCAACATCCTGATTGCAATTTCTCTGCTGGTGGCGATTGTATGTACAGACTGGAAACACATGGAACCTGGGATGCTCGGGTTACCCGCGTTGTGTACAAATCAGGATTTCGTTCTGTTGAGACACCTGTACGTCACTGACTTTGAAATCTATGTTAACCATGACGGTAACCAGATGATTCGATACGCGCCTCCGTGGCCCGCCGTCTTACGTGGGGAAATCTGGCGTCCGATCACCCCAATTTTCCTGCACTTTGGTGTGTTGCATATCCTGTTCAATATGATGTGGATGAAGCAACTGGCCTCTTCCGTTGAGTCTGTCAAAGGGACGCGACGCTTTCTTGTGCTGGTATTCCTGATTGCCCTGATCTCAAATCTGGCTGAATTTTACTGGTCAGGACCGAAGTTTGGGGGGATGTCAGGCGTTGTGTTCGGGATGATCGGGTATGTCTGGATGCAGGGTAAAACCCAGCCCCGTGAGGGGTTAGCGCTCCCTCAGGAAATACTGGTCTTTGCTTTTCTGTGGCTGTTTCTATGCATGGGGGGTGCATTCGGCCACATTGCCAATGCAGCTCACCTGGTGGGATTCGGTGTCGGCATACTTCTGGGCGCTCGACAGGCTCTTTGGAAATCAGCAATGCACAGACTGCGTTCGTAGTCCGATCAACCATCGATCATTTGTGCGTCTTGCGGCAGTTTGCCGATCGGCGATACAATCGCTGGATCGGCAATCATGGGTCATTAAGGTCTGCCACAGGCAGAATCGGCCCGATGGATTCGGAACAGTGCCACCGAAAGGATCTGGCAGTACGGATGCTCAGCTGGATGCGACAACGATTTTGCTCCGATTTGGCGATCGATCTGGGAACCACTTCAACTCAGATTGGCCTGCCCGGCGAAGGGATCCGACTGGACGAACCATCTGTCGTTGCCGTCCCTTCCGGATCACGCCAGGTGGCCGGTAAAGGGACTGCCGTTGGTAAGTTGGCTCATCAAATGCTGGGACGCACTCCAAAAAGCATCACTGCGGTGCGTCCGCTGCGCCACGGCGTCATCACCGATTTCCAGCTCACAGAGTCCATGTTGCGCTATTTCATTCGCAAAGCAGCTCGCCGAAAAATGGGGATGAAGCCTCGCGTGGTTGTCGCGGTCCCGGGTGGGATCACAGCGGTCGAGAAGCGTGCCGTCTTCAATAGTCTTGAGCGGGCCGGAGCCGGACGAATCTGGCTGATCGAAGAATCTCGGGCAGCCGGTATCGGCGCAGGACTGCCAGTGTCCGAACCTCTGGCCAGTATGATCTGCGACATTGGGGGTGGCACCACGGAAGTCGCTCTGATGAGTCTGGGAGATATCGTGGCAAGTCGCTCGGTGCGTGTGGCGGGAGACGCAATGGACGCCGCAATCGTTCAGTATCTGCGCCGCCAGTATTCCCTGCGCACGGGAGAACATTCAGCTGAACAACTCAAGCTGCATATCGGAAGCGCCGCTCCGCTGGATCACGAGATCAGTCGCGAAATCAGCGGACTTGATACGGCCAGTGGAGTACCGCGAAAAGCGGTCGTGACCAGTGAAGAAGTGCGGGAGGCGTTGTCTGAACCGCTTGAGCAGATCGTTGATTCAATTCGTGCCACGATTGAAAACTCTCAGCCCGACCTTGTCGCAGACCTTGCCGACACCGGGATGGTTCTGGCAGGTGGTGGGGCACTCCTCCGCGGAATAGACCGATATTTGAATCAACGTCTCGGGCTTCCTGTTCGAATTGCTGAATCTCCCCGCACCACGGTGACGCGTGGTGCCATGATCTGCCTGGAGCATCTCGATCAGTGGAGTGATCGACTGGACAGAGGAGCTTAGATTTGGCGAACTTGATTCAAGGCGTGTTCCTGGTGGCGCCGGTGTCATGTCTCACAGACGGCGTTTCCCTTACCAGCGCAGTGGAGTATCTCAACAATATTCAATTGTCCAACGCGCATGACGGGGGACGATCGGCGTCGCAACTCCTGGCTTTGTGATATGAACTCAGCTCCTCAGGCCCGCAACATGTGGACTGCATTCGCTGGAGTGCTGCTGTTGACCATCGTGATAACGACGGCCGAACGGTTTCAGCTGCTGTCTGGTCTCCGTTTGTCAATCAACGATGCTCTGAGCCCCGGACGTTTTGTGGTTGCAGCAATCTCAGGAAAGTCAGAGTCAGTCAACGTCCCTGTTGGAACGGATTCCGCGTTGGCGCCACAGTTGCAGGACATGGAGCAACAGCGTCGAGCGTTGATCATTGAAAATACTCAACTCCATAATCGCCTGCAGCGGCTAAGTGCATCAAAGGGACACAGTCTGCAACGCGTGCCATTGGTGGGTTTCGATGTGGTTTCTGCTCAGATTATCAGCCACTACGGCATGCCCTCCTGTCTGCGGCAGGCCATGATCGATGCGGGCCGAGTCCATGGGTTGAGGCGATCAGAACTGGTGCTGGATGCCACAGGAACCGTGCTGGATTCAGGCATCCGCAACGGTGTCACGGATGGTCGTCCGGTTTTGGCAGGATCAATTGTCGTAGGTCGAATTGCCCAGGCCGGAAGATGGGTCAGCCAGCTGGTGCCGGTGACGGACGAATCTTATTCTGCCAGAATTCAATTGATTCGACATTCCGCCGGTGGAACTCAGCCAGGCGCTGAAGGCATGCTCGAAGGTACAGGAGACTCGTGTCGAATATCGGGGATAGCAGACGTGGCATCTGTCGCCATTGGCGATGAAGTGTTTTCCGCCGATATCAGCGGACTGTCCGGCCCGTGTCTGTATTATGGGACCGTCGTCACGGCCGACTTCAAGTCAGCTGCGGGATGGTCCGTTTTCGTGAAGCCCGCAATAACGCTTTCGGAGGTTGACGATGTAGCTGTCGTCGTACCCAGACTCAATGCGGATCGGATTTCGGGCGGAGACCAACCGACGACAGTGCGGAGGATTCAATGAAGGGATTCCTGGTGATCGGAATACTTGCGTGGGGCGCAATGATTCTGGAACAGAGCCGCCCAGCTGTTCTGCCGGCCGGGGCAGTACTGCTGCCATTGGTCATGATCAGCATGCTGTGGAATCGTACGGCTGGTGGAATTTTTGCTGGCGGAGTTGTGCTTATACTCGACTGGATTGCGCGTCCGCAGGGCATTCCATTGCTCCCGGTTGTACTCACGTTTGCTGCAACAGTACTGCTCGTGCGAACTGCGTCTGATCCTTGGACCGGAACTGAAATCCGACAACCGCAATTCCCGGAGTGGATCCAGCCCACAATTCTCGTCGTTATTGCCATTTTAGTGTCGACTGGCCCGACAATTGTCACTCAGCGTTCAAGTCTGGCAGATGCTCTGCACCTCATTCGATCCTATGCCATGGTTTCGATTCCGTTGACAGTGCTGATGACCGGAGTAATGAAACTTGCGGCTGAATTCGGCTTGCGCCGGGTGAGCTAATCCGGCTGACAGCGAATTTAATCATCGTGTGCCGTCGGCACGAAACTGCACCACTGACAGGACAGACAAGTAGTCATTCGGGACACGTCTCTGTCCCGCGACATTGGTCGTCTATGCTCAATCAACTCGTCAATTCGGCGTTCGCTGCTGACTCACGCGAAACCATCGAACTGGGATCCACTGGCCGGTTTCGCCTGCTCATCGCAGTATTCTGTCTTGCAGTCGGCTGTATCCTCGGGCGAATTGGCTGGATTCAGACCCAGCTTCAGCAGTCGTATCTCAAAGCGCTCAACGTAACGACGACAGAATACGAAATCATTCCGGCACGAGACGGCAGAATTCTGACCGACACAGGAGTTCTCGCTGCTGACGAGGATTTGTACTCTGTCGAAGTCCACTATCGCTGGCTGCAGGAACCTGTCAACGAACGGTGGTTGTCGCAATATGTTCGTTCGGAATTAACTCGTGAGGAACGTCAAGACCCTGAACTGACTACCCACGTTCGAGAACTGCGTCTGCAGGAACGAGCATCGTTGTGGCAAGGATTGCAGGAAATCTCAGGAGTTTCTGAAGAAGCCCTGAATGCGACGCGTGAGCGAATCCAAAATCGGGTTGAGAGGATTGCGACAAACGTCAATCGCCGTCACCGGAATCGATTGCAGCGACTGTCAGGAATCAGTGATGTTTTGGATCAAGACGTCCTGTCCGAAACGAAACCGACCGGCACAGTACTGAAACTTGCTGCAAAAATTCGGCAAGCAATCACGACTTCGCCACAGCGAATCAGCCAGGATCGCATTATTGTCCGCGAGGAAGAGGGTTTTCATCTTGTCCTGCGAGATGTCCCGCTGGCCGTTGCAGCCTCAATTCGAGCACAGCCGGAACGATTTCCTGGTACGCAGGTCACTGTCTCAACGCGTCGTACTTATCCTCTCCAATCGTTGGGTAGTCATGTCGTTGGAGCCCGTACTGTCCTGCGTGACAAAGAACGAAAACAACTCGACAGCCAGACACGGCAGGCGCTCGATGACTGGATTCCACGGTACGGACGATCCGGCGTGGAATTCTCGTGGGACCACCGACTGCGCGGGACGCCGGGGCTGAAAAAAACCGTACGAAATCGGCGTCAACAGATCGTGGAATCGTCTGTCATACGAAATGCGGCTGCCGGGGGTGACGTCGTACTGACACTTGATCTGGAATTACAAAAGCAGGCAGAACGCCTTCTGGCTGAGTCTTTGACCGATGTACCGCAGTCACTGCTGCCGGCACCTGCAGAAGATGAGAACTTGTCCCGACCGGCGCCCCGTGGCGGAAGCCTGCTTGTTATGGATGTGCAAACCGGCCGACTACTTGCCGCTGCGAGCGCCCCGGCATTTGATCTGTCGTTATATACGTCCGGTACCGTTGAACAATGGTCTGCCGTCAATGCTGATCGCCGTCGCCCGTTTCTGTCACGTATAACGTCAATGACGCTGCCCCCCGGTTCTGTCTTCAAACCACTGGTCGCGGCCGCCGCCATCGAAAGCGGAACATTGAATCCGGACACGCCTGTTTACTGTCAGGGGTATCTGGACAACCCTGATGAACATCGTTGTCTGATCTTTCGCCTCCACGGAACAGCCCACGAAGACCTTACCCTGCATCGCGCACTCGCTCAGTCCTGTAACGTATATTTCTTTCGCGCTGCCCGCAGCATGGGCATCGAAAGTCTGCACGACTGGTGCGTCCGTTTTGGTTTTGGCGCTGAAACGGGTGTTGATCTGCCGTTTGAAAAATCGGGGCAATTGCCGCCCCGTCCGCGAGAAGACACATTGGAGACCAGTCGTCATCAATTCGAACGTGAAACGCTGGGTCTAGCAATCGGTCAGTCGCGTCTGACTGTGACCCCACTGCAGATCGTTCGCATGATGGCTGCGATTGCCAATGGAGGATGGTTGGTGATACCTCACGTCGTGAGCCCCGATGGAATTGCCAGATCGGCGGATGACATAGACGACTCACCTCGCGATTTGTCACGTCGCAGGATTACAGGGCTGCACAACGACACCCTGACCGCCATTCGCGAAGGACTAACGGCAACCGTGGAACAGCCCTACGGTACCGGATACTCATCAGTACGGCTCAGCGGAGTATCAGTTGCCGGTAAGTCCGGAACGGCCGAGACGTCACCGGGGAAACCGGATCATGCCTGGTTTGCCGGTTATTTGCCGGCAGACACTCCCCGGTACGCGTTCGTTGTGGTGCTGGAACACGGTGGTTCCGGGAGTCGTGCCGCAGGGCCTGTAGCGCGCGAAATGATTCGCTTCATGGCTGACAACCAACTGATTGATGCTACTGGTCGTTAGTCTGCATGTCACAGCACGAGTTCGCACCTAAAGAGCAACCCTGAGTCTTCCAGAACTTCGGAAGGATGTCTGGAAATCGACGTCATTCGCAGCTTACTGGCCACACCGGTATTAGTATTATCGTTGTTCACAAGACATCACATATAAGAGCATTTGCCTTGTGAGAGAACTGACTCTGAACTACAGCCCACGAAGACAGCAAAAAATGATCAACCTCCATGAACTTCCCATGAGAGCCGGAATGGGGCAATTCGATGAGGTATGCAGCGAACGCCTGCAGTTTATCAAGCAGTGCGGCTGCGATGACTTTCTGTTGAATACCCCAAAATTTCCGGGCTCGGAGCGATGGGAATACGAGGACATAGCAAAAGCCGTGCGGAGTGCGGACGATGCCGGTTTACGACTGATGGCAATCGAAAACGTGCCGGCCACGTTTTACGACAAAATCATGCTCGGTCAACCGGGTCGCGAGCAACAACTCGACAACATGATTCACACCGTCCGTAGTCTGGGTCGCGCCGGCGTTCCTGCCCTGGGTTATCACTTCATGCCGGGCGGGGTCTGGCGAACCGCGACCGATACAGACGTACGGGACGGGGCGCTGGCCACTTCATTCGACTACGAAAAAGCTAAGTCGGTTAGGCCGGGCGAAGAAACAAACTTCGGAATTTATGCGACGATACAGGCCGATCGCGAGTATACGGATGAAGAAATCTGGGACAACTACTGCTGGTATATGGAACGAATTCTCCCGGTCTGCGAGGACGCGGGAGTACGAATGGCTTTGCATCCGGATGATCCACCGATAGAGAGTTTAGGCGGAGTCGCCCGGGTGTTTCGAAATTTCGAAAACTTTCGACGAGCCATGGATGTGTTCAACAGTCCTATGCACGGACTCGATTTCTGTCACGGTTGCTGGTCCGAAATGCGGGGCGGCGAGGGAGTCCTGGACGCGATTCGGTATTTCGGTGAGCGTGACAAAATCTTTTACGTCCATTTCAGAGACGTCCAGGGACCGGTGGAGTGTTTCACAGAATGCCTGCTGGACGAAGGGAACTGCGATCCCGTCGAAACGATTCGGACGCTCAAGCAGGTCGGTTTTAACGGCTTTCTGATCCCGGATCACGTACCGCGAATCGTTGGCGACACGGATTGGTGCCACCGCGGTCGTGCCTGGACTGTCGGTTACATCAAAGCATTGATTGCTGCCGTCAACATCTGATTCGGACGCCCGCTATTTACCGATCAAAATCCAGCCATTTTCGATTGCCAGCGCAAGCAGGACTCCACCGGGAGAAATCAACGCCAGCGAGATACCACAAATCCACAACCAGACGGTCGCCAGTCTTCCGGGAACAATTCGCCGGTCAACTCTGCAGTGTCGCAGATAGAGCACTCCAAGGCCGAGAATCGGATACATCAGTGCCCCAATCAAAGCGCTGGTAACGGCCAGCATCGCGGGAGGATCCTGAAACAACCAATAGGCAATGCAGGACATCGCGAGAGAAACAACAACGAAGACTCGAATAAACCGCAAGCGCGCGTGATAGTCCGATGAATCGATAATGCCAATGACCGCCAGTGCGTCAGCCATCAGTCTTGACGTTCCTGCGACACCGGCCAGCACGGTCGTAAACAGGACAAAGAACGCCCCAACGACAAACAAAGTCGCCGCCCAGTTTCCCAGGCTTCCGGAATACGCGGTGCTCAGAACAGAGATCGTCTGCGGACCTTCCGGATCGATATTTCCTGTGTGGAGAATCGCGCAACCGAGAACGTAAAAGCAGACGGTGGTCACCGTATAGATCATCATTGTCACTAATACGTCGGCGTACATGACACCAATCCAGCCGCGAGCTCGGTGTGCCCACTGCGGACCAGCGAGCGTGTCGCCGACGTTTCGCGCGTATCCTTTTTCAACGCACCAGTACGTGTAGATCCACATCTCTCCAAACGCGACACCCGTTCCGGCAAACATCCCGAGCGCAGTGAGTCCGAGCGTTGTCGACATTGGATGTGGTATCGACATACTGAGCCCGTGCCGAACATCAGCCCACGTCACGGCATATCCCGTCCATTGCAGCAGAACAGTGCAAACGACCGTCAGCAGTGTAAACGTCACGACCATAACGATCAGCGTTTTTTCCAGGACACTGTACGTCCCGCTGAGCAGCAACGATGCCGCAACAACCGCGAGGATGATTGCCCACACCGCTGAACCATTCTCACCAAACCAGTCAGGCAGGGCCATTTCGACTGCCTGTCCGGCGCCGCCAAGAATCGCTGCAGAATTGACAAATATCAGCAGCATTGATGCCAGCCACAGCCATGTGAACCAATTGACACGGGGCCGGCGACTCCTGACTTCCCCGCTCGAAAGACCGGCGTGTGCGTGCCCGAAATTCCTTGAAATAATCCACCCTCCGAGCACGGCAGCAACTACGACAACACCTGCGAATGCCGCTGCAATCCACCACGTTTTCCAGACGGACTCAAGTTGTACATAAACCGACAGGGCAATCGTGCTTGCCACCAGCACAACCGACATCCAGGAAAGCGTCAGCCAAACCGGTCGCCGTACGGCCGGACCGGGTAGCTTGTTGAAGACTGTCAGAAAAGTTTCGCCGCTGGAGATCGTATGACGAGCAAGTTCGGCCTGCACAACGACCTTGATGAAACAGGACAACAGCACGAACCACAATAACCCGAAGCCGGCGATGGCACCCAGCCTCGTCGTCATAATCAACTCGCCCGAACCAACAATACCGCCCACCAGGATAATGCCAGGACCAAGCTGACGCAGGGTCGCCCAAACCCCGCAAGGCGGCAGCAGGAAATCGCTGCTGCGGGTATAAGGATCATCTAAGCCTGCAGATTCACGTTCAGGTTTCGACAACAGACTATTCCACTGATCGTTATTTGTGATCGAAAGTTAATACCGATCGAGACCTGCGAGGCGTGGACGTTAAGTGATTTGCCGGCGGGTAAATACCAGATTTAGCAGGATTCAACGTTTGTTGAGAAGCACGGAGGCGAATCACCCAGACTCGGTGGTGGGCCATGCCCGCACTCCACACCGCCTGTTTCGGAACGACTCAGAATACATATGGTGACGGATGGAAACGAGGGACGGTGGTCCGAAACTGATTGCTGTGGCGATGAGCACTATTCAGTCAATTCGGGAACGAACAACAGCACAGGTACAACCACAGAGGAAATCTATATCATCAGACGTTTTGCGCCCCGCGTAGCTCAGGAAGACTCACGAGTCACTGATCGGTGTCGCGTTCCGTGATTTGATGCTGAAGACACCAATGTGTATCGTGGCGTGAAGTTCCGGCCGCATGGAATCATGCCATCTCATACGGCAGAGATGGTGTTTACCGGGGGCTGCGGTCTTGGTGATCTCGGGCCCTCTGCTCAATTTGTATTTCCTGCCGCCCAATCCAGCTTCTGATGGGAACAAGACTGATTCGGGGCATTCGGACCGTCGACACTTTGAACACAGAACCGCAGAGCCAGAAGTCACCGGAATCTTCACCTCCGTCCCCTGAGCAATCTGAGGAAGGACCCCGGGATTTGTACGCACAGCTGCGTCGGAGGATGGTTGACGAGCAGATTGCGGCACGTGGAGTCGATAATCAACGTGTCCTGGACACTCTGCGCCATGTGCCGCGTCACAAGTTCGTCCCCGACCATTTTCAGCATCTGGCCTATCATGATTCCCCACTGACAATCGGTCACTCGCAAACGATATCGCAGCCGTTAATCGTCGCAATGATGACACAGCTGGCAAATCCGACTGTGGAATCGAAGGCCCTGGATGTAGGGACCGGGTCAGGTTATCAGGCAGCGGTTCTAAGCAAGATCGTCAAGAGGGTGTACAGCGTCGAAATCCTCGAACCACTGGCCGTTAAAGCCCGTGAGAGACTGCGGTCACTGGAATACAACAACATTGAAATTCGCTGTGGTGACGGCTGTCACGGCTGGCCCAAAGAGCAACCCTTCGATGTGATTATTGTTGCGGCAGCTCCCGACCACGTACCGGAGCCACTCATTGACCAGTTAGCGCCTGGCGGAATTCTGGTAATTCCTGTTGGCCCGCAGCACGGGCAAAGTCTGTTGGTCATCGAAAAACAGATTGACGGCAGCGTTCGTCGCCGCAATGTTGCACCAGTTACTTTTGTCCCAATGACGGGGAAGGCCCTAAAGGAGACGAAAAACCGTGACTGAATCCGGCCGCAGCACCATCTGAACGCTGAATACTCACAGCCGGCGTTTCCGGAATTTCACACACAGTACGAAGTCGGAACGTGTCCGTGAGCTGTTCCGAAACACAGGCTGGGCAACGAGATTAATCTTGAATTCTGAGTTTGAGCGAGTGTGTCATGAATATCGGCAAGTTCCTCACACAATCCGCCCGCAGCATTCCGCAAAACCCGGCCATTGTACACGGGTCGAGCATGTGGACTTACGCGGAATTCAATGAACGTGTCAATCAGTTTGCTAATGCCCTGGTTGGACTGGGTGTGGCCAAAGGTGATCATGTTGCACTGCTGATGTACAACGGGCCACAAATGCTTGAAGCGATGTTTGCCTGTTTCAAAGTGGGGTGCGGTGCCGTACCGATCAACTTTCGGCTGCACCCGAATGAATTCACGTTCATTATCGACCAGTCGGAGTCAAAAGTTGTTGTGGCCACTGCGCAATTCAACCTGGCGTTGAAACAACATCGAAATCAGATGTCACAGGTGCATCACATCATCACAACATCCGGCGCTGACGAGGAGTTGCTGGACTACGAAACAGTCCTTTCCGGTGCTGCGTCTGAATTTGAAGACGCGGAATTGGCACCGGACGACGTAGCCTGGCTGTTCTATACATCGGGAACAACCGGACGACCCAAAGGGGCGATGCTGACCCACCGCAATCTCACGGGAATGACGATGAATTGTCTCGCTGACATGTGCCCCGGCTGCGGCCCCAATGACGTCACGCTGCACGCCGCACCACTGTCCCACGGCAGCGGACTATATTCAATCCCGAACGTCGCCAGAGCTGCCACTCACGTGATTCCCGACGGCACATCGTTCGACCCGGCAAATGTGCTCCGTCTGATCGAACAGCATCGTGTCACGAATATCTTCGTGGCTCCAACCATGCTGAAACGGCTGATCGATTGTCCGGACCTCGACCATTGTGATTCAAGTTCCCTGAAATCTGTGATCTACGGCGGTGCGCCGATGCTGGTGGAAGATCTGACAACGGCTGTCGCAAAACTTGGACCATGTCTGGTTCAGTTGTACGGACAGGGAGAATCGCCAATGACTATCACATATCTGCCTCACCGGGACCATGTTGTGAACGGCGATCACGATCGGCGCAGGCGACTGGCTTCCGTGGGGATCCCGCGGACCGATGTCGAAGTAGCCGTCGTCGACGATAATGGCCGCCAGTTGCCATCCGGATCCTGCGGCGAAATTGTGACACGTTCGGACATGGTTATGAAGGGCTACTGGCAAAACCCCGGTGCGACAGCAGCAGCGCTGAAGGACGGATGGCTGCACACGGGTGATATCGGCCGTTTTGACGAATGCGGTTATTTGTTCCTTATGGACCGATCAAAAGACATGATCATCAGCGGTGGCGAAAATATTTATCCTCGTGAAATCGAAGAAGTGCTGATACGTCATCCGGCTGTTCGGGAAGTGGCTGTAATTGGTGTACCCGATCCCGAATGGGGCGAGTCCGTCAAGGCCGTTGTGTCGACCACTTCCGGAACGTCAGTGACAGATCAGGAACTGATTGACTTTTGCCGGAAACATGTCTCAAGCTACAAGAAGCCACGATCTGTCGATTTTGTCGATGAGATCCCCAAAAATAACTACGGAAAGATTATGAAGCGCGTCCTTCGTGAGAAATACTTGCATGGAAAATGACTGTCATCGCATGAGCCACACATGAACCGAGACCAGCAGAGGAAACTTGCACGCCATGTCGCCGTCGTGGGTGCGGGAATGTCCACGTTTGGCATGCTCCGCGACAGGAATTCAACAGACCTGTTTCTCGAAGCATTCCGAGATATGACTGAGTCTGTGGATAACGAATTCGATCCGACAGCCATCGACGCGATGTATTTCGGAAATTTCACTAACGACTTTTTCGTGTCCCAGTCGCACTGGGGAGCAGTCCTCGCGGACGCTCTCGGTCATGTTCCCCGACCGGCAACCCGTACCGAAGGTGCCTGCGCTTCCAGCGGCCTGGCCTTTCGCGAAGCGGTGTTCGCAATTGCGTCGGGGTTCTACGATGTCGTACTCGTCGGCGGCGTTGAGGACATGTCCGGACGCTCGACTGCAGAGGTTGCTGAGGGACTGGCGCTGGCGGCAATGCCGTGTGAACGAGAGGTCGGGTTCACGTTTCCAGGTGTGTTTGGTGTGATCGCCGGTGCCTATTTTGAAAAGTATGGTGCAACACGTGAGCACCTGATGAACGTCACAATTCAGAATCACAATAACGCTGAGCTCAATCCCAAAGCTCAGCTGAACCGTTCAATCCGAAAGATCATGGAAGACAAAACACGGTATGCCGCGGACCGTGGTGATCCGATTCCAACGTGGTTGGACGAAAAGGAATTTCTACGAGACGCGGCAGCCAATCCTGTCGTGGCTTCACCAATCCATCTGTTCGATTGTTGTCCGATCAGTGACGGAGCCAGCTGTCTGCTGCTGGTTGCCGAGGATATCGCTCACAGGTTCTCGGACAACCCGCTTCACGTAGCGGGTATCGGTCAGGGCAGTGGCCGCGGACTACACGCCGCCGACGATCTAACCAGCTTCGAAGCAACGCGGCAGGCGGCAGAAGAAGCATATGGCATGGCCGGCCTGGGTCCGGACGACATCCAGTTTGCCGAAGTCCACGACTGCTTCTCGATCGCCCAAATCATGCACATCGAAGACCTGGGTTTCTTCGGGCCGGGGAAAGGATTCCGGGCCATCGCAGACGGCCTGACCCGACTGGATAGTCTCAAACCAATCAACACTTCGGGTGGCCTGAAATGCAAAGGACATCCTGTCGGCGCAACCGGGGCCGCACAGCTCGTCGAAGTCTGGCTCCAGCTGCGTCAGGAGGCCGGCAGGCGACAGATCCCCCGCGACGACCTTCGCATCGGAGCGGCCCACAATCTGGGTGGGACCGGTGGCACGAGCACATTCACGATTCTTGAACGGAGATAGCCGATTGGAAACTCAACCCTTCAGCGACCATTCATTCGCTGAATTTCTCGCCGCGGGCAGTTTCATGGGATCCCGGTGCCGGTCCTGTTCCGGCCATTTCGTACCGCCACGATGCTACTGTCCAAAGTGCCGCAACTGGGATATGGAATGGATACAGATGAAAGGAACCGGAAGACTGGTGGCAACGACATGCATCTCTGTACCACCGCCTGCGCTGACAAAAGAAGGCTACGGTCGATCGAATCCCTGTTGCACCGGTGTTGTGGAACTCGACGAAAGCGTTCGAGTCGTTGCACGGATCGAAGGTGTCAATACGCAGGATCCGGATTCCATTTCCGCGGGTATGCCTGTGGAAATTGTGTTCCACGATGCAAAGATGATTTCGCGTTCGAAACCGGTTGTGACGTTCCGGCTGCGCTCAGTGCCGGGCGAAAGATAGGTGTTCAGCAGCACTGGCAGAGACATCCATGTCACTGATTCATCCACATCAGCGATGGACAGGTAATGGGCACCGGCAACCGTATCCGTGTCAATTCATGAGACACCCTGCCAGGTACCTCCGTCCAGACGAGACCAGTCCCGTAGGAGTCGTGTGCTTCTTCCTGGCTCATCCGGCAGCCGGGCTGCTGCCGGACTCATATAACAGTCGGTCAGCCAATCCACCCGTGCCACGCAAAAAATTCTGAGCCACCGGCAATGTTTGCCGATGTGACCGGATTCGACAGCATTTCAACCAGCCAAGCAACAGACGAAAACGACCGCACAGGCAGAAATCGTCACAGATCGTACAACCCGCATATTCGTTCAAGGCAACAAATTCGGAACGCCGATTCGTAGTGATGGCCTGCGTATGCAGTGGCCGTCACAGAGTGTCGGGGCCATACCGGATCGAGCTGACGCTTTCCGACGCAACAGAACTGCACTGGTCGCTCAGAAATGAATGCACAGTACAAAAACGATGACTGTTTGCGTTGCAGTGAAGAGGCCGCCTGACGGCAAACGCATCGACGTAGCGTACGCACCGCTGACATTCTGTTGGGGAGGGGGAGTGACAGAAGTGGTTCAGAATTGCCACAACTGCGAACGGCGATCGAAACACTCATCATCAACGTCCGTGAAACGCGTATTTGATCATGAGACCGTACAAGTCGGGCCGCATTTCACTCGGACTCTGGTCACAACCGCCGTGGTGATCTGTGTGCTGTTTCTGTCCGGCTGTACGCGCCAGCATTATCGCCTGCAGGCTGACCAAGAAGTCGCATGCCTGATAGACGAAAAATCCAATGACGCTCGCTGGGGCCTGCGCAATTTCAACATCGAAGTCGACCACAGAAGTCGCTATGCAGACATCTACGACCCTGATCGTCCACCAATGCCTCCCGATGATCCGACGGCTCATCGGCTGATGCACTGCATCGACGGGAAGAATCACTGGGACAAATGGCACGCCAACGGCAACATCACCGATCTGGAAAACCCCCGCTGGCGGCAATACCTCGAAAGCATGGCCATTCGGAATGAACAGGATGAGATTTTTCTCACGCTGGAGGATTCGGTGGAACTGGCGCTGATCCATTCGCCCGACTGGCAGGAACAGCTTGAGACTCTTTACTTTTCGGCACTCGACGTCAGTTCGGAACGATTCCGATACGACGTCCAGTTCTTCGGTGGAACAGGAATCGGCTATACGCATCTTGGCAAGAAACGTCCGGGTGGAGAAAGTAACTCGCTGGCGATTAACACAGATTCCAGTTTCAATGCCGCCACATTCAATCGTCGGCTGGCGACCGGTGGACAACTACTCGTCGATTTTGCAAATGCATTCACGTGGGATTTTTTGGGACCGGATTCGGGAACCGCGCAATCAACACTCGGGTTCACGTTTTTGCAGCCACTCCTGAGAGCAGGAGGACGAGAGTTCGAACTCGAACGACTGACGATCGCCGAACGGGCTTTGCTCGGCAATCTAAGATCACTTCAGCGATATCGTCAGGGCTTTTATACGAGAGTGGCGATCGGTGATTTGGGAGTCAGCGGGCCGCAGCGACGCGGTGGCTTCCAGGGAGGAACCGGACTCACCGGGTTTTCCGGCCAGGGAGAAGGCGGGTTCGGCGGCGTTGGTGACGCGACGGGATTCGGCCGCACATTCGGAGGAGGCGGCGGGGCGGCCGGAGGCGCAGACGGCGGGGCCGGGTTCGCTGGTGGCGGCGCCGGAACTGTTGGCGGTTTTATGGGATTGCTGCAACAGCTTCAGCAGATTCGAAACACTGAAGACAGCCTGAATGCTCAGCTCCAGACGCTGGCACTGCTGGAGTCCAATCTGGAAGCGGGACTGATCGATATCGCGCAGGTGGATCAGTTCCGTCAAAATATTGAAACCGAGCGAGCCAATCTGCTTCAGGCGCTGAATGCCTTTGCAACCGCACAAGACAGATTCAAACGCACCACACTGGGATTGCCGCCGAATTTGGAACTGGCACCGGACGACACAATCATCCGTCAGTTTCAGCTCATTGCCCCCGAACTGACTCAACTACAGACACAAATCACTGAATACATCACCGACTTTGGTGAATTGCCGGAGCAACCGGCCGATGAGCAATTGGAGTCCGCATTTGATCAAATCCGTGAGTTTGCGGCACTCGTGCAGCAGCATCTGGATCAACTGCCTTCAGAACTTCAGGCACTTGATCAGGTTGTCCCGAAGCGGAGCCAGACTCTGGAGGGTAACGAACTTCGGCAACTCGAAGGTCTGCACGAACGGATGGATACTGAACTTACGTCACTTCACGATCGGCTGCTGCAGGCAGAATCGCAACTGGAAGAACTGGCATCTGATCTGACGGACGACGATCACGAAGCGGTCGCTGAAGGCGTTGTGGAGGTTCTGAACGAAGTCGGTGCCATTCTTGGTGAAGGTTCCCTAGTTCAGGCACGCACGCGACTGGAAATGATCATGGTTGATCCGATTGATCTGACTTCGAAAACGGCACTGGAAATTGCGCACGCCAACCGACTGGACTGGATGAATAACCGGGCAGCGCTCGTCGATTCATGGCGACTGATCGAGTTCAATGCCAACGCGCTGAAATCTGACCTGAGTATTCGGTTCGACGGTGACTTAAGTTCGCGCCGACGCAACCCGGTGAAGTTCGACGGACAAACAGGATCTCTGAGTGCATCCATGCGTCTTGACCCACCTCTGACGCGATTACTGGAACGCAACAGTTTCCGCCAGCAGCTGGTGGAATATCAGCAGGCCAGAAGACAAATGATCCAGTTTGAAGATCAGATCATGCAAAACACGCGAGACCTGATCCGCGGGCTCGAACAGCTGCGCATCAATCTGGAAATTCAGAGGCGTGCTGTGGCGATTGCGATTCGCCGCGTTGATCAGACTCGCGAGGCGCTGAACCAACCGGTGGCACCTGCGCAACCCGGGCAACTTCCACAGGCGTTTGGCCCAACGCTCGCTCAAAATCTTCTGTTCGCATTGTCCGACCTGCGAAATTCGCAAAACAATCTGATGAGTGTATGGCTAAACTACCGTGCAACTCGAATGCAGCTCTATCGTGAACTGGGAATCATGCAGATTGACGCCCGTGGATTATGGATCGATGTGCCCGTTCGTGAACTCCTGACGATCGCTGAACGAGAAAGTGAATGTCGACCGCTTCCGCCCGCGGTCCCGCAGCAGTGGCTCCGGCCGGAACGTCGAAATGCTGACAGTAACCAGGATTCCGTGGCCGAAGTTCCTTCGAATTCTGAATAGACAAAGGACAACAGTCCCGCCACTTCTTCTGCTACTGAATCCCGCGAAACTCCGAACAGGAAAGCCGGAAGCCAAATCGCCCGTAGACTTTTCAAATCTGAACATCGAAAGACTGAAAACGTCAGGAGACGAACCTAAACCGGGTGTAGTGCCGGCATCGACACGAGACTGTGGTCCGATTTGATTCTCTGAACATCTCAATTTGTCCACATCCACAGCATCCGGAACGAAATGAAAATCACTGGCAACGACATTGGAATCGTCAGTCTGAACCTGGTTCCGATATACTTCTGGTTTTCTGTGCCGTAAAATTGCAGAGTTCCAGTACGCGCAGACGTCCACGAGGTACATCGTTGGCATGGGAAGCACTGTTATGACAACTTTGGAACGACGGGTGAAGAAACGCGTCTTACAACGGTCACACCGTCGAGGAAGCAGCGGTGCTACGGTTGTGGGACTGCTGCTGTTATTTGGCCTGATCGGAGGCGGTGCCTTCGTTTGGGCCACCCTTGGCAGAGGTGTCGGGGCCGGACGTGAAAATGGAGTTCTGCTTTATACCGTCGCCAGAGATGACATTCTGGTAACGGTGAATGAAGACGGAAACGTCGAAAGTGCGGTCAACATCGACGTGAAGTGTTCCATAAGCGGCGGCAGTACGATTCTGTGGATCGTTGAAGATGGCACGACGGTAAAATCGGGGGATGAAATCGTTCGGCTCGACACTTCAAATATTGAGGACCAGCTGAACTCACAAAAGATCACCTTTGAAAATGCAAATGCTGCAAAAATCCAGGCTGCCGAAGATCACGGAGCTGCCATACTTGCCGTCAACGAGTACCGGGAAGGTACTTTTGTCGAGGAGCTGAAGCAGGCTGAAGCGGCCATTCGGATCGCACAGGAGAATCTGCGGTCCGCCGAGAATCTTCTGGTGTTCACAAAAAAAATGGTGCGCAAGGGATTCGCAACTTCGCTGCAGCGAGAGGCCGATCAGTTTGCCGTCGAACGAACAAAGCTTGATCTGGAAGCGGCCGAGACTCGGAAAAAAGTTCTCGTCGAGTTTACGAAAGAAAAAACGCTTAAAGACCTGGAAGCAAAGCGAGAAGCGGCTGCGGCACAAGCTCGCGCGAATCAGGCAGCATTCGACCTAGAAAAGGCACGTCTGGAACGACTCAGAAAACAGTTTGAAAACTGTGTGATTCAGGCACCGCAGAATGGAATGGTTGTCTACGCCAATAACACTGGTCGCAGCCGCTATCGTGGCAACCAGGATGTCCAGATTGAGGAAGGTGCCACCGTTCGGGAACGACAGACAATCATCCGACTGCCGGACCTGTCGCAGATGCAGGTGCGAGTGACCGTCCATGAATCAAAGATTGATCAGCTGCAATCCGGAATGCCCGCTCGGATTGTGATCCAGGATGTGGAATACAAGGGACATGTGGTTTCCGTAGCCAGTCAGCCTGAACCAACCAGTTTCTTTTCGGCAAATGTCAAAGAATATGCAACTGTTGTAGCCATCGAAGGAGAATCAATAACGCTGCGGCCTGGCATGACGGCCCATGTGGAGATCCTCGTCGCCGACCTGAAGGATGTGCTGACAGTGCCTGTTTCGTCCGTTGTGGAACAACGCGAGTCCTATTTCTGCTGGGTAAGCGATAACGATGGTATTCACAAACAGGAACTCGAACTCGGCCGCACCAATGACAAGACTGTCGAAGTGGTCCAGGGTGTGAAAGAAGGGGATCGAGTGCTGCGGAATCCAAAATCCGTCATCGACGATGCTGCCAGAGAAATGCCTCAGGGAGATTCCGAACGAGACCGATCACAGTTTGGTAGTGGGGACTCATCGGACGAAGCCGACGAATCACAGTCGGGATCGGAAGGGGCGGCAATGGCTCGACCCCAAAACAACACGTCACGTTCCACTTCTGACGGCCAAAACACGCTGCCGAACTCTGGACGAGAGTACATCGCTCAGTATGACCTGGACGGTGACGGCAAGGTCGCGCAGTCAGAACTGGATGAACAGTCTCAGCGATCTGCGCAATTCTGGTTCAGTCGCGTGGATGCAGACGGGGACGGTGCACTGAATGAAACAGAGACCGACACGATGCTTGAAAGTCGACGACGATTTGCTGGCGGTGGTGGGGGGCGACCTCCTGGTACAGAACCCGCCGGTAGGGACGAGTCAGCGGATCGCAGGCCTCCCGGTGACAGATCCGGTAACGCTGGAGCACGCTTTGACCTGATGCAGTACGACAGCGACGGGGATGGTAAAGTCTCGAAAGAAGAAGCCCCGGAGCGCATGCGGTCCTTCTTCGATCGCATGGATACCGACGGCGATGGTGGAATCACACAAAAAGAAATTGAGAAATTGCAGCAGCAACGTGGACGCTGAGATTCGCTGAGCGAAGTTAAGGATACCGGAAGGCTAGCTGCACAACTCAAGACGAATCCTCAATGCAAAGAGTCATCCCTGACCGCAACACGGACGGCCTGTTTTTCGGACCATCCAGGTAACCGACGCTAAATTTGTCGTGGCAACAAGGCCGTATTCAGTGTTTCAACGATTTGTCCGCACACTGCTCTACAGTTTCAAGAGTCTGCTACTGCACAAACTGCGCGCCGGTCTGGCGGTACTGGGCATCCTGATCGGAGTTACCGCCGTCATCTGGCTGGTCGCGCTGGGCGAAGGTGTGAGCTATCAGGCTCAGCAGCAGATCAAGGAACTGGGGGCGACGAACATTATCCTCAAGAGCGTCAAGCCATCGGCAAGTTCATCGTCGGGTCGCAGTTTTATTGTCGAGTATGGACTGACGAGAGAGGACTACGATCGAATTCTGGAAGGTGTGCCCACCATTGAACGTGCGGTCCCGATGCGGGAAATCACCAGTACTGTTCGAGCGGGAACTCGTGAAGCGGACGTAAATCTGATCGGATGCACGGCCGCCTGGTTCGACATCAATTCTCTAAGCGGTGCACGCGGTCGAATTCTGACAGACCGTGACATCGAAGAACGTCAGAACATTGCCGTCATCGCTGCCGAAACCGCCGAGTCGCTGTTTGGTTACGAGGATCCCCTCGGCAAAACGATTGAAATTGCGGCTAACAATCGAGTCGACGTATACCTCGTTGTCGGACAGACGAAGAGCCGAATGCCGTCCGCATCTATTGGCAGCAGTCTTGAAGGCCGGGACTACAACCAGGATGTTTATATTCCACTGTCAACATTTCGTTCCCGGATCGGTGATCAGGTCGTCACATCCAGAACCGGCAGCATGGAAGGGGAACTGGTTGAGCTCAGCCAGATTACAGTAACTGTCGGTGACCTGTCCCAGGTGGACGACGCGTCCGATATCATTGAAATTCTGCTGGAGAAATATCACGGCAGCAAAGGCGATTTTTCGGTCACCATACCCATGGAGTTGCTGAAGCAGGCAGAGATGCTGCGAATGATGTTCAATGTCCTGCTGGTCGTCATCGCGGGAATCTCTCTGTTCGTTGGCGGTATCGGAATCATGAATATCATGCTGGCGACAGTGACGGAACGTACCAGAGAAATTGGTGTACGACGTGCCATGGGAGCCAGTCAAACCGACATTATTGAGCAATTCCTTGCGGAAACGATGGTCCTGTCCGGCCTTGGTGGAATTGCTGGGGTCGTTTGCGGTTTCCTGTGCCGGCCTGCAAACTTTGGGGTGCTGTGGGTCATTGAGAACTGGCTTCCCGAAATCTGGCGATCTCTTCCACCGACGATTCAGCAGCTGCAACCCATCATTGCGCCGTGGTCGATCATTGCCGCATTTTGTATTTCTGTTGGCGTTGGAGTTGTCTTTGGTCTGTATCCGGCGCGTCGTGCGGCACTCATGGATCCGATTGAAGCACTGAGGCACGAATAGCTGTCGAGTTGTTTAAACACCGCCAGCCGTATGAAAGGTCCGACATTCATGGAACTCGCCGGACAGATTGACGACCTGCACAAATACTACTACCTCGGCAATCAGGTTGTGAAAGCGCTGCGCGGAGTGACTGCTGAGTTTCCTGGTGGTGACTTTGTGGCCATCATGGGTTCGTCGGGAAGCGGCAAAAGCACACTGCTGAATGTTCTTGGCGGCCTCGATCGACCGACCTCCGGCCGCTATGTGATCGCGGGAAATGACGTCTCAACACTTACGGACCACGAACTCTCGGCCATTCGTAACAAACTCATCGGTTTCATATTTCAGTCCTACAATCTGATTTCACAGTTCACCGTACTGGAGAACATCCGGATGCCGTTGAGCTATCGCCCGGACAGACCTCCGATGACACGGGAGGATATCGACTGGTGTACGGAATTGGCGCTGCAGGTTGGACTCGGCGACCGTCTTGACCATCGCCCGCACCAGCTTTCCGGTGGACAACAGCAGCGAGTCGCGATCGCACGAGCGCTGGTCAACGGTCCGGCGATTATCCTGGCCGACGAACCGACGGGAAACCTGGATTCATCGACGTCCGCAGAGATTATTGAGATATTGAATCGGCTAAACGCCGAAGGCCGCACGATCATCATGGTCACACATGAGCCGGAAATTGCACGTGAAGCCAAACGGCAGATCTATATGAAAGACGGCTTGATTGCCGGTGACGGAATTTTTCCAGGGTAGGTATTGTGCAGAACGTCTACCCAATGATCTCGTGAATGACCCTGCCGTGCACGTCCGTGAGACTCATGTCGCGGCCTCCGTAACGGTACGTCAGCCGTTCGTGATCCAGACCAAGCAGGTGCAGGATCGTGGCGTGCAGGTCGAACACAGACACAATTCCCTCAACCGAATGCATACCAAGTTCGTCAGTGACGCCGTGAACTGTTCCGCCTTTGACACCACCACCGGCCAGCCAGACGGAAAAACCTCCGACATGATGGTCGCGACCGTCTCCATTCTCGGTATGGGGGGTGCGACCCATCTCTCCGGCAAACAGGATCAGTGTGTCCCGCAGTAATCCGCGGTGTTTCAGATCGGTGATCAGGGCAGCAATCGGCTGATCAACCACGAATGCATTGCGCTCGTGGTTGGCCTTAAGGTTTTCGTGCTGGTCCCATGAGCCAACGGACATGTTCAGCGGGTTTGCAGTGATCTCAACGAAACGAACGCCCTGCTCCACCAGTCGTCGTGCCCTCAGGCACTGTGTGCCGTAAAGCCTCAGCTGTTCGTCTTCAGATTCGACACCGTACATTTGCCGAGTGCTGAGTGTTTCTCCTGACAGATCCAGCAAATCGGGAACAGACGACTGCATCAGATAGGCCATTTCGTAGTTGCGAATCGCTGACTCGATGCTGTCGTCAGTGCCGCCAAATGCGGCACTGAAGTCACGGTCCTGAGTGAGGAGAAAATCAAGTTTTGCACGTTGAACGTCGCGTGATGATCCCACCGGGACAATGTTTTCCACCGGAACACCCTTTGCGCGAATCGGCGTTGCCTGGAAGTCTGCCGGGAGATAACCGTTGGCATAATTTTCGCGTCCTCCCGGCGGTACTTTGCCATTCTCCAGCAGCACATATCCCGGCAGGTTACGGTTTTCACTGCCAAGTCCATAGGTGATCCATGATCCCATACTGGGTGAACCGGCCCGCAGTCGCCCGGTGTGCATGAACAGATTTCCGGCTGCATGCAGCGGCAGCTCGGCAACCATCGAACGCACCACGGCAATGTCGTCGATGCAACCACCTGTGTGTGGAAACAGTTCACTGACGGGAATGCCCGACTCACCGTACGGCCGAAATTTCCACGGACTCTTCATCCACGTGCGACTGCCGTTGTTTTGCGATTTCTTTTCGCGACTCAGGTCACCAACCGACTGGCCATCGTGTTTTTCAAGAGCCGACTTTGGGTCGAATGAGTCAACATGGGAGACGCCTCCGGCCATGAAGCAGAAAATGACACTTTTAGCGGTGGCAGGATGGTGCTGGATGACTCCGTCCGAAAGTCCCGCATAGGCACGGTCTGCCAGCAGAGATGACAGAGCTGTCAAACCGAACCCGTTAGACGCGTTGCGGAGCATCTCTCGACGGGAATGTCTGCCTGAACGATGAAACAGAGATTCCTGAGCGTTGTATGTGGTGCTGCTAGCGGACATAGACCAGTTCTTTCATATTCAGCATGGCGTGTGCGACGTCCTGCCAGATCGCCGAGCTGGACAGAATGTTTTCCGGTGTCACACCATGCAGGTCTGCCAGCTGATTCACAAAGCCGAGCATTCGATTCTGTTCCGAGCAATCGGCAGAGCGGGCCAGTGACTGCACAAAAAGATGGTTGATTCGATCCACAACCGATACGTCTTCCCTGGCGGCCAAAACCTTTCCCCAGATCTCCGACTGCTCGATGACAAACGGATCATTCAGCAATGCCAGCGCCTGAGCCGGCACATTGGTTCGATCGCGGCGACCTCGTGTCGCTGTCTGATCAGGCATATCAAACAATTCCAGAAAACGTGGTCCCTCCATGCGAGTGATTTTCAGATAGACACTTCGACGTCCATTGCCATCCAGCGGCCCTGAGAAAAGTTTTCGATGCTCTTTTGGTTCCGGTCGAAACGGCTGAATGCCCGGACCGAACTGCGTCCGATTCATACTCCCGGTAACAGCCAGGATTGTGTCACGTATAGCTTCTGCTTCGAGTCGTCTTACAGGAAAGTGATGCAGGAGCCGATTCTCCGGGTCAACGTCAGTGGACTGTGCCGTCGACACACTGGACTGCCGAAATGTTCGACTCGTCACGATCCGTCGAATCAGTCGTTTCACAGACCAGCCATTGTTGACAAATCCAGAGGCAAGGTAATCCAGAAGTTCGGGATGCGAAGGACGTTCTCCCAGACGACCGAAGTCGTCCGGGGTACGCACCAGCCCTGCACCGAATAAATGGTGCCAGACACGATTCACCATCACCCGAGCAGTCAGTGGATTCTTTGCACTGGCAATCAATTCCGCCAGCTCCAGTCGTCCACTGCCCCGCGAATCGAACGGGCGTCTCGTTCCGGTAACAACCTCAAGATACCGCCGCGGTTCCAGCGGCCCCGGAGTAACCGGGTTCCCGCGAACAAGTAGCGGGGACGCGAACCCGGTTCCGTGATCAGCCATCCCGGCAACCACCCGCGGCAGCGGCACTTTTCTTTCGGCGTCACGATACTTCCGAACGAGTCGGTCCAGATCTGGATTCCTCTGCATTGAATTCGGAAGCAGCTCGACAGACAGCATCCAGTGAATCCACCGAACGTCCTCGTCCGTCGTGATCCCGGCTTTCCAGCCGGCAACGGCATCCGTGCAGACGTCACGAAAGATGCTCACCACGTCAGACAGATCCTTCGGCTCCGGTGCATCGAATAACCGAAGCAGATGCCCAAGTTCCGCCTGGGGTGGCTCGTTGCAGTCATGCACAACGGCGTCCACAACTCCAAACCAGGAACGAGGAGACTGAAGAAGGGCTTCATCATTTCCTGCCATCCCCGGTCGGTCGGGCCAGCGAACGTTGTCAGATTTTGTGGTCAATTCAAGAAACGCCCGATGTGATTCATCAACACGTGTCGGGTATGTCTGCCATTGGAACTGGTCATCACTGAGGTATTCAACCCCTCCCCCGACGTATTCGTTGAGGGCGCAGCTGTCGACAACCGGACGGATCATGCTCAACCCGCCACCCAGAAACCGAACGCTCACGTGCTTGTGGTCTCCTGGCATGATTGGGGACTGGACCGTTCCATTGAGCCGGCTGGAAAGCAGGTGCGTGTAAATGCCGGTGGGAAGAACGGTCGCCACCACTGAGTCATCAGTCAGGGCCACAACATACTCTCCGGCATGCGAAAGCTGATCGTGCGATCCAAGTCCGGCCGCAGACCATCCGTATGCGTTTTCCCTGTCAAAGGACCACCACCGCTCGAAGTTCCGAGCATTGAACTCTGCGCGATCAAATTGCGCTTTCCGATATGCGGCTCCTGTTTCTCGCCAGACGGTGTGCACAGCCTTTTCAGTGTCTATCCCGGTCATCCGTTTCAGGACCGATGACGGATCCTCCATCTCAATCTCTCCGCCGGCTAACTGATGCGCCAGTGCCGCTGCGGATGTCTGTACGGCTGTGTCCAGACCAGGCCGCAACACGTCGAGTATTAAACCGTCGACATTGCTGAGCGACCGAAGCCACTCGTCGGCCAGCTGTTCACGGATCTCTTTTTTCAGAGATCTGAGTTGCTGCACATGGTCCCGAATGCGGTCTGGTGTATCGATTGTCTGTACGACCTGCCGAGAGCTTTCCAGAACCCCGACCAGAGCGTAATAATCACGCGTTGAGACAGCATCAAACTTGTGATCATGGCAACGGGCGCACGAAACCGTCGTTGCCTGGAAAGCCTTGGTGAGTGTATCGATCTGGTTGTCAAGTGCGTCATATCGAATCTCTGGAAACGTAACACAGTTGTCATGTCCGAGTTCTCCGAAACGCCAAAATGCCGTTCCAATCACCGACTCGTTGATGTGCAATTCAGGATTGATCCGTGGTGATTCCAGCAGATCACCGGCGATGTGTTCGCGGACAAACTGATTGAACGGGATGTCATCATTGAAGGCTCGGATCAAATAGTCGCGGTACTGCCATGCGTCACGTATTTCATGATTCCACTCATAGCCGTGCGTTTCAGCAAACCGAACGACGTCCATCCAGTGCCGGGCCCAGCGCTCACCAAAGTGAGGAGATTCAAGCATCTGCTCAACAAGGATTTCATACCCGTTCCCTGGATCCACGGCCATGAGTGACTCGAATTCAGTGACTTCCATCGGCGTGGGTGGCAGTCCTGTGAGAATCAGACTCAGACGTCTCAACATCACATGCGGTTCCGCATCGCGGGCGGGCATCAGTCCTGCGTCGTGATGCCGCACCTGAATGAACCGGTCGATGGGATGGTCTGACCAGAAATGATCACCGGATTTCGGCACCGACGGTTCCACAACATCCGCCAGACTCCACCAGTCACGACGGCTTTCCAGCATCAGTTGCCAGGACAGATCAGCCACCTCATCGGGACCGGGCGGCTGATCACGCGGATCAGGTGCGCCCCGTTGAATCCATTTCACAAAGTCGGAAATGATACTGTCGGACAACCTGGAATCCGGGGGCATTTCCAGAGACTCGTGCTGCAGCGCCTCAATCAGGAGTGACTCGGATACGTTACCAGGAACGACAGCAGGTCCCGTGTCACCACCCCGGCGGATACCGTCACGACTGTCAAGCTGCAGTCCGCCTTTGAGTTCCCTTGCAGCGGATGAGTGGCATTCGTAACAGTGCTGGATAAGTACCGGCCGGATGCGTTTTTCAAACAGCTCAAGTCCCTGCGGGATGTCGGAACGACCAACGGGTGCAAAAACACTGAGGGAACAATACACCGCAGCCCATGAAGCAGTCATGACAATGAGTCGATGGGGACTCATGTTTTTCCCCAGGCCGGACCGACATGTGGGCGAGTCACCGTATCCAGCACTAACACCTCAACTGCCGGCTCAGGAACAATGCAGCGTTGCGCAGAGGGTGGTGAGGAACACATTTCGGAAACAGTCAGAAACTTCGTCATTCGCCTGAAGTGTCAGCAATCAAACTAGCCAGGACGACTGGCAGTGTCAAACAGAATGAACGCGCTGCAAACTTTGGCGTCGGCTCGACCGGTCTACCACCTGACCAAGGCTCCGCCGGTCCTGGACAATGGACGCCATACAGCAAAAAGCAGAGGACTGCCGAGCGTAAGGCGGGTTCTGTACGCGGCCACGAATCAATGTCATGTATTATTCAACCGTTGTCCGGTCGACTCAACCGACACTATTCCTCATGTGGACCAGTATCTGTTCCGGTATCTTTCTGCAATACTGACGCGGTGCCGGACGCCGGACATAACAACTATCCGCTCGTTGACTCGTGACAATTTCCAATCATTCAGACCAGGCACGCTTCTGCCGGCAAAGACAGACGATGACCGCATCATTTCATGTACCGTGCCTCACGGCTGGAAAATTTCATACTGTAGCGTCCGCGAAGACAGCAGACGTGTTCAACCCGTCCACGGGTGATGTGATTGCCCAGGTTCCTCTGTGTAATGCAGCAGAAACAGCGAAAGTGGTCTCGGCCGCCAGTGATGCTCAGGCCGCCTGGGGCACAACGTCACCTGTGGAACGCGCCCGCGTCATGTTTCGACTCCGCCAGCTCATCGAACGTGACTTTGACGAACTGGCAACAGTCGTCACGCGCGAGCACGGTAAGACCATGGCAGAATCCCGAGCCGAAATCCAGCGTGGACTGGAGATGGTGGAATTCGCCTGCGGCATCCCCAACATGCTGATGGGCAATACACTTGCGAACATTGCAGGTACTGTTGATGCAGAAACAGTTCGTCACCCGGTTGGAGTGTCTGTGGGAATAACGCCATATAATTTTCCGTTTATGGTACCAATGTGGATGATTCCGGTTGCCATCACCTGCGGCAACGCATTTGTGCTGAAGCCATCTGAAAAGGTTCCGCTGTCCGCCGTGCGAATTGGTGAACTACTGATGGAAGCCGGGCTGCCCGCCGGTGTGTTCAGTATCGTTCACGGAGACAAAACCTGTGTCGACGAGCTGTTGAGACACCCGGACGTGGCAGCCGTTTCATTCGTGGGATCAACATCGATTGCTCGTTCTATCTATGAAACGGGGACTCGCAACGGCAAGCGGGTTCAGGCTGCCGGTGGTGCCAAGAATCATCTGATCATTATGCCGGATGCCAATCTGGACCAGTCCGTCAAAGCAGTCGCGGCCAGTGCGTATGGCTGTGCCGGGCAACGCTGCATGGCGGGCAGCATTGCCGTTGCTGTTGGTTCCGTTGCAGATTCACTGGTCAACCAGCTTTGCGATCATGCCGCAACTCTTTGCGTTGGCCCGACGGACGGAAATGAAGACGTGGACATGGGACCATTGATTCGCCGCGAACATCGTGAACGCGTTGCCGGTTATCTGGACATTGCACAGGCAGAAGGGGCAGACGTTACTCTGGACGGTCGTTGCGAAACGGATCCGGAAGGTTTCCTGATCGGACCATGCGTCGTCGATCGTGTGCAGCCGGAAATGCGACTGGCTCGTGAAGAAATTTTCGGACCGGTCCTTTCGGTCGTCCGTGCTGAGAACCTGGAGGCCGCTTTAGCAATCGGACGACAGTGCCCGTTTGGCAATGGCGCTTCAATTTTTACACAGGACGGATATGCGGCTCGAGAATTCAAGCAGCACTTCAATGCCGGAATGATCGGTATCAATGTCAGTGTGCCAGCCCCGATGGCATGGTTTCCATTCACTGGCTGGAATCAATCCTTCTTTGGCGATCTGCATATCCAGGGAGCTGAAGGTGTACAGTTCTACACCCGTCAGAAAACGACATTGACCCGCTGGTTCCGTTCGATCGATGAATCGCATCAGGATCCCGTCTGGAAATCTCAATAGCAACCGCATATCTGTTCTGCTGCCTGTGCCAACCCAGGATCTTTGCTTTGGCTTGTTGTTATTCAGAACATCCCACTCAGACGATATGAGGCTGGCCTGCAGATCTCACTCCATGTTTTTTGGCCCCGTCCCGGACATAGCCTTTCGGTTTCCAAGAGGAGGATTCAGCAGTGTTACTTGATCTGGGGGAATCCATGGCGCTGGTCATTGGCGGTTCCAGCGGCATTGGCAAGGCGAGCGTGGACGCATTTCTGGAAGAAGGCGCACACGTCGCAATTTGGGACATCGTGCCCGCGGACAGTCAGCACAGAAGCGATGATCGGTGCGTTCATTTTCAAGTTGATATATCCGATTTGGCGGCCGTGGAACGCGCGATCGATGAAACGGAATCGGCCGTTGGTTCGATCGACCATCTTGTGCACGCAGCCGCCATCGGTTCCGGGAAATACGGGTTCCCCTACACGAATCTGAATCCACACGACTGGACACGGGTTCTTGACGTGAATGTCACCGGGATGGCGAATATTGCTCATACGGTCGGTCCGCACATGGTTCGACATGGCGGAGGGACGATGGTTTTTGTGGCTTCGGTCGCCGGTCAGATTGGTTCACAAACCGATCCACCATACAGCGCTTCCAAAGCTGCAAATATTAATTTGGCTCAGATCATGGCCAAAGATCTGGCGATTAGCGGCATCCGAGTGAACACCGTTTGCCCAGGAATGGTCAAAACGCCGCTCAACCGTCTCGTTTGGCAGTCATGGAACGAACGCCAGCCTGCAGACAGGAAGCTCACCTACGAGGAATGGGGTGATGAAAAGATTCGAAGACTGATTCCTCTGGAAACATGGCAACGGCCGGAAGACATCGCCGATATGATCCTGTTTTTGTCTTCCAGGCGGGCTGCTCAGGTCACCGGACAGACGATTAATGTCGATGGGGGCTTTGTGATGCATTCATAGCATCGTCGTGCGGCTTACCGAACACCAGGCTGCACGTCGAAAACGTCATCTGAACGACATCGTCGTGACCGGTTGAGGAATATACGGGTGTCCCAATTCACGGGGCTTCTGATCATGGAGAAAGCTGTGTGCTGAACCAGGATTTCAAATAATCTGAAATCTCAGGGCACTATCAGTCAGTCAGGCGTTTCAACGGCTCTGACATGTCATCCGGCATCGGACACTGAATTTCGACGCATTCGTTGGTTGCCGGGTGGCAAAATCTGATTTCGGCAGCATGCAGCATCAAACGGACGGCGTTCGCGTATGTCCGGAAGAAACGATTCTGCCGGCTGTCTCCGTGGGACGTGTCACCGATGATCGGGTGATTGATGCCATTCAGATGCCGACGAATCTGATGAAACCGACCGGTCCGGGGCAATGCCCGAATGAGACTACAGCGTGTTGTGGGAAACCGGCCCGACCTGAGTGGGACTTCGAACCGACATTCTGTTTTGAATTCCGTCACCGCCTCCAGCGGTTCGCCATATACTGTTTCTGGTGAGGTCAGGGGACGATCAATACGGCCTTCGTCGGGCGCGTGACCCCTGACGAGTGCCAGATAGGATTTACCCACTCTTCGCTCCCGGAACAATTCAGAGGCCGCCGAGGCCGCTTCAGTACTGAGCCCCATTAATACAATACCGGACGTTGGACGGTCGAGTCGGTGGACCGGAAACACAGGACGACCCAGCTGATCACGCGCAGTCTGCACGACCACATCCCGAACACGCCGGTCCATATTTGTACGATGCACAAACATCCCCGCGGGTTTGGCAATCGCAACGTACTGATCATCGCAATAGAGAATCGGAAGCCTGTCGTTCACGGATCACTCCCTGTCCCGCCTTACCGACTAATTGTCCTGGGCAGTTGGTGGCCGATGACATCAATTGCCTGGATGCGCCAATTCGCGACGACGAGATGTTTCATTCCGGGGTTCAGGCTCGATGTTGCTGGTTGTACGCTCCGAAAGCAGCCGATACGAAGTACCAGAGCAGCATTCGCTGTCATTAGTCGGTCACATGTGGTTGCTCTTCCTCGCGAATCTGAGCAAACTTGATCCTGCTGAGCAACGGCACAGTCGTCCCTTCAGCTGTGACCCTTCCGGAACACGCACTGATGGCGCTGATGACGTACTTATAGTCCAGGCCAAAGTCGGGATCGAGTTCCACTTCCTGCGCCTCAGCTCCATTGTCCGCATCCGCTGGCCCCACATTCTGCAGAGCCAAAACAATCCTGTTGATTTCCTGATTCAGCGCACGAAACGCCTCAGGGCCACCACCAAGATCACGATCCCCAAATCGCAGGTTCCGCAGGTCACCGGTCCCTGGATCCGCTTCCAGTCGCACTTTCAGTGGCGGCAGTTCAGCATCCGTGACAGCCGCTTCTGCCGGCCGGCCCAGCGGCATGTTGATGTTGAAGTCACCTTCGGGCTCGATGATCTTCAGCGTGAACAGGAAGAAAATCAGCAGCTGAAAGACAACGTCAATCAGTGGCGTCATCTGCGACTCAATCTTGTCGGCAGTCGGATTTCGGTTGCGAATTTTCATACGTCAGGTCGGACGACGATCAACAACGACCGGGCACAGGCTGATACGTCAATCGGTTTTCTGGGTTGCTCGCAGCGCAAAACGCTGAAATCCTTCGGTGCTCTGCTGCGAGGCTCGAGCTTCCTGGCATTTTTGGATCAATTCCTGAACGAGTCCTGTCGAGACATCACCGTCGGAGCGAATTTCTACGGTGACTTCAGCCAGATCCACGTCGAGTGCTTCGTAAAACTGAGCTTCCTGCCTGAGCCGAGTCGCACAGTCCCTTATGTTCACCCGGTCTGGTCCAAAGAACAAATAGGGATCTGGATCTGTGATCTGGCCGGTTTGACTGTCCCGGAGAAATCCCAGGTTCAGAGTAAATGAATTATCTCGCTTTACCTCCGGTGGACGGGCCAGTTGATCTTTCGGCAATCGTACTCGTTCGTCTGCCTGATTCTGTTCAAAGTTAGTAATCACCATGAAAAACGCAATCAGCTGAAACACGATGTCGATCATCGGCGTCATGTTGATTTCTGGGACGCTGGATCCGGAGGAACGAATTTTCATGAGCACGACCGCAGATCAAATATCGGAACGTTCCAGATGTTGTGTTTTACGGCATTTCGTTTTGTTTTCGTTTCGATACCCGTCCTTATGAAACGACGTGGCATCGACTGAATCATTTTCGCGCTAGGAATCTCTGGTCGTTCCCTTTTGTTTGCCAACAAGAGAGAAACGACTCATCAGCCCCTCACTGACCATGCCGATTTCCAGTACGATTCGCTGGATGCGATTGCGCAGGATGCTGTAAAAAATCATCGCCGGAACAGCAATTCCAAGACCGATCAATGTAGTAAACAGCGCCATGGAGATTCCCTGGGCCAGCTCAGCGGGCTTTGGCGTTGAGGGACTGGTGGCAATTTTGTCGAAACTGGCAATCATTCCCTGAACAGTTCCCATCAGACCCAGCATGGGCGCCACCGTTCCAATGAGTGCAAGATAACTCAGGCGATGTTCGAGGGTCATGTTCTCATCTTCACCGGCTTCCTGCATTCCCTCCATTGCTTCCGGGTATCCACGGCTCAGGCGCCCCATTCCGGCGGCCAGAACGCGTGCAACGAACGAGTCATCATTACGGGCAAGATCGTAGGCTCCCTGAAAATCTTTGCCATTTAGTTTGCCTTCGAAGTCTTCAACAAATTCATTAGGCAACAGAACGTCACGACGAACCTGCATCAGGTTCATCATGATGAGCGCGACCATCACAAATGACAGCCCGGAAAACACGAACATCCAATACAACCCCAGCGACTCAACCATCCATGACAGGAAATTACTGCTGGTCTCCGGCTGATCATCGGTCTCCTGCGAAGAAGCGACGTCATTCTGATCCGCAGGCACCTGAGCAAACGCCACGGAGTTTGAGTTAGGCAGTACCAGTACAAACAGCAGACCCATGACGGGTATTAAAAGGCATTCCCAAACGAATCGCCTCGGGTGGGCGTTTTCAGGCGAAGACAAACTCAACATTCTCATGTCGCTCCACAGGCTGCAATCAGGTGAACCTTGTTCAGAGACCGGTCATTATCCAACGAAACGGGTCATTCGTCTGCGTGAGGCCCACCCGCACTTTAGTACACTGCCGATTATCCGTCACCCGTAAACAAAGGCTGTTCGGGCAAGGTGGAAAAACCGCGAACTATCTCTGATTTTTAGCTTGTTGAGCCCACAGACTGTCCGGTACTGAGCCTGCAACCGCGACTGGGCATCGCGACTTCGGTCCGGATGTCCGGCGCCTTCCCACAGTGACCTGAGCCGATACAGGGCTTCAGCGTGCTCAACAGTCGCGCCCGAGTACAAAATATCGACGTGCAGGTAAGCCAAAAGGGCGGCCTCGGACTGATTGCTCAGTCGATGACAGTCACCCACATGAATCCAGACTTTGGCCAGTATCGGTTCCTGGTCATCAGGGACTTCCGCAATGACGGCATTGAGCGTCTCCAGCGCCTGCGGCCATCTCTTCTGCCTCTGAAAGCACTCCGCACGACCAATCCGGCTGTCGTAGTGCAAAGTCTGCAGGATCGGCTTTCCCGCGCTCTTCCGAATCACAACATCGAAAATTTGCATTGCCTGATCCACTTCGTCTTCCTCAAGCAATACACGTCCGAGAACCAGGCCCGCCTGGATCGCAAAACCATCAACACGGGAACTGCGGAGTTGTTCGAGTAATTGTGTGCCCTGGGCGCGGTTGGACTCAACCAGCAATTGTGCCTGCAGCAAAGTGGCCTCAAGTGTTCGATAATGGTCACCATACTGTTGAATAAATGATCCAAGCAACTTAAGAGCCGCAGCGGCGACCTCCGGATTCAAAAAAGCGCGACGCGCGTGACAGCGGGCAAGTAAAAACTCGATTTCTGCCGGAACCCGTCTGTCACCGCCGGCGTATTCCGCTTTGACTTCCTGCAACTGCTTGATCGCTTCATCATAGTTTCCACTGCGTTCATTGCTTCGCGCTGTTTGTAAAGGGGGAGGTTCGCGGTCAAATCGGATGTCGTGAACATCAGCTGGTGATATCGTTTCAGACTGGTCGTTGGATCGCCTGATAACGATCTGTGTTTTCGACAGCGATTCGAATTTGCCCCGAACAGTCGTGCCATCACTGATACGAGTCACCTGATCGGCAGCAAACGTCGATGTTGCTGTGATTAAGGCGCAAATGGTCAATGATCGGATGATCAACAAATCCGGACAGAACAGAGTCATAACGAACTCACAACACGGGACTGACATGTCACCCGATCGCTGCGGCGTTCGGGTGACGGCAATGGCTGAACTCTGGTATTCAGATCTCATGCGAAAAACAATCGACTATTGATTCTCCGGCGAAGAGGGACGTTTCTGATCACGAGGTCTCCGGGACGCAGCAGCTTTGCGTGCCGCAAGTTGACCCTTCTGGCCACTCCTCGACCGGGATTCCTCAAATTGTGATTTGCGTTGACCGTCAGCAGTGGCACCGGATGAACGACGTGAAGGCATTTGTTTTGCAACAGCAACGCCCGAATTTTTCGTCGTCAACAGGTCAACCTTCGATGGATTGCCATATCGTCGTCGAATTCGCTTTTTCGATTGTCGCATGATGACGAAACTGCCGGCAATCACCACCACGGCCATCAGACTGATTCCCACGATCAGGTAGAGTGAGTCAGGCGTATCGTTTTCATTCACCTGGTTTGGATCACCCTCGAATATGGGCACAGCGCCAGTGTTGCCGGTAACCGATAAATCATCGTCGGCAGCCGGGCCGTTTTCTGTGGAGTCTGCTGTGTCGCCGGGGTGGAAGAGAACCAGTCCAGGTCGACCCAGAGCTTTCCGGACTTCCTGATACAGCCCATCGAATCGGCCCCGCCATTCCTGATCCAGGTCGTCGAAAACCTGGGCCATGGATGTTAACTCACGAGCCGCCGCCTCGAGTTGTTGTTGGCCCGAATCCGGATTAATTCGAGCGTATCTCAGGCGACTGCGTGAAAGCTCGTAGCGAGCTTCAAGAAACAACGGTTTCAGTGCCGTCCAGTTTTTCTGTTGTCGTGATTTTTGAAGCCTTCGTGCCAGTGCAGCCCAACCCCAGATGATTTTTCCTTTCCGTTGGGACGGAGTTCCACCAATCGATTCCAGCAGCCGTTCTGGTTCTCCGTGCTCTCCCCAGTCGGCCAGAACATGGGCAATTTCCAGCTGGACGGACACGGAAGCTGCATTGTTAGTGAGCACCTCCGTACCTAACTCAACGGCTCGCCGGTAGTTCCGTTGGCGACGGTAGATGCGAATGAGCCTTAGCCTGACTCCCGCCGCAGTCGGTTCGTCGATCGGCAACTGAATCAATTGCTGATATGTCTGGACGGCTCGAGCAAACGATTCCGTGGACTCCTCGGCATCTTCGGTTTCCCGAGCCAGGCCAGCGTATGTATCACCGATCCAAAGCAATGCTCCGAATTCTGTTGCATCGCGAGATTCATAGACCTGCTCAAGAAACTCCCTGAACGAGGTACGCACCTGGTCATACTGTTCGTCCTTTCCGGCATCACGCAGTCTCTTCAATTCTTTTTGAAATTCGCGTCCGAGCTGAGCATAAATTGCCGTGGTGTTCGTTGAGCCAAGTGTCTGCAGTTTCCGCATAACTGACAGGGCATCGTCGATTTGTTGAGTTCCCACATAGGCACGTAACAACGTACGGTAGCAAAGTCCGGCAAACGCCGGACTTTTGACGCCACGCTCGGGCCGTTCATCACTGGACTCTATCGCACTGAGAACTGTCGGATTTCCCTGAGTTAGCCGTCGAACAGTTTCGGTGAACTTGCCGTCCTCGTTCATCAGACTGCTGAGCGATACCTCGGCACGCACGATGTCATCGCTGAGACTGCTACCCGTCAGCGAGTCACGACTCAGCTTAACGCCTTCGGTCAGTAGCTTTATGGCTCGTTGTTTCCACACTGACAGGGTCGCAGTATCGATCGGTGTCCGATTTTGTGCTTTCGAACCGCTGCCTGCCTGAGCCCAAGCCAGCCACCAGGCCTGACCGGCTTCGATGCAGGCTGCTGCGTACCCCGCGTCGTTCCGGGGCACCTGCTGGAATGCTTCGGCCGCCTGCTGCGGCTGCTCAAGTTCCAGATGGATTCGCCCCAGTCGCATCCATCCATCGGTCGCATGTCGTGATCCCGGAAATCTCCCAATGACCTCTTCACAGATTTCGTGAACGAGCTGCAGTTCGAACATGCGATCGTCTTTGGAAGCCGCCGCCCAGATCTGTACAGCCGCAGAGATTGCCATTTCGCTGGCACTGGCTGCCGTCTCGCCGGCGTGTTCACTGTGGCGACGCATCACATGACGCGACAGGACAAATGCGTCGTAGCTCTTCCGCTGCTGGAGGAATACATAACTCAGCAGATATCTGGCCTGCGCCACAGCGGAGTGATCGGAATCAGGTTTCCTGAATTGAAGGGCAAGTTGAAACATTCTTCCTGCTTCGGCTTCAAACAATTCAAGCTGCTGCGTCGCCTGCATCTGCTGCTCATCGTTTTCCGCCAGTTGTACTGCGTTGCGGAGTTCCTGCAGTTGCCCAATGATTTCGCGACCTCGATCAAAGGCAGTTTCAAAATTTTTGGGTTCACGGCGATCCTGGCCGAGTTCGTCACGGAGTCGCCTTGCTGCTGCGCGAGCCGGCTCCTGAACCGGACTCAATACTGCACTCACAAGATTCAGATCTGCCAAAGTTTTTCTCAGCCGCAACTGGCGCTGCTGTCTGCTGAGTTCCTCGTCACGGGCGAGGGCTTCTGAAGCGATTGTCTTTTCATACAGGATGCCCAGCCCTGCTTCTGTATTGATTGCCGCCCGATTTTGTTTAAGCCACCGTGTGGCTTCGTTAACGACATTTCGGAATTCCTGCCTGGACTCATGATTCAGACAGACCAGACGATTGTATTGAGCCGCACGACTAAGCGCCAGCATATAAGCCTGCTGCGACGGCTGGTTTCGCAACTCATCAAAATAACCAAGCGCCTGGTTAATATCACCCATCTGCAACCGACACTTGCCCATCATGAGTTTCGCTGACTGTCCAAGACCCTCCCGACTGAACGTTCGAATCTCTTCGCATACCGCTGTTGCACGTTTCAGCAGATCAAGTCGTTTTTCACTCTCCGGATCATCATATGTGAGTGCCTCTTCGTAGAGGCACTCGACGAAATTCAGCCACGTCTGCTGATAACGAAATTCGGTTCGCCGCCTCAGTTGATACCCCGCTTCGTCTTCTTCCCGAGTCACAAACGGCAGAGTGGCCAGCTGCGTTTTCGACAGATCGCGCGCCTGAATAAACGCCTCTTTTGCTCGTGCCAGCAGCTGTCGGCCTGCGTCCGTCAGTTGGTCACGTTGAATTGAATTATTGGGCGCATTGCGGGTCCAGAGTTTCTGCCGGGCTCGAGCCATCAACAGGCGACCCATCTGTTCGTGGGTCCAGGCAACTCGAGAATGTCGGGGATGCTCGCTCAGAAATGCCTCGAATGAGGCCAGCGCCCGGCTGGCAAATTCGTCGCGTTCGTCAGGCCGACGGGCGGCTGTACTGCGGTCCAGCCAAATGGTGGCTCGCTTGAGCTTCAGTGTCGTTCGAAGACGATCGGATGTGTCCGGATCTTTGCCCAGACTGTCAATGTACTGGAGTGCGGTATCGAAATAACCACGGCCCCTGAGTCCCTGGAGAAACGCATCGCGTCCGTCGGAAGCGGAACATAGAGGCGTCGTTGTACCGGTCGTGACCAGGAACAGCACCATGAAAAGCTGCAAGCGGATTCGAATCATCGGATCAGCTGCTTCCACAGCTTCGAATTTTCATGCATTGACCGAACGATGTTGTCCGGAACCTTGCCGTCTTCGAGCAGCGTCCAGCCAGTAAATGAAGGAGCATCGACCTGTGTAAGCAGCGCGAACAGGTCCTTCCACGGATACTGGTCACTTCTCAGATCGTGAATGTGAATTGTTGCCAGACGGTCCTGCACGAGTTTGAAATTATGCCGAAATCCGTCGCCATTCATGTCGCCCGGATTACAGTTCCAGCAGATCCCAACAGATGGATGGTCAGCCACATCCATAATTGCTTTCATGACCGGCAGTTCGCTGGTGCCTCGTCCGTGAACTTCAACTCGTACCTGTTGATTCAGATCTTCCGCAATTTTTCCGACTTTGTTGAGCGACTGACCGATTTGTTCAATCGTTTTTTCAACGGACACACCCCTGGGCAGTCGATTGGGACGAACCTTAACACCGGTGCTGCCAATGTCGTGGCTGAGCTTCAGAAATTCCCGGGTTTCAGCGATGTTCCGTTGAAGTTCGGATTGGTCCGTTGAATGGTATTCGCATGCACTGCCGAGACCCATAAGTTCAACCGAACTGTCAGCAAAACGGCGACGAACATCGGCGCGCTTCTGGCTGCTCAGAGTGATCTCAACACCATGGCGATGTGTGCTGCGCAGTTCGACACCCTGGAAACCTGTATCCGCACAGTTCCTGATGACCGTTGGCAGGTCCCAGTCTCTGCCCCAATTATACGTAACGAGCCCCAGCCGGAGCGCAGCTCGAGGGGCAGCATTACGAGCGGGAGCTGCTGATGACGATTTTGCCAGCAACAGAGCGGCTGCTGCGGTCAGAGTTTCGCGTCGACTGAATCTGTTCATGAATGGCTCACCCGGGAAACAGCAGCAGGTCATAGTGTGCTCAGTCTATCGCTGTCCTGCGACTCCGTTGTGTTGCGGATTGATGATCTGAGCTCCGGTATTGTCAACGTAAAATACAGTAATGGCAATCAAACAGGGAGGAGAGCCGCAGACTCTGCAATTCACTGACAGCTGCCTTTGCAGTCATAACATCTCGTTATCTGTGTTCTTGTGTTGATCCAGATTCACCGTTTGCAGATTTAATCACCACTCAAACGTGTGCAGTGCGCAGACACAGACTTGAATCGGACATCATTCCGTAACTGGTTTTGATATCTCCAGACCAGCGATGATGCCTGACAGAGTTAAAGCTCGATCGGTTGCCGACAGGTGGGCCGTGTCAGTCCATGACTCGACCTCGGCAGCATGCCCGATCCGGGCCAGCCAGGCCGCCGCAGTCCACAAAGAGTTTTCCCGACAAGTCACATTCCGTATGGAAACTGCAGCTGTCAGAATATTTAGATCCGCATCGACTGCTCTTGATTCTGTGATTCTGCGCTGAAGACATGCTTGCAGTCCAGGGAGGTTCTGTGTGGATTCAAACGGGTTGAAAAGTGTCTTGTTATACCCCTCCCGAGCAGATTGTTCCGCAATCAGCCAAGCCGACGCTACTGGGTCTTCAGCCAGTGGATGAGTGCGCTGACCGCGGACAACCCGGGGAGAAGTGATCTTCGCCAGTTCAGGCGTTCCGCCTCCAGCATGGACGGCTTCCGCAGCAATCAGATGACACAGCGAATCAAGTGTTAATTCAGCCATCAGCGAATCGCTCTGTTTCAGAGCCAAGTTCAGACTTTCTCCGCCGTCGAGCTCCACGATTCCACATAACAGTTGAATCAGAAAAAGCCGACGTGATTCAACCGCTGCAGCAAGACGGTCAAGCCCCCCCCGATAGTTGTAGAATTCCGGAGTAATGTTCGCCGATTCAGACGTCCCCAGAAAACTGCGAATTCGAGCTCGAATGAGATCATCAGACCGATCCAGTTCTCCGGAAGCTTCCCTGACAGCCATTGTGGAAGGAAGAGCAGTATGCAGACGGTCGAACATATTCAAGATCATTTCAGCCGCAAGTTCCGTCTGCTCCCTTAGTGCTGCGCTCCTTCCCAGCTCCATCAGCACACGGGCATTCTCACGACTTGCTGAGACATCTGGTTTTCGAAATCGCAGCAATTCACCAACCGTCGGCATTCCCCCAGCTATTGTGTTCTCGGCTGGCTTAATTCCGTCAACTGCTGTCTTCAGACGTTCGTCTGATAACTGTGCCAGCACTGCCTGAACGCGCTGCTGGTCCGCGTGATCACCCTTAGTCGCGTCAGCGATTGCCTCAATCACACCCGCCGGAGCCTGTAAACGGATTGCCTGTCGTGCTGTTTCCGCCAACAAATCGGTCTGAATATTTCGATCATTCCACGATGCTGCCCAGGAAACTGCCGGTATCCACTGACCCTGTAGTGACAATTCTACTGCGATAGCCGTCGCAATCGGGTTTGCCCAGGTGATTGTGAGGATTGGTGAATCTGACGGCTGCCCGACCTCAGTCGCAGACGTGATCATCGCTGACCAGACGGACCGATTGAGTTCATCGACCCGTCGACGGACAGAGCGATCAATTCTTAGACGTTCGACAAGTTGCTGAGCTGTTTCGGCCTGGCCACGCTGAACCAAAACCGCCCCCCAATGAATAGCGGCTTCAACAGCAAGCATCCCGGTCTTTGGAATCGTTGCAGCGTCTGGTTCTGCCATATTGAAGACCGAGTCAGTGAGTGCAGGGTCATCTCTCCTGAGCGCCGTCCAGTAGCTCCTGGCCAACGGCTTGATTCTGTAGTACTCACGGCGAAGATTGCGCTGATGTGACACCACTCGCAACTGACTAAATTCTTTGCGGACACGTTCCTCGTCACCAAGTCGCAGAAACGCATCCGCCGTCAGTCGGCGACACAGCGCCTTGTCTCGATTCACACTCATTTGCGCCGATCGGACCATTTGGTCGGTCAGTCGCCGTATCATTGTCTTATTATCAGATGTGTCGTTGGTGTCAGGCGATGTGTCGGCGTCAACTCTTGTGGCATCATCACTTTCAGCAACCGAAACCTCTGGAAGTTCAATAGGCCTGCTCAGATGCTCGTTGTCCGGTTCGCGATCAAGATAGAATTTTAGTCCCACACCGGATATCAGCAGAATACAACCAAGGACACCGTACATGGTCACAGAACTGCGGTCGTTTGCGGGACCCGTGAGGTGCTGTTCCTGCTCTGCAGCCTGATCACTGATTCGCGTCGATAAAGTTTTCGATTTTAATTTTTCCGGTTCCGGCACCGTAAACAATGGAACCATACAATCGGGATTAAAACACTTCACCTGTCGGCCGACTGCAGATCGCGGAACATATCCTCGCGTGTCGCACATGGGACAGATGGCACGTACCGGACGTGATTTTGTACGCCTCGGAGAGCAGGCAATTGCTCGATGTGCCTGCGGGAATTCTGCAATGTCAAACGGGTCGTCGTCCTGCGCACCAACCTGCGACCTTTGTTTTGACGATGATGGCGGATCCGACTGTTGCTGCGCAGTCTCAGCAGATCGCTTCTTCTTTCTCGACGAAACCGGACCAGGAGCAGCCACGGGGCCCGAAGATCCATCCATGGCGGCACCGCAGAATGGGCACGAAACAGGCTCATCATCGAGAACGGACTGACCGCAGGATGGACATGTGGGCAGGTCCATAGTTAACCCTTTTAGTACTGGCGCAGAGTCCCACATCCTGGTGCGCGCTGGACATCCGTGCAAGGTTCAGGAAACGCGAAATGGGGCGCAAGTTTCCTCAATCCGCGGAAATTCAGCAAACTCAAAAGATGCCGACTTTGTCCGGAAACGGCGCCCAGTCCACGAAAAAAGGGAGAACGCTTGAGCGTTCTCCCTGTCTTTGGGTCGTTCGTGCAGACCGGCGTACAACTATTCGGACCAAGACGCTGCCGGTGCTTTGTCAAGCCTGAGAATTGTGGTACGACTGAAGTCGTGAGACTCCGGATGGTCTGCAAATCGAAAATGCCCGAGTTCGGCTACAGAACCGCAAAATCAGACATTAAAGACACACTAGTCCTGATAGTCGACTTCAATGTAGCCATCCTTCACTCGCACATCGACTTCGTATTCACCGTAATCATAGTTGATGCGGGTCCCATTCTTCCTGACCTTCACTCGCTCACCCTCACACTCACATTCACAATTACACTTACACGGTGGCGGTACACAAATCCGAATGGAAACGCACTTAGGCTCACAACAACTGCACGGGTCTTTACAAGCGTCTTTGCAGGCACAGGGATCCAACACCTGAATGATCTTTGGAACAGCACAGGGTGCCATTTCGTCAAGATCTTTGTATTTCACACACTGGAACAATTCCACGGCGCCGTCCGAAGCTTCGGGTACCGGCTCCAGATGATGATCCAGTCCGAATGCCGTTCCGCCGATCGCCAGCGTCAGGCACAGTGCCAGTAATTTTTTCATGATCGGTTTCCTCTTGTTGGGCTTCTACAACTGGTTAACAACACTTTTTCAGAGATGTCAGTCCGGGACACTGACCGTTTTCATTTTGCGAAATCAACCCGTTCAGCACAGCGATGTTGCTTCGCTGTTACTCTTTCCCCGAAACAGGTTGCCGTCAAGAACTCAATTTCGTTTTCCATCGCGTAGCTGCAAATGTGCAACGCCTGAATCCGACATGGGAAAGCATGGAGATCGTAGTAGTCCGTGAATTCGCCAAGCAGATATGGGGAATTGTGGCATCTTTGATGAAAAAGTCAAAATGCAAAACTTAATAACAAAAATGGTATTACGGAAAATAGTGCGTTTTCGGCGACCAGAACGTCTTGCCAAACGCCGGTCCGAAGAGAACCGGCAGTCGTTCAGAGGCAACAAATGTTGATATTGGTGAGATTCCACACATGTCGTACGATCAATAATATCCATCTTCTGCTGTTGAAACGATGCCCAAGCGGATTGTGGAGTGGCGTTCGCGCCACGTCATTCCCTTGATCCTGGACCCCGGTTGAAATGGACTTCAGCGTACGGCCAGTTAGTAAAACCTGTGCATCTTCCGGTCGGGAGCTGCTCGCCGGGCAACTTTGCTGGTCTGTACTGATCGAGCTTGATGGTCGTGTAGTGCGACAGGACTACTGCGATGAGTCCTGGTCGGGCCCTCCGGATGGAATGATCGGATATTGGCAAAGTGTCGTGCCGGAACGCAACTCCGGCTCCGTAAACACTTTCGATACAGACTCATTGTTTGACTACTTCATCCAGCTGTGCGAATCCCCGAATAAAGTCGAACAGGACTATCAATATGTTCTGGCTCTGTTGCTGATGCGAAAACGCCGTCTGCAGCTGGAACAATCAATCGTCGTGGGCGATCACCAGGCCATGCGACTGATCGGCACCGGGGGTGAAGGACCATTTGAAGTGCTGGAAAGGGATTTGTCCGATGACCGGATTGAAGAGTTGCAGAATCAATTGTTTTCCGGTTCGGTAACATGACATCGATCGGAAGCAGTCCGGAAAAAACAGTCACCGGACTGTGGGGTCAGAAATGATCAGAAACATATCTGTTGTCATTGCAGTGGCACTTTTTTGTTCCGGTTGCCATGTTGCATCGTGGACACATCAAAGTGCGCCTCCGGCTGATCCTCCTCTGCCTATGGACGTATCGTGCGACGACCTCATCGATCACCTCAATCAGCAGTCTGGAAATTTAAAAGCCTGGCAATGTACAGACGTGCGTCTGACGGCTCGATTTCCTGGTGTGCTGCATGTTCCGACGATGAAGGGAAACATTGCCTGCGAGTACCCCAACCGCTTTCATCTCACTGCAACCAGTCTGGTTGCATCAGCCGATATGGGAGCAAATTCAGAGCATTGCTGGTTCCAGAGTTCTCCAGGTCATCACGGTGTGATTTCCTGGCGGCACGAAGATTCTCGCCTCCTGCAGGAACTTCCTTCGCAGGTTCGGGTTCCATACATTGACCCGGACTGGTTAATGCTTGTGCTGGGCGTAAAGCAGCTTGATGCAAATGACTATGTTCTGGAAAGGGCATCCGATCCGCACGGCAAAGAACTTTGGCTGAGTTCGGTCCGAAAATCGAACGGTCATAACGCTCATCGATATGTAATCAAAGTTGATCGGGAAAAGCGAGTTGTTCGCGAACATGTTGCGTTCGACCGGAATGGGGCCGCGATCGTACGGGCTCTGCTCAGCAACCATCAGGACTTCAACGGTCATTTGCTTCCGCGAAGAGTTCGTCTGATACTTCCCGGGAGCAACACAGAACTGACGTTGTCGTTTTCCAGAATCAACACGAATCCTTCGATTGACACCGCACTGTGGGTCGTGCCAAGCGTTCCAAACGGTGAAAATCTTACTTTGCGCGAAATGGCCGCCCGCATACGAGTCGCTGACGGTCAGCAGGCATCAACCAATCGACGAGCGCCCGGCTCGATTTCACTCCTTCCACCCGAGTTCCAGCCGGATCACAGAGCGGCTCAGACTGCATGGACCCAACCGGTCTTTACAGTCGATGGAACGCCGGCTGAACCGGATTGGTCGGACTCAGCGGATGCGTCACCGTTTACCGAGGCCGGTAACAGGAAACCTCATCACCGCAAATTCCTCGGAATGTTCCCGCTGCCCCGACTGTTCGGACGATAGACGAGCGGCGTCAGTGAACATACCAGCGTGTCGGGTAATCACACACCCGGTTTGGTGTCCGACACTGGAAAAACGGACTTAACGTCCACGCTTACCGGATAAATAGCCGTCCGCTCGCCTGAGAATGTGTCTTGCTCTGCCGTTCCCGCGTCAGATCACTCCGATCCGATCTTACAATTTCGTCGAATTCCAATTTTCCAACGGTTTTGACGACGCGAAAATGATGAGGGACGAGAACAATCATGACTGTGTCGGTTATCAATGGACAGGCAATTCGAGGCGTCCGGAATGCAGACTGCCCCTATTAAACCACTTAAGCCATGGTTTCAGACCATCACAGATGTCGGTGACTCGCTCAACTGGTCAAGTTTCTTTGGCAATGACCGGCCGGTTCAGCTCGACATCGGCTGCGGACGAGGACTGTTTACAGTCAATGCATCTGAGCGCCATCCGGAGAAAAATTTTCTGGGCATCGAAATTGACTATCGCGAAGGTCGTCGCGGTGCCATGCGGCTCTTTAAGCGGGAACAACCGAATGCCCGTATCATTGGCGGCGACTGCAAAATCGTTCTGGCGAAGCTGATTCAGCCTGGGTCCGTCGCAGCAGCTCATGTGTACTTCCCGGATCCCTGGTGGAAGAAACGGCATCACAAGCGCCGTCTGTTCACGGCAGGTTTCGTCGATCTGCTGGCAATGGTTCTGGAAGACGGTGGCTGTGTGCATTCGTGGAGCGATGTAGCGGAATACTTTGAGATAATTCGCCAGCTGATGAATGAACATCCGCAGTTCGATACGCTGTCCCCACCTGCAGAACGTGAAGCTGAACACGACATGGACTACCAGACCAGTTTTGAACGCAAGAAGAGACAACTCGGACTGCCCATCTATCGCGGACTGTGGCAGCGAATTACCCGTTAACTCGATTGGATCCATTCGACGGATTAATTCCGGATTCCAGGGAATTGCGACTCAGCAATTGATCGCATCGCTGCTCCAACAAATACTGGCCGTGTCAACGGCATCGGATATCGGATTTGCAGCCGGTTGAGACCCGGGAACCTGGCAGGTTCGCAAACCAGCCGAATTGTGCTCTCAGGTCTTATAGAAAGACATTTTACTGTTTTGTTGGCATGCATCCTGGCAGAGCGACAACGGAGTCCCGGCGCACCGGAGGCGACTGCTCGAACCTGGTTGCAGCAATACCGCATTAGATCTGGCTATGACCGAACCCCAAAAGCTTCTTCAGGATGTCAACATCGTCGGTACGACGCCCCTGACGTCACCAGCCAGCCTCAAGGCTGAGCTTCCCGCGTCAGCTGCAGCTGTGCAGATGGTTTACGATTCCCGACAAACCGTCGCCCGTATCCTGCGGGGAGAAGACCATCGTTTGATTGCGATCGTTGGTCCCTGCTCGATTCACAGCGAAAAAGTAGCGATGGAGTATGCGGAACGGCTGCAGTCGGTGGCCAGTGAAGTTCGGGAACAAATTGTTGTTGTCATGCGGGTATATTTCGAAAAGCCTCGTACCACGATCGGGTGGAAGGGCCTCATCAATGACCCACACCTCAACGACACATTCGACCTGCCCACGGGCCTGGAACTTGGACGCAGAATCCTGCTGAACGTAGCCGAACTCGGGCTGCCTGCCGCCAGCGAAGTGCTTGAACCGATCACGCCGCAGTACATCGCCGATCTGATTACGCTGGCGTCAATTGGAGCGCGCACAACGGAATCACCCACCCACCGACAAATGGCCAGCGGTCTTTCAATGCCGGTAGGCTTCAAAAACAGTACCGAAGGCAGTCTGGAAGTGGCCATCAATGCCATGCAGACCGCCCGGGCAGAACATCGGTTTCTGGGCATGGACAACGACGGCAAGACATGTGTCATCGAAACGCAAGGTAATTCGCTGGGGCATCTGATTCTCCGAGGCGGGCGCACAGGACCGAATTACGACGAAGCCAGCCTGGCAGAGGCCAAACGTCTGTTGACGGAGACCGGACTACCTCCCCGATTCATGGTCGACTGCAGCCACGCCAATTCGGATAAGGACTACACGAAACAGCCTGCCGTTTGGAACGATGTGATTCGGCAGAGAGTCGGCGGCAACGAAACGATTGTTGGTCTGATGCTGGAAAGTAATCTGAGAGCCGGTAAACAATCGCTCGGCAGGGACCCGTCGTCGCTGGAATATGGCATCTCCATCACCGACGGTTGCATCAGCTTTGAAGCAACAGAAGAGTTGTTGAGGTCTGCGTGCAGTGCGCTGGCGGACGCATAGACCGCGCTACGGCAGGTCACTGGCCCCCCTCAGCCAGCGATCGGCTTCGCGGGCAGCTCCTCGTCCTTCGTTGATCGCCCAGACAACCAGACTTTGACCACGGCGACAGTCACCAGCAGCAAACACACCGTCCACGTTCGTCGTGTATCGCTCATGTTCGGCCGTAAACCAGGACATACCGCCTCGTCCTTCGCGAATCTCTATGCCCAGCTGTTCACCAGGTCCGCTTTCCGGCCCAAGGAATCCCATAGCCAGCAGCACCAGATCAGCCGGATATTCTTTCTCCGAACCCGGAATCGGGGCAAACGGCGGACCACCTTCAGTGACCTGGTGCCAGTCGACCTGACAAGCCTTCAGAGCTCTGACGTTGCCATCGCCGTCGCCAATGAATTCAATCGTCTGAGCGCAGAACTCACGTGGATCCTGGCCAAATTTTGCGGCAGCCTCTTCGTGCCCATAGTCAACACGGAATATCCGAGGCCACTCTGGCCACGGGTTGTCATCACGTCGTTCGGCCGACGGACGTTCAACAATTTCAAAGTTGACGATACCCCTGCAACCGTGTCGCAGGGAGGTACCCAGACAATCGGTTCCGGTATCGCCACCACCAATAACGACAACATTCCTGTCTTTAGCACTGATGTAATTGCCATCTTCAAGATTTGAATCCAGCAGGCTGCGCGTGTTTGGACGCAGAAAATCCATGGCATAGTGGATACCGTTGAGTTCCCGACCAGGAATTGGCAGGTCACGCGGCCGGGTTGCTCCGGTACACAGGACGACAGCATCGAAGTCCGCCCTAAGCTGATCAGCCGGGATGTCTTTACCGATTTCGGCATTCACGACAAAGGATATACCTTCCTGTTCCAGAAGCTTCACACGACGATCGACGACCTGTTTCTTATCGAGTTTCATGTTGGGGATGCCGTACATCAACAGTCCCCCAATTCGGTCATCCCGTTCATAAACGGTGACCAGATGCCCGACTTTGTTCAGTTGCGCAGCACAGGACAGCCCGGCTGGTCCTGAACCGATAACAGCAACAGTTTTGCCGGTTCGAACTTTCGGTGGCCGCGGAACAATCCAGCCTTCTTCAAAACCACGATCGACAATTGCACATTCGATGGACTTGATGGTGACGGCAGGTTCAATCACTCCAAGACAACATGAGCCTTCGCAAGGGGCTGGACAAACACGACCGGTGAATTCCGGAAAATTGTTCGTCATGTGCAGACGATCCAGCGCTTCACGCCAGTGACCCCGGTAAACCAGATCATTCCATTCGGGGATCAGATTGTTGATGGGACAACCTGAAGCCATGTTAGACATTAATTCCCCGGTGTGGCAGAACGGAACTCCACAATCCATGCAGCGCGCACCCTGCCCCTGCAATTCCTCTACCGGCATGTGATTGTGGAATTCATTCCAATCCAGGATGCGCAACAGCGGGTCGCGATCCGCAGGAACTTTACGCTCGATTTCCTTGAAGCCCGTTGGCTTACCCATCGTCTATTCTTTCATCAGTTCGTCACGTGACCGTATTGTTGTATTCCTGTTCCACTGACAGCCGTCGGCCCCCGCAAACAGGAACGTTGTTCGTCGGAAGCGGTTTGAAGGCTGTGCACCCAGCCCATGCATCAATCAGGGGCCTTCTTTGAGTTCCATCGCACGCGCATGGGGCCCGATTTTAGAATGGGCTCACATACGGCTCAGGATTTTTATGTTGCGATTGCTTTTTCACTCGCCAGTTCCTCAAGAGCTTTCCTGTAGTCCACCGGCATCACTCTCACAAAATTGCTCAGAGTTGTCTCCCAGTCATTCAGAATGCTGTTAGCAACCTCTGAACCGGTATAACGCTGGTGATTGGAGATCATTTGCCTGAGTTCACGTACGTCATCATCTGCTTCCACCGGTTCCAGTTCCACCAGCTCCAGATTGCAGTTCATCAAAAACCTGTCATGCGGGTCATAGACATAAGCAACCCCACCGGACATTCCAGCCGCAAAGTTCCGCCCTGTCGGACCCAGTATGACAGCTCGTCCACCAGTCATGTATTCGCAACCGTGATCACCGACTCCTTCAATGACAGCCCAGGCACCTGAATTCCTGACGCAGAACCGCTCTGCTGCGATTCCTCGGAAATAGGCTTCTCCACCTGTCGCACCGTAAAGAGCCACATTACCGACAATCACGTTGTCCTCAGCAACAAAGTCCGACGCCTTCGGCGGATAAATCACGAGTCGGCCACCCGACAGCCCCTTTCCCGCGTAATCGTTTGCATCTCCTTCGATTTCGATCGTGACGCCACCGGACAGCCAGGCTCCAACGCTCTGCCCCGCAGATCCGTTGGCCTTGATGTGAATCGTGTCGTCCGGCAGGCCGTTTTCTCCATGAGCGCGGCTGACTTCATTGCTCAGAATCGTGCCGAAGGCACGATCAATGTTCTCGATATGCGTATCAACAATGACCGGGCTGCCGGATTCGAGTGCCGGTCGGCATTTCTCCAGCAATTCCATATCACGAACGTCTTCCAGACCGTGCTTCTGATCGATCGTGCAGAACGTTTGAACATCCGGATGCAGTTTTTTTGCCGGAGTGAGAATGGCCGAGAGATCGATGCTCTTTGCTTTCCAGTGTGCAACGTCTTCGTCAAGCTCCAGCATGTCACATCGGCCGACCATTTCGTCGATCGTACGGAAGCCAAGTTGAGCCATAATTTCGCGTGCTTCTTCTGCAACCATGAACAGATAGTTGACGACATGTTCCGGCCTGCCTCGAAACTTCTTCCGAAGCACCGGATCCTGCGTTGCAATTCCGACGGGACATGTGTTCATGTGACACTTGCGCATCATGATACAGCCCATCGTGATCAGCGGTGCTGTGCTGAAGCCATACTCTTCGGCTCCCAGCAACGTTGCAACAACCACGTCACGACCGGTCTTGAGCTGCCCATCCGTCTGCAGACGTACTCGGCTGCGCAAATCGTTCATGACAAGTGTCTGATGCGTTTCTGCAATACCCAGTTCCCATGGCAGGCCGGCATGCTTAATGCTGGTCAGTGGTGACGCACCGGTCCCGCCTTCGCTTCCGGAAATCAGGATATTGTCGGCATGGCCCTTGGCAACCCCGGCGGCAATGGTGCCAACTCCCACTTCCGACACCAGCTTCACGCTGATACGGGCCCGTCGGTTGGCGTTCTTGAGATCGTAGATCAACTGTGCCAGGTCTTCGATCGAGTAAATGTCATGATGTGGAGGTGGACTGATCAGTCCAACACCGCGTGTCGACAGTCGAGTGTTGGCAATGACATCATCCACCTTGTGACCTGGCAGCTCCCCTCCTTCACCTGGCTTTGCTCCCTGCGAAATCTTGATCTGCAGTTCATCGCTGTTCGTCAGGTACCAGCTGGTCACTCCAAAACGACCGCTGGCCACCTGTTTGATGGCGGAACGCTTGCTATCCCCATTGTCCATCGGATTGAATCGTTCATACTTCTCACCACCTTCACCGGTATTGCTCTTTCCACCGATACGGTTCATGGCCACTGCAAGAGTTTCATGAGCTTCCGCCGAAATGGATCCGAAACTCATGGCCCCGGTGCAAAATCGTTTAACAATCTCAGTGACAGGCTCAACTTCGCTGATTGGGATTGGCGTGCCGGATCGAAATTTCATCAATCCTCGCAGATGGCAGGCTCGTGTGGTTTCACGATTCACCAGCGTGCTGAAATCCTGATATGCGTTTTTGTCGCCGGATCGAGCGGCCTGCCGTATACGGCCAATCGTGTGTGGATTCCAGGCGTGTTTTTCACCATTACGCCGCCAGTGGAACAGACCGGGGTTTGCCAATTCCGTCGAATCATCGTCGGAATTCTCCGGATACCCCGAGTGATGTCTGATGAGAGCTTCTTTTCCCAGAATGTCAAAACCAACACCCTTGATTCGACTGGCTGTTCCTGAAAATGCCAGATCGATGACAGCGTCACTGAGGCCCACAGCTTCGAAGATCTGGGCACCCTTGTAACTGGCCAGGGTACTGATCCCCATCTTAGCCATCACTTTGAGCATTCCCTTGGCGACACCTTCACGGTACCGCTGCACAATGATTTTGTCTGTAAAATCGTCCGGCAGACGGCCATCGACACGCGCCTGCCGCAGCGAATAAAGTGCAAGATACGGATTGACTGCGTCGGCTCCGAATCCAATCAGCAGACAAAAATGATGGACTTCACGCGCTTCCCCGGATTCGACGACGATCCCGATTTGGGTGCGTTCTTCATGTCGGACCAGATGATGATGCACAGCACCAGTCGCAAGCAGAGAACTCACGGGCACGCGACCCGGACCAATCGCCCGGTCGGACAATACAATCAAACTGTAACCATCACGGATCGACTGCCGAGCTTCTTCGCAAATCCTCTCCAGTGCCGGTCGCAGCCCGTCCGATCCCTCGGACCGGTCGTACGTGATGTCAATGACTTTTGATTTCCAGCCTCGATGGTCCATCGCTCTGAGATCGGCCAGTTGCTGATTACTGAGGATCGGATGTGGTACCACAAGACGGTGACACTGTTCCGCAGTAGTGTCCAGCAGGTTGCCTTCGGGACCAATGCAGCATTCAAGTGACATGATGATTTCTTCCCGGATCGAATCGATCGCCGGGTTCGTCACCTGGGCAAACAACTGCCGGAAGTAGTCGTAGAGCATACGAGGCTGGTCACTCAGACAAGCCAGTGCTGCATCATTTCCCATCGAACCGATGGGATCTTTTTTTGCGTGAAGCAGTGGAATCAGCAGAAAATCGAGCGTTTCCGTCGTGTAACCAAACGCCTTCATGCGGTGAAGCAAATCCTGATCTTCGTAGAAGACCGGCTTGGTGCCTGCGGGGATTTCGTCGGAAAGGATTCGGTTGTCTTCAAGCCACTGTCGATAGGGCCGACGCGATGCAACGTCCGATTTGAGTTCACCATCATCGATGATTCGACCCTGCTCGAAATCAACCAAAAACATGCGACCTGGCTGCAGTCGCCCCTTGAAAGCTACGTTCTCCGGCTCAACATCCAGCACACCCACTTCGCTGGCCATGACGACTCGGTCATCTTTCGTCACATAAAATCGGCTCGGACGCAGACCGTTACGATCCAGAGTTGCCCCGATATACCTGCCGTCCGTGAATGACACTGATGCAGGACCGTCCCAGGGTTCCTGGAGCGCAGAGTGGTACTCATAGAAGGCTCGCTTCTCTTCCGGCATGGACGGATGATTCTGCCACGCTTCCGGTATCATCATCATGACAACTTCCTGCAGCGTACGACCGCTGTGATAAAGCATCTCCATGGCGTTGTCGAAACAGCCGGAATCCGAAGTGTGTGGCTCCACGATAGGAAACAGCTTCTCCAGTTCATCTCCGAAAAGTTCGCTCTCCATTTTGCCCTGACGTGCGAACATCCAGTTACTGTTTCCCTTAAGCGTATTGATTTCGCCATTGTGGGACATGAAGCGCAGTGGCTGAGCACGATCCCAGCTGGGGAACGTATTGGTGGCAAAGCGACTGTGAACCATCGCCAAATGACTGGTGTAGTCTTCGGCCTGCAGGTCTCCAAAAAAGGGAATCACCTGGAATGAAGTCAGCATTCCTTTGTAGACAATGACTTTGGTCGACAGGGAACACACGTAAAACTGAAGCGCCTCTGTCAGTTCACTGTTACGCAACTGATGACTGGCTCGTTTCCGAATGATGAACAGTTGACGCTCGAGCGCCTCCTGGCCGATACCGTCGGCAGCTGCCACGAACAGCATTTCCATATGCGGCGCACATGCGCGGGCTGTCAGGCCAATATCAGCACGATCGTAATCAACAGGTACATCTCGCCAGCCCAGCAGCGTCTGACCCTGCTCGCTGATGATTTTCTCAACCGTTTCTTTACACGTTTTTCGCTCGGCGGGAATCTGTGGCAGGAATACGATTCCAGCCCCGTAACGGCCGGACTGCGGCAATTCGACGCCAATGTCTTCCAGGGCTACACGCTTCAAAAAATCGATCGGCAGCGCTGTGAGCATTCCTGCGCCATCGCCCGTGTTCTCTTCACAGCCGCAGGCACCTCGGTGATCCATGTGTCGCAAAATTCGATCGGCATCCGTAATAATGGACCGACTGCGGTGCCCTTTGATATGGGCGACGAAACCAACACCACAATTATCATGCTCGTTTTCGGGATCGTACAGACCATTTGCCGACGGTGCACCAAAGGGTGCGTTCAATCGAGCGGGGTACTCATTTCCTCGGATGTCTTCCATCGTGTCTTTTCCTGTTCAGTTGTACTGGTCGTTCTCCCGCCGGGAAGAAACCAGATTGGCTGTTCGCAACCGTTGGTACGGGAAACAGCAGATATCGTCCGGACTCTGGTCAAAGGCCTGAAGTGGTGTATTCCGACCGACGTTTGGTGCTCTATCGAACGTCGTTGGCCGGAACACCCCGAACGCACTTTGGGCAGGCTTGATGTTCGATCTGCGGAGTCGGCCCACCAATTGACATCGTGTCGGCGACGAAGCGATTCACGGGAAGTGGGGAAAAGAATGTGCTACGAACGCTCCCGGATTTCCATCCCGGATCGGCGGAGAAAATTCGCGCAAAACAATTAGATTCAATTCTCACAGAGATTTTGAAAAAACCTGGTCTCATACGTCGTTGACCGGAATATTTGTCGATCATTGTGATGCACAGAATGCCAGCGTCGACAGTCTCCGACTCCAGAATGAGACATTTTCTCACTCAATGCCAAAATGGCAAGCTAGTGTTCCGTCCAGGTTAGGCATCGTGGGATCAAATCGCAAGATGCCACAGGGAATCTTTTGGATTCCTCCCATGACCGCGAAGCCATGTCGACAGTTTGCGCAATATGTTACAGGGTGAGGGGTTGCGCCTGTTACACCTGTTGTCGTATAACGGCATTCCAATCAGAAGTCTGTCTGTATTGCTTACAAAACAAGACTGAAGCCGACCCGAATCGCCAAAGCGGTGTATGTACTCCATGTGATACTTCGGTAAAGCTGCACAGTTTTCGTCATACTGGAGAAAACCGAAGATTCGGCAGGCGCGTAATAGGCTGGTTCCCTCGAATCGTGTCGCGGGAACCACCTGATACATGAAGAGCCTATGCGAAAATTTCCTCCCCTGCCGTTTTCTGTGATCACTTTCCGGCCGGACGCCGCGATTCGCGGGTACCCGGCATCTGTTCAATCAGAGTGCGTCTCGTGCCCTCATCTTTGCGCAACACAAAGCCATCGTAAAGCTCTCCCACAGCCGTGCGAGCTTCGTAGGTGAGCTGCAACCCGTCGATCTTGATAATCTGGTACAACTGAGTGTCCTCGGCGGCCCGCCGCATGAACGGTCGCCGACCCAGTTTGTACATTTTGGGACCACTCACCGACACGACATAAACAGTCCCGGTGTTCGGATCCTGATGGGACACGCCCGTGACCAGATTGATTTCCGCTGTCATCAACTGTGAACGAGCATATGTATGGTCGTGGCCCTGCAGAACAAGGTCCACGTGGTGCTTGTCAATAATGGGCTGCCACAGCTCGCGCAGGTGGGGGTTGTCACGATCGGCACTGGCAGAGTACATCGGATGGTGGAACGTCATCACGGTCCACTGATTTGGATTGTCTGTCAGTACTGCATCCAGCCACTCAACCTGCTCCTCGATCCTGTAATTTGAGTTCAGGGAGACGATCCGTGTTCCCTGGAAGTCAAACCAGTAAACTGTCTCCCTAAGCCCATCCGGGCCATTTTGAGGAAACGCAAACTGGGGCTGCCAGTGAATGGAGAGCCGACGTTGATCCGTATTTCCAATGCGCCCAAATTCGTGATTGCCCGGTGTCGCGACACATGGCGTGGATCGGTGAATAAATCCGGCTGCATAGAACCATTCACCCCACTCTGCATCGCTTTCAGACCGATTGATCAAATCACCTGCATGAAGGAAGAATGACGCCTTCGGAGCATCACGAAAAGCTCGCCGAACAACGCGTGACCAGTGTGATTTCACGTCGTTCTGGGCATCTCCAAAATACACAAAACTAAACGGTGCTGCATCCGAAGAAGCCGTCCGAAAATCAGCCCACTCGCTCCAGTTGGTCCCGTCTCCGACGCGGTACAAGTACTCTGTCTGAGGCTCAAGTCCCTGAAAGGTTACTGTGTGTCTCAGCGACAGCCCCAGATTCGTTTCCAGTGACTGCGATGAGGCGCCGATCGTTTTCTTCTTGCTGACGAACTTCGGACCACCTTCCGCCGGAGCAATCTCGCCAATCGCCTGCCGGACCGAATCATCTGTACGCCAGGTAACCGACATCGTTGTCGACGGATCGTCACTCCAGCTGAGTACAATACGATCGGGAACGGCGTTGGGCTCCCACTGTTCTTCGACCGGAAGGAGCGGCGTGACACGGCCAGATGCTGCCTGGTTGTCTGCCGGAAATACAGTCGACCCGGAAAGCAGCAACACAATCAAAACGGGATACAGAAAGAATTGCATAGAGAAAGTCTTGCAAGGGACGTGAACAATGTCAGCAGTGACAAATGATGGTAATCAGACTACCCGGGTTTTTGAGTGAAGTGAGGTAACAAAATAAAATTTGATGGATGTAACGGTGCGGGACATTCCAAACAGCCAGTGACTCAAACGAGACTCATGAACATGATGATCCCTATTCTTTTTTTTTCCCGTCGACCGGACGCTGATCGGCGACAGACACACGTTGTACAGTGAATCCGGATCCTCGCAGACCTTCGACTACGGATCCTTTTCCCAGCAAATGTGCGGTACCAATTGCCACAAAATGTACGTCGTCCGGTTCCGCTTTCAGCTTTGCTGTAATCGCCCGGACCATCTGAGCATTCCTCCTGATCAACAAGGTGTCAATGAACAAAGTCTTCAGGTCCTCGGACACTTCAGGACGATTCATTTCCTGCAGCAAATACTCCTGCAGTGCTTCACTGTCTCCGGCTGCATAAAGTTTAACGAGCTGCTCCAGTGGATTAATGCCGCTGGCGTCGTCTGCATCCATGATGTCCAGCGATGCTTCAAGAAATTCGATTTGTTTTTCCAGCGGCAGGTCCAGAAGTGGCTGGAGCTGACGAGCTGGATCTTCGAGACCTCCCGTCTTCTGTTTGGCTTCCTGAGCGGAAACCTGAAGCTGCATGTCCATTGGAGCTGTACCCAGATGGCGGATTTGAGCCTCAAGATTGGCCAGGATCAATGGCCACATGACAACACGGAATTCCGGAAGAATCGTCCGCGAGAGTAATGGGCTGAGCTTCTTAAGCCGCTGATCGATCCGAACGACAGTGGATTCCGGAATCAAAGAATCAAGACGCTGACCTGGCGGTAAAGAGATCGCCTCGATTTGGGCAACTTTGTCTTTCGCAAAGTCGATTTCGAACCAGACTGCTGAAGCAGAACTGAATGCTGAATGCACGGATGGATGCAGCTTCGTAATATTCGGATCGTTGACATGAATCGTACCAAAAAGATACGACGTGACTTTGGAATCCAGCCTTCGAAACTCCCAGAGAAATGGACGCTCGATCGTAACAGGTTCAACATCCTGCGCTGATACGCGAAAAATCTGAAACAACAGTACGGTTACCAGCCACAAAGGTCGTGCCATGATTTCGATCCGGAAGCCAGGTACGAATGAGTCACAATTCTGAGATTTGTTCAACAGAACACTCGAATCTACCGGTAAAAACAAACAGTGCAATGCAAGAAAGTGATCCACAAAATAACGATGCCACTCGATAACTGGATCCTCCGATGACCCGGACAAGATAGATACGATTCTCGCGCCCCGTCATCCCGGAATCTCGGACAAAACATGCCGTTCTGCTGACCTGCGACGCTACCGCGCACGCAGCACCTGCGGAACCATGGCAAAAAATTCCTGTCTTCGCGATTCCGTCCGTGTAATACAGCGGGCGATGTCACTGCGATTCCCATTCGATGGACCACGGAGGTCGGCATTGAGTCGCGCTGCCCGAAGACTACGATAAAAGGGTCACAACCGGTTTCCCAGGTCACTGATTTTTTTACGCCTCCAGATCGATTGGTTTGTCGTGAAAGCACTTTTACTGTCGGAATACAAAAAGCTGGACCTCGTGGAACTTCGTCAGCCGGAAATCGGTGCCGACGACATATTGATCCAGGTGCAGGCGTGCGGAATTTGTGGCAGTGATATCCACGGCTGGGACGGCAGCAGCGGGCGCCGTATCCCCCCCTTGGTCATGGGCCATGAAGCATCAGGTGTTGTCGCTGCCGTCGGCAGCAATGTGACAGAATTTGCGACGGGGGATCGCGTCACTTTCGATTCTATGGTGTCCTGTGGCAGCTGCTGGTTTTGCTCTCACGGAGACGCCAACCTGTGCGAGAACAGAATGGTGCTGGGAGTCTCGTGTGGAGACTATCGCCGATACGGAGCTTTCGCTGAATTTATTTCTGTGCCTGCCCGCATTGTCTATCATATTCCCGATACTCTGTCGTTCGAACACGCAGCACTGATCGAGGCGGTCTCTGTTGCAGTTCACGCAGCCAACCGTACCCCGATCAGGCTGGGCGACACGGCCGTCGTTGTCGGCAGCGGAATGATCGGGCTGTTAGTGATCCAGGCTGTACGTCTCGCGGGCTGCAGTCGCGTCATTGCCACAGACGTCAATGACCATCGGCTGGATGTCGCACGTACTTTGGGCGCGGACTTCACTATCAATGCAACGGACGAGGACGCTCCGGTAAGAATTCGCGAACTGACACAGG
>JAKVAY010000052.1 GCA_022447185.1 Fuerstiella sp. | reverse complement strand
GTCGATCACATCGATCTGTTTCAGCTGCATCATTGGGACGTTGAGACACCGCTGGAAGAAATGCTTGAAGGTCTGGAGGCGCTGATCAAGTCGGGAAAAATACGCTGTATCGGCTGCAGCAACTGGGAAGCCGACCAGTTGGCTCAATCGTTGCAGCATTGTGAAGAATCCGGATTACATCAGATTCAGTCCGTCCAGCCGCCGTACAACCTGGTGCAGCGTGAAATTGAATCAGAACTGCTGCCACTGTGTGACGATCAGGAAATCGGTGTTCTCACATACAGTCCGCTGGCTGCCGGATTTCTGGCTGGAAAATACCATCGTGGTGATCCAGTTCCACAGGGAACTCGATTTGATATCCAACCCGGCCATCAGCCGATCTACTTTACAGATCTCGGTTTCGCAGTACTCGAGCGACTGGAACGAGCGGCTGAACAATCCGGTCGATCGATGGTCCAGATCGCACTGGCGTGGGCGCTGACAAGGCCCCAGGTTACGAGCGTCCTGATCGGAGCTCGTAATACGGATCAGGTTAATCAGGCATTCGATGCCATGGCCGCGGGAATTGACCCTCAACTTTGTCGCGAGCTGACTCCGGTCCAGTTTAAGAACACGAATCAAAAAGGTCCCGGGTGAAGGCCAGTCCGTTCACCTTACCACACACATCAGCGAACAAGTCAGCCTGCCAAATATTTTTTCCACAACGCACGACGTAATGCTGCGCTGCCGTTCAACGCAATATTGTGCCCGTAAATTCAAACCCATACCTGCGAAGAGGCTTTCCTGTTCGTCAGTGGTCGTTCATTCGCCACTGCCGATCCATCAGTCCTGTTCGTTGCGATGCAGCTGGTTCCAGGGAATTGGAATACTCGGTTTGCTGGCCTGATGGCGCTCGCGGATATCGCGTGGGCGGTTGCGGAAAAAATTGACAATGGCTGAAAGCTGTTTGACCGCTTCATTGTACACCTGCTCGCCCTTCTCGCGTGTCGCAAGTTCGGGTTGGCCGATCACTCCGCGTGGTGTGTAAGTACTCGTCCAGGAAGTCAGGGCTGCCGGTCCTTTTCCCATCAGATCGCTCCAGATGTACGGGTTCCCGTCATTGAGCGTGCTGATGTGATCATGGACACGATCCTTACGCACGTTGTCTTCATCGAGATACAAATACAGCGAGGTTTCCAGCTCGCACGCATGAGAGATTCCGCCAGGAAACTGACTTTCCCGCCAGCCCGGCAGGAACTCGGGATCAACGCTGAGCAGATCCCACCATGCAGCGAGAATGCATTCTGCGTCTGTTTCCAAATTCGTCCGCCGCGCTGCAAGGTCCAGATTGGGCATGTTCGAACCGTGCCCGTTCAGAAGAATGATCTTCTTAAAGCCGTGCCAGGCCAGCGACTTCGTAACATCGAGCACCTGCCGAATAAACGTTTCGTAATGTGTGTTTATTGTTCCGGGAAAGTCCATCACATGTCCGGTATAGCCGTAACAGATCGTGGGCAATACAAGAACTCGGTCAGCCAGTGCTTCACCAACCCCCCGAGCAATACCTCCTGGGCAAACGAGATCAACATCCAGTGGCAGGTGATCACCGTGTTGCTCAACGGCGCCGCAGGGAACGATGCAGACCTGTTTCTGTTCGATGGCCTGATTGATTTCGGGCCATGTTAATTTTTCGTAACGGTATTCTGTGGAGACTCGGTCAGACATGTCAGTTTTCTTCTTTCAAGATCGATTGTGGTGTGGGTCATTCGTGAACGTTTGTTATACAGCTGCAAATTCAGGACTCACAGCAATTCGTGCTTCTGAGTGAATCAGCAGGTCTGGAGAACGGCTTCAATCGCGTCTCCAATCGCCGAGATTCCCTCAATCAATGCATCATCCGAAATGACAAGAGGCGGACAGATTTTGATCGTCGGCATCTCGGTCTGCATCAACATCACACCACGTTTGACCGCCTCCCAGCGGAATTGTCGCGCGAGTTCCACATCCGGTTGTCCCGTTTTGAGATTGCGGATTCGCATCACGTGCAGCAGACCGATTCCCGGTGTGTCTTCGATGACGCCCGAAAAGCAAGTCTGCAGCGTCTGAAGCTCTCTGCTGACGATTTTTCCCTTGCGGACCGCTTCCGGAATGAGTCCTTCCGATTCAAGAACATCCAGATTCGCCAGAGCGGCTGCACACGATAGTGGATGACCGGCATGCGTAGTCGCAATTTGCCCGGGTTCAAGCAGATCGATCACATTCGCCGGACCAAGAAGTGCTGCCAGAGGCAGGCTGGACGTGAGTCCCTTGCCGATACAGATGAGATCAGCGCGAACACCGTAATGTTCGAATCCAAACCAGGTACCTGTCCTTCCGAATCCTGTTTGAACCTCGTCGAATACGAGCAAAACATCGTGCGCATCAGCCCAGCGACGAAGCGCCCGAACGTATTCGATCGGCCACGGAACCGCTCGTCCTCCCTGGATCGTCTCAATGAACACCGCAGCAACCTTATCGGCTTCCACACCGCGTTGGCGCAGGTCAGCAATTCCGGATGCCAGAAAGCCGGCCCAATCAGTCACATCGTCTGCTGCATTTCCATGTTCCGTACCTGCAGCGGGGAGATGATGAATATATGGATCGGGACTGGTCAGCCAGGGTTTTGCCGCACTGCCACCGGACACCTGAGTTGCTCCCAGTGTCCAGCCGTGATAGTCACCTGTATGCGTGAGAATATGATACTTTTCCGGATCCATTCGCATGCCCCGTTCACGAGCGAGACGTAGTGCTGCTTCGTTGGTTTCCGAACCACAGGTCCAGAAGTAAACCATCTCGCAATGCGGCGGAGCGAGTTCCAGCAGCCGTTTGGCCAGCGTCACCCGAATTTCGGATGCGTAGTTGAATTGCGCCAGTAATCCGTTCTCTCCATGCTGTTTCACGGCCTCGCGAACGGCCGGATGTCCGTGACCGGAAATCGTCATCGCCGCAGCTGAACTGAAGTCGATCCAGCAGTTGCCTTCACAGTCGTATACCTGAAAACCATCAGCCCGATCCCACAGGACCGGCGGCTGACAACAATTCACCCGTGGAAAGAACTCGGCGGAAAGAGCCAGTTTATCCAGTGTCCCGGGCGCCGGAATGGAGGTCACAATTCGCCGGTAGCGAGTTTCAATTCTCTGCGTCTGTTCAGGCTCGTGCAGAAATGTACCGGGCGTCGAACTCGTCGTAGCATTCATACACATGATCCTGACCTGCGGAAAACGACCGGTCAATCCTTGATGACTGATCTCCAGTCATGACCGAACCAACCTCACGTCCTGATATTCACCGAGCTGAGTGCTGAGGGGCATCGAGTTATGCGAGCAGGGTCATACACTGACTCACCGCACCGGCGAACCGGTATTTCATCACGCCTCAGGTTTGTACTGCAATCAAAGTGGCGTCACACCGCCGGCAGCTGCCAGGGATCTCGCCGTTCGCGATCCAGCAGATAGTTATCTGCCGGATCCTCAAATTCCCATTCGTATGGATTCCATTTCAGCGTTTTGTGGTGCCAGTACGCGAGATTGCCAAGATGAATGATACTGACCGTACGCGCACCTTTTTCTACCTCTGCGACAGGTGCTTCACGACTCTTGATACAGTCGATCCAGTTGCGGTGATGTCCCGGGGACTGGAACAGATGGACATCATCCTTGCCGAGGGGCGTTTTAACGATTTCTTCGGGATCGCTCTCCAGCTTGCCACGATCAATCGACAGCACGCCGTTCTCACCATGAAACGTGCAGCCACTGGGCCCTCCATGCACCAACTCGACACCATTTTCATAGATGTACCGAACTCCCGTGGTTGCCTGCGAGTCCTCGGGAGGAATGATTTCAATCGGACCGGATTCGTCCATGTCCAGTGCCCATTGCGCAATATCGTAATGGTGGGCACCCATATCCGTATGACCACCTCCGGAGTACTCTCGATAATTGCGCCACGCCGGGAAATGGCTGTGATTGCCACGCGGACTGAGAATGGAGTTGTAGGGGCGCATTGGAGCCTGCCCAAGCCACATGTCCCAGTCAAGATTTGGTTCCATCTCTTCCTCAGGCAGGTCACACAGGACGCTGGGACCGCCGACACCCACCGTGACACGATGGATCTTTCCCAACCGGCCACTACGAATGATTTCCACGGCCTCGCGAAACGGTCCGAATACGTTAGATCGCTGCTGGCTACCGGTTTGCACAATTCGTTCATAGGTACGAGCAGCATCCACACATCTTCTGGCTTCCTCGATCGTCAGCGTCAGTGGTTTCTCACAATAGACATCCTTGCCCGATTTGCAGGCTTCGATAATTGGAATCGCGTGCCAGTGATCCGGTGACGCAATGCAGACTGCATCGATGTCACAGCGTGCGATGACATCCCGAAAATCGACGTACGTGGCGCATCCCTGATAGTCGGTTTTTCCCGTTGAGTAGTGTGTTTCAACGCGGTCTTTGGCATGATCTCGTCGCGTCTGATCGACTTCACAAACGGCGACAATCTGCACATCCGGCTGAGCGAGCAGCTGAGGAATGTGATACGCATTGGCCATCTTCCCGCAGCCAATGATTGCTACATTGATGCGATCGCCTGCCGACGCACGATTTGAATGACCAATCGCGGAAGCGGAAATGAGAGTTGGAGCAATCGCAGCCGACGACTGGAGGAATGTTCGCCGAGAAATTGTCATGTGGTTGTCATCCCATCATCGTGGAATACGAAGTTCATTCTGTGTCACTATAACATTTTTCAGATTTTTGTTCGCGCTCGAGCCTGTGGGAATCACGTGTTTTGCTGCTCGAATGAGTTCCGGCATGATGATTACGAACACGCGAGAAACAGTGGCAAGTCACATCTGTATTACACCAGCCCGGCTTCAATTCGTGATCAGAAAGCGTTGAGCCCGCTGGCCCATAATGTCGCCGAGATAGAGATTGCCATGAAGATCAATCGCCAGACCATGGACCCAGGACAATTCTCCGGGCTTAACACCAGAATCGACTTCATCGGGACCCTGCGGAAAATGCCACCAGGCAAGCACTCGCCCGGTCGTATCGAATTTCATCACAATCTGGTCTCTGGGGGGAATTCCCAGCTGTGTGTATTCTTCTCGCCATTGTGTCGGTGACGCGCCGCATATGTAGACTTCGTCATCAGACGTCACACGCACTGTCCACGGTTGACACAAATTCGTCCATTGGTCAACAAACGTGCCGTCCTCATTGAACACCTGAATCCGGGAGTTATTGCGATCGGCAACGTACAGTCGTCCTTTCGAGTCTCTGTCGATGGAATGCGGCAGACTGAACTGTCCCGGTCCGGTACCCAGTTCGCCCCAGACGCGAGTGATTGTGCCCTGTGCGTTGCTGACAACAATCCGATTATTCCGGTAGCCATCGGAAATGAAGATCTCGCCTGACGGAGATTCCACCATATCGGTGGGCATCTTCAAATGACTGTTGTCTTCACCCGGTTCGTTGGGAATACCAATTGTCACCAGTTTCTCACCGTCACGCGTGAATTTGTAAACAGCGTGTGCCTTCGAATCAGCAACCCAGACATGTCCCTTGTGACCGAACCGGATCTGATGGGGACTGTTAAAATAACCCCGGCCCCATTGCCGAACCAACATACCATCCTCTGTGTAGACCTGCACCGGCATCTCACCGCGATTGATCGTCCAGATGAGTCCCGTTTCGTCAATCGCAATCCCAGGCATTGCCTTCCAGGGATAGGCCGACTTTTCCTGTGGCCACCTGAGATCGACCTTGTAGCCGTCCGCAACGTTGTCTCGTGGATAGTCGACACCCGGCAGTGATTTGGGTTTCTGCTGTGCAAGCGCAGATGACACCGTCGCAAGCACAATTGACATACAAAAGAAAATCGGTGTCCACCGACGAGCAATAGCAATATTCATCCATACGTTCCCGAAATCAGGTTGATTGTTCGTTTGATGAGGTCAAAAACCAGATAGGCAACTCAACGTCAAATACTGAACTTTGACAATTGGGCGTAGTCGGTGCCTTCGTTGTTGTTCTACTCAGCAGTTAAACAAAACGGAAGAATGACGAAAACACATCCGGATGTGTCAGGATGTATGATCCGATTCCCGTCTCCCCTTTTCCAGAGGCGAGGAGTGATCGAGCAGGTTGAATTCCGCTATTATGTTTAAGTGAACTCAGCCATAAAAGTCGTCTGTAAGAGTATATGCTGACTGCGGGCCCGCGCACAATTTCACGGAAAGCAGGCATGCTGCTGTGCAGCTGAGTCGTGCCGGGATCAAAAGCAGAATTCGCTCCGATGCGATTCCAACCCCGGAAAAGCAAGGCGGCAGCAATTGTAAGTTGCCGGAATGAACCACCATGAAAATCGCCATCCTTCATGCTCCACGAGATCTTCGGATCGAAGAGCAGACAGTCGCTGCAGATAACCTGCGTGGTGACGAGATACACGTCGAAACAAGAATATCAGCCTTTAAGATCGGAACTGACCGGGGCAACTACGAGGGAGCGGAACAAGTCCCTGGAGCACCCGACTATCCTCGCTCGGTCGGCGACAGCAATCTCGGAATCGTGCGTGCCGTCGGGAGCGATGTGACACGCTTTCGTACTGGTGATCGAGTCGTTGGCATCATGCCACATCAGTCTGAGTACGTAGTAGCCGAATCCGGTTATGTCGTCAAAGTGCCCGACGGTGTTCACGACGAAGATGCGGTCTATGCCTGGCTGTATGCATTGAGTTCCCTGTGTTTTCGCAAGGCATTTTTTCAGCCCGGTGAATACGTTGCAGTCGTCGGACTGGGTGTTCTCGGCCTGGGAGCTGTCGCTCTGGGACGCTTCCTGGGAGCGAGGATCATTGCAATTGGCAACAGTGCGGTGCGGCTGGAAATGGCTGATCGAATGGGGGCGCAACTATCCTGTTTGTCAGATGATCCTGACCTGCGCGGGAAGCTCGACAAGGTGACCCGTGGTGCAGGCATCGATCTGGTGATTCAAACGGCAAATCCGTGGTCTGCTTATCGGACATCAGTCGAGATTGTGCGACCAGACGGACGAGTCGCGATTGTTGCTCTGCCGGGCCGTGGTGAGTCACCACTGGATTTCAATCCCCTCGACATGAAATGGTTCTACCAAAAAGGCATCTCGCTGATTGCCGTCTCCGGTCAGACAGGCCATTTGTATCCGAATCGATCCGCTCGTTTTGATCGCTGCCGGGAATGTGAATATATACTCGACCTGATGGCTGACGGGGGCCTCGAACCAAAGCGGCTGATCACCCATCGATTCCACTACAGCGAAATGACCGAAGCCTATGAGATGGCGTATCGTCGCGAGAAAAACATGCTCGGCGTCATCTTCCAGTGGAACGAACCGTCATGAAATCCGAGTTCGGCATTCGATGTTGCCGAATGACGGGATGACAACAAACGCACAACGTCTTTCGTACCATTGACGACTTTGACGACAATCCCAAACTATACGGATCACCTCTGCGCCGATTCCGGAGTTGCAATCAGGTCAGCCACCGATGTCGCATGCCAGCCTTCGGCACGTTTGTCCCAGTAGACATCTCGCAGCCGACAGGTAATCGGTCCTGGAATACCGTTACCAACGGGTTGTCCATTGACCTGCGTAACAGGAAAAACTCCACCCGCCGTCGAGGAAAGAAACGCTTCGTCAGCGCTCAGAAGATCTTCTGGCTGCAGCTGTGCTGCCTCTGCGTCAAGTTCCACCATCCTGCAGAGGTCAAAGACAGTGCGGCGTGTAATTCCCTCCAGTATGTCGTCGCGAGGAGTGAACAGTTTCCCATCGCGAACGATCCAGCAGTTAAAGCCCGGACCTTCGGTCAAAAAACCGTCGATCGAAAGCAGGACCGGCTGATGGGCCCCCGCATCCAGGGCTTCGAATTGTGCACTAGTCAGGTCCATGCGATTAAAGTTTTTGCATCGCTGATTAATTGCGGTACTGGGTGCACGGCGTGTTTGGGCAATGAACAGATGCGCACCGGTCTGCGCACACTCCGCCGGCACGGTGGTATACCAGGGAATTGAATAGGCGATGAATTCCTGGTCACAGGTTCGGGGATCTGCGATCGCAGCCCCTGGAGGAAACTGGCCGCGGAGACACAGAAAGTAGACACAGGCATCGGTGAAACCGGCACGCCGGACACATTCCGCCGCAATATGTTTCATCTGGTCCTCGGAGCAGGGAGGGGCCATGCGGACGTATTTGGCAGACTCGAGAAAACGCGCGATATGGTCATCAAGCCGGAAGAATCGGCTGTCTCTAACGGAGACCACATCGAATACCGAATCGCTCTTCGTAAACGCCGGATCCAGGAGCGGGATGGAAACCTCTGAAACCGACACGTACTGTCCGCGCTGATAAGCAATTCCATTTGGCGGAGCCATGCCGTGGTCTTTCGTAGCTGGAATACACCTACCTGTGGTTTATCACCGTCCGCAGGGAGCCATCTTTGAGGAAATGTCCGGTCGAACACCCATCATTGCCAGGCCGGCACCGGTGTTCCGCACGACAGCCTCACTACCGTACCGAAAACCAGGCACATTCGCCAGGACTCCGTCGGTCCGGTGGCTTGAGCTGACTGACAGGTATCCGTCGTTTTTTCATCGGTGTTGAAGCACACGACCGGATATGCTGGTATGTTGATGTGAACTATACACATCAGTTGACCTCGGAAAGACTAATCCATGAAACGAACGTCGCGCCGCCAGTTTCTTTCCTCAGTGACTGCCGCGGGAGTCGTGGCTGCAACTGGCAGTTCAACTCCAGTCGCAGGTAAGGTCGCTTCGAACGATCAAATCACTGTCGGACTAATCGGATTCAGAGGAATGGGGATGGGGCACGTCCGGCGGATTGCCTCAAATGCCGGCGCAAAGGCCGTTGCTCTGTGTGACATCGATGATTCCGTGCTGGCGCGCGGAGCTGCAACCGTCAAGGATCTGGCCGGCAACACTCCTCATACAACACGCGACTTTCGCGACATCATTGAGGATTCCTCAATCGATGCAGTGGTGATCGCGACCCCACACCACTGGCATTGCCCGATTGCCATCCCCGCACTGCTGGCCGGGAAAGATGTTTATGTCGAAAAACCGGCCAGTCATGTGTTCCATGAAGGCCGGCTGCTGGTGGATGCCGCCCACAAAAACAACTGTATCGTACAACACGGAACTCAGATGCGATCCAGTCCTGTAACCGCAGAAGCAGCGGAAATTCTTGCGTCCGGTATTCTCGGCGACATCAAGGTTACAAAGGCATGGAATGTTCAGGACCAGGGCTTCGCAAAGCCGATTCCGGACGGCAGGGAGCCGTCCGGAATCGACTACGATCGCTGGCTCGGACCTGCGAAACTTCGTCCTTTCAACAAGAATCGATTTCACCGCACCTGGCGCTTGTTTCGAGAATACGGTAATGGTGACTTCGGTGACGATGGTGCCCATGATCTGGACATGGCGGCGTTCGGACTGGGAGTGTCCGAACATCCCGTACGGATTACGGCTCACGGCAGCAATGTGAATCCACCGGGCTATCGTGAGTTTCCGGACAACATGAATGTTTCGTTTGAATACGCCGATGGTCGAGTGCTGATATACGAAGATCGGCTGTTCACGCCCTATGGATTGCACGGCGTGGACAGCGGCAACGCATTCTATGGCACAGAAGGCTACATGATTTTCTCACGCCGCGGGTTTTTCCGAACATACCTGGGGAGAAAAGAGAAGCCTGGACCAAAGTCCGGCGAATCCGGACGCGTCGGCACGCCGGTCCCCAGTCACATGCAAAATTTCCTGAACAGCATTCGTACGCGTGAACCTACCAAGACCGGCGCCGAGATCGCTCACCGAACAAGCGCCCTGATTCACCTCGGAGAAATCGCATATCGGACTCGAACAGTGCTGGAGTTCGATCCGGAGACCGAACGAGTGACCAACAGTCCAAAGGCAAATACGATGCTCACCAAGGAGTATCGAGAACCGTTCGGACTACCAGATCGGATTTAAAGGAAATCCTGTTCTGCTTTGCCCAGGCCGGATGATCGATCTGCGATGTATCTGTACCTGAGCAAACAATCGTCAACCCAAATCACGGCTGTGACACAGCATGGGTTACCATGGAAATGCAAGTCTGGGTTGATTTGCGTAGCGACGCGTGCGAATCACCAGACGTTCTCCGGCACCCGGCGCAAGGTGAATCAAAAACGTTGGTGAACCCACATGGAATCGCCGATCGCCGATCTCCACATCAACGCACTGGTGCTCGGCATACGCACCACACTGCACGATGACCTCATGTGACCTGGTCTGGTTGACATTAACCAGAGTCACAGCCACACGATCGTCTGTCATCGTGTCAACGAGTGCGGCAATATCTTCAGGAACTCCTGCCCGTCGACGATCCGGATCAAAATACCTCAATCGGCAGTGCAGTGGAGCAGCGCCACGTCCTGGATCGATTCCTGCCAGCATTAGCTGACGCAAAGTGTCAACGGTGGCGGGGTTGAATTTCATGGGATCATCGGCGAGTCGTGTATCGGGCGTCGTGGTATCATCACGCATTCCCGCAACTCGTCCACGGATCGTTTCAAAATCAGCACTCAATGCCTGTTCGGGATAGGTGGGATTTTCACCTTGCAGGAATCGGACCCACGGATCACTCGTCACACGACGGCGGTCCGCTTCATCGCATGTAAAATACCAGCAGTCGAGAGCTCCAACGGCCCATGGAGTCTCCTGAAAGCCATACCAACCTTCATCACCGTGCATCCGAGGATACATTTTCTTTCCGTCGATCACCCGTGCATTGGAATTTACCAGCCCGATCATCTTCGTCCATCCATCGATATACCGCCGATCGCCGGTCAGCAGATAGGCATTTCCAAATCCAATCAGGCCTCGTCCAATTCGCGGTCGATGCGCTAATTGTCCTGTCTGTGGAACAATGACCGAAAACCCCCAGCCATATACGCCGCCATACCACCGGCCACCGGCCTCACCACCGATCACTCCGTCCAATCCGATGTTGGTCGGAATAATGCCACCGTTGCTCTGCATTCGTTCCAGCCACGCGTCGACATATTCCAGCAGCCACGACCTGTATTTGTCTTCTCCGGTCAGCATGTATGCGTTGGCAGCCAGTGTTGTCGCCCCCATATTCTGCGGATGGTCTCCGACCGTGTCGTTGTAGTCCTTGAAGTGCGCCACCATTTCCGCGTAGTTACGTTCACCATGTCCCGGGTCGAATCGGTTTTCCACTTCAATCGGGTCGCCCGCCCAATCGAGCCCGGTGGCTTTACGCATGAGTGGTCCACGACTACCGGTAAACATGCTGCGAATGATTCGGTGTTTCGGATCATAGTTCGGAGCGCCAGGATCTTCGTTCATGTAAAAGCCGGCAAACCGCCGGACACGATGTTCAAAGCTGACATCATCGGGGTCGGACAGTCCCTGCAAATTGAATACACGCAATTCCTCTGCAATGTGCATCCAGTCCATCATGGTATGGAACTCTTTGTAGAACATTCCGTCGCGGGCAAACGGCACTTCCACTGTCTTTGCTTCGGAATACTGGCGCAAATGTCCTTCCCAGGCTTTCTTGTACATACGCAGAATCGAATCGGGAGCGCCCAGCGCGTGCAGAATCGGCCAGTTGGCAACGTTTTCAATCGCATCGTCTGGTCCGTCGTTGCCGCCCCAGCGTTCGACACACATCAAATAGCCGCGTTCATCGAAATACTGAGCGAAAAATTCTTCACATGCCGCTGTATTGGCCCGGATGAGTTCCCGTTCGAGAACAGCCCATGCGGGAGGCGACATTGGTGTTTCGATCAAAATCGTCCGGTCGCTGCCGTGTGCAACCGGTGCAGACGCGATCAGCGACAGAGTCAGGATCAGGAGAAACGGTGGCAAAATGGCTCGCATGTGGCTCTTCCCGGTTGAATTGCAAAAGTTGTCTGCAAACGATTCACTCGAAATACAACGATCGCAGTTCGGTTCAGATGTGTTCGAATTCAGGCAGGAACTATCTTAGTTCGACAACACTCCCATACGTTCCAACGCAGTCAGGAAATAAAAATTCGGGCGAATACACAGCAAGATCTCTCTCTACTGATCGTCTTTGCCCGGCACCTGTTGGTCGCCACGGTTCAATCAGCTCTGATCGACTACTCCGGAAACACACGTCCTCAGGCTGCTCAGCCAGTCTGGTTGAGAGACGGCGGAAACACGGTCGAAACTCTGGTCGATGATCTGTCGAGAATCCGACACAAGAAAATTTCGGTAACGACGTCAGTCCTTCCATGCATTTCTGAATAAGCGCAAAGCATTGGCATGCAGAACGCCTTTGATATCACCATCATTGAACCCTGCGTCGCGCAATACACCTGTCAGACCCTGCAAATCGGCAATTGTATCGACATCGGTCGGTGTTATCTCGGCTCCAAATCCCCCATCCATGTCGGTCCCGATCGCAATATTGGCGAGTGACCCACCTGCCAGGTTCGAAATATTCTCTATATGAGGGATCAGCCCTGACATCCCATACTTTGAGACCCACGTTTTTCTGGAAGGGCGATTTTCCCACTGCACGTCAGGGTCGATGAAGAACTGACAAAACACCAGACCAATGATCCCGTCGCGACGGATGAGTTCGCGGATCATGTCGTCAGTCAAGTGCCGCTGCCCAGGCACAATTGATCTGCAGGTGCAGTGCGAGGCCATAATCGGACCATCCCACAGATCGAACGACTCCCACACTGCCTGATCAGACATGTGAGTGATGTCCAGAATCATCCCGGCGTCGCGCATAGCTTTGTAAAGTGGTTTTGCAGCGGGTTTGAGCCCGCCTTCGGTAAACGTACCGTGTATGTACGTGTTGTGACCGAAATGCGCAGGTCCAACGACGCGCAGGCCCGCATCCCACCAGAATCCCACGTCATCGGGATCAACGATCGGGTCGGCACTTTCCATCGACAGAATGTGGTAAATGGGTGTCTTGTCCGTAGGATTCTCCCAGGCGCTGACAGCTTCGTCCAGGTCATCGAGTCCTCGAACGGGCTTAATATCACCGCGCCGTGCCATGGCCTGGTACCACGCCAGGTGACCACGCCCAACGGCCATCGCCTGTTCCTGTGTTCGCATACCGTCACGGCGACCGTCGAGATACCGTGGCTCAATGCGCGACATGATCGTACTGAGCATAATGCCGACACTGCCGCGGCGCATCTCCGGAAATGTCACACTGCATAAGCCCGTATCGAAACCGGCTGCGACCTGCGGAATGTCCTGCTCCTCCTGTTCCCGAACCTGATGCGCCGTCAGAGTCAGGTCGCGGTTCCAAAACAGCGCGTCCCATGCGAGGTCAAGATGCAGATCAATGATTAAGGGTTGTGACATAATGAACCTGATGTTACGTCCAGACAAAGGCAAATCAGCTCAACATACGGCCTCTTCAATCAGAATTCGAATTTTGACTATAACATTCTTCTGAAGCCGCACAGCTCGAAGCCGACAGAAGTAACAGCGATTTCAGCAGACTCGAGGGAATTCCCATTATACACGAGACATCGGGTGCCGGCAGTTTACCTGTGTGATCGTTGTTCACATGGTGCGGATCGAAATGATTAGAGATCCGCGTGTTCTCATCCGAAACCGAATCAGCCGGACTTCCGGCCTGTGCAGCTGAGGTTAAAGAACTGTAAAGCAAGTCGTCTACTTATTGTTGAGACAATGACACGCCACTGCTGTGCCTTTGTTGCACGCCTGACCGACTTCCGTGCCACCAGGTCGCTCGCTACAGTTGACCCGTCAATTTCACGCAGTTACTGCAAATTCTCCGGGAGTCACCTCGCGCAAGCGTATCCTGATCGCCGTGATTCTGTGTTGTCACAATGATTACCGATCGAAGCTGCGTACGTCGGCAGATAGTCGTGACGGTGTATTGAATACAGACAAATATGCTGGAATGCTCGTGAGTTATCCTTCCTTTGAACGGAGGAAACGCGGGACATTCAGAGATACAGAAGCAATTCCCGAGGAACAGAGAGATGCTGGACAATCAGAACAGGATTCGCGAACCCCGACTGCTCGGCAAGGTCGCCATCGTTACCGGTGGCGGCAGCCATGAAGAACAGGTCGGCACAGGACGAGCATCCGCAGTCTGCCTTGCCCGGGAAGGTGCAAAAGTTCTCGTCGCCGACGTATCCAGAGACAATGCATTGCGCACCGTCAACGAAATCACAAACAACACTGGAGGCGAGGCATCGTTATTCACGGGTGACACAACAACAGGAGCCGATTGTCGCGCTATGGTCGCAGCAGCTGTGCAGAGATACGGCGGTCTGCACGTACTGGTCAACAATCTTGGCTACGGAGGCAGAAGCAGCAATGACGGAGTCAGTCAGCGTATTTCCGGGATCGACGATGATGACTGGGACCGGGGATTCGACTTCAATCTCAAAAGCGCAATGCTGGCCAGCAAGCATGCGATTCCCGCGATGATTGATTCTGGTGGAGGTTCGATCATCAATTTCTCATCCTGTGACGCGATTGCCGCAGCGATTCATTATGGCGCTCCGTACTCTGTCTCAAAAGGAGCGCTGCACATGTTGACGAAAACGACTGCAGCGTGGCATGGCAGAGACGGAATTCGTGCCAACTGTATCGCACCGGGACATCTTCATTCAGCGTATACTGACGAATTCGATTCGGCCCATCAGGACCGAAGACGACGGGTCGTGCCTTTGGGAACAGAGGGAACACCATGGGATGTCGCATGGGCAACCGTGTTCCTGGCCAGCAATGAATCGCGATGGATCTCCGGCGTGATTTTGCCGGTCGACGGAGGACTCTTTGCCGCGCAGCCGCTGCTCGGACATGATTTTGTTACAGGGATCGATCCATTCAACAGCACCGCAGACTCAGAAGCGGAATGAGGAATCAGACAAGATGACACGAATGACCGGAAGTCGGTTTATCAGTGAGACGTTTCGGGGTTACGGGATCGATCATCTGTTCGTAATGCCCTATGTGCTGAATCCTGTGCTGCGTGACTGCGAACAACTTGGTATCCGACGCATCATGTGCCACAGCGAAAAAGGCGCTGCCTACATGGCAGACGCCCATGCACGTATCAGTCGTCGGCCAGCGGTCTGCATGGCTCAGTCCGTTGGAGCGGCCAACCTGGCGGCCGGACTGCAGGATGCCTACCTGGCGTGTTCCCCGGTACTCGCGCTGACAGGTCGCCTTGAGCAAATGAAGCAGCACCGAAATGCATACCAGGAAATTGATCATCAGGGGCCTTTTTCCGCAGTAACGCAGTTTGATGGACACGTGAGCAGCGCAAGTGAACTCCCGTTCTTTCTGCGTCAGGCTTTCCGACAGGCAACCACTGGTACTCCCGGCCCCGTACATCTCGACCTTGACGCACTTGACGGAACAATTGTCGCAGATGATGAAGCCGATCTGGAAGTCATTGTCGAAGAACAGTTCACTCGCATTCCGCCATTTCGTCCTGAACCCGAATCCACGTTAATTCATGAAGCGCTCAGGCTCCTCTCTGAGGCACAGCGTCCAATCATTGTCGCCGGAGGGGGAGTTACGACATCTCAGGCAGAAGAGGTACTGGTTGCCTTTGCGGAAAAACTGTCGATTCCCGTGGCCACGGCTCTCAATGCCAAAACGGCTGTTCCCTGGAATCATCCTCTGGCCGTTGGAGTCCCAGGGCTCTATTCGCGCAGCTGTGCCAACAAAGCGGTCTGCGAGGCAGATCTTGTTTTTTTCATTGGCAGTCATACCGGTGGCCAGGTAACACATGAGTGGCGTATTCCGCCTGTTGGAACCCCCGTCATTCAACTTGATATCAATCCCGCCGAAATCGGCCGCTCCTATCCTGTCCAGCTGGGTATTCAGGGGGATGTCCAAACCACACTGCAAAAATTCCTCCAATACGCCGAGACACCGGCACCTCGTAACGAATGGTTAAACCGTGTCGAGCAACTCGTCAAAGACTGGAAGGACGACGTAGCTCCACTCGTCAACTCTGACGAAATCCCGATCCGCCCTGAGCGACTTTGTCGGGAATTATCTGACGCACTCCCTCACGATGCGGTCCTCGTGTCAGATACGGGACACGCGGGAATCTGGGCCGGAACAATTGTCGATCTCAAACATGCCGATCAGACGTTTCTTCGATGCTCCGGATCACTCGGCTGGGGAATCCCGGCAGCTATCGGGGCCAAATGCGCTGTCCCCGACCGTCCCGTCGTCTGCCTGACCGGTGACGCCGGAGTTTATTATCACCTGACGGAACTGGACACAGCCCTTCGCTTTGGGATCAACACCGTTACCGTGATTAATAACAACAGCTCACTCAATCAGGAGCAGAGCGGGGTCGAGGCCACTTACGGCGGCAGAGTGCAAGGATCCGATGAGCTCTGGATGTTGTCCGACATTGACTTTGACAAGGTCGCAGAGTCAATGGGCTGCTTTGGTATCCAGGTGAACGACCCTTCCGAGTTTGCGGCGGCCCTTGAACAGGCATTATCCTGTGGAAGGCCGGCGGTTGTGGATGTCAAGACACACATCGAGGGCATCGCACCTGAGGCGTGGCTTCCATCACATTGATTGCCAATTCTGGAATCACATGACAACGAAAATTCAGGCTAACACAACTTGCCAACGGTACGGAACTTTCCCTGTGCCATCAAGCTCCTGGAATAATCCAGGACGGCCATCCCGAAGGCGTCATACCCGGCTAGGATTTCGGACTGCAAAATCTTTGAACTCCGACTGAGCAGGCCGCGAAATTTTCTCGTACAGTTTGATGAAAAGATGAAAGGGCACAAGAAGTGAGAATCGCAACCGGTGGAATCGTTCACGAGACAAGTACGTGTGTGGATACGCGAACGACCCTGAACCACTTCGAGCACGGCCGTGGTATCGTGCGGGGTGCGGCGATCCTGGAAATATTTCGCGGTGCAAATGTTCAGACCGGCGGGTTCATCGCAGCTGCAGAGGAACATGGATTCGAGCTTGTTCCGCTGCTAAGAGCATCGGCATTTCCTGGAGGACTGATTCGTTGCGATGATTATGAAGCAATTCGGGGTGAACTGATCGACCGGCTTCGGGCAGCAGGACCGCTCGACGGCGTCCTGCTGGAACTGCACGGAGCTATGGTTGTCGAAGGGATTGACGACGGGGACGGAGACGTCATCGCAGCCGTCCGGGAAGTCGTCGGTGCAAACGTCCCGATTGGTGTGCCACAGGACCTGCACGGAAATCACACGAAACGGCGAGTCGAAGTTGCAGATGCGATCGTGGGCTACGATACGTTTCCTCACGTGGACATGTCCGAACGTGGCCAGGAAGCGGCTGAAATCGTGGTACGGACAATTAATGGCGAGATTCAGCCGACGATGGCAATCCATCAATTGCCAATGTTTTGGGGTACCGCACGTCAAATCACCGGCCAGCCGCCATGGACTGAAGTCATCGAACGTGTGCACGCAATGGAACGCCGTGCGGGAGTGATCAGCATGACGGTCGCCACAGGTTTTCCATGGTCTGACGTTCCGGAAGTCGGCAGTTCGGTGATCGCCGTTACAGACAACAATCAGCAACTCGCCCAGGATCTGGCCGACGAACTTGGTGAATGGATCTGGCAGAATCGCGAACTCTGGTATTCACCGCCATTGTCCGTGCGTGATGCACTGGCGGAGGGAGAACGCATTGGCCGGTATCCAATTATTGTCGCGGACCACACAGACAACACCGGCGGGGGATCACCTGGCGATTCCACCGAGGTACTCCGCACGTTTCTGGACATGAATCTATCAGACGCGTTGCTGCTGTACATGGTGGACGAACAGGTTGCAAAGCAGGCACACGACGCCGGAGCCGGCAATCGTATTCAGATCTCACTCGGTGGCAAGTCGTCTCCGGTTCAGGGGACTCCGGTCGATGCTGAAGCAGAAGTCATTGCGGTATCAGACGGAGAGTTTGCGTACGACGGCCCCATGTATGCCGGCCTCAAGGGTACGATGGGAACATCCGCCTGGATTCGAATTGCAGGTGTATCGGTCGTCGTCGTGTGTACCCGAGAGCAACCATTTGACCAGGCATTTGCCCGCGGTCTGGGTATCGACTGTTCAAAAATGAAGTACATTTGTGTCAAGTCGTCCGCCCATTTTCGCGCCGCTTTTGAGCCGATCGCCGGTTCTATTCACAACATCGACGCAGCTGGCATTCACACCCATGATTTTGCAAAACTTCCTCATACAAAACGCACCCGACAGGTGTTCCCGGTAGACATCCTGCCCAACAAATAATCAATGCGAGTCGAATCAGATGCACTCTGCCTTTCGTAATTCGATCTGACTGGCATGGAATTGTGCGACACTGCGAAGAACAACTGTCGGGGTTTCAAGCCCGTTGCGGCTGATAGTGCCCCAACAGAAATGCGGTCTGTGCGGCATATTTGGCCATCTCGATCTCAAAGCCTACTCGTCGAATTGCCGAACCATCTGTTCGAGCCAATTCCGCTGGTCTCTCTGGAGCGATGGCAATGGATGGCGATACCTGTTGGTGGTACCAGGCTTCAGGAGGCCAATCACCTTTCTTCCCTGAGGAAGTCTTGTCATGCAGCGATCAATCAGCGGGGTCAGCCTGTCACTGAGCCCCCATGCCAGGACAATCAAAGTTTTCCGACTTCGCGGAATCTTAAGCGACAATTCTTCGGTTCTGACTTCAGAAAAGACGCTGTGAGATTCAAAATTTAACTCGTCTTCCAAACGCTGAAAGAGCTTAAAAAATTCGACACTCCTGGAGCAGCGGAGGTCTGAAAGATTCAGCACCCTGACATGTCGCCAGTCTCGAAGCTGCATCAGTCTCATCACCTGATACTGCGTCGTGTCAGGCTTCGTGGGAACCAGTGTGACGGACAGTCTGCCAATCGCTCCGACACGGATGCAGCTGTTGACCTCAACCAACGGCTTGGAAGAACCTGGATTCATCATGATGAACACAGCATCAGGACGAAGTCCTGATACGGCCTGGTGATCCCCCGGAATCCGGACTTTACTCACAATCTCCAGTACGCTGCGGCACTGAACGACCTCCTTTGAAGCAAGTTTGACTGAATAGAAGTGACCGAAGATTCCGTATTTCTGCTTCAATTCTTCGGCAGGAATAAATGGCTGCATGGTCGTCATTTTTTATCGGCCTGCTTCGCGAACTGTGGCCTCTGCTTCGGCTATATCACTGCAGGCTGGTGTAATCGGATTCTATTTAGCGGGCAATATGTCAACACGACGTCAGAACACCAGACATCGGTCTGAAGTTGTACAATGGCTCGAACATAGAAAATCGCCGATCGAGAAACCAGCCGAGTAAACGTATGCGAATGGCTGCAAAAAACAACAACGCTCCCAGCCTTCTTTGTATGCTCTTCATGCCTTTGTGTGACAAATGAAAGCATGTACCGAATGGTTTCCTGCAGCCTGCTTCTCGGCTAAACCCTGGCAGGCGACCGAAACCCGTCTCACAAATACATCAACCGGAGGTAACAGTGAACAATCTGTTTGAGGAAATTCCAAATTCACTGCCCAAAGAACTGGTGGAAGTCCTTGCCGAGAACAGTGGTGTTCGAATTGAGCGAATCGTCTCCACCGGTCACAGCAGCCCTGCAGACTTTTGGTACGATCAACCCCGGCATGAATGGGTAGTGTTGCTGAAAGGAGAAGCCAGGCTGCTGTTTGAGGATGATGGAGAATCGCTCCACATGAAACCTGGTGATTTCCTCAACATTCCCGCATATCGAAAGCACCGGGTGGAATGGACAACAGCCCACGAACCAACCGTCTGGCTGGGAGTGCTCTATGGTAATTGACACAACGCCCCATCGGGAATGTCGGTAATTCTGCTCGTAGTTCAGTCTTGACTGTCTGTTGTCTGACTCAGGACGGAAACCAGAACCGGTCTCTTACCGCATACGAATTGACAGCCCGGTCCCAAAAAAATAATCGTCGGCGGCATCGTTGAGTCCCACTCCGGCGCGGATGTCGAACTGCACATCACTGCTGATCAGGTACGTAAATCCACCGTTAAAATAGTGCTGCGTCTGATCTGTATCCGCATTGTTCGGAATCAGGGCGAACCATTCCGTGTAAGCACCCAGTTCTTCGGTGCAGGAGTATGCAAACGTCCATGACTGAGCCATTTCAAGATAATCCTGTCCTGTTGTCGCATCTGCTCGACGATTTCCCTGGGTAGAACCAGCGGTTGATATGAAGTCATTGATTTCCCAGCCATAGATCCAGTTCAGACCGGGTTCAATCAGGTCGGATGTAAACGCCGAACTTCCAGTGGGCAGATTCATCTGAGGAATCAATGCCATCTCCGGCAGGATTCCCTGCTGCGGAGTGAGTCCGATCTTGAAACCGACATAGAGATCTTCAGTGCCGGATGTGGAGTCTGTTGCCCCAACCACAGTTGTCTGCTGTTCCACAGGAAACAGGGCAACTCGAAGTTCCAGCCAGTCATCCACAATCCCGTGCCGCAACAGCGGCTCGCCAAATGACTGGCTCCGGGTACTGGCGCCGGCGTTATTGTCGTACGTGTAAGTATATCCGAATTCCAGCTGCGTCACTCCAAGACCTACGGTGGAAGAAGCTTCGGTGAAGTCCGGTCGATCAGTGACCAGCGGTTCCTTCAGGTTCGGCCCCCCTGCGAGAGGAGCGGCATCGTCCCACTGAAGCAGGGTGCCGCGGAAACATTCAGTGCGGTGCCGGTAGAAGTGCTGCGAAGAACCAACCGCAAAAATCCGCTCAACTGTTGACAGATCATCCGCCGCCAGCTGTCCGGACGTGCAGCAGAATACCAGGATGCCCAAAAGCCTGAGTCGTCGTGATTCGATCATGCATCAATTTTCCCGTCCGACGTCGATGTGGTACTCAATGGAGATCGGTCATAAATTCACAATATCCAGCAAGAGTTTTGTCCAGCCAGAGTACGTGAATCCATCACCATCCGATTCAGACGGTTAAAACGGCTGCTCCGATTTCAACACCACATCGCACATTCAGATTCGATGGCCTGATGTCGCTTTACCGGCAATTTTTGCCGGAAGGAAAATCGCCTGGCTGAATCTGAAATCGCAATCACTCGACCGTTTGAACGAAGATTAATCCGGCATCATTGTCGCGCCAACATAAAACACATAGTGTTGGTCGTCACCTACCAAATCTGCAATTGACGACATATGTTTCTGCTATAATATTCTGCAAGTCGTACTGGTAACACTCCGCCGATAATCCCGCACTGCTCAACCTTCAGATCTCCTATGTCTCGATCATTTCAAACCGTAAACACATGGTTGATGTGTATTATGGGGTTTGCTGTGATTGCCGTACCTGCCACTGCTGTGTCTTTGCCGGTCGCAGAATCCGAGACGTTCGATTTTGAAGAAGAAGAAGTCGGAACTGTCCGTACGGAACACCAAAGTCGGATCCGACTTCGCAAGAACAAGATGCGTGTCGCGTGTTCCCGCGGCCACGATCGCCGTTCCCGCTCTCCACATCCCACCAAATCCATCCAATTGTCAGCCCGTTTACGAGCTGAGTACAGTGCACGAAATGGGTTTGGTGGTCCGATGTCGTCCTGAGTTGTTACCGCTCTTTCTGCCTGCACGCGGCGACGTCTAACATTCTTCGACGTCTGTCACTGTTCCGCGTTCAGTCATTTGGTACGCAGTCATTTCGTGAGGCTGTTCCGTTCCCTCCGGTAATGCCGTTTCTGCTTTCATTCGGCAACCAAACCTCAAAGCATTCGCAATGTCAACAACTACGTCTTCCGCAAATCCAGCCACCAGCCCCGAAAGTCAGTCCACATTTAAGACTGACTTCATGGCCTCACTCGTCGTCTTTCTCGTCGCACTTCCGCTGTGCATCGGAATTGCCGTTGCGGTGGGCGTCAATCCGGCACGAGCATTGATCACAGGAATCATTGGCGGCTTGATCGTCGGATTATTTTCAGGATCACCTCTCCAGGTCAGTGGCCCGGCCGCCGGACTATTCGTCATCATTGCGGACCTGCTTGCCAACAGCCGTACGGCCTTTGAAGAGACTTCATCACTCACCGGAACCGAACTTGAGAATGCTCAGATCGAGTACTCACTGATCGTGCTGGGAGCAAGCGTCTTTTTGGCCGGTGTGCTTCAGGTTGTGGCGGGTCAGCTGCGACTTGGACAGTGGTTTCGTGCCGTGTCTCCGGCCGTGATTAAAGGAATGCTGGCCGGGATCGGGATTCTGATTTTGGTTAGTCAATTCCATGTGATGCTGGACCACGTCGCCATGTGGGACGGTGCAAAGGCTCGCGGAGCGTTCCAGTTAATCGCAACGGCTCCCGAAGCCGTTTTGAAGTGTTTCTCTTCAGACACATCACAGAACCATCATCTGGCTGCAGTCACCGGAATTGTCGCCATCGCCTGCTTTGTCGGCTGGCCACTGGTTGCTCCTAAGCCGCTCAAGTTTCTTCCCGCGGCTCTTATTGGGATTCTGGTCGCAACGGTTGTCGCCACGGCTACAAATCTTGAAGTTCAAAAGCTCGAGGTTCCGGACAACATGTTCAGCGAAGTCACATTACCATCGATCGCATGGGGCACATTGTTCACAAATCAAATGGTTCTGACAGGTGCGTTTGTCATTGCTCTGGTGGCAAGTGCGGAAACGTTGTTGTGTGCGACCGCAGTCGACCAGATGCACCAAGGGCCACGCACAAAATATGACCAGGAACTCACTGCTCAGGGGGTCGGAAACGTCCTGTGTGGCATTGTCGGTGCCCTGCCAATGACGGGTGTGATCGTCCGAAGTAGTGCCAATGTCACCTCGGGTGCAAAGACCCGGTGGTCAACTGTGATGCACGGACTGTGGCTGCTTATTTTCGTCGCCGCGATTCCGTTTGTTCTGACGTACATTCCCCGATCTGCACTCGGTGCATTGCTGGTGTATACGGGTTTCAAACTCGTAAAAATCGACGACATCAAATCGCTTTGGAAGACGAGTCGCAGTGAGGCCTGGATTTACTTTGCAACCGTGGGAACGATTGTGGCGACGGACCTTCTGAAGGGAGTGATCCTTGGAATTGTGCTCTCGGCCCTGAAACTGCTGCTCCGATTCTCAAATATCCAGGTGGACGTCCGTCCGTCAGAAGAAGACGAACAGACTACGGAGATGCATATCCAGGGGGCGGCAACCTTCGTCTGTCTTCCGAAACTTGCAGCGAGTCTGGAAAAAGTTCCGACCGGATCGAATCTTCGTGTCTACTTCGACAACCTGACCTACATCGATCACGCCTGTCTGGACCTGTTGATGAACTGGGCCCGGCAGCATGCCAACTTCGGCGGAGAACTGATTATTGACTGGGACGAACTGGCAGGACGATTTACATCGGAAGCTCCAAAGGAAGTTGCTCCAAATTCCGACGAGTAAACAGAAATGAATCCTTCAACTGCCACGAAACTGACAACCTAAAGGCAGGCTGGTCTTCTGCGTGCTCGAACCTTCACGGTCCGGACCTGGTGCTGCCACATTCTCTGCAACGTGTTTTTGTCGTGTGGGCTTGTCTGGACCACGTGTTACGGCAAAAAAAAGAATCCTGCCGAGTACATTCGCTCGGGACACCGGAATGAATCACAGCGAATCTGGTTTTCTTCATATCTGACACCGGTCCAATCCGGTACAGGCAAATATACCGACTTTGTCATTACCGGCACCTTTTTCTGCCCCGATGTGTCTCCGGACAACCGGACGTTTGGGGATGCAGTTCAACAAACGGTATCCAGCCGGCTCGTGGTCTGAACAGAATTCTGCGCCCAGCCAGCGAACATCATTTCACAGGTCGCCCCTCGAAACATGAAAACGGACTGTGTTTCGAAAACTCGAAGAGTATTGTATTACTCGTGCCACACGAACATTTCGATGCTATTGAGAAACACAAGTCCGTACAGGAGAACCCGTTGAATCAGTGCTATTTTCCAGAGACCGGTCCACACAGTTTTCGGCGGTGGATGCTGTGGTTTGTTGTCGTGATTTGCCTGGTCCATGACTGTGTTCGTGGAATCGATACGGATTCCGTGCGCAATATTCAGTTGAAGGCAGAATTGAAAATCCGGCCAGCTCAATCCGGTCATCAGATCAAAATCTGGATTCCAGTTCCACAATCGTCATCAATCCAGACCGTGACGCAGGAGGTGAGGCACGAAAGTCTGCCGTTGAGACGCAGTACTGAGAAACGCTTTGGCAACTCAATGTTGTATGGACGTGGACCAATCAGCACAGCAGACGGACTGAATTTTGAAATCGTGTGGCACATCACCAGGCAGGAATCGCGAGCAAACGGTGAACAGGAGATACACATTCTGTCAGACGAAACTCGAGCGCTCTGGATGACCGGTTCAAAAAAGGTACCAATCGGAGGTCGACCGCTGGAATTGATAGACGCTGCAAAATTACCGGTGGATTCCCGGGACAGAGCACGTATGTTCTACCATCGAGTGCTTGATCATCTGTCCTATGACAAGTCCCGTCCAGGTTACGGCACTGGCGACGCCGTATGGGCCTGCGAAAGTCGATTCGGAAACTGCACGGACTTTCACAGCCTGTTTATGTCACTGGCGAGATCTCACAACATTCCTGCTCGTTTTGAAATCGGTTACTCACTGCCACGTAACAAAACAACAGGCAGGCTTTCCGGATATCACTGCTGGGCCTGGTTTTTTGAAAACAGAAACGGATGGACCCCCGTTGACATCTCCGAAGCAGAAAAAAATCCAGAACAGGTAGAATACTGCTTTGGAAATCTTTCCGTTGATCGGGTGGGGTTCAGCATCGGTCGTGATCTGATTCTCGAGCCACCCCAAAAAGGACCACCCCTGAATTATTTTGTGAAGCCGTACGTCGAAGCAGATGGAATGTCTGTCGATGATGTTGATGTCTATTTTTCGTTGTCATTTTTTGACATTGATACGGGCGCACCCGAGTGAGTGCCAATACGGAATTTGGGGTAAAGAGGACTTACCCGTCCAAACGACGTATCGGAGCTGTTCACTGCGAATCACATTTTGACCGTCATTTCCAGGAAACGAATTGGTGAGAAGCCTGTTGAATTGCGGAACTTCGTTTGTCATCGGCTGGTCAGGTCAGGCGATTCCCGTCGCAATCTTTTTGTTCACGGGCGGCATTTCTGTTGCTGCATCCAGAGATTCATTCGAGCAGGAGGTACGTCCGTTCCTGCAGAACTACTGCCTGAAATGCCATAACGACGAAGTGGCGGAATCCGGCATACGACTGGATCAGCTCAACGGGACATTTGAGCAACAGCGATTACGGCTGTGGGAGGGTCTCCGGAAACAGATCACTAACCGGAAAATGCCACCGGAAGATGCGTCACAACCGACCACATCTGAGCGAGATTCGGTCCTCACGGCAATCGATGAGGCGATTCGGCATGCCCGATCCCGGCCAGACGAGTTCAATGGGTCCGTTCGACGACTGACCGTGATCCAGTATCAAAACACCCTGCGTGATCTACTCAGATTACGTGAAAACATTACTGCGTCTTTACCAGCAGATGCCGTGTCGAAGGACGGGTTCACGAATAATGTACAGTCGATGCTGCTGTCTCCGCTACAGGTTGAGTCGTATTTAAGCATCGCCAGGAACGCACTGAATTTATGTATCGTCGATGAAGACAAAAAACCGGTCATTCAGACTTTTCGAATGGATCTGGGAAAAGGCATCAACTCAGACCCATACCCTGACCAGCTGATATTGGGTGCCAACAGCTCTCTGTTGGAGAATTCAGACTTCGAGGTCATTGAGTTGAATCCACTGAAACCATTCCCGTTCGAACCATTTCAGATGCAGACCCGGTTTCGATTTATCGAGGGCTACCAGGGCAATGATACGGTTCGCGGATGGCGAGATTACGACAGTATTTATCACGCCGTTTTTGCCTGCGTTCGGGGGGCGGACGGATATCCCAAAGGCAAGGCCTGGGAAACGATTCCATCCGGGCTGCTGCTGCGTCCATCGATTCCTGGACAGGGGCTGTTCGGAGTGGATTCCACCTACGGGCCCAAAGCAAATTTCAAGGTTTCTCTGCGCGAGCTTCCAGCTCATGGTAACTTTCGTGTGACTGTAACCGCGGCAAAATACAACGATGGCCTGTTACTGGATGCAGGTGAGACCAGTCACTCGGAGCCCGGTGCTGATCGGCTGACCATCAGTGAACCGGAGATAAATCGCTCGGTTAACATTAAACGGCCGGGCATTTATCAGGCAGAGATATTTTTCAGAGACACTCAACCCCTGGAACCTGTGCATCTTAATCTTACGATCGATGATCGATGGTTCAGCGGATTATTATATCAACCCGCATTCGTCGTATTGCGATTACCTGCGGGTGTGATTGATATCATTGCTCAGACTGATGGACGTTCACCAAGTCAAGTTGTTCTGACGAAACTGGCGGACCACAGTGAACTTGCTCAGCGATTTACTGCATTTGAACATCGATCACCAAGGATGGGTGTACATGTGGGACTGCGCCGGGATTGTGGCAGCACACTGGCCCCCGCCGGTGTTGCACAGACAGTGACGTCGACAGAACTGTCTGAGTTCGTCTTCGAGGATGCGATCAACAACTTTCCCAGCCCGGAAGTTGAGAAAGACAACGTGAATTATCTGGCAGGCCTTCGAGAGATCAGTGTTCGTAGCGAGTACACCGACGGTCGGGACATACCACGACTGCTGATCCGGTCCATTCATTTCGAAGGCCCGTTGTTCGAAACCTGGCCACCGGAACACCACCGCCGCATTTTTATAAATTCGGATCATCCGACTGAGTCGGCTGAGTACGCTGATGAAATCATTCGATCTTTTGCCACAAAGGCTTTTCGACGGCCGCTGACAGCCGATGAAAAGGCATCGTTTTACGACATATGGCAGAAGTTCTTCAATACCACCGGCAGTTTTACGCACAGCGTCAGAAACACTCTGGGTGCAGTACTCACTTCACCTCAGTTCCTGTTTCTGGTGGAACGCAGCGAGACACCCGACCCGGAACCGCTGGACGAATGGGAACTCGCGTCCAAGCTGTCTTACTTTCTGTGGAACACGGCTCCGGACGAACAACTGCTTGGTCTGGCAGCAACAAATCAATTATACGAACAGCTGGATGCGCAGATTGATCGGATGGTCAGTGACCGTCAATTCAGCCAGTGCATGGAACAGTTTGTATCTCAGTGGCTGGATTTAAGTCGTTTCGACGTTGTCGAAATCGACCATCTCCAGTTTCCCGAACTGACACCTCACGTGCGCAGTCAGCTTCGAAAAGAACCCGTAAATTTTGTTCAGCATCTCATTCGCGCCAACCTGCCGCTGCGGAACCTGGTGCGTTCCGATTTTGCACTGGCGAATGAGGTCGTCGCTGCCTATTACGGTCTCGGTGACTCGGTGGAAAGTGGCTTTGACTTCGTGGTGTTCGAACATGACGACTCGAACCTAGGAGGCGTCCTGACGCAGGCAGGAATTCTTGCCGGGTTATCGAATGGCAGAGAATCAAATCCCGTCAAACGTGGTGCGTGGCTGGCTCGCCGGATCATCGCGGAACCACCAGCAGATCCTCCACCGAATGTCCCCGCGCTTCCGGAAGACCAAAGTCAGATGCCACTACGCGAAAAACTGAAACGTCATCGTGATCAGGAAGGATGCGTGGGGTGCCACATAAAAATCGATCCCTGGGGGCTGCCACTGGAACAATATGATGCCGGCGGTTTGTTTCGACATGATATCGTCGACGGTCAAAGCACTCTTCCGGACGGCACAACCGTCGTCGACATGGTCGGATTAAAGTCCTATCTGGCAGTGGACCGCATCGACCAGGTGGCTTTCAGTTTCCTGAAACATGTGGCAGGATATGCGGTCGGACGCAGTCTCACATACAACGAGATTGAGTTTCTGCGGAAACACGCATTAGAATTGAAACCACAGGAATATCGCATGCTCGACATGCTTCGTTTTGTGATCAGGAGCGATTTATTCCTGATGAAGTAAAGATGCTTCCCCCAGCGAGTGAGTAAACAATCAATGGCCAAAAGCACTCAGCTTGATCGTCGCGCCGTACTCCGAGGTCTCGCGGGCACCAGTTTAGCGTTACCCGTTTTGGAAGCGATGGGACGTGAGGCGTCGGAGCAGATACCCAAACGGTTCTGTGCGCTCTATACGGCGAACGGCATGTCTCTTCCGAAATCTGATCACGGAATCAGTGAATGGAGCTGGTTCCCCGACGTCAAAGGTCGCGATTTTGAATTCGGAGAATCCACGAAGCCACTTGCTCCGTTTCGCGACCAACTCAGCTTCATGGGTGGCCTCCATCACCCAAACGGGTCCAGAGCTGATCCCCACATCTGTTCGGATATGTGGCTCACGGCTGCTCCATTACACGATTCGAGTCGTGGTACGTTTAATTCCGTCGCGCTTGATCAAGTGGTGGCGCTACACACGAAACAATACTGTCGGCAGCCCTCACTGGTCTTGTCAGTTGATGCGGGTGTTGGATTCTCGTCGCGGACAGGGACAATTTCCTACAACATCGAAGGAAAGCCAATTCCCGCATTGAATAGTCCTCGGCTCATTTTTGACCGACTCTTTCAGGGTGACCGATCGTCACTGGAAACTCAGCGTCAACAGCTGCGACAGCGAATCAGGCTGGTGGACGCGGTTCTGGAAAGCACCCGATCATTCAACAGGACGCTCGGACGGTCCGACCGGTCGACAATGGACCAGTATCTGACATCACTCAGCGAAGTCGAAACGCGTCTGATTGCCTCTGAAAAATGGATCGATGTTCCACTCAAATCTCAGGATCACTCGCACCTTAACCTGAATGTGACATCTGCGGCGGAACCAGCCGACTATTATCGCAACATGTTCGATTTGATTGCATTGGCTTTTGATGCGGACATCACTCGTTCGGTGACTTTCATGCTCAATCGTGAGGATGGCATGGGAATTAGTGACACATTTCCACTCAGGCTGGGTCTGTCCCACACACACCACAGTCTGTCTCACGCTGCGGACAAAGACGGCCAGTTACAATTTGCAAAGTACGACCGTTTTCTATGTGAGCAGCTGGCTGGATTCCTCAAACGTCTGCAGCACTACAGAGACATCAATGGCAGTGTGCTTGACAATACCATCATGTTATACGGCAGTGGTGCCAGTACGACTCACTGGCCACGGAATCTACCTACGCTGATTGCTGGTGGCTCGAATATGGGACTTCAGCACGGCACCTACTGGCACAACGGTGAAACAATCATGTCGAATGTTTATCTCAGTATCCTGAGATCGATGGGAATTCAGCAGCAGTCTTTCGCCGACAGCACGGGCGTGCTGAGTAATTCAATCTTCTCGGCGGTGTGAGTCCGAATTCATCGCTCTTCGATCTGTGGTCTCGCACCGCTGGTTGTCCGTCGCACATCAATGGTAGTCGCAGGGTGCATCGTAGTCGATTGTCCCATAGAGATATCATTATTGACGTTTTCGATCTCCATGAGCGATTCCTGCAGCGACTCCCGCAGCTTTCTTTGATGTCTGTTAACGCGACTGGAATGAATCCGTGACGCCACTGCATCACTGAATGCCAGAAGGATCAGCCAGAGCGAAAGCAGCAACGGCACCATCACGTAGCAGGTAGCAAAAACAGGTGAATTTTCCAGTGCCCTGATGTAGCCAAACGGACCGATCAGAGCACCAAGAGTCACCGCCAGCGCCGACGTCTTCATCCGGCGACTGTATTGTTGTTCAAAAAATCGCCGGTCTATGTCGGAAAGTGACTCAGTATCCAGATGATTTCGGCGCTGGATAACATGGAGCACAATCATTCCGAAACCCACGGAGGACACGAGGGTTCCAAACAACAGGCAGGTTGTTGCTGCTTCGCGGAACATGCGGAAAAACTCGCAAAAGGGCGGGGAACAGACGCCGGAATACCGTTGTTGACTGAGAATCCGACCTGGTCACCCTGGTTGGACTGACGTTTCTTTCATTGCATAGCGTTGCAATTCCTGTTCCGCTCGAATGATGACGAAGTTCGCCAGATTTGTCCCGGACTTCGTCAATGCGTGGCAACTATTTACGGAACTTGCGATGTCTTTCCAGACAAATGTCCGGTTGATCGAGTTGCGGTGGATTTCGCCATAGTGGAGCAAATTGCGACAACAGTCTGACCGGTGTAACCATGTCCCATTCCAATATCGACGTTCAATGTTCTCGTTCTTGTTTTTGGGGCTTATGTAATCATTGTGATGGCGCTGGTGTCTCGTTCCTGCTGCTGCAAGCGGCAAGCCTGCAGAGTGAAAAATCGCCGTTTCGATACCGACCTGGCCAGCATGGAAATTCCGTCCAAAATGTAATCCAAGCCATGTTTTTACGAACATTTTTACAATCTGCGTAAGCCCCTGACAGGCATTGTCTAGGCGTAATTCACGCAATTTTTTCGTTTTAGTTCCGAGGTACAAAATCACTGAATCTCCGTGCCTCAAGACGAGCAGGAAAGGATCAATGACCGGATGCAACCATGAAGGTGTGGAGTCGATGGCACACGCTTTGCAAATTCAGTTTCGATAACCGCGGAAGCCAATACAGGCGGTCCGCATGATTGAATGAAGCAGGAGGTCAACTATGACACGTTACCATTCGCATATGATAGCGCAACTTGCGTTTCAGCAGGGGCGTTTTGCACCGCAGCCTGTACGACACCGGCAGATTACGCAGACGGAAACACTCCTGGAAGAACTGCAGTCCGGAGAGAGTCGAACTTACGGCGACGTCTGTGAACGTATCACGGGCTATCGGCCGGATTCGCGGGCCGACGTCGCATTGTCAGCCGACGATTTGCTCCACGATCTTCGTTGTTTGATTGAGGATCTTTCCGAGAGTCTGGGGCAGGACGCAGTAGAAACGGGAGTATCTGTCCTGACCGTGCAGGAGGTCAGTGATCGGTTTAGCGTCTCAACAAAGACAGTCGATCGTTGGAGAAACCGCGGACTGGCCAGCAGGCGAATGAAGATAAACGGCCGTCTGCGTGTGGTGATCCCACAGGATACTCTCGAACGATTCGTTGCCAGTCATCGAAGTGAAATCGATCGAGGACAAACATTTCGGCAGATGACCCGCGACGAGCGACAGCAGGTGATTCTGCAGGCGCGTATACTCGCTGCAAGTGGTTTTGGCCTGACGGCAGTCAGTCGGCGGCTTGGGCTCCAGTTTACTCGGGCAGCGGAAACGATTCGTTACACCCTACGTGACTATGATCGAAAACACCCGGAAAATGCATTGTTTGCAGATCCTGGCCGACAGTTGTCGGATAAACATCAGGAACTCGCGTTTGATTTACATGACCACGGAGTTCCAGTGGCCGATCTGGCGAGGAGATTCGGTCGGTCCAAGTCCTCGATTAAAGCAGTACTCACATCGGTACGGACTGAACGGTTAAAGAGAACTCCGATCGAATTCATGGACAGTCCTGAATTCCACGAACCGGGTGCTGAGACCGTCATCTATGTGGACGCACCGGACTATGACGAAAAGTCCAGAGCGGTCCGGGTACCCTCCGGACTGCCCGCTTATCTTGCAGATCTGTACCAGGTGCCGCTGCTGAATAAACCGCAGGAACAGCACTATTTTCGCCTGATGAACTTTCTAAAAATGCAGGCATGTCAATTTCAGAACGAACTCGATCTCAGTCGCCCGGTTGCTCAAGTGGTCCGGAAATTGTCGTCGCTGATGGATGAAATCGCTAAGATCAAGAGTTTGCTGATTCGCTCGAATCTGCGGCTTGTGGTGTCAATTGCCCGGCGGCACCTGAATCCGGGTGTGAATTTCTTTGAATTGGTCAGCGACGGAAACATGTCGCTGATTCGGGCGATTGAGAAGTTCGATTACACACGGGGCAACAAATTCTCGACGTATGCCTCCTGGGCGATCATGAAAAACTTTGCACGATCGGTTCCTGCTGAATACACTCGAAATGATCGATTCCGGACTGGCTACGAAGACGTGTTTCATCAGTCGGATGACGTGAGGGCCAATCAGTTCGCCGCAGAAATCACAAATTCTGCTCAGCGGACAGCACTGAGTAAAATCCTGGAAGAGCTGGATGGCCGGGAACGCAAGGTGATTTCGTGTCGTTTTGGTCTCATGAGAGGTACAGAACCCGAAACGCTTGAGCAGGTGGGGCATCGTCTGGGAGTGACCAAAGAACGTGTCCGACAGATCGAAGTAAGAACTTTGGACAAGATGCGAAAGATTGCTCGACGCAAACGTGTGGAAATCCCTGAATTTTGATGTCAGGGATTCTGGTTTTCGAGTTTCCACTGTGCTCGGTTGCCCGAAATTTATTTGGTCGGCTCTGAAGTGGATCGATACCGCACCTGGCCGCCGACACCTATCCCGGTTCAGCCGCGTGTGCCGATGACGACCGGCAAGCACCTCCCTTGTCCCGTGAACGGCCTCGGAATTCGCGTTCGTTACTGATCGGGAAACCGTGTTTTTTCCCTGGTGGGAAGACTCCAAAGCTTTCCGAGATCAGCCTTGCCTGCAATGTACCGATTGCTATACTGCCACGCTCGCCACCGGGGTCGGTCTGCGCTAGCGTAGCTCAATTGGCAGAGCTCCGGTTTTGTAAACCGGAGGTTGTGGGTTCGAGTCCCACCGCTAGCTAACGTGAACTACGGCAGGCGTATGTGGGAGCGGCTTGCCGTTCCTTTTTGTTGCTGTAGCTGCAGGCGTTGAGGGGGGTGTTCCAGAGCGGCCAAATGGGCCAGACTGTAAATCTGGTGGCGAAGCCTTCGCAGGTTCGAATCCTGCCGCCCCCACCTCACAGATTCTGTCTGGCGCGGATTCAGATTGATCGGTTCTGCTGGTTGGTCGGGTTTGTGTCCGGCAGTCAAGCGGGCGTAGTTCAACGGTAGAACTCCAGCCTTCCAAGCTGGTGGTGTGGGTTCGATTCCCATCGCCCGCTCCTATGGGGTCTCTCACGCTGCTGTAGCTCAGTTGGTAGAGTGCGTCCTTGGTAAGGACGAGGTCATGGGTTCAAGTCCCATCAGCAGCTATTGTTGATTGGTTTGTACTTTGTGGTGCCTTGTGTGAGGTACCTGTTTTCGTTTTTAATGGTGGTTGTGCCGGGCATCATGGCTGTCCTGGCTTAGATCGATCTGGAGTTCAGGAGATGGCAAAAGAAACATTTGAACGAACGAAACCTCATGTCAATGTGGGCACGATTGGTCACATCGATCATGGAAAGACAACTCTGACTGCTGCAATTCTGGCAGTGCAGGGGGCCAAGGGAATGGCTAGTTTCAAGAGCTATGCTGACATTGCCAAGGGTGGAACCGTTCGTGACGACACCAAGACAGTGACCATTGCTGTGTCGCACGTAGAGTACGAATCACCGCAGCGTCACTATGCCCACATCGATTGCCCTGGTCACGCAGACTACATTAAGAACATGATCACTGGTGCTGCCCAGATGGACGGCGCCATTCTCGTCGTTTCGGCTGCGGACGGTCCGATGCCACAGACTCGTGAACACATCCTGCTGGCTCGTCAGGTCGATGTTCCGGCTCTCGTTGTGTTCCTCAACAAGTGCGATCTGGTCGACGATGAGGATCTGCTGGAATTGGTTGAGATGGAAGCTCGGGAGTTGTTGAGCAAATACGACTTCCCAGGTGATGACATTCCGTTGGTTCGAGGTAACGCCAAGGGGGCGCTGGATAATCCGGAAGACGAAACTTACAGCGCCTGCATTACCGAATTGATGGACGCTTTGGATGCCAATATTCCGGAACCGGCTCGAGAAGCTGATAAGCCTTTCCTGATGGCTGTGGAAGACGTCTTCTCAATTGAAGGTCGCGGAACGGTGGCGACTGGCAGAATTGAGCAGGGCCGGATCAACGTCGGTGACAAGGTGGAGATCATCGGGCTGAAGGAAACCGCCGAGACGACCTGCACAGGTGTTGAAATGTTTCAAAAGACACTTGATGAAGGAATCGCAGGCGACAATGTCGGATTGCTCCTTCGTGGCGTGAAGAAGGAAGATATTGAACGCGGCCAGGTTTTGGCTACTGCCGGATCAATCAACCCTCACACGAAATTTGAGTGTGAAGTTTACGTGCTCAGTAAAGAAGAAGGTGGTCGTCATACTCCGTTCTTTACCGGTTACCGACCTCAATTTTACTTCCGAACCACGGACGTGACAGGTACAACGGCATTGCTGGGCGGCGCGGAAATGTGCATGCCAGGAGATAACGTAAAACTCGAAGTGGAAATGGGCAAGCAAATTGCCATGGATGAAGGAAGCCGTTTTGCAATTCGGGAAGGCGGTCGTACTGTGGGCTCCGGCGTTGTAACCAAGATTCTTGAATAGTGTTGAATGATAGGCAGAAAACTATCTGTTCATGTCAGGTGGACGGACAGTTTTCATTTCGGGAGGGGTGTCGTGCGAGAGTATGTATGGCTGGAATGCACCGAGTCCGGGATGCGAAATTACCGCATCATCAAGGAAACTCGTGGCTCGGAGCGGCTGCAGCTGATGAAATACTGTCCGAAGCTTCGTCGGCACACCCTTCACAAAGAGTCTCGCAAAAAGTGAAGAGCCGTTCGTGTTTACGGGCGTAGCTCAATTGGCAGAGCAGCGGATTCCAAATCCGCAGGTTGGGGGTTCGAATCCCTCCGCCCGTGTTTCGGGTGCCGTGCGGGTTAGCCTGAAAGGCCGGAGCTGATGTCAAGCAAAGGTATGGGGATCGACATACTCCCCGAGTTGTTTCGATTCGCACTGTATAAGTCGCGTCAGGGACGTATGGTGCGCCGCTCAACGTTCATTTCCCTGGCGGTGTTGTCCGGGTTTGGGGCTGTTGCGCTGGCCGGTCAACTGCAGGGGGTAATGGCGGACAGTCCGCAAATTGCTCAGTATATTCGTGTTGGTGTGCCACTGGCTGTTTGGGCCATATGTTGCTGGATTTCGTTCCGTGTGATCAATTTTCCAAAGTTTGCAGACTTTTTGATTTCGGTCGAAGCGGAATTGGAACGAGTCGTGTGGCCCGGAAAGCAGCAGGTCGTACAGGCAACGATTGTGGTTATTGTCGTCATGGTATCCCTTGGAATATTCCTCACCGTGGCGGACTTCGTCTGGAAATGGTTGTTTAAATTCCTCGGATTTATTGATTATTGATCGCCGCCGGCGGCTGAGGTTTTGAGATCACGTGAGGTTGGATTGTTGGTTTTGGGAGTTTGTCAAACTGTCGATTGTCGCCACCGGCAGGTTGCAATGTCACGTTTGCGTCATCAGGATACCTCGCTTCCATGGCGGTAGCCGCGTTGGGATTGCAGTTGATGGTGGATGAGCTATCAGAATTCTCTGGTGAAATGCGATGGTTTGTGCTCAAGGTTCAGACGAACCGTGAGAGGACCATTCGTGATGCACTGCTGAAGAAAATAAAACTGGAGGGCCTGAAGGACGACTTCGGTGAGGTTGTGATTCCATCAGAGAAAGTGGTCGACACTCGAAGCGGAAAAGCTCGCGAAAGTGAGCGAAAGCTGTTTCCGGGATACGTCATGATTCAGATGGTTTTGAATGACGATACCTGGTATTTGGTGCGCGATACCAGTGGCGTGGGTGATTTTGCCGGTTCAGCCGGTAAGCCCATTCCGATGGAACAGCATGAAGTGGATCGGATGCTGGGCAAAGTTGAAGAGGAAGCGGTTTCTGCTCCCAAAGTCAAAATACCGTTTTCACAGGGTGAAATGGTCAAAATCACTGATGGGGCGTTTGAAAATTTCGAGGGATCTATCGAAGAGATCGATGACCACAGCGGAAAGATATCGGTGTTGATCGAGGTATTTGGTCGGTCAACCCCTGTGGAGCTTGATCACTGGCAGGTTGAGTCCATTTAATGACCGTCATAAGGACGCGAGGTGATCGTCGATCATCTCTTAAGTGATTCACCGGCCGGTTTTCGGTCGTGCATATTGTGTAAGAGGTTGGTTCTCCAATGGGTAAGCAGCTTGTTGCTGAAATTAAGGTCCAGATTCCGGGAGGACAGGCCACGCCCGCACCACCGGTCGGGACAGCACTTGGTCCTCACGGGGTCAACATCGGCCAGTTTGTACAGCAGTTTAATGACCGGACGAAGGAATCGGGAGGAACGACGATTCCAGTCGTCATTTCCGTCTATAATGATCGTTCATTTGATTTCATTCTGAAGAGTCCGCCTGCCGCTGTCTTACTGAAGAAAGCGGCAGGGATAGCGAAGGGTTCAGGTAATCCACTGACCACAAAAGTCGGGTCGGTGAGTCGAGCTCAGTTGGAAGATATTGCAAAAACGAAATTCAGTGACCTCAATACGACGTCCATCGACCAGGCAGTTCGTGTGATTGCAGGAACTGCCCGCAGCATGGGTCTTGAAGTAATTGACTAGCAGTATCCGGTTGTGGGCACATTGGCCATGATTGTGGTTTGTGTGCTGGACCGGCTGAGCCGGTCATTGGTATCAGGAGAACAAAGTTACTTTGATGAACAGTGCAGCCGGTCCCCGAACGAATTCATGATCTCATTGTGAATGTCAATAACCTGGTGTCGCCTGTTTGATCAATGAATTGTTTCGCGATTCGAAGCGCGATCGTCGGGTTTAGGTGTAGATATGGCTCGCAAATCAAAACGACTTCAGTTTTTGGCAAAAAAAACAGCTGAAATGGGCACGCTGAATCTTGCAGAAGCTGTCGATTCATTGAAGTCTCTGGAAGAGGGGTTACCGAAAGGGGTGAAGCCCTGTGGTTTTGACCAGACTGTCGAAATCGCCATGCGTTTGGGTGTGGATCCTAAGCAGGCCGATCAGATGATTCGTGGATCGATCGTGCTGCCGCACGGAATTGGTAAGTCGCAGCGCGTCCTGGTGTTCGCACAAGGTGATAATCTTGCCGTTGCAGAAGAAGCTGGTGCGGATCATGTGGGCGGCAAGGAGCTGGCAGACAGGATCAAAGATGGCTGGCTTGATTTTGACGTCGTCATTGCCACACCGGATATGATGGGAACCGTCGGACCTCTCGGCCGGGTTTTAGGACCGCGTGGTCTCATGCCGTCACCACGGGCCGGAACAGTCACACAGGACATCACCACGGCTGTTAATGAGTACAAGGCGGGTAAAGTCGAATTTCGAGTCGATTCCGGATCCAACGTTCACTGTGTTGTCGGACGTATGTCGTTCGAAACAAAGCAATTACAAGAAAATATCGAATCTTTGCTCCGGTATATTAACAACTTGAAACCGGCGACTTCGAAGGGTGTCTACGTTCGAGGAGTGTATCTGTCGGCAACAATGTCGCCAGGAATTGCCATCGCCGTTTGACAACTGTTTAGCGTCAGCTGCGTTGATGTAATAAGCTGGCAGATACGACCAAAGTGACCACTGGCAGGGTACAAGTTTCAATCTGTCGCAGGATGAATGTGCGATGAGTCGTCGAATAAAAGATATGTTGATTGCGGATATTACCAGTCGCATTGGCGATGTGCGCGACATGCTCGTTGTAGATTGTTCTGCTATGGATGCCGTCACTGCCAATCAGTGGCGAACTGGAATTGCAAGTGCCAATATTTCGGCCCTCACCGTCAAGAACTCGATTGCACGCAATGCATTGGCTCGCATCGGTGTTGAAGGTCTGGACGAAATTCTTGCAGGTCCGTCAACCCTGATCTGGGGTGGCGAAGACGTGGTTGGCCTGTCAAAGGAAATCTCAAAGTGGTCAAGACAGGTTACTGGCCTGACGATCAAAGGGGCGACGATCGAGGGACGTACTCTGGATGCCGCAGGCGTCAATGCGCTTAGCAAGAGTCCTGGTCGTCTGGAACTGATTGGCCAGATTGCCGGATTGATACTCTCACCAGGGGGTCAGCTGGCGAGTGCCTTGAAGGGCCCAGGTGGTAAACTGGCTGGTGCGTTAAAATCAATCGCCGACGGTGACGAGTCATAGGAAATTGAGAAGGGCCTGTTCTGTTTATTCAGAAGCAGGTTCTGCCAATAGTTTTGCCGAACAGCTTCACTAAGAGAAACGAAAGGTAATCGCTGATATGTCTACGGCAGAAGCAGCAACGGAATTTGATTCAGCTACGAAGGAGCTGGGTGACAAGATTGTCGGGCTCACTTTGCTCGAAGCAAAGCAGGTTGCAGACTATCTCAAGGAAGTTCACGGAATCGAGCCGGCCGGTGGTGGCGCCGTAATGATGGCACCTTCTGCTGCAGACTCGGACGGAGGGGCTGATACAGCGGCCGCAAAGACTGAGTTTGACGTGATCCTGACTGGCGACGGCGGTAATAAAATTCCGGTGATCAAAGTCGTACGTGCCGCGACAAGTCTTGGGCTCAAAGAGGCTAAAGAGCTGGTAGAGGGTGCTCCAAAGCCCGTAAAAGAAGGCATTTCAGAAGACGAGGCCAACAAGCTGAAGGAAGAAATTGAGGGAGCGGGCGGGACCTGCGAGATCAAATAATCAACTGATTTCCTCGATGAAGCTGTGTTTGGGGCACCGAGACAGGGCCAGTATGTCTCAGTGCCTGCGTGTTGGTGGCAAAATTTATCTGGGCCTGTTACGATCCGGAAAACGTCTGGATCACGGTGGGTCGGATAGCTGGTGTGGCCCGCCCAACGGGCGTGGTCGGCGATGATTTTGGTGGGATGGGATTTGTCCGACTGGGCTGTAGTTCTGTTAACCTAACTTCGGCAGCTCCCTCACTCCACCTCCTTTCCGTAGACGCTCTGCGGATTCAGGTTAGATCTCCATGAATTAGATGGTCGACGGTTAGCTTGCTTACACTGGAGTTTGGCAAAACCGTGAATAGAAGAGACAGCTGCTCAGCACAGAGCAGGTGTCTTTTGTCGTGCGCTGAGCAGCCCATTAAGGAATTGGCCTGACCCTTCAGAGGGCAATTCGGACATTGTAAAAAACAAACATGCCCGGGGAGGACAGTTCAGGCCTCTGTGTCTCGGGCTCCACAGAACAGCCGCTGTACATTTCGTTCAGTGTCTGCGTGAATACGGAAGGCAAAGACGAAGATGCCCGTCCCTGAAGTTCGTACGATCGACAGAAATACGGTCCGAGATTTTGGGAAAATCAAAGCTGACTACGAAATCACGGATCTGACTCGGATCCAGACTGAATCCTACGGTCGTTTTTTGCAGTTCGGTCGTTCTGCGCGCGATCGCCGCGACCAGGGCCTGGAAGGGATTCTGCGAGAAGTTTTCCCAATTGAAAGCTACGACAGTCAGTTCCGTCTGGAATACGTTCGCTATGAACTCGGAAAACCCCGTTACACACCTGCGGAGTGCCGACAACTGCGGCTGACGTACGGGAGACCATTTCGTGTCTGGCTGCGTTTGGTCAAGGAGCAGCCGGTCGAAGAAGAAGTGTATCTCGGCGACATCCCCATAATGATCGGTGGAGGAGAATTCATTGTAAATGGTGCCGAACGAGTGGTCGTCAGTCAGCTCCATCGTTCGCCTGGCGTCGATTTCGTGCTGGCGGAAGAAACCGCCAGCAGTGATCGTAAAACACACTCCTGCCGGATTATTCCGGAACGTGGCAGCTGGATCGAACTCATTGTCACCAAGAAGGAAGCGGTCGCTGTACGGATTGATCAGAGCGGAAAATTTTCCGCTCTCACGTTGTTACGCGCAATGGATCCGGCATATTCAACAGACGCTGCACTCCTGAAATTGTTTTACGAATCCGAACAGCAGAAAGTATCAACTCGCCTGACTCCCGAAAAGGTTCAGGGACGTTACTGCGCGGATGACGTTGTCTTTCCGGAAGGACACGATCGAGAGGGGGAAATCTTCTGTGATGCAGGTGGCCAGATCACTGAAACCATGGTCGAAGAATTACTCGGTTCCGGCCTGAAATCGATCGAGTTGTTGAAGGATGTTACCGACCCCCTGATTATCAACACACTCAACGAAGACAGCACAGCTTCACACGAAGAGGCACTTCTTCGGATTTACCAGCGTCTGAGACCAGGAAATCCCCCAAATCTGGACAAGGCGTCCGACCTGTTTCGTGAAAAATTCTTCGACGTCAACCGCTACCGGCTCGGACGTGTTGGACGTTTTCGAATCAATCGAAAATTCGATCAGGAAGTGTCCGATGATGAAATGACGTTACGGCCAGACGATTTCATTAATGCCATTCGTTACATCACGCGTCTTCGCAGAAAGGATGATGATGCAGCAATCGATGACATTGACAACCTGGGGAATCGACGTCTGAGAACGATTGATGAACTGGGAACCGATGAAATTCGTAAGGGATTTCTAAAACTCCGGCGTACCGTTCAGGAACGGATGAGTATGAAGGAAGTCGACGGCATGACGCCTCGTACTCTGATCAATCCCAAAAGTGTGTCAGCGGCGATTGATTTCTTCTATGGTCGGAGTGAACTTTCGCAGGTCGTTGACCAGACAAATCCGTTGTCAATGTTAACCCACGAACGACGTTTGAGTGCTTTGGGGCCGGGAGGCCTGAATCGAAAGCGCGCAGGCTTTGAAGTTCGGGATGTTCATATTTCTCACTATGGTCGTATTTGTCCGATCGAAACACCGGAAGGTACCAATATTGGCCTGATTTCCAGCCTTGGTATCTTCTCCAAAGTGGATCCGTACGGTTTTCTGATTTCGCCGTACCGCGTGGTAAAAAAGGGAAAGATCACCGACGAAGTCGTCTGGTTACGGGCAGATGAAGAAGCATCGGTGCACGTGGCTCCGGCAGACACGCAGGTCGAAAACGGCAAGCTCGTTGATGACTTGGTTCTGGCTCGTTTCCGCAGTGACGTGGTCTGGGTATCCCAGGACGTGGTGCAGTATATCGATGTTGCACCCTGCCAGATGGTTGGTGTGTCGGCCGGACTGATTCCATTTCTTGAACACGACGATGCCAACCGTGCGTTGATGGGATCAAACATGCAGCGTCAGGCGGTACCGCTGCTGATAACAGAACGGCCGGTCGTGGGAACAGGAATGGAAGATCACGTCGCCCAGCACTCAGGGATGCTGGTGCGAGCAGAAAAGAGCGGCACAGTTACATATGTGGATGCCAACCATATCGACGTCAATAACCGCCGTTATTCGCTGCGTAAATTTACTCGGCTGAACGAACGAACCTGCCTGAATCAGAAGCCAATCGTGGCAGTGGGCGACAAAGTAAAAGCAGGCCAGCTTTTATGTGACAGTGCAGCGACCAAGAACGGGTCTCTCGCGCTGGGACGTAATGTTTTAGTCGCATTCATGTCATGGGAAGGATTCAACTTTGAAGATGCGATTATTCTGTCCGAACGTTTGGTGAAAGAAGACGTGTATACGTCGATTCATGTTGACGAATTCGATGTAGAAATCCGCGAGACGAAACTGGGCCGGGAAGAATTTACTCGTGATATCCCGAATGTGAGTGAGAAGGCCCTGCGCCATCTGGACGACGACGGAATTGTGCATGTCGGAACCAGAGTTCTTCCAGGTGATATCCTTGTCGGGAAAGTTTCTCCGAAAGCCAAGTCTGAGCTCACACCTGAAGAAAAACTGCTACACGCAATCTTCGGCCGTGCAGGTGAAGATGTGAAGAACGAGTCACTGGAAGTTCCCAGTGGAGTCGGTGGAATTGTGATTCACACGGAACGGTTTTCTCGCCGGATGAGCCTGTCTGATATCGAACGAAAGCGATTTGAAGATGATCTGAAACGAGTCGAGACAGAGGCTGCCAGTCGAATTACAGAAAAGTACCAGGAGTTTGCAAAGGAACTCAAGACGGTACTCGGACGGGCATTGACCGATGCAGACGGGCGGGATATGGGCACCCTCACCGACGTCGGCGCAGTTGCTCAGTTTGCACGAGACTTCCAGAATCATTTCGACGGTCTGGATATTCGCAGTGCTGACAAAAAGACAGCCGCACGCAGGCTGATCAAGGAGCACTGGCCGACAGTCGAAGATGTAATCGATAGCGAAGACCATCGCGTTAACAGTATGAAACGCGGCGATGAACTTCCCAGCGGTGTGCTGCAAATGGTAAAGGTTTATGTGGCATCACGTCGGCAAATCTCGGTTGGCGACAAGATGGCTGGGCGGCACGGGAACAAAGGAGTGATCTCCAAGGTACTGCCAATAGAGGACATGCCGTTCCTGGAAGACGGAACTCCGGTTGACATCATTCTGAATCCCCTGGGCGTTCCTAGTCGAATGAATGTGGGCCAGATTCTTGAGACACATCTGGGCTGGGCTGCCGGTAAGATCGGCTACCGGGCCGTGTGTCCGGTATTCGACGGAGCGACAGAGGAAGAAGTACGGGAAGCGCTGGTCGAAGCCGGCCTGCCCGAGGACGGAAAGGCCCGTTTGTTCGACGGGCGAACCGGTACTCCGATGGAGCAGAAAACCACAGTCGGTCAGATCTACATGCTGAAGCTGCATCATCTGGTCGATGATAAAGTCCACGCGCGTGCCACCGGGCCCTATTCATTGATCACTCAGCAGCCACTTGGCGGGAAAGCCCGGTTTGGGGGTCAACGGTTCGGGGAAATGGAAGTCTGGGCGCTTGAAGCCTACGGTGCTGCCTACATTCTTCAGGAACTGTTGACCGTTAAGAGTGACGATGTCGAAGGCCGTACAAAGATTTATGAATCGATGGTCAAAGGCGAGAACACGCTGGAAGCGGGTACTCCCGCAAGTTTTGACGTACTCAATAATGAAATTCGTGGACTGTGTCTGAATATGCAGCTTGAGAAGGCTGGTCATTAGAGCGGTTCGTCTTTCCCATCAGCTGGTCATCCGCTGAACCATCCCTCGGCGGTCAACGAAGAATTACTTCCCGAGATTTCATTGGGTTGTTAAGGAGTCCTCAACGTGAGTGTCACTGAAACCACGTTTGATCGAGTGAATGATTTTGCTTCTGTGAAGATTGGCCTTGCCAGTCCACACGACATTCGCAGCTGGTCTTTCGGTGAAGTGAAAAAACCGGAAACGATCAACTATCGGACATACCGTCCGGAGCGAGACGGGCTTTTCTGCGAGCGAATTTTTGGTCCGGAGAAGGATTGGGAATGCGCGTGTGGCAAATACCGAGGGATGAAATACAAAGGCATGATTTGTGATCGTTGCGGTGTGAAAGTGACACACAGCCGCGTCCGTCGCAAAAGAATGGGCCACATTGAACTGGCCGCACCAGTCGTGCACATTTGGTTCTTCAAGTCGATGCCGAGTCGGCTGGGCGCGCTGCTCAATATGAAGACAACATCCCTGGAAAAAGTCATCTACTTCCAGGACTTCGTTGTTACGGATCCTGGCGACACTCCTCTGGAATTGTACCAGATGATGACGGAGGACGAAGCCCGCTCAGCCCGTCGCGATTATGGCGAAGACGCATTTGAAGTTGGTATGGGAGCGGAGGCGATCAAAAAGCTGCTGATGCAGATGCGTCTTGTCGAAATGTCAGAACAGTTGCGCGGTGATCTCGCTAAAACAAAGAGTCAGTCGACGACAAAGGATCTGATTAAGCGGCTTAAAGTGATCGAATCACTCCGTGACAGCGACAACCGCGCGGAATGGATGGTTCTGGACGTAATCCCCGTGATTCCTCCTGATCTGCGTCCGCTCGTGCTGCTGGATTCAGGGAATTTCGCAACGAGTGATCTGAACGATTTGTATCGGCGAATCATCAACCGCAACAACCGTCTCAAGAAACTGGTAGATCTTAACGCTCCTGACGTTATCGTTCGCAACGAAAAGCGAATGCTCCAGCAGTCTGTGGATGCACTGTTTGATAACAATCGCTGCAAACGGCCGGTCCTGGGTTCCTCCAATCGGCCACTTAAGTCCCTGACGGACATGATCAAAGGCAAGCAGGGGCGTTTTCGTGAGAACCTGCTCGGAAAACGAGTGGACTATTCCGCACGAAGCGTGATCGTCGTAGGTCCGGAGTTGCGCCTGCACCAATGCGGATTACCGAAAAAGATCGCTCTTGAGTTGTTCCAGCCATTCGTGATTCGTCGGCTGAAGGAACTTGGTCACGCTGATACGATCAAAAGCGCTAAGCGAATGCTGGAACGTCGAGATGAAGATGTTTGGGATATCCTGGATGAAGTGATTCGGAACCATCCAGTGATGCTGAATCGTGCTCCAACACTCCACCGCATTGGAATTCAGGCGTTTGAGCCGATCCTTGTGGAAGGAAACGCAATTAAGCTGCATCCACTGGTTTGCAAAGGATTCAATGCGGATTTTGATGGCGACCAGATGGCCGTTCATCTGCCACTTTCGATCGAAGCGCAGGTCGAAGCCACATCACTGATGATGTCAACACATAACATCTTCAGTCCGGCAAACGGTGCTCCGATCATCAGTGCATCACAGGACATTGTGATGGGATGCTACTATCTCACACTCATGCGACCAGGTCAGCGTGGTGAAGGGATGGTCTTTGCGTCGACAGATGAAGTGTTCATGGCATTCGAACTGGGGAAAGTTTCACGGCACGCAACTGTCAAAATGCGAATGCCGCGTGACAAACGATTGAAGGGCGACGGAGCAAAAGGCTATCAGTCCGGTGGTCTGGTCGAAACATCTCCAGGTCGCGTAATGATGAATGACATTCTGCCGGACCGAATGTCGTACTACAACATGACAATGCGAAGCAAGGATTTAGCGACCGTTATTTCCGACTGCTATCTGGAACTGGGACGTTCAGAAACAATTGAGCTGCTGGACCGCATGAAAAACTGTGGTTTTCAGGCTTCAACCACCAGCGGTCTGTCATTCGGAGCCAGCGATCTGAAGACCGCGCCGAATAAAGAGAAAGTGCTCGGTGATTCCGAAAAGAAGGTTCTGACATTAATGAAGAACTTTCAACGCGGAAGGATCACTGATCAGGAGCGTTATAACAAGGTGCTGGACATCTGGACCCACGCTCGTGAAGAAATCACCAAGGGAATGATGGAACAGCTTGAACACGACGTTCGCGACGAAGGTCGCTACGTGAATCCAATCTACCTGATGGCGCATTCCGGTGCCCGAGGGGGTGTGGGACAAATCCAGCAGCTTGCCGGGATGCGTGGCTTGATGGCAAAACCAAGTGGTGAAATCATCGAGACTCCAATCAAATCGAATTTTCGCGAAGGTCTCTCGGTTCTCGAATACTTTAGTTCAACGCACGGCGCCCGAAAGGGTCTTGCCGACACTGCATTGAAGACGGCGGACAGTGGGTATCTGACACGTAAACTGGCAGATATCTGTCAGAACATGGTCGTCACAATGCACGACTGTGGTACGACCAAGGGACTGACCCGCGGCGTTGTCTATCGTGGTGAGAAAGTGGAAGTGGGCCTGGCGGACGCAATCCGCGGTCGTGTCAGCCGCACCAACATCGTCAATGCAATTACGGATGAAATCATTGTTCGCGAAGGCGAACTGATCACCGTGGAAAAAGCTCGCAAAATTGAAGCGATGGGCTTGGAGCGGATTCAGGTGCGGAGCCCAATGACATGCGATTCCCCACTCGGAATGTGCCAGCTGTGTTACGGCATGGACCTGTCAACGGGAGACCTGGTGGAACGAGGCCTGGCTGTCGGCATCATTGCAGCCCAGAGTATCGGTGAGCCGGGGACTCAGCTCACCATGAGAACATTCCACATCGGTGGTGTCGCAGAAACTGAGATGGAACAAAACGAATTGCTGGCCAAACGGGCTGGCCAAATTCGTTTTGCCCGAATTCGCTGCGTAACCAACGCTGAGGGAAAACAGGTGGTACTCGGGCGTAATGGTGAAATCACCATTGTCGATGCCAAAGGCCGTGAAGTTGAAAAACAAACTGTTCCAAATGGAGCAGTGTTGCAGGTCGTTGAAAACCAGGAAGTGAAGAAAGGCGAAGTACTTTGCAACTGGGATCCACATTCGATCCCCATCATAGCTCAGGTTGGTGGCAAGGTACGACTGGACGACTGTGTCGAGGGACAAACGGTCCGCTCTGAAAAAGACGCGTCTGGCAATCTTCGGCGAACGATCACCGAACATCGCGGCGGCCTGCATCCTCAGGTAATTTTGGAAGACGGTGCCGGAAAAATCCTGGACTTCTATTACCTGCCGGAAGGTGCATCAATCGAAGTCAGTGATGGTGATCAGGTGACGGCCGGTGCCGCCGTGGCACGGACACCTCGCGAGTCAGCAGGAACGCAGGACATCACCGGGGGTCTGCCTCGTGTCACAGAACTCTTTGAGGCTCGCAGTCCCAAAGACCCGGCTGTCGTAGCTGAGATTGACGGAGAGATCGAACTGCTGGCCGAAAAGAAACGTGGCAAACGAGTTGTCGTGGTTTGCGGTCGGGATGGAACGGAAATCGAACATTCGATTCCCCACGGCAAGCAATTGCTCGTTCACCAGGGAGACATCGTGACAGCGGGAGATGCGCTGGTTCGCGGTCCTTTGGTACCACACGATATTCTGCGAGTGAGTGGCCCGGAAGAAGTGCAGCAGTATCTACTGCACGAGATACAGAATGTCTACCGCGCTCAACGTGTTGAAATCGATGACAAGCACATTGAAATTGTCGTCGCCCAGATGCTTCGAAAAATCCGAATCGACGACGTAGGAGATACGGATCTGCTGCCGGGTATTCTGATTGATAAGTTTGAATTGAAGCGAGTGAATGAATCTCTGGATTCGATGGGCCGTATTACGGATCCGGGAGATACAGAATATGAGATCGACGACAAAGTCCTGTTGAGTGAAATCGAGGAAGTCAACGCGGAAGTCAGCAAGCCAGTGAAATTTACAAAGCTGCGGCCTGCCAAAGCGAGTCCTCAGCTGCTGGGAATCACGAAGGCTTCGGTGCAAAGCGAGAGCTTCATTTCAGCCGCAAGTTTTCAGGAAACCACCAAGGTACTGACGGAAGCAGCACTGGCAGGTCGTGTCGACAATCTGGTCGGACTGAAGGAAAACGTCATCCTCGGTCATCTGATTCCCGCCGGCACTGGTTTCCATCTGCATCAGGATGCTCATGTTCGAATTCATGACCAGGCAATTCGGGAACAGCAGGAAGCTAAGGCGAGGATGATGGCCGCTCGACAAAATCTGCTGACCGATACAGAGATAGCAGCCCGCAGGGCTCAGGAAGATGATGAAAGTCCCCGAGCACCGTCATTGGCAGATTTAACTCCGGACGACTTGTAGAATGCTGTCTGTCTGCCTGACCCCAGGAATCACTGTGAGAATTGGAAATGGTCGGTTGACGTCCAGAAGAACCACCGGTAGATTGCTTGGTCCGTTTTTTGTCACCCGATCGTGTTTGGCTCGATCTTCAAAAGCTGTGTCCAATGCCGACAATTAATCAACTGGTTCGAAAGCCTCGGAAACAGCAGCGTATCCGGAGCAAAACTCCTTTGCTGGAAGGTTGCCCGCAAAAACGAGGAGTGTGTCTTCAGGTGAAGACTGTTACTCCAAAAAAGCCAAACTCAGCGTTGCGAAAAGTAGCTCGTGTGAGACTTTCCAACGGGAAAGAGTTGACCGCCTATATTCCAGGTGAAGGACACAATCTCCAGGAACACTCAATTGTGCTGATCCGTGGTGGTCGTGTTCGTGACCTCCCCGGGGTGCGGTACAAAGTTGTTCGTGGAGTTCTGGACACGTTGGGTGTAGGTGACCGTCGTCAGGCACGTAGTCGCTATGGTAACAAGCGGCCAAAATAAATACGGCTCACAGAGGTTCGTCTATCATCGCGATTTCACACATCGTTGAGATAAAAACAGTCTCGGTTATAGTTTATTATTCTGCTGTGGTCCGGCCACCGCTTTTTTCTTCCTGAACGCATTGATCAGGTTATGGTCCAGAAATTCACTGCGAGTGCCGAACAGCTCAAACCGGACACCCGCTACAATTCGCTGTTGTTGTCCAAGTTCGTCAACTGTCTGATGTACGATGGCAAAAAGAGTATCGCAACAAAAGTTGTTTACGATGCGCTGGATTATATTCAGAAACAGATGCCGGACGAGGAGCCACTGGAGGTCTTTATGACAGCAGTGGACAACGTCAAGCCGGCGATTGAAGTACGCTCCAAGCGTGTCGGTGGTGCGACCTATCAGGTTCCAACTCCGGTGAGTCCGCGTCGACAGCAAACACTGTCAATTCGCTGGCTGCTTGAAGCTGTTCGCAGTAAGAAGGGGCGACCGATTCATCGTTCACTGGCAGACGAACTCATGGCCGCCTTTCGGCGTGAGGGTTCAGCTATGACGAAACGTGAAAACGTCCACCGCATGGCAGACGCTAACAAAGCTTTTGCCCATTTCGCATGGTAAACAGGGCCAACAACAGGATTGTTGGCAATTTTATCCGACCGGCTAAGCGGTCCATTTTCGTCGTTTTGCCAGCGTCTGAACGAGGTCTGTTTTCGAAACAGAACGAGTTCTCCGGTGTCACGTTCTGAAGTGCGGGATCCGACAGTTGGAAGTCCTCGAAGTATTCAGCCTGCGGGCCGGAATTTTCTGCGTTGCTGCGGCGTGAAGCGACTGGTGCCAGAGTCATCCCGGTAGTCTTTTTTCAGCGAGGCCAGACGCCCCTTCAGCCGAGTCACGATGTCGGCGTAGCGAGGGTTGCTGTATTGGTTTCGAAGTTCGTCGGGATCTTCCAGCAGGTCGTAGAATTCCCATTCATCAAACTGATAAAAATGAATCAGTTTGTACTTTTTCGTGCGGAGACCATTGTGTCGAGCCACCATGTGATAACTCGGGTATTCATAGTAGTGGTAGTAAATTGATTTACGCCAGTCAGTGGGTGTTGTGCCGTTCAGCAGCGGAACAAGAGATCGACCCTGCATGTCATCAGGGACAGGCGCCTGCGCGAGGTCAAGAAAGGTTTCTGCATAGTCCAGATTCTGAACCAGGTCAGTGTTCACAGTGCCAGGCGGTGTGACACCCGGCCATGTAATAATCAGTGGCATGGCAAGTGACTCTTCGTACATCCACCGCTTGTCGAACAGGCCATGATCGCCGAGAAAGAATCCCTGGTCAGAGGAGTAAATAACAATGGTGTTTTTGTCCAATCCCTTCGCCGACAGGAAATTCAGCAATCGTCCCACACTTTCGTCGATTCCCTTAACACACCTGAGGTAGTTACGAATGTAACGATGGTATTTCCAGCGAACGAGTTCCCTGCCAGACAGTGACAGTTTTCGAAGTTCGTTATTCTTTGGATCAAATGCAGCATCCCAGGTGGCTCGCTGTGCGGGCGTCATCTTCCTGAGGTTCCGGATTCCTGACAGATCTCTCGATTTATTGGTTGGTGTCCGATTCGGAAACTCCGGTCCAAAGCAGTCTGAGATCAGATCCATGTGCCGATCGATTCCCATTTCATGGTGCCGAAGAGGACTGGCGTTGTCTTCATAGTTATCGAATAGCGTCGCTGGTTCCGGGATGTCGATGTCATCGTAGAGATTGAGATGCCGTAGTGCCGGCATCCATGGTCTGTGTGGGGCCTTGTGTTGACACATCAACATGAACGGCTGTTCGCTGTTCACCTGTTCTTCGAGCCAGGCCAGTGCGAGATCGGTGACAATGTCTGTGCAGTGTCCCTCAATCATTTCTGTGCCAGTCGGGCTGCGAAATACTGGATTGTAGTAGGCTCCCTGTCCAGGCAGGATCTTCCAGTAGTCGAAGCCCTGCGGATCAGTGCCAAGATGCCATTTCCCTGTGATCGCTGTTCGATATCCGGCCTTCCTGAGCAGTTTTGGAAATGTCTGCTGATCACCGTCGAACTTGTTACCGTTGCGCATGAAACCATTAAGGTGACTGTGCTTTCCAGTCTGAATGACGGCACGACTTGGGCCACAGATGCTGTTCGTGCAGAAGCTGTTTTGGAACAGGATCCCCTGGGAAGCGAGTCGGTCGATGTTGGGTGTCGGGTTCACATCTTTCAGCCAGCCGTTGTAGCTACCGATAGCATGAGGAGCGTGATCATCAGTGAAAATAAACACAATATTGGGACGATCGGCTGCCAGAACCGACGAGATACATGCCACGAAAACAACAACTGAAACAGTCTGGGGATGAAAGAGTGCCATGTGGACTTCCGGGTCAGAAAAGTGTCGGAAAACTGAGTGTTCTATGATGTGACCCCCCTCTTTCAGGGTCAAGCGATCGACAGAGCAAATCGAACTGGTCTTGGCATGATTTGGACATCCCAGATACGATGCGGGTATCAAGTCTGCAGGAGGTGTGTTGCGCGAGGTTCGGACTGTCGGCACGGATGCCACGATGTTATTACGGTTTTTTCTCCCCATTCTTATGCTGTTGCTCCTGTCGGGGTGCGTTCATCGACGCGTGACCATCCATTCGGATCCTCCCGGCGCCCTTGCAAAAATCGACGGCAAAGTGATCGGGTATACTCCCGCTTCGTTTGACTATACGTGGTATGGAGAACGACGGGTCGAGTTGCTCAAGGACGGGTACGAAACTCAACGTCAGCTCATCAAATTCGGGGCGCCCTGGTATCAGCGATTTCCGTTCGAATTCCTGAGCGACAACTTTGCGGGAACGCATATTCAGGATCGTCGCCAAGTTCGAATTGGCATGCAGCCGCAACGACGCGATTCATCAGCGGATGTAGTCGGGCGCGCGAATTCCCTGCGGAGTGAAGCAACGCACGGACTGTAACTGTTGCTAACTGAAAACCCTTTGAGTTGATTCCGTCAAAAGTAGTTTGACAGTCATTCCTCTTCATCGTCGGTCTCGTGTCTCTGACGGGTTGCGTTGTCCTGGACGGGGATTACACTGGCAGTGGATCCATTGCCGAAGGTTTGAGACTATGTGCTGGCTCTCCAGTTCCTTAGGTCGACTGGAAAGAGCTGTGTGCTTTGGTGGCGCACTGGTCGCATGCAAACCGATGGCACGATTGCGGCGACTGCCGCAGTGTTGGGATGCGACAACATGAGTGCCCAGCCAGTGGTGCAGTATGCATCACTCACCGATGTGGGAATGCGGCGTTCCGCCAATCAGGACTCGCTGGCTGTGCGTTTGTGTAAAGAGTATTCCGAATGGGTTGAGATGGGCCATTTGTTCGTGGTAGCCGATGGGATGGGTGGACATTCCGTTGGAGATCTCGCCAGTCGCATTACTGTTGAGACACTTCCGCTGGCATTTGTAAAATCGAATGCCGAAACCCCGTCCGGGCGACTGGACGAAGCATTCGCAGCCGCAAATCGGGCTATTGGCGACAAGGCTCGCGAAAACCCTGAATTTGCTGACATGGGGACCACATGCAGCACGCTGTCTCTGTCTGGCAATGGAGCATGGATTGGACATGTCGGTGACAGCCGGATTTACCGTATTCGCAACGACGTGATCGAACAGCTCACTTTCGATCACAGCCTGCAGTGGGAAATGATGCGTCAGGGGCACGCAAGCGCCGAAAATTCCGAATCACTGCATCCTCGCAACGTGATTACTCGCTGCCTCGGTCCTGACAAGAACGTGGAAATTGATATTGAAGGTCCCTTTGATGTGCGCAGCGGCGATCGATTTGTACTGTGTTCCGATGGGCTGACGGGGCATGTCACAGATTCTGAAATTGGCGCGATCGTGGATGTATTGCCGGTAGACGATGCTTCACGGCTGTTGATTGATCTGGCAAATTTTCGTGGAGGCTCGGACAATACAACTGTGGTGATCGCCGTCGTAGAAGAGTATCCGCCAATCACTGCACTTACTGTCGAATCACAGGCGGCTCAGATCGCCAGGATGGACAAAGAGGTGGTTCCGGCAATCAGGCAGACACAGAGGACACTCCGTGCAAAGCGAACTCGGTTAGCAACTGCGTTATTTGGTGTACTGGCATTCACCGGACTGACCCTGTTAATGACCGAATATAAGAGTTTAGGGCTCAGTCTTGTCTCGGGTGCACTCATTTTGGGATTTGTGCAATTGATCATTTCCACTCAAGGGTCAGCAACTGTCGAAGTTGATAAGGCGAATCGTCCTGCGAAACTGGCACAACTTGGAGCTCGCGAGCCTGTTGAATTATCTCCCTATCGCCGGGAGTCTGCCGAAGTGCGTACAGAGTTCCTTGATTTACTGGCACGGGCTCACAGTGAGCTCACCACTGCAGCGACCGACAACGGCTGGAAACTGGATACAGTCAAATTGACACAGTTGGCGCAAATGGCAACTGCTGCCGGAAAAGACTGCTCATCCGGTGGCAATCTGTCTGCATACGCAGCAGCACTCAGAATTCTCATGAAAGAATTCACCACGCGCATGCGGCCGCGTGGCTGAATGACTGCGCCTGTGAAATGAGTAATCCCGACCATCAACCGTGTCGGGAGAGACTAAAGATTCATGATTCCGCCATCCGTTCGAATCTTCGTCGTTGTAATTGTCCGGTGTCTCTAATTGAACTCTGAAGTCTAAAGGTCTCTGGCAAATGGTCCGGTCAATCGAATCTCTGCGAAATATTGGCATCATCGCTCACATTGACGCCGGAAAAACGACGACCACTGAGCGCATTCTGTATTACACCGGCGCGTCGCACCGCATGGGAAATGTCGATGACGGAACAACTCAGACGGATTTTGACCCGGAAGAGGCTCAGCGCGGAATCACAATTTACTCAGCGGCAGTGACATGCCAGTGGAAAGATCGAATTATCAATATCATCGATACCCCCGGTCATGTTGATTTCACGGCTGAAGTCGAACGCAGCCTGCGAGTCCTGGACGGAGCGGTCGTCATTTTCAGTGCGGTGGAAGGTGTTGAAGCTCAAAGTGAGACTGTATGGCGGCAGGCGGATCGCTACTCAGTACCCCGTCTGTGCTACATCAACAAGATGGATCGAATCGGAGCAAGCTTCGCTTCGGTTCTGAATGTCATGAAGTCACGTCTGGGTGCGACGCCTTTACCCGTGCAGATGCCTGTTGGGGAAGGCCCGGCAACAAATCCGGACGGGTTCCGTGGAGTCATCGATTTACTGTCGATGAAAGCAATGTACTGGGACATACAATCGCGAGGTGCCGAGTTCCGCCAGGAGGAAATCCCGGATCACCTGCAGGACGAAGCTCAAATTCGGCGTGCCGAGTTATTTGACACGTTGTCTGACATTGACGATGAACTCATGGAATGCTGGATGGAGACGGAAGACGCTCCACGAGAACTCGTGACACGAGCGCTTCGGAAGGGCGTGATCGAAGGCCGCTTCCATCCTGTTCTTTGCGGATCATCCCTGGATTATATTGGCGTTCAGCCACTGCTGGACACAATTGTCGAACTGCTGCCAAGTCCGCTCGATCGTCCTGCCGTTCAAGGCGTCGATACCGGTCAGAAATCTAAAGGCAGTCTTGTGGAACGGAAGGCGGATCCTGCCGAGCCGACATCGGTTCTGATCTTCAAAATCCAGTCAGATGTCCACGGTGACCTCTATTTTGCTCGCGTGTACTCGGGCATCCTTAAGGGACATTCGCGACTACTGAATCCTCGAACCGGAAAGAAAGAACTGGTCACACAGTTGTGGCACATCCAGTCGGATGCACGCGAAAAAGCAGAGCAGGTATCAGCAGGAGATATTTGCGGCATCATCGGCCCCAGGGAAACCGCCACAGGAGATACGCTCGCCGATCCGCAGAAACCCGTCCAGTTTGAACAAATTCGGTTCCCGGAAACTGTGATCTCAGTGGCCGTGGAGCCTGAATCCAGTGGGGACCGAAAGAAACTGGTACAGACGCTGGAGCGTCTGGAACGCCAGGATCCAACATTTCGGGTATCAGTGGATCCAGAGACCGGTCAGACAATCATCAGTGGAATGGGCGAATTGCACATCGAGGTCGTCGTACATCGCCTGGAGCGCGACTTTAATCTCAAAGTACGCGTCCATAAGCCTCGTGTGAGTTATCGGGAACGATTGCGCGGAGCCGTTGATGTTTCAACAGAATTCAGTGTCGCAACGCCGACATCAAATTTATTTTTTGGTATCTCACTGACTGCGGAGGATGTGGAGAGTCAGGAGGAATCGGTGACCGTGACTCATCGGCTCTCACCTGATGTGATGCCGAAGTCGCTGCTGGACGTTCTGCAGGACGAATTGAAACAACAAGGCCGCGGCGGAGGTGTCTATGGAAACCCAATCATGGGACTGAGAATGACGGTCACAGGAGTTGAATATCGTCAGGACGAATCAAAGGAGCCCGCGATCCGCTCCGCAGCGCGGCAGGCCTTCAACCGCCTCTTGCAGGAAGGACAACTGATTCTGCTCGAGCCGATTATGCAGGTCGAAGTCGTCACGCCGGAAGAGTTTGTCGGAAACATCCAGTCAGATCTTAACGCACGACGCGCGTTGATCGTAAATTCTGAACGACGAGGTGATCTTTGTGTACTGAAAGCCGAAGCCCCATTGATCAGGATGTTTGGATACTCAACTCAGATTCGCAGTCTTTCCCAGGGTCGCGCCTCGTTTTCGATGGAACCGTGCCGCTATGCCGAAGCTCCCGAGGGAGTCATGGGTTAGCATCCTGTTGATGGGAATTCATGATTCCCGTTGATTCTCCGGCGCGAATCGTTGACAGATTTCGACACCATACCTAAGATGTTGGATTCCCTGATTTCGGGCGGTGCCTGAATTTACGTAACTTCTGTCCTCAAGGTGGTTTGCGGTGGCTCGTGCTGGCGGAGAAAGTATCCGGATTCGGATGGAAGCGTATGACCATTCGGTCTTGGATCAATCTGCCGCAGATATCGTAGATACTGCGAAACGAACAGGGGCAATTGTGCATGGGCCGATACCGTTGCCGACTCGAATTGAGCGGTATACGGTGTTGAGAAGTCCGCACATTGATAAGAAGTCGCGAGAGCAGTTTGAGATTAGGACCCACAAACGGTTAATTGATATTTGTCAGCCGACGGGAAAGACAATTGACGCGTTGAACAAGTTGTCTCTCCCTGCTGGGGTTGATATTAAGATTAAGGCAACAGCCGGAGCCTGAGATTGGTTTTGGACTGATGCAGGGTCTTCTCGATGTCCTTGGTTGCGCTCAGTGTGCAGTTTGAGGGCGGTCTTATACTTTTTTTGTGTGTCGCGCCGGTGGATGCTATGCCAGTCGGTCTGCTTGGTCAAAAAATCGGAATGACGCAGGTCTACCAAGAGGACGGAACAATTGTTCCTGTTACGGTCCTTGAGGCAGGACCGTGCGTCGTGACTCAGGTTCGTACGATTGATCGTGATGGTTATCACGCGATTCAATTGGGGTTTGGCGAGAAGCCTCGCCGAATTGCCAGCCGTGCGGAACGTGGTCAGGTGGCAGATATTGGCGGGCGTCGTCAGCAGATGCGTCAGGCGGCAGGTCAGCAGGCCGTGCCAAAAGCGGATTGTGAGCCTCGGCGTTTTTCGCGAGAGTTCCGCTGCGAAAATGGAGAGCACGGCCTAGAGGTCGGTCAATTGCTGACCGCTGCACATCTGGCAGAATGGAAGTGGGTCGATGTGATTGCGGATTCCCGTGGTCGTGGCTACGCTGGAGTGATGAAAAGGCACAATTTCTCCGGCCAACGCGCAAGTCATGGTGTCAAACGGGTGCATCGTCACCCTGGTTCAATTGGTCAGAGTGCTGATCCAGCTCGGGTTCTGAAAGGCACCAGAATGGCCGGACGATACGGCGGTACCAGTGTCTCGATCCGCAACCTGAAGATCGTTCGTGTTGATGGTGAAAACAACGTGGTATTGGTTTGCGGTGCCGTCCCGGGTCCTGCGGGAGGCTTCGTTGTGCTGCGTCATTCTGCGAAAAACCGCAGGTAGTTGTGGATGCTGAAATGATTTCCGTTTCAATTCGAGATATGGCCGGCATTGAATCGGGATCGTACGAATTTGATCCTGCCGAATTGGCCGCCGGCGTTAGTCGGCAGTTGCTGCATGATGCAGTGGTGATGTATGAGGCTAATCGTCGTGTCGGTACGGTGCGAACCAAGTCTCGGGGCATGGTCAGGGGGAGTACCAAAAAACTCTATCGCCAAAAGGGCACTGGTCGTGCTCGTGCCGGCAGTGCGCGAGGGCCGGTTCGCCGGGGTGGCGGTCATGCCTTTGCAAAAAAACCGCGGGATTACAGTTACCGGATGCCCCGTAAATCGCTTCAACTGGCGACAAAAATGGCATTGTTGAGTAAATTTCAGGATGACCAGGCGATTATGTTGTCCCAGTGGGACTGCAGTGAACCGAAGACAAAAGTTGTGGCGCAATCGCTGAAGTCACTCGGCGTGGCAGGCACTTCAGTGTTGCTGGCAACGGATTGTCTGGACCCAAATTTGTGGCGGTCCGCTCGTAACATCCAGGATGTTCGTGTGATGCCTGCAGCTGATCTGAATGCCTGGGATTTGTTACGCCATCGAAATCTTGTTGTGACAGTGGCAGCAATGGATCAGCTGCTCGGTCGATCGTCTGCGACGACGGCTTGACGAGGACACTTGAATTATGGCAGCGAAAATAAAATCAGGAGTCCAGCTTGAATCGCATCAGGTAATTAAGCGACCGCTGGTGACGGAAAAGGGCATGCATGCTTCGGAGCGGCTGAACGCTTACAGCTTTGAAGTCCATCCATTCGCTACCAAGCATGACATTAAGCGTGCGGTTGAAGAATTGTGGGATGTGCGCGTGGGAGAAGTGCGGACTCAAAATCGCAAGGGGAAACCTCGTCGTCATCGCACGGCACTGGGGCGGACTCGAAGCTGGAAAAAAGCGGTAGTTAAGCTGCATGTCGAAGATCGGATTGCCTTCTTTTAGTCACCTTGGTCGTTTGCACACGGTTGCACTTGGCCGTTGTGCGGGCATTCCATCAGATGTCTCAGGGTAGTTGTGATGGGAATTCGTCAATACAAACCGGTCACTCCAGGTCGTCGCGGAGCATCTGTGAGTGACTTCGCCGAGCTTACGGATCGCAAGAAGCGTCCAGAGAAGTCGTTGACGAAGCGCGCTGCTAAAAGGGGTGGTCGTAACAATCAGGGTAAGATTACAGCACGGCATCGGGGTGGTGGTCACAAACGTTTGTATCGCATGATCGATTTCAAGCGAAAGAAAGATGGGATTCCGGGAACGGTAACTCATATTGAATATGACCCAAATCGGACTTGTCGGATTGCATTGATTGAATACCAGGACGGAGAGAAACGATATATTCTGGCTCCAGATGGTCTGGTTGCCGGAGCGGTGATTGAAAGCGGAGAGACGGTCGAACCAAATTTAGGTAACTGCGCTCCATTGGCGGTGATTCCGTTGGGGACGGTAGTTCATAATATTGAAATGCAGCCCGGTCGAGGGGGACAGATGTGCCGGAGTGCCGGAGCATCTGCAGTTTTGAATGCTCGGGAAGGCCGGTGGGCTCAGGTAACGCTGCCCAGTGGGGAAGTTCGGCGTGTTCCAAGCGCCTGTCGGGCAACAATTGGTGAAGTCGGCAATTCCGAACACAGCAGTGTTGTGCTCGGCAAGGCCGGTCGAAAGCGATGGTTAGGAAGACGGCCGCATGTTCGTGGTACGGCTATGAATCCAGTTGCTCATCCCATGGGTGGTGGTGAAGGGCGAAATTCCGGTGGAAGGCATCCCTGCAGTCCTTCCGGAAAGCCGGCAAAAGGTGGTCGGACTCGAAAGAAGAACAAAGCCTCTTCCAAGGCGATTGTTCGCCGTCGCCGGTCACGTCGATACGGAGAAGTTAAGGTTTGATGTCAATAATGCGACACACGAATTATGACAGGTTCACGATCCTGTCCGGCTCACAAGGCAGCTGAGAATGGCACGTTCATTAAAAAAAGGTCCGTACATTGATGCAAAGCTTCTCCGTAAAGTGGAAAAGCTTAATGAGGACGGTCGTAAGGAACCCGTGAAAACGTGGGCTCGCAGCTGTACGATTTCACCAGAGTTTGTTGGACACACGTTTCTGGTTCACAACGGTCGGGCTCACCTGAGTGTTTATGTGACCGAGGATATGGTTGGACACAAACTCGGTGAATTTTCAGCAACTCGAACGTTTCGCGGGCATGGTGCCCGAGGTAAGAAGTAGTCATGGCTGTGGTAAAAGCAATTCATCGACACGCACGGATTTCGGCAACTAAGGTACGTCCGTTTGCTGATCTGGTACGTGGGATGACAGCGGAGCAGGGTTTGCAGGCGCTGGCGTTCGTGCCAAATCGTGGAGCTCGTTATCTGGAACAGGTCCTCAAGAGTGCTGTCGCAAACGCGGAAGACCGCGGGGTTCGGAGTCCCGATCGATTGAAAATCCTCGAGTGTCGGGTTGATGGTGGCCCGATGATGAAACGAATCCAGCCTCGGGCGCGCGGAATGGCGTTTACGATTCGACGTCGGACCGCGCACATTTACATTGGTGTGGACGCACCGGAACTTGGGTAGTGACAGCACCTGCTGGCAGGAAGAAGGTTGAGTAATGGGACAAAAGGTCAGGCCTACCGGGTTTCGCATCGGCGTGATGGAAAACTGGCGAAGCCGCTGGTATGCGCCCAAGAAGGAATTCGGTGATCTTCTGGCAGAAGATCTGAAGATTCGTAGTTTTGTCGGTACGAAGTATCAGTTCGCGGAAATTGCGAGGGTGGAGATTGAGAGAACTCGTGACCAAGTGGTCATTCATTTGTTCACAGCGCGCCCTGGCGTCATTATCGGTCGCAAGGGACAGGAGATTGACAGGCTCAAGGGCGAGTTGGAAGATCTGACCGGACGCCGCATGGATCTGAAAATTGTTGAAATAGCGAATCCAAACCGGGATGCCAAGCTGGTAGCTGACAAGGTTGCTCAGCAGTTATCGAAGCGGGGCAGTTTTCGGAGAGCTATCAAGAAAACGCTCGACGAAGTTATGAGTTCGGGTGTACACGGAGTAAAAATAGAAATGTCGGGACGTCTGGGCGGTGCTGAGATGTCTCGCAAAGAAAAGGCCAGTCGAGGTTCGATCCCTCTGTCAACACTTCGTCGACATATCGACTACGGTTTTACAGCAGCAAAGACTTCCCAGGGTATTATTGGTGTGAAGGTATGGATTGACCTGGGCGACTATTCGGACGAGGAATCAGCAGATGGCACTAATGCCAAAACGGGTCAAGCATCGAAAGGCCCAAAGAGGACGTATAAGAGGTAACGCAACACGCGGGAACACGGTTGTCTTTGGTGATTTTGGCCTCCAGTCGCTGGATCCAGGCCATGTTACGGCTCAGACAATTGAGGCCTGTCGTATTGCGGCAACTCAGTACGTGCGCGGAGTCGGCAAAGTCTATATTCGAATTTTTCCACAAAAATCAGTGACCTCTCGACCACTCGAAACCCGGATGGGTAAAGGTAAGGGTGAACCAGACCGCTGGGTCGCTGTGGTGAAACCGGGAACGGTATTGTTTGAATTGAAGGGGGTCTCCCGTGAAGCGGCACGGGACTGTTTCAATCGGGTGGCACATAAACTACCGGTCAGAGTTCGGTTGCTGAGCCGTCGTCCGGAGGTTCATTAGGCTGTCAAATGGTTGAAAGGTAAGAGGTCATGGCGACAGTAGAGGTACTGCGGGAAATGTCTGAAGAGCAAATAGTGCACGAACTGCGCGAAGCTCAGCAGTCACTTTTTCGCATTCGGTTTCAGTCAGCAACGGAAAGAAATGACACACCGAGCAATATACGGAAGCTTCGGCAGACGGTTGCCCGGATCAAGACAATTCAACGCGAACGTGAACTGGCCGGCGGCGTCGCCGATCAGTAGGTTTCTGGGTTCTGTTTGTAAAGCAACTGTTGGCGATGAAAAGAGTTCTCCGTGGCACGGTAACGAGCGACAGGCGTGATAAGACGTTGCGTGTCGATATTGAACGTCGATTCCGTCATCGCAAGTACGGGAAAATTGTACGATCGCGAATGGGGTGCCAAGTTCACGATCCTGAGAATACAGGACGCATGGGTGACTTGGTGGAAATTATAGAGTCGCCGCCGGTTTCAAAGACGAAGCGCTGGCAATTGGTGAAAGTAGTTCAGGCGGCCAGTGATGCTGCGGTGGCCGCCGGCGAAGTGGATGCAGCGGCTGCTCGTGAATCGGAACAGGAATCCAGTGGACACGATTGAGTTTGGCTCGGTCTGTCGCGAAATGGAAAAGAAATTAGTTTTGTCCCGGCAGTTGGCGCTGAGCCGGGTTCGATCAACTCGAAGTGTTCTTCAGTGCGTCAACTTAATGAACAGTGCTGCGTGACTGGGTTGGTTCGGCAGTGAGGTAAATTCCATGATTCAGATGCAGACAGTACTGGATGTGGCAGACAATTCCGGCGCAAAGCTCGTACGCTGTATCAAAGTCCTGGGTGGGACCCGACGGCGATATGCGGGCTTGGGCGATGTCGTGGTTCTGAGCGTGCAAAAAAGTCTGCCCGGGAGTGCTGTCAAATCCGGATCGGTTGTTCGGGGCGTGGTCGTACGATGTCGCAAGGCAAGTCGACGTGACGACGGAAGTTATGTTCGGTTTGATCGTAACGCCGTTGTATTGGTCGATAATGACGGAAACCCACGAGGAACCCGAATTTTCGGGGCGGTTGCGCGAGAGTTGCGTGATCGAAATTATATGAAGATTATCAGCCTGGCCAGCGAAGTGGTCTGACCGGGATTCGATTCGGTATCTGCGTTCGGTAGTGAGTTGGTGAACGATGGCTCGTCTGCTCGATGAATATAAAACACGGATTATCGGTGAGCTGCGGACGGAGCTTGGCCGAAAGAACGCTCTTGCTCTGCCACGACTTGAAAAGATCGTGGTCAGTATGGGTGTCGGTGAAGCAGTTCAGGATCGCAAACGCCTGGATTCGGCAATTGGACACTTGACTCAGTTGTCGGGTCAAAAAGCTCAGGTGTGCCGGGCCAGAAAGTCGATCTCTGCATTTCGATTGCGCCAGGGAATGCCAATTGGTTGCCGTGTTACGCTACGCGGAAAACGAATGTATGAATTCCTGGAGCGTCTGATCACATTGGCATTGCCTCGAGTTCGTGACTTTCGCGGTTTGAATCCCCGTTCGTTTGACGGACGCGGGAACTACAATTGTGGGTTGTCAGAGCAGCTCGTATTTCCAGAAATCGATCCTGAGACTGTGGGACAGCCACAGGGTATGAATATCACAATGGTGACGACCGCACCCAATGATGATGAAGGACGTCTTCTGTTGAAGGCGTTTGGGATGCCCTTTAAGAGTCTGGATAGTTAGCAGAAGATTGAGTTATGGCCAGTAAGGCAAAGATCGAAAAAACGAAGCGGACGCCGAAGTACGGATCTCGGATTGAGCGAAGATGCGTTATGTGCGGAAGGCCTCGCGCCGTCTACAGAAAATTTAAGGTCTGTCGAATCTGTTTTCGCAATCTGTGTCTGGACGGTTTGGTTCCGGGTGCAAGAAAGGCCAGCTGGTAGTCGTCAGTGGCGACGCATGCTGTTGAAATGGTGACTCTTCAATGATGACTGATCCCATAGCTGATTTTCTGACAAGGATCCGCAACGCTGTCCGCGTCGAACGGCCGTTTGTAGATATGCCCCTGTCGAAGATGAAAATGCGACTGGCGGAAGTGTTGCACCGAGAGGGCTACGTATGGGATTCTGAAGTGATAGAAGGCGAGCCGGTCTCCACGCTTCGAATCAATCTGAAGTACGGCCCGAACGGCGAACATCTGATCGAACATATAGAACGGTTAAGTAAGCCAGGGCGGCGTGTGTACGTTGGAGTACGTGAATTAAGGGAGGTGCGACAGGGAACCGGAATTTCAGTGCTGTCGACACCCAAAGGACTGTTGAGTAACCGGGAAGCTCGTCAGCAGAGTGTAGGTGGTGAGTTGTTGTGTCAACTGTGGTAGGAAGCTCGTACTGCTTGTTTCAGAAAACATATTGAAGTCAAGTTAGGTGTCTGGAGCGACCAGCGGGAAATGTTTCCGGGTGTTAGCTCGAATTTGGTTGCGGTCAATCCGCGTTAGGTCTGTTGAAACGGTTAATGGTGCAATGTCACGAATCGGTAAGAAACCAATTGATGTGCCGGACGGTGTGCAAGTCGCAATAACCGGATCAAATGTCGCCGTGAAAGGGCCGAAGGGTGAGCTGACGCTTTCCGCACATTCCAGCATGGCCATCGAAGTGGAAGATGACGGTAAAGCTGTCCGTGTGAAACGACCGGATGATTCTCGCGAAAGCCGCGCTCTGCACGGATTGACTCGCAGTCTCATTCAAAACATGATCACGGGTGTTGTGCAACCGTTCGAACGCAGACTGACCGTCGTGGGGGTTGGTTACAACGCCAGTCTTGACGGCAGCAAGCTGTCACTGCAGGTTGGATTTGCCAATACCGTGGTACTGGATGTCCCTCCGCTGGTTACGGTGGATGTACCAAGTCAAACTTCGGTTATTGTCCGAAGCTGCGATAAACAGGCAGCGGGACAGTTTGCCGCAGAGGTGCGATCTGTCCGTCCGCCTGAACCTTACAAGGGTAAGGGGATTCGCTACGAGAACGAACAGGTGCGTCGCAAAGCCGGCAAAGCCTTTGGCTCCAAGTAGCTGGACTGTTTTGTTAATGTGATGAGAGTCTTTTGGTGCGAATTTTTACGGTTTGCGTGAATTCAAAGCGACCATCGGTGTATCGGAAGACGGTAACTCGTATTAGGGTTGCGGCAATGCCGCATTAGGAGCATTAGACTACCCGCTCAGGGGAGCTGATGCTGAAAATCAGTCCGTACTGATCAGTTAAAAGCTGCATCGGAAACGGTGAATTTCGTTTCTGAACGATCATGTGGTTGTGAAACAATGAAAGCTGAAAAACAATTGATCAAGCGAGCGGTTCGACGCGGCTTCCGCGTGCGAAATCGTGTTCGACGTGATGCACATGGGCGCTTGCGGCTTTCTGTATTCCGCAGTAACCGGCATATCTATGCTCAGGTCATCGACGACGAAACCGGTCATACCGTCGTAGCTGCGAGTACCATAGAAACGGTTGTAGCAGGTCCCGGGAAAGTGGCGTCAGACCGAAAATCCGCATCAAAAGTGGGTCAGCTGATTGCTGAACGTGCCCAGGAGAAAGGGATTTCGAAAGTCGTACTGGATCGAGGTTCATTCAGATATCACGGTCGTGTTGCTGCACTGGCCGATGCGGCGCGTGAAGCTGGTCTCACATTCTGACCGTGGACGGTCATTCGGCAGATGTTGTGTCGGTTTGGGTTGGAAACAGAGGTGAATAATGTCGATAGTTGAAACACGAAATGAAACGGCGGAAACAGTCGTTCAGATTCGACGATGTGCATGTGTCGTTAAAGGTGGGCGTCGATTTAGCTTTGCAGCCCTCGTTGTGACCGGCGATCGGAACGGTCGTGTCGGGTACGGATACGGAAAAGCTGTTGAAGTACCGCTGGCAGTCGAAAAGGCAACGAAAGCGTCCAATCGCTCTCAGCGCAAGGTCCCATTGGTAGAGACGACCGTTCCTCACCAGGTTGTCGGTCGCTTCCGAGCATCACGAGTTCTACTCCTTCCCGCCCGACCAGGAACGGGTGTGATCGCTGGTGCCTGTGTCCGTGCCGTCCTGGAAGCCGCGGGCGTGACCGATATTCTGACGAAGAGTTTTGGTTCAACGAACCCGTTGAACCTGGTGAAAGCCACGTTTGATGCACTGGGTCAGTTACGAACAAAAGAAGAGGTTGCTCGATTGCGCGGGGTGTCGCTGTAATGATTCTGAACGATGTACATACCGGGATTCAAAAATACCGGAAACGGAAGCGGATCGGGCGCGGGACAGGATCGGGACACGGTAAGACGTCCGGCCGCGGTCACAAGGGCTACTTCAGCCGTTCCGGGTCTAGTCGTCGCCGTGGGTTTGAAGGTGGCCAGATGCCGCTGTTTCGCCGCGTGGCGAAACGTGGTTTTAACAACCGTGCATTTGCTGATACAGTGGTTATTGTCAATGTTGGGCAGTTGGACAAGGCGTTTGACGACGGTGCGGACGTGACTGCCGAGTCGCTTGTGGCACGCGGGATGATTCCCAGTCGGTTCGATGTTCTGAAAGTGCTGGGTGACGGACAGCTGACCAAAAAACTGACAGTGAAAGCTCACCGTTTTTCACAAAGTGCGGAGGCCGTTATTGTCGCCGCTGGAGGCAGGTTTGAACGGATTTCGGCAACGGACCGTTTGAGCCCGAAAAACTGACGGATCGGGATTTCGGAGGCACCCCATTATGTTTTCACGGCTCGCAGCAATCTGGCGAGTGCCCGAGCTTTGGCGAAAGATTCTGCTGACTGTAGGTCTGCTGGGAATCTATCGCCTTGGGTTTCATATTACGCTGCCCTTTATCAATCACGAGGGGATTCGCAAGACACTGGAAAACGCTGGCCAGGACGGGCTGCAAGGTGTTTTGCAGATGATGTCTTTGTTTTCCGCCTCCAGCCTGACGAATGGTTCGTTGTTTGGTCTGGGCATCATGCCGTACATCACGGCGTCGATCGTTTTTCAGCTGTTGGGAACAGTGTATCCACCACTCGAACAGTTGCAGAAAGAGGGAGAGTCCGGGCGCCGTCGAATTAATGAATATACGCGATATGCAACAGTGGTCATCTGCCTGCTGCAAAGTTTCTTTATTATCAAGGCACTTGCAGGGGGTACGTTAACTGGTGGTGAACCGATGGTTCTTCAGGAATACAACAGCACTTCGTGGTATTTGCTGGGCGCTATCGTGATGACATGTGGAACCGTGTTCCTCATGTGGATCGGTGAACAAATTGATACCTATGGAATTGGAAATGGGATCAGCCTGCTGATCATGGCCGGTATTCTGGCTCAGATGCCATCGGTTGCCGGAGAGTGGATTCAAAAAATTCGCCTTGGTGGAGTTCAAATAGGTACAGAACAGGGAATTGAGAAACTCCTTGTGATGGGTCTGGTCTTTATTGGGGTCATTGTATGTGTGATATTCATTACCCAGGGACAGCGTAAGATTCCAATGCAAAGCGCTCGACACGTTCGTGGTCGAAAGGTGATGGGCGGACAGCGACAGTGGTTGCCCTTGCGTGTCAACCAGGCCGGCGTAATGCCTATCATTTTTGCATCAAGTCTGCTGCTGCTTCCATTTTTTGTGTTGGGTCAGCTTGCTCAGGTTTGGCCGGAGAGTCGTGTCCTGGATACGATTGCCAGTGCATTCCAGCCGGGACAGGGCTTTGTCTACAACGTAAGCTACATCATCATGATCTACTTCTTCTGCTACTTCTGGACTGCAATTACTTTCAATCCAAAGGACATGTCGGATAATCTGAAGGATATGGGCAGTTTTATACCAGGCTACCGACCTGGGACACGGACTGCCACCCATTTGGAACAGGTGATGACACGCGTCACTTATGCGGGGGCCGCATTTTTGGCGATCATCGCCGTAATACCAACGATCATCTCGACGACGTTAACGAACGGTGATTTCCGGGCGGCACAGTTCTTTGGTGGGACCGGCCTGCTCATTATCGTGTCAGTTGCACTGGATCTGGTTCAGAAAATTGACTCACATTTGATCATGCGAAACTATCCGGGCTTACTGGATTCGGACGAGTGAGGGATTGAGATCACAGTTGACAGTGAATCTCGGGACGACCCGGCCCATCGAGATGAGCGTTCACACAAGAAGCTGAGAACGTTTGTCTGATTCGCAACTCAGAAACTGAAACACACTATTGTTAAGGCTGACGTGCAACTTCGTGTCGCACTGGCTTTAACAGGAGTCAGGTGATGAAAGTAAGATCAAGCGTTAAGCGAATTTGCGAACACTGCAAAACAGTCCGTCGTCGTGGAAGAACGTACGTTATCTGTACATCCAATCCTCGACACAAACAGCGACAGGGTTAGAGTCCTGAGCTGGGAATTTTCGGAGACGTAATATGCCTCGTTTGCTGGGGGTCGATGTCCCCAACAATAAGCCGACCTGGATTGCGTTGACCTATCTTTACGGAGTAGGTCGCGTGATGGCTGTCAAGATTTGCTATGAACTGGGGGTGGACCCTCAGACGCGTGCCGGCGCGCTGTCGGAAGACGAAGTGAGCCGCATCACAAATCACCTTGACAAAGACTACACAGTAGAAGGTCCGCTGCGTCGAAAGGTTCAGCAGGACATTGGCCGTCTACGCGAAATTCAGTGCTATCGCGGTATTCGACATCGCCGTGGTTTGCCGGTTCGCGGTCAGCGAACCAAGACAAATGCCAGAACCCGTAAAGGTCGAAAGAAAACAGTTGCGGGTAAAAAGGGTGTCAAGGATCTGAAGCATTGATCCCAGGGAGTTTCGGTTTTCCGTCGAATCACGAAATTGAGATTGTATCGTGGCAAAAGTCAGAACCAGGAAAAAAACACGTCGTAATGTGACGCGGGGAATTGCCTATATCAAGGCAACCTTCAACAATACGATCGTTACTATGACCGATACCAACGGCGACGTTGTTTGCTGGGCGACCGCCGGTACGGTCGGCTTCAAAGGCAGTCGGAAAAGCACTCCCTTTGCAGCTCAGCGAGCCGCTGAAACAGTTGCCGAACGTGCCGCCAAGATGGGTATGCGGGAGATCGAAGTCCGCGTTAAGGGTCCGGGTTCCGGTCGCGAAAGTGCGATCACCGGTCTTCAGTCATCGGGTATTTCGATTCGGTCAATCGAAGATATCACACCTCTGCCACATAATGGCTGTCGTCCTCCAAAGAAACGCCGCGTCTGAACGGAAACTACTCGACAGTCATTTTGATTTGCGTGTGACGAGCTTTACAGGGGAGAAGAATTATGCGAATTCGATGGCGTGGTCTGGAATTGCCAAGCCGAGTGGTACCCGACACTGACACACTGGTGTCGGGCTACGGGAAGTTCAGTGCCGAACCATTTGAACGAGGATTTGGTGCAACAGTAGGTAACAGCCTGCGACGGATTCTTCTGTCGAGCCTCGAAGGAGCGGCAGTGACAAAAGTTCGGTTGCAGGGAGTCCAGCACGAATTCACGACCGTTCCCGGTGTGGTGGAAGATGTGACGGACATTTGCCTGAACCTGAAATCCCTGATTGTCAAAAACTATAGCGCGTCAGTGAAGACCCTGCGAATTGAAAAAAGCACTCGAGGCGTCGTTACGGGAGCCGACGTAATCTGTGACGACCAGGTCGAAGTCATCAACAGAGATCTGGTTATTGCTACAATGACAGATGACGTCCCGTTGCATCTCGAAATGACAGTGGAGAATGGTCGGGGATTTGTGCCTGCCTCAGAACATTATCTGAATGATCCTGAAGTCGGTGTGATTCCGCTTGATGCATCCTTCTCACCAATCACTCGGGTGCGGCATCATATTGAGGATACTCGTGTGGGCCAGCGCACGAATTATGACAAATTGAGTCTGGAGATCTGGACAAACGGTACGGTGTCTCCATCGATGGCGCTCGTTGAAGCTGCAAAGATTCTTCGCAAACATCTGAACTGTTTCATTACATATCGCGAACCAGGACCGGAAGCGGCGCCCGAAGGAGGCTTGCGCGGCATGATGGAAGCCACCGGTTATTCGCCAGTGGACATGGAACTGGAAGAAAAGCTGAATAAGAGTCTGGCTGAACTGAATCTGTCAGTTCGGGCCACAAACTGCTTGGAATCTGTTGGCATCAATACGGTGCGTGATCTGGTTCAGCGACCGGAAGACGAACTGTTACAGGTTCGCAACTTCGGTGAAACGACGCTCGATGAAGTCCGCGAGCGACTCGAAGAAATTGACCTGCGACTTGGAATGCGTTTACCGAATCAGCAACCGACCGCGTAGCTGATCGGGACGGCGACACCTCCGCAGAACAGCAGGATGCCGGCGGTCTGTTGTCTCTGTGATTTGTTGACTTGTTATCATTCCGGCGTTATGCCGGGTTGTTCAGGAGAATATTGCCATGCGACATCGAATGCGCGGCAGGAAACTGGGTCGCAACGCGTCTCACCGGAAGGCCATGTTTCGCAACATGGCGACAAGTCTTATTCGATCAGTTCGAGTGGATGAGGATGACCCGCAGCGACCTCGCGTGCCAGGCCGCATTGTAACAACAGTCGCCAAGGCGAAAGAACTTCGTCCTTTCGTTGAGAAACTGGTTACGATTGCCCGCAGGGCTATCGCCCATGAAGAAGCTGCTGCCGAATATCAAGTGAATGCTGATCGTAACACAGACGAATGGCGAACCTGGCGACAATCCGAACAGTGGCAGCAATGGGCGAATACAATTGCACCGGCAGTTGCCCTGCGTCGCCGGGCATTCTCGATGCTCCGAGACACCGAGGCCGTGGACGTATTGTTCGATGAACTGGCTGAGAGGTTTGAAGACCGACCTGGTGGTTATACGCGTATTGTTCGACTCGCGAAGGTTCGACTGGGTGACGCCGGCCAACAAGCTCTGATCGAGTTTGTTGGCGAACGAGACCGCGTTCGTTCACGACGCCGTGCGGCACCGGTTATAACCGAGGCCGTAGCCACTGAGAGCGCCACTGAGAGCGAACCGTCAGCAGTCGAAAAGGATGCCGGGGCGCAGGAGAGCAATGAGGAACAGAGCTGATTCTGATTTCCCATCAAATGTTTCTGCTCAACGTGGACTCGACAGGATTGCTGCTCCGTGGTCTGCGATTCCGGTGTACAGACTGTCAGTTTCCATCGTGAGTACAAACAGTTGCCGGTATCAGAAATACCAGCAGTGATGCCTGCCCACCCTATACGTTGCCGGATGTCACATATCGCGTACAGGGCTCTCAATTTGGATTCGGCTTGCTGATTTGCCAGCGACGGCTTAATAATGTGAAGCAGCGTCCTGTCCTGGCAAGGGAGTGGCAGCAAGATGAATCGACGGTGTTTTGACATTTGCACTGCGCTCCGTCGGCTGTGTGAAGATATCTGTCGGGTCCATCCGGTTTTTCAACATGTTGAGATGAACCGCGTCGCGGTTACCTATGCGCAAACCAGATCTCCGGTCGAATGGGGAATCCAGGCAAAACTCACTCCAATGCGATTTGAAGGTGGCGCAATGACGTGTACTCGCGACGGTCGACGCTGGGGTGCGCAACGCCTGTACCAGGATGGTGAAGAAATGCTTTACATCCTGACGTTTTACCTGCCTCGGTTTCTGAATCTGTCGTTCGATGAAAAGCTCGTAACAGTATTTCATGAGCTCTATCATATTAGCCCGTCATTTGACGGGGACATTCGCCGATTTTCCGGCTCCTGCTACATGCACAGCAGCAGCCAGGCGGGTTATGATCGACAGATGGCTGCGTACGCAAAAGAGTATGTGACCGAATTGCCGCGAAATCGTTTCCCGGAATTCCTGCGACACGATTTCGCAGGGCTGAAGCGTTGCTTCGGTACGGTTGTCGGGTTGCGTCTGGCTACGCCACGATTGATCGACCTGGATGCAAAAGATGGCGAAGCGGCTTAGCAGCACCGTTTAGTTGACGAAAACACCCCGTCAAAAGCGTGTTGCGACCTCTGTTCCACTTACCACGCGGCCACCAATCAGCTTGATTAGTTTCAGTTGGTTTTGGATATGTCGTCAGGAACGGCATTGGATGTATCTGTCGAGACACGCGGTTTCTTGCAATAACCGGCCGAATTTCACTTAATAGTCAGCGCAGATGAAACAACTGCAATAATGTCGGATCGTCTGCCCTGACATCAGCCAAACATTCGTCATGTTGGCAAAACTCCGATGGAGAGATTGTCCAGCCTTCGGCAACAGCCCGGACGAACACAATTTCAATGAAATCACCTCTGGCTTCAATGGCGAACCATTGGGTCGACTCCTCGAAAATATCGATGCAAACATAATGCCGACAGATCGGAAGTTGTTTCGGACCGTGTTCGGTCAGTCATGATCCGCGGAAACAGACTTTCGTCCCGATATCCTGGCTGACATCAGGGAACCGGTGAAGGCGACTGTGATGGAAGAGTCTTCTGTATCACCCGATTGGCGAGGAAACGAATAATCCTTTCAGTCGGCTGATCCTGCCGGATCGTCCTGGGTTCGGCATTCATTGCCGATTTACAGGACTGCCCAACCCGATTCGATTCCCGCGATCCATCTGCAATTCCACTGAGTTGAATTCTGTCCCTTGTTTCCCGGATATGACTGGGAAAAATAATGACGTGTCTGTCGTCGGCTAGGTTCAGGAGGAGCATATATCGACGACTGTCTCGTCTTCCAGGTGAATTCCTGTCATCCACAGGAATCTGTCAGCCACACGAAGTGTTTTGCTGGGCAGGCCTGAGTCTTCGATTCAGTCTGAAAGTCTATGAACGTCCGAATTACAGCAATTGTCGCGGTTTGTGTTTTCTGCTCCTCCGGTTTCTCAGAGGACGATTCAGTCGACGTACAAGTTACTCGCCGTCAAACGGCAGTCGCGTTGAACTACTGCCGTGCAGCCCTCCATCGTATTCGCCGAAACCCAAACAAAAGTGTGTTTTTTGAGGAGCAGCAGCGGATTCTGAACAACCTCAATCTGAGCAAAATCGCCGATTCAGAAGTCATCTCGCTGTATCGTGCGGTGCTGGATGAAATCAGTCAGATTGAGGTCAGCAAGAGAGACCGCCAGATTATCGCGGAACAGTTCAGACAGAATACCCAGCGTCAGCTGGGTGCCAGCTTCGTCGTCATTGGGGCTCAGCTCGCAACGGGGCAGGTTGGCAATGTGATTCAAACAGGTGCAAACAGCTGGTGGGACTATCGGAATCAAGAAGTGCGCCGCGACGCAGACATGTGGAATGTTAATCGCATGAAATTAAATTCGGTGATGACACATTCGTCGACCTTTCTCGACAGCTTCTGGAAGCTCCGTCGCAGGAACAACATTCCGGACAGCTGGCTGGTAAGTGACCAGGACTTAGACCAGCTGGCAATGGTCCTGCGAGAGGCTGACAGAGAGCGAAGGCTGCGAATGCTTCAGCGTCTGGAGCGTTTCATGACTTGTTACCCTCCCTACTGGTATTATGTGGCCCGGACTCAACAATCGATGGGGCAGCTGCCTGAGGCAATGCACACTTACCGGCGGCTGACAGAGATCGGCAGCGGACACTTTCGGCAGGACGACATGCTTGCCGGAAGTCTGGCAAACATGGCGCTGATTCAGGAAGTACGGAACGACCCTGAGGCGCCCCAGCTGGCGTTAGCTGTTTCTGACTATTCCATTCGTAACTGGGAAGCAAATCTGGTGTCTGCCTGGGTTCTGGGGCGGCATGATCAGCATCGTGCTGCGGAAAATTTGATTCTTTGCAATCTGGATGATCAGCTGGAAACAAGCCAGAGCACTATCGCGCTGGTCTCTTTATACTATCACTCGGGCGACCGAATTCGACTGGCAAAACTACTTAGAGATCAACGAGTTGTATCAGCACTTCCGATTCCGGGTTTGTTGCTGTGCGCACGGCTGCTGGGCAGCGATGATCTGCCAGATCCCGCTTCGAATCGACTCGTTTCGAGTCTGAAAGCCGAATACCGATCTGGGATTCGAGGTGCTGCGGTCGTCCTGCGTGCTGCAGCCGACTGGAAGCTGCAGGATTCTCACCCCAGAATTGCTCTGGCTGGAACTGAATACAGCGGTACGGAATTTCGTCAAGCAGCCGGTGATGTTATTGCCGAATTTCAACTGGATGCGTCTGATGGTCGTCGAACAGATTACCAGGTGGATCTGACGCTGCAGTATCCCGGAATTCCGCCGGTCCGAATGACTCTGTCACCAGCTGCGGGGGTTTCGGATGGGCGTACCAGTTTGTTGTCTGGTATTGGATCGGGATCTCGTTTGCGAATCGCACTTGAGGTCGATGTGATTGAAGTGGATGGTGTGCGACTATCATTAAATGACAGGAAGCAGCATCATGGCGCAGTCAAAGGTGCTGCAGTCGAAACTCCGGAACCTGTGAAGTTGTAACAGCTGGTTTTGTCACAAATGGCCCCAGACAAATCCATCCTTTTACCAAGGCATCAGAATGTTGTCTAAACGCGATGCAGGTCCATGATCATCTGTTGTGTCGAAGCGAGAACAGCGTCGCGCCAGCGTTCTTCTCCAAATCTGTCTTTCCACTCCGGACGTCGCCAAGCAAAATTAATGGCTCGGGAACTGTTGATCAAAGCGCCTGCGGGACCATATTGGAAAGCAGCTGCAACATCGGCAGACGAACCACCCTGGGTGCCATAACCCGGGACCAGGAACGGTGTGTTTGGCATTCGGGCGCGCAGGTCAGCAAGCTCCTGCGGCCAGGTCGCTCCCACCACCGCACCCACCGGTCCCCACTGTCCGACACCCCGATGCTGAAGATTAAGCTGTTGGATTGTGTCCGCCACTGCCTCAAACACAGTGGTGTCTTCCGTTTTTCGGTCTTGGAACGCAGCGGCTCCAGCATTGCTGGTGCGAACAAGGACGTAGATTCCGGCGTTTCGCTCTGCAGCCGTTTCCAGAAACGGCTGCAGAGTGTCGTCTCCCAGGTAGGGACTGACTGTGAGTGCATCTGCGGGAAAAGCGGCTTTACCGCTTGTACCGTCCAGCCATGCGTCCGAATATGCGGCCGCTGTCGACCCAATGTCGCTCCGTTTGGCATCAGCGATCACGATAAGCTGCTTGCTGCGAGCGTATTGCATCACGTGATGCAACGCCTCCATTCCAGCTGGTCCCAGTTGTTCGAAGAAGGCCACTTGTGGTTTAACGGCTGGAACAAGCGTGCTGACGATATCAATAATTTCAGTGCAGAACTGATGAAATCCTTCTGCAATTCGCTGTGTGGAAGGTGACATTTCACCTCTGGTAATCTCCGCCGGCAACTGGTTCCAGCGAGGGTCCAGACCGACAAGGGCCGGAGTGCCCAATGAACGAATCCGTCCTTCCAAACGCGTCATATATGCAGTCATCGAGGCTGAATTCCTCTCGTCAATTGAATCGTCCAGCCGATTGTATCAAACATCCGAATCCTAACGATCACTACGAGTGCTGTCTTGTAACTATGCGATTCCTGCTGGTTTACGCATGTGGAAACAACAGGACCTACTCAAACGTAAGGAGTTTGACCAAGTGCAATATGAGACGTATGCTGAAACCAGTTCCAATAAGCGTTTTTTTGGCAAAAGGTTCCGCCAAGACTCGCAAGAAGCAGGCGTCTTGCTGTCGGCGTCAGTCCAACCCGGAAACACACCAGCAACGATCGCTCGAATCCTTCATCTATCGGGATGTGAGTGTGATGAAACCACTTCGTATCATTCGTCAGTTCTGCCGAAGTGACGATGGAGTAACATCTGTGGAATACTTAGTGATGGTTGCGATGATTGTGATTGCCGCGATTTACGGTATCACGGCAACCGGTGCCGGTGCAGGTGGCTGGTGGGGTAAGATCGCCTCGGATCTGGGCATCCATGGATTCTGACCCGGAACAGTCACAGACCGTTATTCGTCAGTCTCAAGTCAGCTTGACAAATCCAGGAACCAAAACGTGGAGCATGGCGGAATAACGTGCCTGATCGGTCTCGGTGGCAACACGGGGCCTGTCGAAGACACGTTCGTCGCGGCGATACAAAGACTAAATTGCGAAAATTGCCAAATCACAGCATTAAGCAGGAACTTCCGAACGGCTCCGATGGGACCGGATGCCGGAGGGAGATTCACCAACGCTGCTGCATCTCTCAATACAGATCTCAGTCCACTGAAGATGCTGGATCTGCTGCAACAGGTTGAAGACGACTTTGGTCGCGTCCACAATATCCATTGGGGGTCTCGTCCCCTCGATCTCGACCTGTTGTTTTACGGTCGGCAGGTCATTCACACGCCGCGTCTGACCGTTCCTCATCCTGGATTGTGGTACCGTCGTTTCGTGCTGGATCCTCTTGTTGAGATTGCGGCAGACTGGAAACATCCGGAAAACGGCCACTCGATAGCTCAGTTGCGCACGCGACTGGATCAACGGCCTCTGGTCATTGACGTGGAAGGTCTGGATACATTGCCGGTCATTCCTCCCCGATACACCAATGGTTTGGCAAAACTTCGAACTATTCCGGCGGGTCCTGACGCAAACACAGCCGATCAGCCCTCATTTTGTGAGGTGCGTGTTTATAACGACGGCGAGCAACCACAACAGAGCGGGAAATATGAAACGCACGATTTCCGAATTGATGTGTCCCGGGCCAATGTCACAGCCTTGATTGAAGCCTTACTCACAGCTGCAATTGGAAGCTGATTGGTTTCAGTGGCTGAACAATTTGATGACACGATGTTCAGCATCTTTAACAATCAAAGTGTGTGTGTGAATCCGTCTCAACCATTCATTGCACATAGATCTGTTGTGAAATGCGTCCTTGAGACA
>JAKVAY010000051.1 GCA_022447185.1 Fuerstiella sp. | reverse complement strand
GACGGCAGTTCGCGCTGGTTATCGATTTGTTCGTCAATTGCAATACCTGACGGCGCGTCGTTCAAATCACAGGCAATGATGTCTTTATTCGTCAGAGTTCGCAGATCATCGACCGTCTCATGTGCCGTATACCAGTGCCAACTGTCGAGAACAAAGCCTACGTCCTTTTCTCCAATTTCTGCGATGAGGTCTTTGGTCTCCTGCATGCTGTGAATAAAGCTGTGACGTTTTGAGGCCCACAGCGTCCTGGGCCCAACGTACTCCATGCCAAAACGGTGACCATGATCTGCAAGGATTCTTACACATGCCTTCAACCGCCTCGCATGCTGACGGAAATTAGCCACATATGTCAGTTCGTTGTGACAGGGACTCAGCCATGTGCCGACGCGTGTTATACCAGCACGCTGCATTGATTCGGAAATGGCCGGCAGTCTCTTCAGGCCCTCCTGAAACCTGGCTTCGTCCTGACGAAAATCCACCGGCAGACCGGCCGCTCCCCAGCAGACGTCCTTTTCCTTCATCAGCGCTGCCAGGCTTGCACATTCGGCTTCATCAAGGGACGAAAGAAAATGCGGATCCGCGGACACTGACTCAAAACCGAATTCGGCTGCATACTCGATCGCCTGGAGTTGATTGGCTTCTACACCGATGGCACCCCAGTTGAGATCGAGTGTAAATTTCCGGGTTGCGCGGTCACGTGAAGCGCCCCGGATTAAAGATGAAGGAAATGAAATTGCCGCCACTGTTGCAGCGGAAGATGTCATCATGCTTCGACGGTTCATTTCTCTGTCTCACAACGGAATGAATGCTGGACCATGCATGCAACGGAGGAAGGAACTCGGGTTTCCGCGAACTTTCGAAAGCTGCTCCGGACGTCACAATTTACTCTGGGATGCCGGCGGCCATCGTGTCTTCACCCTACTCATACAGAGTAGTGCTTATTCTTCTTCGTCGCTCAGCCAGTCCATAAGAAAATCGTCGCGATTGGCCGAACGACGTTTTACTTTCAAGCGCGCACGTTTTTCATCTGATGACTGTGGCATGCGAAAATCGGCTGGTTTTTCCAGTCCGGCCTTTTCCATCAGGCTCAATGCAAACGTATCGACCGAACTCGGCGCAGATGCATCGGGATGAACTAAATACTCAATGCGGAATCGAGACTTCGCAACCTGCAACTCATCACCCGGCATCAGTACTGACTCGAGTGTTCGCTGCCCGTTGACTTTGACACCGTTGGTACTGCCCAGATCCCGGATGTACCAGTAATGCTCCTGCAGCTCCAGTTCACAATGGTGCGAGGACACATTCGACAGTGCGAGACAAATGTCGCACGATGAACGACGACCGATGAGTATCTTCTCATGGAGGAGGGGAATTGCGTCACCGCCCCCACATGGATTCAGCTCACCGAGCATCTGCTCTGTCCCTGAACATTCGATGATTGACAAAAGACGTTCCTGTAGTGCCGGAGTTCAGAGAACACGATATAATCAACTGGAAGGCGGCGTCTGAAAAATCTGACGGCACTGACGCCGGTACCTACTACGTTCTAATTGTGAATTTCCGCTAAATCCGTTTCGAACAATTCGAAAATGAATTTCCGACGGCCTGTCTAACACCGTTTTCTAAAGATAGTCGCAGTCCCGCCGAATGCAACAGGCAGATGGTCCTAATTTCCGACAGGCTGACCGGGTCGCGATAATCAAACCATTTGTGATAGCGTTGTATACGTAAGATTCCCAATTGTGCAGAATCAGGAAACCTTACTTCGGCCTGCACAGGAACACTCAACCCAGCACTGTCCCGCTCAATTCTGTTGCACCGTTCCCCACGGAATTGAACACGTCCGTTCAATCCTGTAACAGTCGAACGCCGGACATACAAATCAGTCGGGACAATCAAATATCCGACAGCGTGTCCTGTTTCGGGACGGAAGCCGTCCACATTACCGTCAACGGCATTAGAATCTGCACGTTATTCAGTCTGCTGCGTTTTCTCAGGTCCGACAGCAACGCGTTCGGTCAACGAAGTCAACGTTCGCGTCCCGTCGATGATGATTTCACGCGCTGCCACGACACAGGGTTCTGAAGAGTCATGCGACGAAATCAACTGAAACTGCTGGCGTGCATAGTCTCGGTATGTTTCCGCCTGGTCATGCTTTTCGTTGAAGTCCAGCCACTCTGCAAAACGCCACTCCAGAAGCGACTTGCGAACGTGACCCGAAAACCCGGCCGTCATACTTTCATTCAGGTAACCCTGCATCGAAACAGCAACCTCAAAATCCAACTTCGTGTCACCCTCGACAGTGCAACGAATCGCCAGTTCTGCCAGTAGATGACGCACATCAACTTCTGTCTGAATATAGTCCGTTCGCCGTGGCTGGTTCTGAGTAAGCGAGTGAACCAGTTCCAGTGAACGTTCGAGACGTAACCGAATGATCTCATATTCCGTTCGCGTAATGGGATCCCACGGAAGCCGGATATTTGCCAGAACGATCGAATAGACGTACCGATAGTTCGCCTGTCTCGGAAACTCCAGTGTCAGTTCACGCATGAGTTCCTCGGCACGTCGGTCGTCATGATGCCACGACGTACCCAACATACGCTTCCAGCGGATACGTTCGACCAGCGTTCTTGCGATCAGTGTTTTTATCCTCGGAACGTGCATCAAACTGGATACCTGTAACACGTTCAATGCGGCATCCAGATGATCAGTTTCCCGGGTCTCTTTAATCGTAAAATCGTGCCCTGCTACATCCAACTGGTACCATATTCCGAAAAGCCCGACACGTTCCGGCCTGAACGTTCCGAGACCCAGGTGCGCTTCAGCCAACTGCTCGGCATACTCTGTGCTGTTGCGCTTCGGCAACGGTATTCTGTCCAGAAGCCCCAAAGCTTCGTTGCGCAATACCTCTGCTTCATCCAGCTTCATTTCTTCTTCCAGGACGGCGCTGAGGTCATTGCGAAGTGTTGCAGCAGAAAGCACAGCCTCCGTGGTTTCCGGACTGAACGGCGATGTCGTATTGCATTTGAACATCCACCGATCGGTGGCCTGGAGCGCATATTGAAGTGCCCGACGCGCATCCGTGAGTCTTCCCAGATGTTTCTTGGCCTGTCCAACATCGCGTCGCGCAGCAATCGCAGCACGAATCAGGTCTGGCGACAAATCAGTCAGCCGATCAATCTTGGTGTCAGGCAGATACCGCAGCATCGTGATATGATCATCCAGAGTCGGATCAGCAATCTGCGTCGACCGGGAGTCTTTGACTTCACTGAGCTGACTCAGCTTATCTCGACCTGGATAGTTGGACTGGAACAATGCATCGACGACCGACATTTTTCCGAAGAGCTGTAATTTTTGCTGTTCAGACTGCAAATAATTTCTGTGTGACAGAATCGCCATGACCCAGGCAAGCCCGAACAACAACCCCAGACAGACAGACAGAGCCGGATTGCGCCGTGTCAACCTGAGTCCTCGACCAAACCAGCTGAGCTTCCGTGCTTTAACAGGCCAGTGGTCCAGGAATCGCTGCAGATCCTCTGCCAGTTCACCTGCGGTCTGATAACGGTTCTGCCAGTTATGATCGATCGCGCGATCAATGACTGCCGTCAGATCGGGAGAAACAGAATCCTCAGCCAAGTCTGACAACAGGGTCTGCAGCGTCATCCCCAGACTGAAAACGTCAGCCGGTGCTTTACACAAACCTGTCGCGCGTTCGGGTGCCATATATTTCTTTGTGCCCCCGGCGCCTCCATCGGAAACGGATGTGGAATCTGCAGCCAGGCCAAAATCGGTAATCCAAATTCGTCCGTTTTGATCTTCGATCAGGTTTTCGGGCTTGATATCGCGATGCATCACTCCCTGTTTATGTGCATAATGGAGTGCCCCGGCAACCTGTACACCGATTTCGGCAACTCGTTTTGATGTAAGCTCATGTTCCTGCAGCTCGTTTAACGACGTCCCATCGATCAGCTGCATCGCGTAGAACTGGTAACCGTCATCCGTACCACAACCATGAACCGGAACAATATTGGAATGGTGCAGGCTGGCGGCCAGCTGTGCTTCACGTTCAAACCTGTCTCGCTCTTCTGTCTGAAGAATCATTCGCCGCGGCAACACTTTGAGAGCAACACGTCTTTGCAGAGAAACCTGTTCCGCTTCAAAGACGATTCCCATGCCACCTCGACTGATTTCACGGACAACGCGATATTCACCCAGTTGATCCACTCGTCCGCCGGCCAGAGAAACTCGCCCTTCTGCATCGCGAGCATCGTCGGCCTTAATCCCCTCCAGCGTCACGATCGTTGTGAAAACTGATTCGATGTCTGCAGCGAGATCAGGGTACCGTTCGGTGTATTCCGCGACCAGAGGACATTCACCACGACGGATACGAAACTCGAATTCTTCAGCCAGACGCCCGAGCAGCTCATCACGTTCTTCGGAGGAAAGTGATTGCAGTTCGTGCAGGTCACTGAGTGAACGACTCATGACCATTCCTCCTCTCAGTCCTGACGAAAGTCCGGCAGCGTTTCGACGATGTCCTTCAATCGTTCGAGCGCACGAACATATCGAATGCTGGCAGCAGTGACAGAAATCTTCAGCACTTCTGCGACTTCGGAATTGGTCAGCTCTTCGAACTGACGCAACTGGATCACTTCCCAGTCTGTTTCATTCAGCCGTTGCAGGGCCTGATCGACTATGACCTTGGTCTCCTGCCGGATGGCAACCGCGCTTGGTGTGGTCACAGCTGCAACAAGCCGCACGAGCGGACTGGATGCAGCGTCTGTCGGTGGCAGGTCCGAATAAGATTCTCGTTCGGTTGCTGATTGTTGCGTCCCCATATGAGTGCGATGGACGTCACGCAGCGTCTCCAGGGCAATCTGTCGCAACCACAGATATGGAGCCAGGCTGTTGCCGTTAAGATAGTCGGCGTAAAGCCGTGACGCTTCGATAAACACGTCCTGGAGAATGTCTTCGGTATCAACATGGTGGCGAATTCCAGGATTCAGCCGAAAACGAATCAGACGCCACAGCCGAGGCCGTTCCTCGCGAAAAATATTTTCAAACGAGTCAGAAACCGCGTCTTGAGAATTCGGCGTATTGGTGTTCTCCGGGCTCAGCACAATTCCCTTCACCTTTCGCAGTACCGCTCCACCATTGTCGGCAGGCTCTCCACATAATGAATTTGGAATGACCGATTACGGGCATCACCTGAATTTCCCGCAGTGACCTGCGCAAATTTGTCAGACAATCAACAATACGTCGGGTTGTCGGTTCTGTCCATCAATCCCTGTCTTTCCCGCTCTACACACCCGAATTTACTCGGTTTGCAGCATTTGGTTTGAAAGTCAGGAATTCGAATCTCGGGTCGGGTCCGGATCCTGCCATTCTTCGGGACTTGTTCGTCTTTTTCTACGAAGAGTTTCTGTTTTAAACAGGTACCGGTCTGGTTTGACACTTTTTGATCTGTTTCTGGGGATTGCAGTCATTTTCATCCGGATCTCCTCATTCCCTCCGGCCGGACACCAGACCGCTGGCACCAGAGAATTTGATTCGGGAATTTCCTCGGCCCGGAGTGACGTATCGAATTGCTGCGTGACCACCGAAATCGGTGACCGGGGTTGGTGAATCATTCGACACGGCGTAGACTGCGTACGCAATACTGTGTCCGTTGCATTGTGTTATCTGATCCGTCTGCCAGTGAAAAAACTCAAGTTGAACTCGGCGGTCTTCCCTGTCCTGAATGTCGGCTACCGGACGTTGCGAGGAGACAGCAGTCTGGCTCACTACTGAGATCTTGTTCAAGGTGCGAATGTGGCAATGAACTGGAAAATCGGATCGAGAAAATCAACCGACGTCGAAAACAGTTCTGGAAGCCGAGTATCTGAATCCCCTGGAATCGGCGCTGATTCCTCCGGCAGGCCTGCGTCAGCGTGTCGAGCTCGTTGACGACGGAGCGGAATCCGGGAATCTCTTTAAAGCAGAATTGAACGGTGAGCGGACTCACAATTCAATCAGCAATCTGACATGATCGAGTTTCTCTTGAAAGCTGCCGGTGAGGTATCGATTCTTCAGTCGATACGTGTGTTCACTTCCTTCCTTGATTTCCCAGGTGCTGTATGCCTTCTTTTGAACAATCCTTCAACTGGCTGCTGATCGTCACGATCCTGGGCCCTGCCTGCGGCAACACATGTTTCGCACAGGATCAGACATTAACGGCATTGTCGGTCGAAAATGAACAGACCGCAGAAGAAAAAGATCCGATTGAGGTACCGGAGGGAAGTCCACAAGAGCTGTTTTTGTTTATCAACAGCGTGAAACAAATGAGACCACCCGAACGCACTCGGGAAGCCGTGATTGCCCACCTCAGAAGTCAGGTTGCTGCCTTAAATGTCGCTGTCGATCGCATTCTGGCACAGAATGTCAGCGACCGAGACGCCGTGCGCGCTGTTGAAGAAAAATTTGCCGGACTGTCGGTTCTCGGACGTGTGGATCCCGAGTCACAAAAGCAACTGGTGGCATTTGCCAAATCACTCCAGAACGACCCGCGTCCTGCCGTGGTTCATTTGGCGGATTTTCAGCTGCTTCAGCAATTGATCATGAAAACTTTGCAAGGGAGCAGGAACAAGGACTCCATCGTCACAGATATGTTCGCGTTTATCGACAAATACGGTCTGGACAGGCACGGAGTGAGCCTCGCATCGGCGCTGGGTGAGCAACTCAGCCAAAGCGAGCCGGAAATTGCAATGCAGATTCTGAATCGCTTGATCCCCATGCTGGAGAACTCCGACGATCCGGATTTCCGCGCTCAGGGAATTAAAATTGCCGCAACAGCTCGACGTCTCAATCTTCCGGGAAATTTCATGGAACTTTCGGGAGTGACGGAAGACGGAACCGAATTCGACTGGGAAAGCTATCGGGGAAAATATGTACTCGTCGATTTCTGGGCCTCCTGGTGTGGTCCGTGCCGAGCTGAAATCCCTAACGTTCGTAAGAACCTCGAAGCTTATGGCGACAAGGGATTCACTGTGGTTGGCATCAATATCGACCAGAATCGAGCAGATTACGAAGCGTACATGCGGGAAGCACAGCTTCCATGGCAGAACATCATGCCGGATGAGAATGGCAACAGCGAGATGGCGACCTACTATGCTGTCACTGGGATACCCACCGTGATCCTTGTGGATCCGGAAGGCAAAGTCATTTCACTGAATGCTCGTGGTCCGGAGCTGGGACGGTTGCTGGGGGCCCAGCTGGGACCGCCGATTAACAGCACTAAGAAACCTTAGTAACTGCCATTTTGAAAAATGGCACAAATCTGACTGGCTGTTATCCCGTGGCAGACTGCCTCAATTCGATGATTGCACTATCATGTGCGAAGCCTGTTGCTCCGTCTGGATTTTATTCACACGACAGTCGACTCAGATTATATGGTCCGGGACTTCACCACCGAAAGCCTGTCACACGACCCGATCCACGGCTACATCCCCTTCACGTCTGGTGCAGGACTGCCGAATGACGAAGCCGCGGAACAGGATCTGATTGATCACCCATGGTTGCAGCGATTGAGGCACATTCATCAGCTGCAGACAGCATGGTGGGTCTTCCCGTCAGCCGAACACATGCGTTTCCAGCACGTCCTGGGAGTCATGCATCTTGGGTCGCTGACCACTCGCGCATGGTACGATTCTCTGGCACAGTCGTGCCGTAATGTCCCGTCTCAGGCATACGTGGAAAGCCTGGTCCGCATCGCCGGGCTGCTGCACGACGTCGGGCACGGCCCATTCGGCCACTTCTTCGACGATCACTATCTCGATCAGTTCCACCTGACACACGAAGATGTCGGAGCTCACATTATTGAACACGAACTCGGCGACCTGATTCGGCGGATTCGTCGTAATCCGACCGGACGGCTGCAGCCACTGGAAGAACTGGATCCACGGCAGGTCGCCTGGCTGATTCGACGTCCAGTCACCGGTGATGACGTTGACGGCCATCCGGACTGGCTTCGAAAACTTCGATCGATGTTTAGCGGCATCTACACGGTCGACAATATGGACTTCGTACTCCGCGATGCCTACATGTCCGGATACAACACGCGTGCTTTCGATATTTCACGTCTGATTCACTACAGTTTTTTTACTGCAAAAGGTCTCACGCTTCATGCCCGCGGTATGCCAACGCTGATTAATTTTATCGAAACTCGAGCCAATCTGTTTCACACAATCTATTTTCACCGCACTGTCCGGGCAATCGACATTGCACTGGAAGAGTACTTTGCAGAGACCATGCGACAACTGTTTCCAGGAAACCCGCTGGAACATCTGCGCGCGTATCAGCAACTTACGGAATCCTCACTGATGGTCGATGTCGCACGCTGGGCCGACGCCGATGACCCGGAATTGCGGAGACTTGGGAAACACTGGAGCAGGATCGTCAACCGCGAAGAAATGTGGAGGATGGCCTGTGAACGCACGATGCATTTTCACCGGGGCCAGACAGAGAGTACCACGATCTTTTCGGAACCGGATCTGGTCGAGCGTCGCGTACGTCACCATCTGCCCGCATCGCTGTCTGACATTCCTTTGCGGATCGATGTAGCGAAGCATTACCACCGACCGAGTGCCCGGCGTCCGGTTGGAAAGCAAAACTACTGGTTCGATTCCGCCAGTGGAGAATCTGTTGAATTGGATGACGACCAGCTGTTTCAGAACCTGCCGACAAGTTTCCTGATTTTTCGCATCTACAGCCGTGACCACGATCACGACAGGGAATTGAGTACCGCTCTGCAAAAAGTCGCAGGAGGCAGCGAGAGCGACACTAAAACGAACATGTAGTTCGGTTCAGTTAGCAACAGGAAACGTCAAAGCATTTTGGCGATCCTTCTTCGACTGCTGCTCGCATGGCTTCGACAAGCTGTTGAGGAACCAGCATGCTGGCGTTCCAGACACTGATGTGATCCAGAGCGTCCACAGTCACGTGATCGCGGGCCTGAATCGTCGCCCGATTGCGACCGCAAGTGGTGGGCTGGCGGCAATATCAGCAACAATGTTCATGATGCCCTGAACATCCAGATATGTTCTGCAAACACTTCGTTAACGAAGTTAACAAACCCCAAACTCCCGGCTTCTGCAGTCATCATCCGTCTGCCGGCGCCAGTCATATTTTTCACTTCAATTCGCTCGAAGAAGAACAATCAGAATTTTCCACAACGGACCCATTGTCCGACTAAACTGACCGCCGAGTCAGGCACCGCAAAACAAGTATCTCACGAAACCAATCCTTAAGAAATTCGATTAATCGTTAATCGTCCATCCGACATTTTACAATATTCGAAACCTGAATCTGCAGAAGCGCTCTTCAGCTATGGAACTCAGTCAAACAGCAAGCAAAGAGGCGCATTGGCAAGAGACGTTAACAGGCCGGAACTGCTTGCGGTCTCCTGTATCTTGTCTGTAGAATAAAGGTCGATGGTCTTTCATTGTCGATCCGTCTTTCATTGTCGATCCGTCTTTCAGATAGAAAAATCGTGCCTCATCGTCGTTATCGCAACTCCAATCTTGTTTTCCATATTCTGGTGATTTCCGCCGCACTGGGTCAGGGTTCGATTGTCCGTGCTGCGCAATCAGCAGATTTCGATCAGATCGTTGCGCCGATTCTGGCTGCACACTGTCTTGAGTGTCATAGCGGGGCAGAACCCAGGGGCGGCCTGGACCTCAGCCATGTCGATCGCGCAATGAAAGGTGGGAACAGCGGCGAGGTGATCGTCAGACACAACTCTTCTGTCAGCCTGATGTGGGAACGAATCGACAGTGACGAGATGCCGCCGGAACATCCACTTGATTCCGCTGAAAAAGCCGCAATCAAAGACTGGATTGAAAACGGTGCTGAGTGGGGGACGAGTCTTATCGATCCCTTTGCAGTCACGACTCCAAAACGAGCCGGCTATGACTGGTGGTCGCTGCAACCGCTGAAAGAAACACAACCTCCGGAAACTGATTCTGGAGGGTGGGTTCGCAATGAAATCGATTCATTTGTACTTCGTCGCCTGCGCGAAGCGAAACTGCAGCCATCAGATCAATCGAGCCCTCGCGCTTTAGTTCGTCGACTTTACTTCGATTTAATCGGGTTGCCGCCTGCTCCGGAAACCGTCGCCGACTTCGCTGCCAATCCGTCAGAAACAGCCTATCAGAAACTGGTCGATGATTTACTGACATCACAGCACTACGGTGAACGATGGGGTCGACACTGGCTGGATGTTGTTCGCTTCGGAGAAAGTGGTGGTTTTGAACGTAACCGTCCAAGGATGAATGCATGGCCCTACCGTGACTGGGTTATTAACGCGTTTAACAGCGACATGCCGTACGATGAATTTGTCCGCAACCAGCTCATCGGTGATCAACTCAAGCCCGGCTTCGAAGGAGCGGCCGCCACAGGATTTTGGGTCGCAGGCGTTCACAACACGGTGGTTGGAGGCAGCGAGCGTATGAAGCTTCTCGCTCGACAGGATGAACTGGAAGAAGTCATCGCAGTAGTCGGACAAACATTTCTGGGACTGACGGTCAACTGTGCTCGCTGTCACGATCACAAATTTGATCCCATCAAACAAAAGGAATTCTATCAGCTCACATCGGCCATCTCGGGACTGGGTTTTGGTGAGCGAACAGCACAAACGACTGAAGAGGCAGCCGAACTGAATCAAATCAAGGAAAGACTGTCGACTGTTATGCACCAACTGGCGGCAATTGAAAACAGGGCCCGAAAGGAAATTATCGATAAACGAGCAACAGATTTCGACAAAAAACCGACAGCGCCGACTGCTCTGGCTCGCTGGGATTTTGACGCTGATTTCAAGGACAGCATCGGAACTCTTCACGGATCCGCTCATGGAAATGTGCATATTAAAAATGGAGCACTCGTTCTCGATGGCAGTTCATTCGTTTCCACACCTGCTCTTCCGAAAGATATTACCACGAAAACTCTGGAAGTCTGGGTTCAGCTGGACAACCTGATGCAGCAAGGCGGGGGAGCAATCTCAATCGAGACAAAGAAGGGCCGTGTGTTTGACTCGATTGTCTTCGGGGAAACTCACCCCGGTCACTGGATCCCCGGCAGCGATGGATTTGTTCGTACGGATTCGTTTCGCGGACCGGTAGAAGCGGAGGCAGTACGGCGTCCGGTTCATATGGCGTTTGTGTACGCCGCAGATGGCACAATCACCGGATACCGCGACGGTATTCAATACGGCAGTTCCGTTCGTAAAAAGCCAATACAGAAGTACTCAGCGAATAAATCCAAAATAATTTTTGGATTACGCCACACAACATCCAGTAATGGCTTTTTGAGCGGGCGAATTCATCGAGCCGCATTGTACGACCGTGCGTTATCGGCCGAAGAGATTACTGCTGCTGCCAGTTCTCCAACAGAGTACGTGACCGAACAGCAGATCACAGAATGGATTTCGGAAGCTCAGCGTGATACCCACAGGGAGTTAAGGGAACAGGCTCAAACACTGACCAAACATCGTAACCGACTGCAGCAACTGGCAAATCGAAAGCTCTACACGTTGATACCGCAGCAGGGAGCAAAGACGCACGTCTTACTGCGAGGCGATCCCTACAATATCGGAGAGGCCGTAGAGCCCGCAGCTGTTGATGCGGTCAGAGGAATTGACGCTGATTTTCACCTGGCTGTCGACGCGCCGGAAGACACACGTCGACGCAAACTGGCCAGGTGGATCACAGATCCCTCCAATCCACTGTTTTCCCGCATCATTGTTAACCGAATCTGGCACTACCACTTTGGCACCGGGCTTGTCGATACACCGAATGACTTTGGTTTCAACGGGGGCCGCCCCAGTCACCCGGAACTACTCGAGTGGCTGGCCGTTCATTTTCGAGACAGTGGTTTCCGCTTAAAGGATTTCCATCAACTTCTCGTTACGTCCAGCACTTATCGTCAGGCAGCTTTCGACAATGAGTCCCGCTCGCTGGACGGTGCGGCCGTAGATGCCGGAAATCGCCTGCTGTGGCGCATGACACCCCGCCGACTGGAAGCGGAGTGTGTACGTGATGCAATGCTGAAAGTCGCCGGCAAACTGAACACTCAATCTGGTGGGCCCGGATTTGTTGATGTGTCGATCGTGGCCAACAATGGGACAACTTACTACACGCCGATTTTTGTCGATAGCGCCGACAGTTTTCGTCGCACCGTTTATCGCTTCAATCCACGCGGTGGCCGAAGTCCACTGCTGCAGACTTTTGACTGCCCGGATTCAGCCAGTACCGCACCTCGCAGGCCTGTGACAACGACTCCGCTGCAGGCACTCAGTCTTATGAATAATTCGTTCGTCTTGCAAATGTCTGCCTTTTTCGCTGAACGAGTCCGAAACGAAGTGGGCGACGCTGTATCGGATCAGGTCAGCCGGGCATGGCAACTGGCGGTGGCGCGTCCACCAACCGCAGATGAACGCCAACTGTCACTGACGCTTGTAGACAACCACGGATTACAGGCGTTGTGCCGCGGATTGTTTAATACATCTGACTTTGTCCTGATTGAATGAGCGAATGATGTTTCCAACAGCCAATCTTCCTGTCGCGCATCCGTCGCGCCGTGACATCTTCAACTGGGGCATCAATGGCCTGGGGGCCACAGCACTGCTGAGTATGCTGAATCACGATGCGTCGGCTACGGAAGTGCAACGTGGTTTACCACAGTTTCCGGCAAAAGCCAAAAGAGCTATTCACATCTGTCTGATCGGCGGAATGAGTCATATCGACTCTTTTGACTACAAACCCGCACTGGAAAAATTTCACGGAAAGTCACTGCAGACGGACGAACAACCCGACATCTTTTTTGGGAAGGTTGGATTGCTGAAGAAGCAGGAATGGAGGTTCGCACCACGAGGCGACAGCGGTCTCATGATCTCCGACATGTTTCCACACATTGCTGAACTGGCTGACGATCTCACGATCCTTAGGTCGATGGAATCGGAGTCGGCGAATCACACACCGGCTCTGTTTTTGGCCAACAGCGGATTCGAAGCCAACGGATTTCCCTCAATGGGCAGTTGGGTGTCTTATGGGCTCGGTTCGGAGACTGATTCACTGCCCGCCTACGTTGTCCTTAACGACGACAGGGGTGCACCAAATACAGGGACATCGACCTGGAGCAGTGCGTTCCTGCCATCAAGCAGTCAGGGAGTCGTCTTTGAAGCAGGTGACCAGCCCGTTCGTGATCTGTTTCCAGCTCAGCCCGTTCCGATCGCGGCGGACCAGGCCACAAGGGAATTTGTTAATGCAGTCAATCGACGTCAATTGTCAAAAACAAACGCAGATGTCACGCTGTCTGCCCGACTCAGGAGTTATGAACTGGCCGCAAAGATGCAACTGTCTGTCCCCGAAGTCGCTGATGTGAGTGGGGAAACCCGGGAGACCACAGAGGCCTACGGTGTGAACAACAAACAAACAGCGGACATGGGACGACGCTGTCTGCTGGGGCGGCGATTACTGGAACGAGGCGTCCGGTTTGTGCAACTGTTTTCCGGAGGTCCGATCGCGGGAAGTCCACGCGCCAGCTGGGATGCCCACGAAAGCGTTCTGGACAACCACACCATCGAAGCCGGCCGAATCGATCAGCCCGTGGCGGCCCTGTTGCGAGATCTCAAACAGAGAGGAATGCTGCAGGATACTCTGGTGCTGTTTACCACCGAATTTGGTCGTACGCCGTTTGCCCAGTCGGCCGCCGACAAAGTCGGTCCTGGCCGCGACCATAATCGTTACGGTTTCAGCGGCTGGATGGCCGGCGCAGGCCTCAAAAGTGGATTTGCATTCGGCGAGACAGATGAAATTGGCTGGAAAAATGTAAAACGTCCGATCCCCTGGCACGACTTCCACGCCACGGTATTACATCTCATGGGAATCGATCACAAGCAACTCACCTATTACCACAATGGTATTCAGCGTCGGCTCACCAACGTCCACGGCGATATCGTCAAAGAGATTCTGGCATAGAAGGACAGGTCGATCGGTGCATTCGTATAGTCCAGTCCTCACAGCAATTTGCGAAACTGAGACCAGGTTTTTGTATTTGCCACGTCAACTTTGCTAAGCCCTGCTCGACGCGCCTGGTCAACTCCGTACTGCAGGACGTCAAATCCATTGACGCTGTGAGCATCGGTGCTGATGACAATTGGAATCCCCAGGTCTCTGGCAGCGGCTGCATTGATGTCGTCCAGATCCAGACGTTTGGGATGCGCATTGATTTCCATCATGACGTCGTTGTCTGCAGCGGCTTTGAGAACTTCAGTCATGTTCATATCCGCCCCGTCACGACGACTCACGAGACGCCCGGTTGGATGGCCAATAATGTTCACGTGAGGGTTCGACACAGCGCACATCAGTCGTTTCATAATTTGTGCACGGGGTTGCTGCAGTCCGTAATGCAGCACGGCCACGACCCAATCCGCTTCCGACAACACCTCATCATCCAGATCCATAGTGGCATCTTCCAGAATGTCACACTCGATCCCACACAGCAGCTCGATGCCGCTGATCTGTTCGTTCACCTTGCGGATCTGCTCCCAATGAGATCGTAAGCGATCGGCATCCAGACCATTGGCCATGGACACCCGTTTGCTGTGGTCGGTAATTGCAATGTATTCGAGTCCTCGCAACCTGGCAGCTTCAGCCATTTCAACAATGGAGGCTGCTCCATCTGACGCTGTTGTATGCATGTGCAGATCACCTTTGATCTGGTCGATCGTCAGCAACTCCGGCAGACGATCCTTCTCTGCAGCCTCAATTTCACCCCGATTTTCTCGAAGTTCGGGCGGGATCCATGGAAGTTCGACTGCTTCGTAAACATCTTCTTCAGTAGCACCAGCTACCTGGTCCTTACCGCGAAAAACACCGTACTCATTGATCTTCAGCCCACGATCTTTGGCGCGCTGTCGGACGACAACGTTGTGCTCTTTCGATCCAGTGAAGTACTGCAATGCCGCACCAAACGATTCGTTCGAGACAACACGCATGTCCAGTTCGATACCTGATGATAAGCGAACTCGCTGTTTCGTATCCCCACGCTGCAGGACAGACTCGACAAGCGGATGACCGGCCAGAGCATCCATCGGCACATCATGGCTGGAACAGGAGACCAGCACGTCCAGATCACCACACGTCTCCTTTCGTCGGCGACAGCTGCCGGCGACTGAAGCCTGAGTGACCTCCTCAAGCAGTAACAGATCCTCCACCACCGCTTCGGCAGACGAGCGGGCGACAGAAATCGAAACTCGACTGCTCGCTTCAGCGGCCAAATCAATGTTTTGCAGAATGGCCTGCTCGGTTTTTTTGCCAAATCCTCTGAGGTCGGCAAGTTTGCCGGATTCTGCAGCTGCTTTGAGTCCATCGAGTGATGTGATATTGAGAGTGTTGAAAAACACGGCCACTTTCTTTGGACCGACTCCGGGAATCCTCAACATGTCCACCACACCTTGTGGGATCTGTTCACGGAGTTCAGTCAGTTTTGGATGCCGGCCCGTGTCTGCGATTTCCGCAATCTGTTTCGCGAGGTCTTTGCCGATGCCGGAATACTGTGTCAGATCCGTATTCTGTTCCACTAGCGCTGCGAACGAATCAGCGGTGGACTTGATTGTGCGGGCAGCATTCCGGTAAGCACGCAGTCGGAACGGGTTGGCACCCTGAATTTCCAGCAAGTCCGCCAGTTGTTCGAATACGTCAGCAATCTGTTCGTTGGTCATCTTGCTCTTTGGCCTATTCGGCGGCGTTTCCGGTTTCAACCTGCTGATGGGAAACGCTCGGTTTCTCTGCAATCTCGCCAGGCTTGTAGACCATGACCATGGCGGCTCCTGCAGCAGCCAGAACCAGTCCCAGATAGAATGGTGCAGAAGGTGCAGCTGTCTTTCCATGACTGAATATTGTTATCGCAGCAATTGTATTGATGATTGGGGCACCGGCGAAAACAAGAGGTGCAACATACAGAGCTGCTCCCGGACCCGCCGCTTTTGCCGCGAAAATTACACACAGCGCTCCGGCTGCACCCGCAACACCGGCAGCCAGTCCCCACATCATATTCGGAACCCGAAAGTTTACGTTCGTCGGATCTCTGACAGTGGGGTCATTGTTCATCCAAAAGATGAACAGACATGGAACCAGTACTGCCGTCAGAAAATAAGCAACTCCAACCATGAGAAACGCACGGAGACTGCTGCCAAGTTTGCTGGCTGCTCCGTGGACGAGCGGAACGTAAACACCCCATGCCAGAGCAGCCATAGTGACGAACAGAAGAACATTTGGTTTGACTGGCAATGATGGCATTGGTGAAACACGATTCCTAAGGAGACTCAGAAGCGGACAGACGGATAGTACCACGGAACGCCGATTGTAGATGGTTTCAAGGGATCGTCCATTTCAGCGGAATCTCGTGCTGGAACTGAGACAGCCTTCACAAATCCCCTGAAGTGTACCGCGATTCAAATCCTCATTTCCGGGCATCTCATAAGTCATTCAATAAGTAAAAACACGTGCAAATTCGCTCACAGATCGTAAAGTACAAACGTACAATGCATGTTGAATAACGGTACGTCATCGCGGGTCGTCGGTACACATAGGCTCGTCTCAAACTCCTCTCGCTCAATGGTTTACAGTCATGACCCAGGATTTGCTGGACCAGCCTGGTCCGAGTCAGGTTGGCGATACAATCGATTCCGGGAATTGTGGTTGGGGGACTGACAGTCACTCTGCTGATTTTAGCTATACCCCGATATCACCGTGGGGATCCGTTGCGACCGTACTTGGAATCTGCGGACTCACAGCATTTCTGGGATTGTTCGGGATATTTATTGCCGGAGCGGCGGTAATTGTCAGCATTGCTGCGATCCTGCGGATTCGGGGTGCACACGGGATGGTTCGGGGAATGCTGATGGCAGCTCTGGGACTGGTGTTGTCACTCGCCAGCGTCTCTGGCGGAATTGCCAGTCAAATATATCATTACAATCATGAGGTGCCGGAAGGATATAAGAGAGTCAATTTTCCCGAAGAGATTTCCGCTCGACAATTCCGGTACTTCGAGAACGGACAAAGACGGTTGCACCCGGAGGTCGCGAAATTAGTAGGACAAAAGGTGTTTCTGAAAGGATTCATATGGCTGACTCAGAGTCAAAAAGATCTGGAAGAATTTGTCTTCCTCAAAGATAATGGCGAGTGCTGCTTCGGTGGTGAACCAAAACCGTACGATATGATGCACGTCAAAATGCAGGATGGAAAGACGGTTGATGGTCACAATGGACTGGTATCAGTGGCAGGGATACTTCGAGCAAACGTAGCGGCGGCATCTGGTGAGGCGGTCTACACGGTAGAAGCACAAATGGTGGAACCATCAAGGACGCGATTTTAGTTCTTCGGTGAAGTGATCCAGGGTCTGTCATGACGGAATCATTGCCAACCCTTCCTGTGAACCGAATGTTGCATTCTGTGAGATCTCACTCCAGTACCAAATGGTATTTACTCAGACTGATACTGAGTGCAGCAACTGTGGGATGCAGTGATTCTCAGTCTGACGATTTCGTCAAATTTGAAAATCTGGACTCGGGAACAGCAGCTGTTGCTCAGGAACAGCACCCCGAAGCTTCCAAGAAGACCACTAACGATCCAACGGTCGAAAACGAACCGATCATCGAAGCTGCGGACGCTGTTGATGTCGACAACGATTCAGTTGCTACCACACCGGTTCATGATTCCACGGTGCAGTCAGAAGAGCCTGACAAACGTGCTGGTCCTGTTGACACTGACAGCAAAGATCCAGCTGCAATGCCCGTCGTTGATTCTGAAAATGCAAAGCCCATCATGCTGCTGATCCCACATCGGCAATTTCGCAAAGAAGGCACGGCGTTTCGAGTCACCTTCGACGACATTGATCTGCTCAAGATCCTGAATATGGAGCCTGTACCGGTGGATGCCCCGGACCATTTCCCGGACTGGCTCAGTAATCTCAACGGGGCACATGTCCGAATTCGAGGATACATGCGGCCCGGATATGAAACTGAGGATATCACTGAGTTCCTGTTTGTACGGGACAACGGAGAATGCTGTTACGGTCCTATACCAAAGATATACGACATGATCGCGGTGACGCTCAAAGACGACGAGTCAACCGATCTGATCGAAGGGACACCCTTCGACGTTGAAGGAACTTTGCGTATCGAACCCCATGCAGATGAGGTTGACCTGTATGCGCTGTTTTTCATTGATAACGGCGTAATCACCGAATAACGAATGCCGGCAGGCTGGAGAAAGAAATGTTATCGCATCGCTTAAAATCATGTGTCGGGGTGGCTGCTGCACTGGTGATAGGTGCAGCACTGCTGGTCATTGATTCTGTGAGCGCCTGTCCTTTCTGCAGTGCCCCTCAACTCACCATGGCTGAGATGATTGTTCAGTCCGATCATTTACTGCTGGGCGAATGGCTCGGGGCGACACGTCCCACTGATGAATCGGCCGGGAGCGTTGAATTCCTGATTTTGGACGTCCGCAGGTCGCAGGATGATACGTTCAAGGTCAATCAAACTCTGAAATTGCCATTTTATACTGCCGGAGACGCCGGCCAGCAATTTGCCTTAATGGGACCTGGAACGGACTACCTCAACTGGCAACCACCAACCAAAGTGACAGAAAATTCATGGGAATACATCAGGAACTGTCCTGCACCTGAAAAGGATTCGGAACAGCGTCAGAAACGGTTAGCATGGTTTCTTCAGTACCTGGAAGATTCAGAGCTGCTGGTTTCGAACGACGCCTACGGAGAATTCGCGGCTGCTCCCTACAAGACGATTCGCCCACTCAGAGATCAAATGCCCCGAGAAAAACTGATCACGTGGGTTGCCGATCCGGAGACTCCTGTCACCCGGATCGCGCTGTATGGCATGATGCTGGGGCTCTGTGGCACCAAAGACGATGCAGCGATTCTGGAAAAGAAAATCATGACGATCGACAGTGATTTCCGGCTTGGGCTGGAGGGAATCATGTCCGGATATCTGATGCTTACCGGTGAAGAGGGACTAAGGAAGCTCGAAGATGCAAAGATACGCAATGAGTTCTACACGAACGAATCCGGCGTGGAGAAAAAGCTGCCGTTTTCAGAAACGTATGCAACGGTCAACACACTTCGTTTCATGAAAAAACATGAGCCCGATCATATCCCGATCGAGCGTCTTGCAAGCGCGATGTATCTGTTACTTGATCGTCCTGAACTCAGTGATCTCATTATTGCTGATCTGGCGCGCTGGAAGGACTGGTCGGTACAGAACCGCCTGATGAAAATGTTTGACCATGAAGACTATCAGATTCCGTCAATCAAACGTGCGATTGTGCGGTACATGCTGGCGTGTGAAAAGGCCGGTAAAAAGGACCCTGAACTGTATGCTCAGGTGGCTGCGTCTGCTGTCGAAAACCTCCGAATCCTGGAGGAAAAGGATGCCCGAATATTCCGTGATGCAAAGCGATTCTTTATTCGCTAACGCAGCGATTCAGCGTCCGGACCGATTGTCCTGGAGATCGTGCTCGTCCTCTTAATGAATTACTGCGACACATCCGACTGGTTTGCCGGAAGACACACATGTGATGTCTGTCGGCCTTGTCTTTGTCATCTGTTCAGACCGGAGGCAACACCTCGAATTCGGTTCGCTCGCTGCGCTGCAAACGTACAATCTTTGCATCGGGATCGTGCGGCAAAATCATAATCTGATGCTGGTCTGCAATCTCGCCCAGAATTTCCGGTTTGGTTCGTCGAGTCGTCAACGGAAACTGATCATAAGCCATCGTCCAGTTCTTACGCAGATGTGCTGAGGTAGGACACAGATCAGCTACATACACGGCGGTTTGAGCTTTGGAGATCAGCCGAACTAACTGTTGCCCTCGTGTATGACCGTCCGTTCGGCAGGTAGTGATGCCGGGAACGATCTCATGTTCTTCGTTGACAAGCGTCAGCAGGTCTGAGTTCTGCAGTGGCAGAAAATCATCAGAATGATACGCACCAGCGAATTCCGCACGCCCTGAAAGGGCATCATCCCATTCGAACTGCTGAACGAAGTGACGGGCACGCCGGAAGACCGGCTGAAGATTACCGCTGTCGTCTACCGTAGTCGCGCCTCCAGCGTGGTCGAAGTGGAGATGAGTCAGAATCACCCAGTCGAGATCATCGGCAGAGACTCCGACATTATTCAGGTTCTGCAACAGTGGTGCACCGTCTTCCATGCAGTTGCGACGGCGTATTTTCTCCGGCGCTTTGTCGCCGTAGCCGGTGTCAATCAACCCCAGTGAATCAGGCGTTCTCACCAGCAGGCAATTCGTATCCATTGAGATGCGATTCTCATCGTCGGGTCGACAGATGCGCGCCCAGAGGACGCGTGGCACGACACCGAACATGTTCCCACCATCCGCACGCATTGTACCTCCGCTGATCACGGAAAGTTCGAAATCGCCGATCGTGATTTGATTCATCATTTGATTCCCGCAGAAACAGATGTCACATCAAAAGATGGATTGTGGATCAGTGGCGATTTATCGTCTTGTCAGTCGCCGGCTGGTAACGCCGGTCACTCGCAGAAGACGGCAGCATCTGCAGTGAATCATGCCGTCGGACATGGTCGTGCGTACTGCAACAGCGATGAAGGGGCCCATCCATGGTAGTTGTCCGGATGAATTTTTTATACACCGTTGCAGGAATCCTGCAGTCGGTCAGAAGTCGGCAGATATTCTGTAGTTTCCGCCCAAAGGTGAACGCGGTAGACTCGACTGGACTATTGTCTGGAACTGCAGGCACGAGGCGCCGCGCTTTCGGTTTGCGGGACCGTGAAACGCGTGCTCCCGCACGGTTGCCGCAGTAATAATTCGGCACAACGCGCTGCAACCCGTATGGAACCATCAATGCGTCCCTGGATACTCGCTGAAACTAATTACCACCACGTCAAAGACTGCGAGTATCAGGTGGCAGTGCTGCCCATGGGCGCCACTGAACCCCATAACCTGCATATGCCGTACGGAACCGACACACTGGAGTCGGAAGCAATCGGCAGCCGCGTCTGTGAAGCTGCCTGGAACAGAGGAGCTCGCGCCATTCTGTTGCCTGCGATTCCTTATGGCACCGAAACCAACCAGTCACGATGCCGGCTTTCTATGAATGTCAATCCAACAACGCTGGGAATGGTCATTCGTGATTTGATCGATTCCCTCGCCGGTCACGGAATTTTAAAACTCGTAATTCTCAACAGTCACGGCGGGAATGAATTCAAGCCTGTGCTGCGCGAATTCCACGGCAGGACGCCCGTGCAGCTGTTCCTTTGCGACTGGTTTCGCGGCATCACACATGACATTCAAAAAGAGTTATTTGAGGAACCCGGCGACCACGCTGGCGAAATGGAAACCGCACTCGGGCTTGCCTTTTTCAAGCACCTGATTCGCAGGAACGAGGACGGGACCGTTGCCGCTGACGACGGAGCGGTGAATTCAACGCGGTTCGATGCTGTCAATCGGAACTGGGTAAGTATTACCCGGCCCTGGCATCTGCTGACAAGTAATACAGGATCGGGCAATCCACATCCGGCGACTGCTGAAAAAGGTGAGGCGCTGATGAAGGTCATCGTGGAACGACTGTCCGAATTCCTGGTTCAGCTTGCAGCATCACCAATGGATCAGCAGTTTCCGTTTTAGGCTTTCAACCGACAATGTGTCTATACGGACGATTGCGATGCGAGCAGTTTGTCGACTTCATTGCTGACGATCACGCCATAGTTCACGGCTCCCAGCCATCCGGACATGATGATGCCCACCGACCCGGCATGAAACAGGCCACCAATCTGTCTGGGAAGGCTCTGACTAACCTTGAGCCCTTCAAACTTGGTACCGAAAGAGGATCCTGCCACGTGACGCGTGTAATGTTCGAACGTCCTGGGCGTGGCTGCTTCGATGTGATCAATTTTGGATCGAATATCCGGAACATACTGTTCAAGGCAGTCCAGTGTTGTCTGTTCCAAATCATGTTTGGCCGCCCTGTAATCTTCATCAGAAAGATCGGCCCAGTCGCGGTAGTTGGCATTGGTCGAGGACACAATCAACCAGCGATCACTTCCCGGGCGGGTTTGCGGGTAGTAGAAACTGAAAGTCCGACTGCTCACATTCATACTCAGCATTGCTTCGATGTCGAATCCGGAATGTTCAGAGTGAAACAGCAGATCGCCAACACTTTCATCAAACCCCTCTCCAGGCTTCAGTCCCATGTAGACCTGGCAACTGCTGCTGTTCAGTCGTACAGCGCGCGTGTCTGCAATAAAATCGGCATCAAAGTGCTCAGGGCCGATCAGATCCAGAATTGTTGACCGGATGTTGGCATTACTGACAACGGCACGACAACCGATCCGACGACCATTCACAACAACGGCCTGGACCTGCTGCGCTGCATCGATTTCAATCTTCTCCACAAGTGTGCGAATTCGCAGATCAACTCCATTGGCCAGCAGTTCGTCTTTCATCCTGCCAACAAGCGCATCGGTACCACCTTCAAAAGTGAATACCCCCTTGTGCATGAAATTACTAAAGACAATCCCGTACGTAATTGCCGGATCGTCAAGCGTCGAACCATTTGCGTAGGTAATGGGCTCCATCAACAGTCGAACAACATCATCACGGCCAGGGAAAAATTCATCAAACAGTTCGCGCGTTGTCCTGCCCTGATCATCGTAGAAATTCATTCCGCGCACAGTCTCGAAGAACCCGTGAATTGCCTCCGGAGGGACTGCGAATTTTTCCGTAAGAATTCTGGTAAAATCTTCGCGGTCGAACGTTGTTTTCACGGAGAACTGAGGATTTTCAAAGCGGATCCCATTGAGCTGCACAATCGAATCCGCGATTTCCTTTGTCCAGTACTTGCGACAGCTCTTGATCATCCCAACCGGAAACCCGTGCAGCGAAATGTCGAAGATATGTCCACCGCGCCGTTTGAACCAGGTAGCCATTCCACCCAGCTGGTAGTGATGTTCCAGCAGCAGTACCGAATAACCCTGTCTCGCAAGAATGTTGGCGCTCGTCAATCCGGCCAGACCGCTGCCGATCACGACGACGTCGTACTCGCTTTGTGCATCCTTTAGAAAATCCCTGGGCATCGTCCGGTCAACTGAGTCTGGTGAATTCGGGCAATCATGAACTCGCTGCAATCGAACGCAACTACAGCGAACAGTTTGAATGATCCGTATTTTGATACGACAACGTAACTTGAGGCCGTCAGTGCAGTCGGGCAATCTGCCGGGTGTTGCCCTCATCCGGATCTAGTCCGAACCAGGGACTGTGACAGGCTGACTGGCTTCCTTCCAGCCCCGAAATCCACCGTCCATGGAAATCACGTTGGTGTATCCCATCAACTGCAGGTTCAGAGCTGCAAGCGCCGAGCGATATCCGCCTCCACAGTAGAGGACAATTTCTGTGTTGGTGTCGGGAAATTTCTCTTCAACGTCGCGCTCGATCACACCTTTACCAAGGTGGGCCGCACCCGGAATATGTCCTTTCGCAAACTCACTTTCTTCCCGAACATCAAGCAGCGTCAAATCATTACCCGCCTTTTTTCGCTCAGCAACATCCTGAACAGTGCACTCGCGAATTTTACCTCGAGCGAGGTCGACGATTTTTAAAAAACGGCCTGAATGAGCTTTGCCCACGAAATGACTCCCAAATGTTACGCGAGGCCAGGAATTTTATCGTTATGCGACATTGAAGGAAGACGTCGGGATCAAGATTGCTGCAATGTTGCACAGAGCGCGTCGCACGACGTACTTCCAGCTGAAATCTCAGCTCACTTTATCACGTTTGTGACATCGCATCGACGACATAGCTTTGCGAATTTGATGACATTCCCAACGTCCAAAGCGAATTCTCCGGCATCATTATTTTCGGTCAATCGTATGCAAAATGCTACTTGTGAAAAACGGAAAAAAAACGACATACACCGTGCGCAACAACTGAGTCAGTACAACATACCCCGCGACTCTGAGTATCGTCACATTCGTGAACCAATCCGGGATCAACTGCAAGGACGGTGTCCGCAGCTGGATACAACATCACCAACACCAGGTCGAAGAGTCTGGTATCTTGTCAAAGATGGATCTGCTGAGATCGACCCTGCATGATTCGATAAACGACGTGGAAGTCAGACTGCCTCCTGAAACGAATGAGCAGGCACATCGTCCGGATGGGCACGAGTTGGAACAGGCACCCATACCACTGACGTTACCAACAGTCGTTCACCCCTGAGCTCGTCGACGGGAATGGAACACATCAGCCCGCATCCGGATTGACATGTACAGCTCATCATCGAACGAAGGGACCATCCGCAGAGCTGGATTCGATTCCTTCGCCCGGCACAATGCGATTTTAGGGGAACTGAGGCCCAGAATTCACGGTTTGCGACATAATTTAAGTTGATCCCCGAACCGATGCCGTCGGACAAATGGAAGACGGCAACTCATGCTCAAAAACGTCACTACATTTGGATTGTCTGCCAAAACCGCACCTCATATGAAAGACGGGCGATCACCAGCAGTCACACTCAATCAAAAATGATTCAGCAACTCCGATCGAAACGCGAGTGACGACCGAATATCCAGCAATGAGCATCCGTACAGTGTGACACTGTCAAGAAACTCCTGAATTGGCGTCAACCGGAGCCCCGAACAACGGATGCACCCGCCACATAGCGCATAACCCGACCGGCTGGTTGCAGGTCAACGTCAGTGGTGTAAAATTACAGGATGAATTTTTGTGTTTTCTCATGCATCCTGTTGCTGTCGGACGGATAATACTGAGTACCGACTTTAGTCTCGCCGTTTGATACCTCCATCGTCCTCCGATTTCTCATTCTCAATGATGATTCGACTTACCATGCGCCAACGTCACTTCGCATTCATCGTTGTTTTCGCCAGCCTGACGTCCCTGACGGCGGCTGCGGACGATAACGTGAGTTACTACAGACAAATTCGTCCCATCTTTCAGAATCATTGTCAGGGATGTCACCAGCCTGCGAAGCAAAGTGGTGAATACGTCATGACGGACTTCGTCAGATTGCTTGCCGGTGGTGAGTCGGAGTCTGCCGCGATTGTCCCGGGAAAACCGAATGAAAGTTTCCTGATGGATCTCATCACGCCCGCTGATGGAGAAGCGGCGATGCCCAAAGGGAAGGCACCACTCTCACAGCCGAACCTGGATTTGATTCGCAAATGGATTACGGCCGGTGCGACGGACGATACGCCGGATAACGCAAAAGAAAAATACGATGTTGACCATCCTCCGGTTTATTCCCGACAGCCCATTGTGACGTCTCTGGATTACTCTCCGGATGGAACGCTGCTGGCCGTGTCGGGATTTCATGAAGTTTTGATTCACCGGGCGGATGGCAGTGGACTGGTTGCCCGACTCATCGGTCTTTCTGCCCGTATCGAGTCCGTCAGTTTCTCGCCCGACGGAACTCGTCTGGCTGTAACGGGTGGTTTGCCCGAACGAACCGGCGAGGTTCAGATCTGGGATATCGCAAATCAGCAACTGACCCTCTCACTACCTTTGACTTATGACACGGTCTACGGAGCCAGTTGGTCTCCGGACGGTTCGTTGATTGCCGTCGGCTGCACTGACTCGATCGTGCGGGCATTCAATTCGAAATCCGGTGAACAGATTTTCTTCAACGGAGCCCATAACGACTGGGTGCTGGACACCGTATTTTCTGTGGACGGTCAGCATCTCGTTTCCGTCGGTCGTGACATGACCACGAAACTTTACAATCTGTCGACTCAACGTTTTATAGACAACGTCACTTCGATCACTCCCGGGGCACTCAAGGGCGGCATCGGAGCAGTGGCCCGGCATCCAGAACGTGATGAGGTCCTTGTTGGCGGATCCGACGGAACGCCGCGCATTTATCGGATGCATCGACAGACAAAACGAGTCATCGGCGACGATGCCAATCTTGTCCGACGGTTTCCTCCAATGCGAGGCCGAATTCACTCAGTTGACTTCGCGGCAGACGGCGGAACGATCGTGTGCGCCAGCAGCCTCGACGGCAAGGGCCAGGTGTTCACCTACACGAGCGAATACGACAGTTCCATCAGCGACGAGTTTAAAGTGGTCCTCGCGAAACAGCCGCGCAGATGGAACGAGGATGAGCGGAACACATATGAAAATTACGTGACTGCAGGAATCGAAACTGTCATACAGGCCGAACTTCCGACTGCCGTTTATGCGGTCAGATTTGCTCCCGATGGTAAAACAATTGCCGCTGCCGGTGCTGATGGAGTCATTCGGTTCATCAATCCGACAGACGGATCGACGATGCGGGAACTTTTGCCCGTTGAAGTTGATCCTGGTGCTTCCAACTCTACCGGGATCGCCGCTGCTGAGTCTGTGAAAGAACTGGATGCTCTGTCATCCAATGAAAAACTGCCGGAAGGCCTTCCACTGACTGCGATCGAAGTATCGCCACCGATTGCCCGACTAAATGGCCCGTGGAGTTACCAGCAACTGCTGGTAACCGGAATTCTGGAAACCGGCGATCGAATCGATGTGACGCGTATGTCACAGTTCTCATTGTCCGCTGACGTTGGACAAATCACGGCTGCCGGACAATTGAGGGCTCAGAGTGACGGAACAGCAGCCATCCTTGTACAGACTGGTAACCACATCAAGGCGGTGCCGCTGATTGCAGAGGAAACAACCGCTAAGAAACCAATCAGCTATGTCCGTGACGTAATGCCGGTGATCTCCCGCCTCGGCTGCAATGCAGGCACCTGTCATGGAGCCAAAGACGGCAAGGAAGGCTTCAAATTGTCTCTCAGAGGTTATGATCCGATTTATGATGTCCGTGCCTGGACCGACGATCTCAAGGCGCGACGAATTAATCTGGCTTCACCCGACAACAGTCTGATGCTGCTTAAGGCGACCGGGGCGGTACCACACGTTGGTGGCCAGCCCACCACCCCAGGTTCCAGATACTACCAGATCCTGCGTCAATGGATTGCCGAAGGTGCCAAACTGGACCCGGACGCGACCAGAGTGGTCGGAATTCAGCTGGAACCGGAGAATCCGGTTGTGCAAACCATCGGGGCTCGCCAGCAAATGCGCGTCATTGCCACTTATTCGGATGGAACAACAAACGATGTCACGGCAGAGTCTTTCCTCAGCAGTGGAAATACAGACGTTGCCGCCGTCAATCTCGACGGTGTCGTGACGACGCTGCGACGGGGTGAGGCACCCGTACTGGCTCGATTCGAGGGAGCCTATGCGGCAACCACCATTACAGCCATGGGCGACCGCACGGGATTCGAATGGAAACAGCCGCAAAGCTGGGGACGAATTGACGAACTGACCGCTGCGAAATGGGAGCGTCTGAAAATCAGTCCGTCAGGACTGTGTACCGACGCCGAGTATGTACGTCGGATTTACCTGGACCTCACCGGTCTGCCACCGACCGTACAACAGGTGAAGGAATTCCTCGCAGATGAACGAGAAACGAAGGTCAAACGTGTCGAATTGGTCAACCAGCTGATCGGTTCGGAAGCCTACATCACGTACTGGACCAACAAATGGGCGGATCTGCTGCAGGTCAACAGCAAGTTCCTTGCAATGGAAGGAGCTACAGCCTTTCGCGACTGGATACGTGGACACGTTGAACAGAACACACCGTATGATCAGTTCTGTCGCGAGATCCTGACAGCGACAGGCTCCAGCAAAGATAACCCGGCTGCGTCCTACTATAAGATCCTTCGCAAGCCCGATGCACTCATGGAGAATACGACGCATCTGTTTCTTGCGGTTCGGTTCAACTGTAATAAATGCCACGATCATCCATTTGAGCGATGGACTCAGGACCAATACTACGAAACGGCCGCTTTTTTTGCTCGGGTCGGACTGAAGAAAGATGACCAGAGTGGTGATGCAACGATCGGCGGAACGGCCGTTGAAGGAGCGAAACCGCTGTACGAGGTTGTTTTCGATAAAGAGGATGGAGAAATCACGCACGACCGCACAGGGAACGTGACAGCTCCGGTATTCCCTTATGATGTCACATTTTCATCTGAGGAATCCGCATCAAGACGGGAGCAACTTGCCGGCTGGATCACGGCACCGGATAACGACTATTTCGTTAAGGGCTACGTGAACCGAATCTGGGGCTACATGCTGGGCACCGGTTTGATCGAACCGCTGGACGACGTTCGTGCCAGCAATCCACCGTCCAATCCGGAGCTCCTTGAATATCTCGCGAGCCGGTTCGTCGAATCAGGATTTAATGTTCAGGATCTGACACGTGAAATTGTCAACAGCCGCACCTACCAGCTGTCCGTGGCAACCAACGAATGGAACGAAGACGACCATCTGAACTTCTCACATGCGAAAGCTAGAAGATTACCGGCTGAAGTACTGTATGACACCATCTATGCGGTTACCGGTGCAAAAATGAATATCCCCGGAGTTCCGGAAGGCACGCGAGCCGCTGCCCTGGCAGATGCCGCCACAAAACTGCCGGATGGATTTCTGGCCAACCTGGGAAGACCTGTTCGGGAAAGTGCATGCGAATGCGAACGCTCATCTGACCTGCAGCTTGGCCCGGTGATGGCGCTCATGAACGGACCAACCGTCAGCGGTGCAATCAGCGATCCGAATAACGCCATCACAAAACTTCTGGATAAAACTGACAATGACGAACAAGTGATCAACGAAATCTTCCTGCGAATTCTCAATCGTCCGGCGCGCAAAGAAGAGATTCAGGCAACCCTGGAAATCGGTGCAGACACCAGTCAACATCACAAAGCGCTTTTGCAGACCCTGGCCGAGTACCGCGAGCAGATAGCGGACGGACAGAAGCATCGGGAAAAGGCCCGGGAAGAAGCCATAGCTGCTGCAACCGCGGATCTGGAAACATTTCGAATTGCGAAAGAAGCGGAAATTCAACAGCAGCAGCAGGACGAGATCTCGCAACTGACAGCTGAGCTTACAGCGTATGATGACAAATCCCTGCCCGTTGAACTGAAGAGTTTTGAGTCAAATTATCTAAGGTCCACAACATGGATCCCGCTGGAGGCTGCAGATCTCACGACTGACACTGATGTCGGATTGACAAAGCTTCCGGACAACAGTGTTCTGGCTGACGGTCGAAGCTCCAATCCGGTCAAGTATTCGATGAAGGCCGGTGTGAATCTCAGTCGCATCACCGCAGTACGACTGGAAGTATTACCACATGAATCGATTGATTCCTTTGGGCCGGGTTTCGCTGATGACGGGAGTATCGTGCTGACCGAAATCACGGGTCAATGGACACCCGCATCCGACGCAGCGAAGCCTCCGACAGACCTTGTATTCGGTAAATCTGAAGCGTCGTTCAGTCAGGACGGGTTCCCGGTGACAGACGCCGTCGACAATGTTCGGAATGACAGTGACAATGGATGGTCTATTTCGGGTGCAGAGGGCCAGTCACAATCGGCACTGTTCCATCTGAATGATCCGCTGAAGCTCACGGAACCGGTGGTGTTCACGTTCGTGCTTGAACAGTTGTTTAAAGAACGGTCCCATTCAATAGGACGGTTTCGCATTTCGATTACCGATGACCCAAATCCCAGCTTACGCGGTGTGCCACAGGACATCGACCGAATTTTGGCCATAGTCGATTCCGTAAGAAGTGAGGATCAGAGGCATCAATTATACGACTGGTTCCGCGGAAGATCCCCGGAACGTCAAAAACGAGTGCTGGCGATCGCAAAGAGCAAACGACCACGGCCGAAAGACTCCGGAATCATTGAGAGAGAAGAAGAACTTCAACTGGTCAGCCAGCCTCTCGCAATGGATCCACTGCTGGCACGTCTGGAACGAGCTGCCAGGCTGAGCGAAAAACAGCTGGCTGACGGACGAAAAACCATGGCACAGGACCTCGCCTGGGCGCTGGTAAACAGTCCGTCATTTTTATTCAATCGATGATCAATTCGCGTAGAGGTGGGTCTCCTCTCAGAGCGAAGAGCCTGCTGACACGCGGTCAATCCGTCATTTATTCCCATATCCCGCTGAAATCTGATATCATTCCCCAACGGCCTGATGCCTTGTTTGCCGTCATCATCTTGTACAGGAACCGACCATGCTGATTCGTATTCCAGGCCAGCCAGCCAAAGACCTGTGTGACTCCGATCTGGGCGTAACTCGCCGTGATGTTCTGCGAGTCGGTGGTAGCAGCATGCTGGGACTTTCTTTGGGTGGTCTGCTTCAGGCGCAGTCTGTCCAGGCAAATGAATCCGCCGGCACTGGCTGGGGCAGAGCAAAAAGTGTAATTCTCTGCTATCTCCAGGGTGGTCCCAGCCATCTAGATCTGTGGGATCCCAAAGAAGGGACTCCTGACAACGTCAAATCGGTATTCAAACCGATCAACACAAAGCTGCCAGGAGTTCAGTTTACGGAGTTGCTTCCCAAACTTGCCCAGGTCATCGATAAAGCAACCCTGATTCGGGCCATGGCCTACACGCCCAATGGTCTCTTCAACCACACCGCTGCCATCTATCAAATGATGACCGGTTATACGACCGACAAAGTGAGTCCCTCAGGCCAGCTGGAACCACCGAGTCCCAAAGACTTTCCAAACTTTGGCTCAAACATCATTCGGCTGAAGCCGCCTGTCGAACCAATGCTGCCATTTGTCATGCTGCCCCGTCCTCTTCAGGAAAGCAATGTGGTTGGCAAAGCAGGCACTGCCGGATTCCTCGGCAAGGCCTACGATCCATACTATCTGTATCCGGCCGGCGACGATATGGACATGAAGAAGATGGATCGTATCAATGTGTCTGATCTGGAGATGCGTGCCGATGTGTACGGGGGTCGCATGAAGCGTCGAGCCAGACTGCGCGATGTAATCAACAAAGGAATGCCGGCGGTCGAGAACGCCGTCAAGGATTACAAACTCAACCAGTACTACGAACAGGCGTTGTCTTTGATTTCATCCGGACGGGCTCGCGATGCATTCGCAATCGAACAGGAATCCCGCGAGTTGCGAGATCAGTATGGTCGGAACACATTCGGTCAGTCTCTGCTGCTCGCTCGACGCCTGGTTGAAGCGGGAACACGGGTGGTCGAAGTGGTCTGGCCAAAGGTCGCCAACAGCAATAATCATTCGTGGGACGTACACTCCGGATTGTCTAAACGAATGAAGAATCAGTCCGCTCCGATGCTTGACGGTGGTCTGTCCACACTGCTGGCGGATCTGGACGAACGCGGGTTGTTAGATGAAACGCTGGTTGTAGCCGTCGGAGAATTTGGCCGTTCTCCTCAACGCGGCGTCAGTACGTCAGGGAATGACAATTCTGATGACGGAAGAGATCACTGGCCCTACTGTTACACAGCTCTGGTCGCGGGAGCCGGAATTAAACGTGGCTATGTACACGGCAAGAGTGACCAGACAGCGTCAGCCCCTCTGGAAGATCCGGTCCATCCCGGTCAGTTGCTGGCAACAATCTACGAAAGTTTCGGCATCGCACCCGATACGATCGTCCACAATCATCTGAACCAGCCGCGAGAGCTGGTCAAGGCGGAAGCTGTCTCAGCACTGTTTGCGTAGTAAATTCGTTGATAACGGAGTTACAGTTCACAGTCGATGGCATCGACCGGTTCGGCAAATGTCTTGTACCGACCTGGCTCGCGAATGACCGACTCCATTGCGTCTCAAATGGTCTTCGAATGTGGGGATGGTCGGTTGGGCCGAAGGCGGGGTAACGCTTGCCCGGTTTCCCGTCAAAGACAGCGTGCGGCATAGCCAAAAGTGACAACGATCGTGGAATACGATGGTTCGGGACCGCCACTGTGGACACTTGCCCCACCCACTCGCCGATAACAGGATTGAGGACGTGACTCTATGGCTGTACGACATGCCTGCGAAATTCGTGCGCCACATACAGAAACGCCACAAAGTCATATCCGACATGGGCCGTGATGGGAATCAGCAGATTGGGTGAGGGATCCACAACAATCAGCGCCGTGAGATATAGTCCCGCCATCCCGGCCAGGAATCCATAAAGCGGTGTCACCAGGTGCGCAAGCCCGAACGCCAGATTGCTGACCAGAATTGCCAAACTTCGATCGTACTGCTGAATGTAGCCATACAGGAACCCTCGAAACAGTACTTCTTCGCATACGCCTGCCAGAACCGCGAGCAGCAACAGATCAACGATCCGGCACCTCGACAGGAATGGGCCCAGTGTGTCACGCAGGAATTCACGAATCCGGCGAATTCCTGATCCAGGTACCATCAGCATCGCCAGCAGCATGAACAGCATTGGCAGAGTTGCCAGCAGGCCATAACCCAGATCAACCCAACTCCACGACAAATGCTCTGTTGGACCGAATCCCATGAGCCAGCCAAGGAAAAATGCAGTCAGGAGCAAACTTCCTTCCACGACACCTGCCCCGATCAGGAACTGGCTGTGCGTAATTTTCAATCGAGGATAGTTTTCAGTCATTCCAGGTTACTTCTTCCCCTGTGCCCGCTGTTTCTGAAAAAACTCCTGAAGAATTGCACGGCAGTCTTCCTTCATCACTCCACCCAGCACTGCAGCCTGATGATTCATGCGGATGTCTCCCGTGATGTGAAACAGCGAATCACATGCTCCCGCTTTGGGATCACTCGCTCCATAGACAACCCAGGGAATTCGAGCCTGCACGATGGCCCCGGCACACATTGGGCATGGTTCGAGAGTTACATACAGTGTGCATTCCAGCAATCTCCATGATCCCAAAGCATCAGCTGCCTGAGTGATCGCAATCATTTCTGCATGAGCGGTCGGATCATTGAGCATTTCACGCTGGTTGTGAGCCGCAGCGATGATTTGATTGTCGCAAACAACCACTGCCCCTACCGGAACTTCATCCGAGTTGAATGCAGCTACGGCCTGATCGAGCGCTCGTTTCATCCAGTGGTCATGCGGGTGGAGAGGATCGATCATCGGAAGTTCCGGCATGTGTCTGAATTTGAATTCCGGTCAGGACGACGAATCACTGTGGGATCATAAGGACAGGATTGTAAGATTTTCACCATCGGACCATTGTAGAATCTGCAATCCTGCTATGACGTGCCCCTTCAGTTCGATGGCGACCGAAAAATCGGAAATGATGTTGACCAGCAAATTTCAGGATCTAAGTGCGATTTTTTCCCTGTCATCACCTTGAGAGGTCGGTCACGCTCGAGTATTGGCATCAGTGTTGCTTATCAATTCTTTTGAGAGAGAGACTGGCCTGGAGTTGAGATCCCAGGTCGCGCTGGTGTGAGGCATCAGCGCCGCCGCCGACAGGGGCGGCAAGCAGAGAGAGAGACGGCAGCTCGCGTGAGAAACGGGCCTGCAAGTCGATGTGAGGTTAACAGCCTGAGAAACTGTGGAACCTCGGCGAATGAGAAAGAGGCTGATCGGATCCAGTGGAATCCGGTCGGCCTTTTTTATTGGCCGGTCGAATTGGAGTCGCGACTGTACGTTGCTGCAACTCGAAGCTGAATACATTACCTCCCTGATTCCTCCATCATCACACAATGCTATAAGACAAACTGATCGGACGAGGACCGGCAGAATCTGCCGGTCTGCCCATCGATCATGAAGCTGTGAATGACGGGATTCGTACGAAACGTGAAGTTTGGCTCAAGTGCCATCAAACGGCCTTGACCCAATTCAACCGAATGCGATACATCACCCCCGACACGCGGCACACATCCCGGCAAATTCAGCCACACGCCACGTGTTAACGCTCGTTTCATCCATTTGGCGCGTTCTGCGGCCAAACACTCTGCAATCTTCTTCAGCTCACCTCAAAACCACTCAACCTTCAAACCATACCACCGGATTCGAAATTCCTACCGCTTGTTCACGGACGGACACGCGGATCTGACTGGGATCATTCGCTTCGGTCGTCCCGCCTGTCTCTCGACACAATCATCAACTTGCGATGACTGCTGCGCGAGCAGAAAAGTCCTTTCAGGGAAGAAAACGCTATGTTGCCCAGCCAGATGTTCCGTGCTGCTCTCAATACGGCCGTCGTCCTGAGTATGTCAGTGGCAAACGCCCAGTATTTCGGAGATGGCTGTTCCGACTGCGGTACGGTTGCTGCACCAGTTTCCGCATGTGTTCCGATTCAACCGATACGAACGACCTGCTATCAGCAGGTGCCGGTTACGACATTTCGTCGCGAAAAGCAAACGGTACGTGAACCCTATTATCGAACGTCATACGAAGACCGCGAAGTAACGGTCATGAAACCCATGACCACCCAACGTGAAGTCGAAGTCCCTACGGTGTCCTACCAAAATGTCACTGAGCATCGCACCGTAACACGTGATATGGGACGCTGGATCACACGATACACCCCAACTCAAAAACCTTCTCCCTGCCAGGTCGATGCACGGCCAGGAGTCATTGGCTGGCTCAATCGAACCGGCTACTCATTCCGATCCGCATTTACACCCAAATACTATACGTCGCGACAGTATGTACCCAAAATGATGGCCTGTTCGGTTCCCGTCACACGACAGGTGGCCGTCCGGGGAACGCGCCGAGTATCCGTTCATGAAACCAAAATGGTGGCCCACAAAACAACGGAACGTGTTGCAGTCCAAAAGCTGAACTATCGCGACCGCGTCGTGACGGTCATGCGACCTCAGACGGCCTACCGTACGGTTCCAATTGGTAGTCGACTTGCTTATGGATACGGCGGGTATGGATTGGGCAGCACGACCGCATTCGCACCGATCATTGAAGACAGTCGAACCGCACACAACCCTGAACCAGACCCCAGCTTTCAGCGCTCCGCCAGGCGAGAAAAGGACGAAAAGACGCCGTTTGCTGATGACGGAGAGGGCATCGAAGACAGTGGACATTTCCACCGTTCCAGCAACTCACGAGATATGGTGCCGCTGGATACGATGGAAAGTTTTGACGGCGGTGTATCGAACGATCCAAAGAAAATGGTCTTCCCCGCCGTTGATTCTCGGGTGACGACAGCTACTAAGTCCAGTGGGTGGTCACGCACTTCACACAGGACAGCCAGAAGAAGTTCAGCCACGGATGATACTCAGTTAACACTGACGCTGAATTCAGAAGATTGAGACCAGGGGCGGTCGTGTAAAGATCGACCTGTTGAGACACCCCCCTCCCCTCACTCACGTCTCTTCTCCCCCCTTCCCTCTCCCCCTCAACCTCCTGATGATGCGTCATCCTCGCGGCACCGGTATCACGCCGGTGCCCTTTTTTTTTGGGCGGCACGCTGGGCAGATACTGTGTGGCACAAACTGCCAACACTGTGGACAAGGAAAGACCGTCCGATTTCGGACAGCGCACGTCCACGAACGATGACCTTTCCGTCACCGTACACAATCTTCGGAAGCGCAGTGCACAACCTGAGAAATTCGGTCGCACACGGGAGCTTCGAAAGGCTGTTCGCTCTACTCGTCTGTCGCCCGATCCACTGCATCAAAGTTGCATTCGCGATGAGCACCATCGCAGAACGGACGGTTTTTGCTTGCACCACAGCGACAAAGTGCGATCGTTTCTTTACCACCGGTTGCAAATGCATTGCCCTCAGCGTCTTCGACCACGCCGAAACCGGTTACCAGCAATGGACCATTGTCGCGCACCGTAACTTTTGTGTCTGCCATCAAAAGATTCCTGAATCACGTCGATAGGGAAAGGATGTGGTTTCGTCACGGGAATGTTCGCGCGATACGTCGTAGTCAACAAACGTATACTGCCCGGACATGTTCAACAGGATCTCCACCATCGCTCTGGTAAAGATTCTATTTTAATGGAAACACAGTCAAATTCTAAGCGTGCACGACGACCACACAACCGGTCAAATTTACCGGTCAACGTTTGGGGGCATCTACCGATTGGTAATTTGGGTAGTTTCTGCTTTGTATAATCAGTGCCGACGGCACCAGCGACAGATTCACGTCAAGTCCCTGATTTTGTGCCTCCGATACAGATTATGTCGGAATAGATTGAATTTGGCTTTGAAGAGTCGGAAGTATTCATGGCCGGATGGCGATTTGTACATCCTGGTACGGCACGAAGGAATGTCGGGATGAAACTGCACAGGGTCACATATGCTACGATGGTCTTGGTGTTGACCAGTTTGATGGCAACCAATGCTGTGTCTGCGGAACAGGCACTCACCAGGTTGACCAATTCAACGAGATTTCGGATTCCATTCGTTGTCGACTTTCACAGTGACGGGACAGCTGAATGGTCTGCTGTACTGTTCGGTGCCAGAGACGGCGGCCCCATGAGACAATTGCAGCGTGTTCCCCTGTCCTCCGGTGGTTTTGAATTCTCCGCTCCAACCGACGGCGCGTGGCAGTTCGCGATTCGTATGACAGACTCAGCCGGGAATATGGACGAATCTCCAGGTCCGCTAACACCGGAGCTTCAGGTGGTCGTTGACACAACTGCACCGACTCTCAACCTGGATCTCAGCGATTCCGGCAACGGCAGTGTCGAAGTGCGCTGGAGCAGCAATGATGACTTTGTCCCTGAAACACTGACGATTGAATACGCGGAAGGCCCGGAAGGTCGCTGGAAGGTGCTTGACGTACATCCATCCGCTTCCGGTCACACAACGATTCAATCCCGATCCGGAAACTCGATGGCTGTTCGAGCGCAACTGTCCGATCACGCCGGCAATACCGGGATCTCCAGCCGAGAAATCGTATTGGCAACAGCTCCGCCCACATCTCGTTCGGTCGCACCGTCAACCAATAGTGCTGATTGGCAGAAAGGTCCCGTTTTCGCACCGCCAGCAGCTACAACCCCTGTGGGACCATCTCCGTTTTCACAGCATGGACCAATTCGGACTGCACCTGCACCTGCACCTGTGCACGAACAGCCAGTGCACATGCCCACTGATAACAGTGGTTTGGCGCCGGTCACAGCACCTCCACAGCAGTCAGCATCTGCGACTCCTGGCTTTTCAAATCAGTCAATGTCGCAAACGCAGTATTCGGTACCGAGCATTCCTGACAACCAGGTGCCACGAATGAATCCGTCCGGACTGCCGTGGCAGATGACCGGACAATATTCTGTATCGCCGAACGCAACGTCGGAGCAACTGGCGTCACAACTGGTCTCGAAACCTTTATTCAATGTTGCATATACACTGGAAGACGTTGGGCCATCCGGAGTGAGTGCCGTCGAACTGTTTGTAACGGAAGATAACGGGCAACAGTGGTTTCGGTATGGCAACGATATGGATGTACAGAGTCCCATGCAGGTGGATGTCCAGGGCGAAGGGACGTTTGGTTTCGCAATTCGCGTACGAAACGGTGTCGGATTTATTGATCCTCCACCTCAGCCGGGTGACTGTCCCGAAATCCTCGTCACAGTCGATCAAACGGCTCCCAGTGTGGAATTTGGGCAACCCCAGGTTGTCGTCAATGGAACTGCATCCGTCAATCTGACATGGAAGGTGTTTGATATCCAATCGACAGCTGTACGACTGGAGTGGGCCACGTCATTGTCCGGACCGTGGGTCCCTGTCTTTGACTGGCAGGCTAATCGCAGTCACTATGAATGGCCAGTGACTCCCAACATGCCACACAGCATGCACTTTCGTCTGCTCGCAAAGGATGCGGCCGGAAACATTGGGAATGCACAAACATCTCAACCGGTATTAATCGACCTGCAGCGTCCAAAGGCCCGTATGCTGGGCGTAGAAAAGGTCGCCCAGAGGATCGGCTACTGATTTCTGAATATCTCACGACTCACTCAGCATGCCTGACCGAGTCGTACGTACGCTGTTCGCGACCGACGAACTGGTCGTGAGTCCGGCCTGACGAATATTCGGCAATCAACTAAACTGCCGCAGAAAAACTTTTTTTTGTCTCCGGGATCGGATCTTCCTTTCCGTACACTTCCAGCTGCCGGTCATCACGGCAAGCCTTCCATTTTTGATTTTCTGATCTGAGAGATGTCAATGGACATTCGGTTCTACAATACGTTGACAAACACTGTGGAATCATTCGCGCCGGTCGACAGTGAATGCGTCCGCATGTACGGCTGCGGTCCGACCGTTTACGACTTCGCCCACATTGGAAATTTTCGGTCATTCCTCTTTGCCGATCTGATTCGTCGTACTCTGGAATTCTTCGGACACAACGTACACCAGGTGATGAACATTACGGACGTCGGTCACATGACCGACGATGCCGTAGCCGACGGCGCAGGTGAAGACAAAATGGAAGCCGCCGCCAAACGAATCAGAGAAGACAAGAAGTCAGGGAAAGTTCCGGAGGGGGCCGTTGAAAATCCTGATGATCCATATCAAATTGCGCAATTCTATACCGACGCGTTTCTGGAAGATGCGCGGCAGCTCGGAATGAAGGTCGCTTTTGAATACGACGACAATATTCTGCACGCAACTCAAAATATCGAAGTGATGCAGGAAATGATCAGTCAGCTGATCGACCGGAATCACGCCTACGTCGGACCGGATGGAGTGGTTTACTACAGCGTGGAAAGCTTCAGTGACTATGGGAAGTTGAGCGGAAACACGCTGGACCAGCTGCAGACGGGAGCCGGCGGTCGGATCCGTGATTCCGATCAGGCTGGCAAACGACATCCGGCTGACTTTATGCTGTGGAAAGCAGACTCCTCCCACATTATGAAGTGGGATTCTCCGTGGGGCACCGGCTACCCTGGATGGCACATCGAGTGTTCATGTATGGCTCGCAAACGCCTTGGCAGAGATATCATTGATATTCACACTGGTGGTGAAGATCTCATCTTTCCACATCATGAATGTGAAATCGCCCAGTCCCGTGGTGCAACAGGTGCTGATTCGTTCGCTCAGTTCTGGATGCACGCTCGTTTTCTCATGGTTGAAGGCGAGAAAATGTCCAAAAGTACCGGTAATTTCTGGACCGTTCGGGATGTACTGGAAGGACGTGCGACGGGTAATGAAGTCCACCCGGCCGTCCTACGTCTGGAGCTCATCAAGTCACACTATCGATCCAATATGAACTTCACAAAGAAGGGACTCCAGGATTCGGCCGGTGTGGTGAAGCGACTTCAGGAGCTGAGATCGCGTCTGGAATCACAGACCTCCGAATCAGCCAACATTGATGCATCACATCCGATACTGCAGGCATTCGGTCAGTGTCTTGCAGACGACGTGAATGTTGCTGGTGCACTGGGAGCTGTATTGCCCTGGGCGTCCGGTGATCACCCGGATGCGGCGGAATCTTTGGGAATACTCGATCGCATCAATTCCGTTCTGGCAGTGGCTCCATTGGGTGATACGGGCACCGAACAGGCCGATTCCGATGACCAGCCGGATATTATCTCGCTGTGTGCGATGATGGATGAAGCACGTGCCGCAAAAGACTGGCCGAAGTCAGACGAAATTCGTGCACAGCTTGAGCAGGCGGGATACGACGTAAAAACAACGCCAGCCGGTACGATTGCAGAAAAGAAACTGGCCTGATCCTGCAGTGACCGCACTCAGGTTCGATGGCCGTTCTTTCGCGGTTCGAACCGTCAGCACAGAGTTTCCCAACAGACAGAACAAACATTCAGCCGTTCAGGCAAAAGTTTCAGCTGTCAACGCAACTGCCATCTCGCCATTCGCAATTGAGCCATCGAACTTTCAGGTAACACCTCGTACCACACAGTGACCAGCCGACCGGGAGAGATTTCCACAGTGGACGGATACCCCAGATCACTGGAGGAGGCATCACCGTAGAGAATCACAGGATCTGACCAGGTCATTCCGTTGTCATCACTCAGTCTTGCCTGATTTCCAAAGGGTTGTCGCCGATGACCGTACGTCATCAGCAGACGACCATCAGACAGACGCAGCAGATGCGACGGCAACCCCCAAACCCCAATCGAGTACGGTTCAACCCACGTCTTTCCACCGTCCAAAGAGTGCGTCTGAAGAGTTTCTTTATTGTTAGCGGAATTGTGATTTCTGATGTGCACAATCCAGCGACCGTCAACGGCTTCAACAGCGTGCAATTCATGGTACTGGTCCGGGTCATCCCCTGCCCGGACCGGTAGTTCGGCATGCAGATTCCAGGTTTTACCATCATCCTCTGAGATCCAGACGCCCACTCGCCGTTTTTTGCTCCACAACTCGGCGCCTGCGTACATCAGTCGACCGTCGCTGAGATTGACAGGACCATGCGGACTGTTTGCCGGAACCCGCCAGACCGGAGACCAGGTATGGCCTCCATCTTCAGATCGTAACATCCAGCAACCCAAATGGGCTGCATGCTGTCCCTCCGGCAGCCGGCGCCACACTGCCTGCCATCGGGCAAACTGTGCTGCGGACATCGTCCGGTTTTCAGCCCCGATATCTGTAGCCGCTTTACGGTACGATGCTTCGAATGCCAGCGATGTGAAGGTTGTGACCAGCAGTGTTCCTTTGGACGTTTCCACAATGCCTGTGTCACGATCATCGATCGGACCGTCCAGAATCGTACGGGCGTAACTCCAGGTTGCTCCATCGTCGTACGATCGAATCAGTTCGATTCGCCCAAACGGGCAGACGTGAGACTCCCGCCCGCCGGAACACACCACCAGTAGTTCTCCATTGCGGCGACGGATGAGTGTCGGCCAGCCGTGATAACGATCGGACTGTTCACTGATTGTTCGAATCTCGTGGACAGTGAATGCCTGTTCGGCATCGGCGGCACGAATCACACCACTCACTCCCGCCATCATGCTGACTGCGGATGCGGACATCATTGTTCGTCGAGTTAAAACTGACATCGAATCTCTCCAGACAAGCAGGAAACTCCACGATGGACAAAGAGATTCTCACACAAGAATAAGCTCAGCGGCCAAATCCAGCCATGACAGTGGTGGAGATCGGGTCTTCTATTCATCCACAATGCGTTGCGGCATCACGTACCAATCTGAACGGGTAAATGGTACCACGCGTTGTAAAGATAACCTTTCAGATTCCAATCCACCGTTTCAGGCTGAACAATACCGTTGGAATCCACAGCTCGTACGATTAATTGCTTTGTCATGGAGTTCAATGGCACCGTTGCTTGCCAAAGGCGCCAGCAGAATTCCTGGGCAGGAGACAGTAATGCTGCCCGGTGCCAGTCGTGCCCTCCATCAGTGGAAATTTCAACTCGACTGATCGTTCGCCCCGATTCACCGGGCGGAAGCGCATAACCGCGCACAGTCAATTCACCGCGCACCAGCTTTGCGTGCGCACCTGGCAGGCAGATTGCCGAATTGATTGGGAACGCATAAACAGGAGGAGCCGCTGACAATTCACCAGGATCACCATTCACAACCAGCTTGTAGGCATTAGCAACATAATGATTTTCGGAAGGCCGATCGCTGACCACGATTCGGCCAAGCCATTTGACGCTGCGAGCTCCGACATAACCAGGCACTACCGTCCGTACAGGAAATCCATGGTCCGGCGGCAGTGGAAGACCGTTCATTGTTGTCGCCAGTAACGTACTGTTTCCGTTCTCGGTCTTCTCCAGAGCTTTCGCCATCGGTATCGATGCCCCAAACGGAAACGTATGACCTTTTTTTTCAATTCGGTCAACACTCTCGAACCAGACATGCTTTGCACCGCTTTTCAATCCGGCCAACCTCAAAACATCGGCCAGCCGCACACCACCCCAGCGTGCATTTCCGATCGGGCCTGCGGCCCACTGTAGTCCGCCTGTTTGCCTCACAAGACTGTGTTCACGCCGTCGATTACCGGCACACGTCAGGGTAGCGGTCACCTCGGTGGCTGGAATGCGGTCGTCCAGTTCGTCCATCGACAAACTGAGTTCCTGGTGGACCATTCCCTGAACCTTCAACCGAAATGTCTCCCGGTCCACTTCCGGAACCGGCGCATGGCTTCGAACATAAAAGTGTTTGACCGGAGTTTGCCACGACTCCACCAAATGACTTAGCTCAGGTTCGGCGTTCAAAGGCGTGTGACTATGTACCAGCAGCTGTTTTGCCGCAGGCTGTTGCTCAAACGTGAACCCCCGTCCCTGGTGGATCAGTCCTGCTGCCGCACCGCCTGCGGCAGCGTTGATCCACTGTCGACGATTTAGATTTTCTTCGGAAAACGGAGAAAACTGCATAACTGTGTTCCGTCGCAAGAGGCTTGCACCCACTTTGATTAATCGAGATTGTCGAAACTATGAATGACACCAGACGGTGTCTCAAGCACAAAGAGTGACCGTTTGCTGCATTCTGTTCATCAGGTCCTTCCCGATGTACGTTTCCTCAGAGACTTTGGGTTAGTAGCTCAGTTCCTGGCACCACAACAATACTTCAGTGTCAACAACTTGCCCCAAGCGCCACTGCTCCGTGCACAACCACTTCTTCGCCCAGGGCCGGATCAACCAACTGCCAGGCATCACGTATCGGCGGAAACAGATATTGCGAAACCGCCTCCCGCAGCGGACCGTAGAACAGGTCTTCACCCATCAGTGAAACTCCGCCACCTACAACAACAATGTCCGGATCGATCAGCGCCATCACCTGGGCAATCCCCCAGCCAAGTACATCCGTGGATGTTGCGAGGATTAATCGTGCGCCCATATTTCCCGCCTCAGCGGCCTGGGCAATCATCAACGTTGTCAGTGCATCCAGATTTCCTTTGCACCGACTCAACAGGTCTTTTGCATCTTTGGTCGACAGTCGCGGGCGACCGTCTGGCATAAGTTGATCGTGGACGCGCTCAGCATCGCCTCGCAGACACGCGCGAGCGGTCGCTGCAATGCCCCAGCCGCTGGCAATGGATTCGATGGTGGCATCAGAACCTTTGGCATGCAGGCCCGGCCGCAGATGTCCGATTTCTGCTGCCGCCGGCCGATCAACTCCGTGGACACGTTCGTCGATGATGAGTCCACCTCCGACACCTGTTCCGACCGTAACATAATACACCGTGCGGAAGCCTCTGCCGGCACCGTATTTTGCTTCGGCCAGTGCTGCGCAGTCACAATCATTTCCCAGCAGGGCCGGAAGTTGAAGCTCATCCCGGATCCAGTCCACAAACGGAAAATTCGTCCAGCCCTGGATCTGATGACTGGTGGTCACACGTCCGTTGGACCCATCGACCGGACCCCCAAAACCAATGCCAACGCTTTCAATATGAAATTGCCGATTCAGTAATGTTACGCATTCCTGAATCTGATTCAGAATTCCCTGGGCACCATTCGCTGCAATGACGTCGCGACGTATCAATGTCTCGAACGCTGCCTGTTCACCGCGTCCGACACCCAACTGCAGCTTGGTACCACCAATTTCAATTCCGAGGATCATTGCTTCAGGTGAAACTGTCATCAGGTGAGTGACGCTGTCCGCTGGTGCAGCGGAAAAGTCAATGTTGTCAATCTGTATTGACTGGTCAGTACGGCAGCCGTTCAGCCTGCATAGCGACCTGTACTGTTAATTCTGGCAAAGACGTCGTTGAGAACCCAGTGGAAGAGACACAGATGAATGCTCTCCACCATACCCATGTCATCGAGGTCAACGTGCAGACCGTCCTGCTGCATGTCTTTCAATTTGCCTCCACTGTACCCGGTCAGGCCAAACGTCTTCATTTCGTGTCGATTGGCCCACTCAACTGCATTCAGTACGTTCGGGCTGTTGCCCGATCCGCTGATCGCCAGCAGTACGTCTCCCGACTGGCCGTAATTCATCAATTGCTGCACAAAAATCTGGTCGTACGCAAGGTCATTTCCTACCGCCATCAGCCAACCGGCATTATCCGTAAGACTCAGGACTTTAAGTCTTTTTTTCGACTCGTCATTTAGCTCGGCTTCATGAAGTGTACTCTTGCCGAGGTCTTCCGCCATGTGACTGGCCGTCGTTCCGGATCCGCCATTACCGATGATGTACACAAAATTTCCGGAATGCCATGCCTCGTAGATCGCATCGGACCAGCGCTGCATGTCGGACCGATCGATGCGATCCAGTTCCTCGTTCAGTCGCGTCATGTAGTCATTGGTATCAAGTGATGCACCCAACATCGTTTTTTCCTGCAGCTAGAGATTATGAATTGAGCATCACCGTCCGAAGACGCCACAGTTTCTCTGAAGCGGGCGCTGGTTCAAGTGTTCCTGGGTCGCTGAGAAATATTCTATGAATCAACGTAACATTCCTGCCTGAATCGGAATCGAATCCCGGGAACGTGTATGCCGGACAGCAGCTGAGAACAATTCGTCAGGTCATCAACCCATCGTAATTAAAATATGACTGATTGCGGTACAGAGACTTCCTGTTGCTGTCTCCGTCAAATCCGCACCTCCGAAATTATGCCACCACTCATGAGTCGAGTTTGATTCGTGGACGCACCGGTGTTTGTCCACGCAACAGTGACGGCACAGCAGCCAGAATTTTTGAAAAAACCGAGGTTTCCGTTCTCGAATCGCGTTCGGTCATTTACTTCTCATCGCGCCACAACCAGCGCAGAGAATCGGGCAGGATGGCACCACCGTGGATGCCGTTATGAGCCCCCTCTCCATATTCAAAGCGGTAATCATAGTCGGCAAAGTTCAGGGCCGATGCCATTTGCTGATTCGCCAGCGGCCAGTTCCCGTGAGCATTGTTCAAATCTTCTGAACCGCCCTGGAGAAACACGCGAATGGGGCGTGGTGCCGACTTTCGAATCAATGCCGGATAGACATGTCCTCCTCGAATATTCACGAAACTACCGACATGGCTCAGAACTTTACGGAAAGCATCCGGACGTTCCCAGGCGACAGTCCAGGCACAAATTCCGCCAGAACTAATTCCGCAGATTGCGCGCTGGCTGGGGTCTTCGGTTAATTGATACTGCTGACCAACTTCCGGCAGGATCTCTTCCAGTAGAAACTGGGCATACAAAGACGACATCGAGTCGTATTCGAAGTCTCGATTTTCCGCGCGCGGACGCCAGCCGGCTTTCTCCGGCAATTTTTCCTTTTTGTGTCCTGGATCGATAAAGATTCCAATGATCACCGGCAATTCACCGGCATGAATCAAATTATCGAATACCACGGGAGTTCGGAACCAGCCCTCCTGATCCACGTACGCATGTCCATCCTGAAAGACCATAACGGCTGCGGGTCTGGAGGCATCATACTGACTCGGAACGTACACCCAATAACGGCGAATCGTCTCGGGAAGCAGTTCACTCTTCCAGACGTGTTCTGTCAGTTGGCCTTTGGGAACGTCTTCATGCGGCATCGACTCCTTTCCGAGCTGGTAAATCTCATCACCGGCACGTGCGAACGATACAACTGTCACCGAAACCAAAAGGGAAAAAACGACCAATCGCGATTCAAACAGTCTCATGTTGATCCTCAGAAAAATAATACGACAGTGCCGGGATTCAATGAACACAGCACAAATCACCCACGGGGAATGTTACTCCGGCGGCAGCTGAACACACTTAAGATTCCCGGCAGCATTGCGTCCATAAACTCGACCGTCCAGCAAAACGGGAACCGTCCAGCAGCGACCCTCAAGAAATGGCGATCGAGCCAGTTCTATGTAATCGTCCGGTGTTGCTTCTGCGACAATCAGGATACCGTCCTCGCTGAGAATCAGCAGGCGGTCATTCGCAATCATCAGTGAACCGCATCCCGGACCACGATGCTTCCATCTCACTTCGCCGGTTTGGTAATTCATACACGTCAGTGTAACGACCCGTCCCAGGTTGGAATTACCGTCCATGCCATAAAGATATCCGTCCAGCAGAATACTGTTATTGAAATGATTTCGCATTCTTCTGCTGCGGTAAACCTCCCTGAGTTCCCCGTCACCAAGACGAAACAAACCGCAACCAACGTTGTATCCGCTCGATATGTAAATCATATCACCAGCCACAATCGGCGTGGTGGAATTCGTTCCAAACGGCGACTTCCATTCTTCGAATGCGACCAGGTCTCCGTCCTGCGCTGTGCTGATCCGCAGACCGTCGCAGTCCAGGCTGGCCAGCAGTGTTTCACCCCTGTGTGAAAAGGCCCGTACAGATCCGTAACCAGCACGGTGTCTTTGAGACTGCCAGTTTTTCCTGCCCGTCGTCTTATCAAAGGACACCACGCGTCCGCCCTGGACGATTAGCTGCTGTCTCAGAATCAGCGGTGAAGAATTGAAACCCCATTCGTGCAGACCGACATCAAGCTCCCGCTGGAGATCTCTCTCCCAGATCACGTCTCCTGTTTTCCGGTTGAAGCAGGCAAGCAGGCCGTCCACACTGAGCGTGTAAACAAAGTTGCCGTCAACTGTGGGAGTTGAACCGGGACCACCTTCATACAAATTCGAATTTCGTTCTGCGTTATAGGATTGTTTCCAGACCACGTCTCCACTCTCAGCGTGGAGGCACCAAACGGTCTCTTTCCCGCCGGAATGACCCATTGTGTACAGCAATTCGTCAACAATACTGACAGAGCTGAATCCAATTCCGATTTCCCTGGACCAGACCTGAGCCAACCCACTGTCCGGCCAGTCTGTCGACCAGCCACTTTCCCGGGATATCCCGTTGAGATTCGGCCCCATCCACGTGGGCCAGTCTCCAGCCGCACCGTGTGACGACGCAGGCACTGTTGCCGACAACACGACGATCGTCTGCAGAAGCAGTTTGAGTTCTGTTCCCATCCAGAAATTCCAGGAAAATGAGTTATTGCGATTTCGCAGAGTCGAATTACCAAATCAATCACGTGCCGACCGTGTGTTGACTGAACAACGGACATGATTCCGTAACATCCATCAATGCCGATCAACCATTCGGATATCAAACCTGTCCGAATCATAGCGGAAAACCTGCGGTGCCGCTGACTCATTCGGCAATAGCACGGGAACGACACCGATGCCGATCAGACCACACGTTTCCAATGAATGACCGCTGCGCATTCGGTCGTTGGATTCCGGGTGACTGTTACACACTGAATTCGCAACCCGCAGACCTGTGTCGCAGTCCATCGGTTTCCAATCGGTGACCGTACCTGTGGCGAAATACTACACAACCGCTGATGCAATGCTACGATCCGCACACGTCTGAAACTGCGGTCGATTCTCGTCGCATCGAACGACTCCGGAAAAAAGCAGAAAAAATGACCACCGTTGTGATTACAGGTGTTTCACGAGGCATTGGACGGGCAATGGCCATGAGGTTCGCAGCCAGCGGATGTACGGTTTGTGGCTGTGCGCGATCCGTGCGAGGCATCGACGAACTGCGGAAACGATCGGGACCGCAGCATCGGTTTGATGTTGTGGACGTATCCTCGGACTCCGAGGTGACATCGTGGGCCGGCCGAATTCTTGAGCAATACGGGGCACCAGACTTTCTGATCAACAATGCTGCAACGATCAATGCAAATGCCCCACTGTGGGAGATCACAGCAGAGGAATTCGATCAACTGACAGCAGTGAACATCAACGGAACCGCTAACACTATTCGGCACTTTGTTCCGGCAATGGTGGAACGGTCCTCCGGAGTCGTCATCAATCTGAGCAGCGGCTGGGGACGATCGGTGTCACCAGATGTGGCTCCTTATTGCGCCTCAAAATGGGGCATCGAAGGCCTGACACGTGCCCTTGCTGCAGACCTTCCAACGGGCGTGGCGGCAATTCCGCTAAATCCGGGCATCATCAACACAGACATGCTGCAAAGCTGCTTCGGTACTGGTGCTGACAGTTATCCCTCGCCGGACGAATGGGCTGAGCAGGCGGTTCCATTCATTCTGGCCATGAGCTCGCAAGACAATGGTCAGCCTCTTACCGTTCCCGGCATGTAGATCAATTTGTTCTGAATCAGTGAATTGTCATCTTCATCTGCCATCATCGAACGACCGCAGAATTAAACAAAGACTGGGCAGCCGAGACCCATTTGTGATCGCAATTTGATTTGTGATCACAAAGACAGCTGGTGTGAATACGAAAGGAATCCAACGCCATGTCAGCCCCGTAGAGCTCATTACCCCCCTGTCGACGAACGCAGATGGCCTACATTTGCGGTTGCAAGTCAGTTCAATATCGCGACTATAAGATTAATGAATCGCACTGAGTGAACCGGACGCCCTCACGCAGCGAAAGGAGACATCATGTCTTACATGAAGCCGGCCACAATCGTACTGGGGATTTACACCATCACAGCATTGGTTTTGGCGGACGAATCCAGTGAACCCCCTGAAAATGCTGACATCGTCCAGCAGGAACCGACTGAGATCCGCAGGGATGACCTGGTTACCGATCCGGGTGTCGAGACAGAGGCTTTCGTCGACGAACCGGAACCCGATGAGCCTCCACAACTGGATCGCGGTGCCCCGCACCAGCGTCACCAGGATTTGACACGTGAATCGAATCAATCGGAACGGCGACAAAACAGGAGACGACTGCAGAATAGAATACCTCGAATTCAGGAAGGCCAGGGGTTGTGGTTCGCGCGTCGATTACTCGAACAACTCGAAGGCGACCTTCAGAACCGCCGTCGGCGGCAGGATGAACACAGACCGGAACCGCATCGTGCGGATGGAAACCGTGAAGAGCATTTCCACCATGAAGCAGAACACCGGCAGCCACACAGAGGCATTCATCGCCGTATCGAAAATATGGAACGTGCCATCATGCATCTGTACGAAGCCGATCTTCCTGAATTGGCAGAGCAAGTAGAACACCGGGTACAAATTGTCAGACATGAACTTCATGAAATGCCTGACCATCATTACGAAGAAAACGCCCTGGATTCACTACAGGATGTGATGAGGCAACTTGAGCTACTGCGAACTCAGGTACAACAGCTTCGTAACACAGTGGATTCGCTCCGTGAAACCCGATGACCATTCAAACCGAGACGATCAATCCAGACTGGCATTTCAGCCGTGTCGGACATGTGTTGTCTGATCATTCGGTGGAAAGCTGGCAGAATGAATCGCTGTTTTTTTTCGCAACTGCTCACGCTGGGTGCCGGTCTGTTCGCTGCCAGAAGTACTGGCGCAACAGACACAGATGATCGAGCAGAACTCACTGATCCTGCACATTCTGCAGCGCCATCCGACCTTCCCGTAACTGTCAGCGACTTTATTGCACAGGCAGCCACTCGGCTTCCACGAGCCAGCTTCGAATATGTCACCACAGGCTCGGAAGACGAAGTCACGCTGCGCGACAACGTGGAAGCCTTCCGCCGCATCCGTGTTCTGCCCCCACTGCTGCATGGAGTGAGCACAACGGATCTGTCGACAACAGTGCTTGGTCAGAAAATCTCGATGCCCGTTCTTCTGGCCCCGGTCGCAGCATTGAGAATGCTGCACCCTCAGGGTGTCCTGGCGTCAGCAAGAGCCGCCGCGAGCGCCAACACAATTTGCGCAGCCAGCTCGAGCGCGCTGAACGGCGTCGAAGAGATTGCTCAGGCATCCGACGGCCCGAAATGGTTACAGCTGTATGTCCCGCGTCAGCGCGCAGTTGCCCAACGCCTCGTTGCGCGGGCGGAAGCTGCCGGATTCAGCGCAATTGTGGTCACGGTGGATCTGGGTGAACGCAAGGACGCCGATCTGAGAAATCGTTTCACAGTGCCGAAGGACATGCTGCTGAAGCATCTGCAGGATATCGGATACACACATCTGACAGATCGAAGCAGCCACATGGACCTCATTGAATTCAATGCGGCTGCCTGGGACATTTCGCTGAACATGGACTTCTTCAAGTGGCTGCGCGGCCTGACCAGACTCCCGATTCTTCTCAAGGGCGTTCTCTCGGCAGACGCCGCACGACAGGCGGTCGATCTGGGTTTGAACGGCATAGTCGTTTCCAATCACGGCGGTCGGCGACTGGACGGTATGCCGGCATCCATTGATGTACTGAGTGATGTCGTGCAGGCAGTCGACGGAGAGATCGAAATCCTGATGGACGGCGGCATTCGCCGCGGCGGCGACGTCATGAAGGCTCTTGCGCTGGGGGCCAAAGCAGTCATGATTGGACGTCCGCAGGCCTGGGCCCTCGCTGCGGGAGGTGAGAAAGGTGTCAGACGTGTTCTTGACATCCTGCGTGACGAATTGACGAACGCCATGATTGCGTCAGGCTGTTCTTCCGTTGAAGCCGTCAATTCGTCGTTGCTGCGAACGTGACAACTTTCGTCCGGCATTTTCGATACACCAGTGAGGCAAATCATGAACAACATTCCAGTGGCAATCGACCGGCGCAGTTTTGTGACGACTTCGGCCAGTGCGGCTATGGCCTTCGCCACCGCACACGGCAGCACAACTGAGGCTGCACCTGCGAAACAGTCCGGCGTGACGATCACGCAGCTGAAGACCTATATGTTCAATGTCGCCACCGGTCCGGTGCGACTGGACCCAAAGACCCGGCAACCAATTTCCAGTGGCTTCAAGACGTGGCTTTTTCTGAAACTCGAGACCAATGCGGGTCTGTCGGGCTGGGGCGAAGGCAGCGGTGAGTGGATTTCACCGATTGTTCGCACTGCCCTGCACCAGTGGAATGAACTGCTGATCGGACGCGATCCACTGGACGTGACGGCCATCTGCGATGACATCACCAATCGCCTTCCCTGGAAGGGTGGTCCGATTCTGGGCAGTGCCGTCGCGGCCGTTAACATGGCTTTGTATGATATCGCCGGTAAGACGCTGAATGTGCCCGTCCATCAACTGCTCGGCGGACGCCAGCGTGACCGCATTCTGGTCTACGACAACGGCGGGTTGAGCTTCGACTCGATTGACCAGGCACGCGAGCAGGCTCGTGCTGCGGTCGCGGCCGGAGCACGCGGCCTGAAGGGGAATCCGCTGGAAGGGCGGACCTGGGAGATGGACCGTCGCGAGCTGGAGCACTGCGTCGCAATTGTCAAAGCAGTCCGCGAAGACGTCGGACCGGACATTGAACTGCTGCTCGATACGCATGGCAGCCCCGCGCCCGAACTGAGTCTCGCGTTTGCCCGTCTGGTGGCGCCCTATCGCCCGTTGTTTATCGAAGAACCCTGCAAGGTCGGTTCGGTAGAAGTTCTGAAACAGATTTCTGAGAAAAGTCCTGTCCCGATTGCCACAGGCGAAAAACTGTTTTCATATCGGGATTTCAAAGAAGTCATTGATGCACGAGCCTGTGCCTTCCTGCAGCCGGATATCAGCCACAGCTTTGGCATTGATAATTTTTTGCACATATCTCATTTGGCCGACGAAGCCCGGATGCTCATGGCTCCACACAACGCGAGCGGACCCATCCATTTTGCAGCGTTGCTTCAGGCCGACGCAGTGCTCCGTAACTTCCTGATCCAGGAAGTGTCCGGAAGCTGGTTCCGACGATTTGACGAATTCGTTGACCACGACCTGCGTCTCAATGACGGATTCGTGAATCTTCCCGACCGGCCTGGTCTGGGAATTGAGGTCAAAGAGCAGGACATCGCAAAGTTACCGTATAACAAACGGATGACCTACCGCCAGTACCGGAACGCGGACGGAAGCTGGAAAGGCTGGTGATCACAGAATTGTCTGCGGACAGTGATTCGAGACTCTCGTATGGAAGTATCAGTACTCTCGTATCGAAGTATCAGTGTGCTGACCGAACGAGCATCGGAAGAACATCCTGACACCAGCCCGTATGCAAAACTTCTCGTCAATTCGCATGATGACTCTGATAGTGGTCTTGTTCCATCCGAGCACCTCACACGTCGATCAGACGTTCGCCTGAGTCTCCGAATTCCTCCAGATGGACACCACATTTGTCCATCATTGAAAGATAAAGACTACACATTTTTCGGTTCGACTTTCCACCGTAGTCGAGCACTCGGCCTGATTCCAGTTTTCCGCCACCGCGACCAAGAATCACAACGGGCAGTTTTGTAGCGTCGTGAATGCCGGACATCATGCTGGAACACATCATCAGCATCGAGTTATCGAGCGCCGTTCGATCACCTTCCTGGATCGCATCCAGTCTGCGAGCGATATAGCCGAGTTGCCCCAGGCAGAACTGATTCACCTTCAGCCAGTCGGGTGACTGAACACCGCGATCCGAATGTGAAAGCTCGTGGTGTCCGACTTCGACGCCCAAATGTGGAAACTGCAGATAGCTGTGGTCGTTGTTGACCTTGAGCGTCGCGATCCGTGTCGTGTCGGTTTGAAATGCCAACACGAGAATGTCGCACATCAACCGAGCGTGCTCAGCGAAATTCTGTGGAATTCCGTCCGGAGGTCGCGGGATGTTGGGTTTGTCGAGCGTTGGTCGCCAGCCCTGCAGTTCCCCCTCCTGCCCTGCCTGCTCGATACGTCGTTCAACTTCGCGCACAGAGTTAAGATATTCGTCGAGCTTTTGTTGATCTCGCCGGTTGACTTTGTTCCGGAAACGAGTGGCTTCACCCAGCACAGCGTCAAGCACACTCTGCTCACCAAGTTCCCCCTGATCCTTAAACAACCGGTCAAATGCGAGAGCCGGATAGAGCTCCAGTGGAGTCGGAGCGGTCGGAGAACTCCATGAGATATGGGAACTGTAGAGCATCGAGTAATTCTTATGAATCCCCGGATTCGACCGCTCGCAGCCCAGTACAAGACTCGGCACTTTCGTCGAACGTCCGTACTGCTGCGCTATCATCTGGTCAAAGCTGGTCCCGCTGCGGATCTCACCCCCGTCTGCCAGCGGGGCGCCGGACAGCAGATTCCCCGTCTGTGAGCTGTGGATGTTCCCCTTCAGAGCTTCCTCGTTGTACAAGCCGTCAATCAACAGAAGTTTTTCGCGGAAGTCCTTCAACGGCTCAAGCACCGGCCCAAGTTCCATCTCGTTGCCGTTTCCCCTGGCCCACCAATGACCGGCGTGGAACCCACTGCCGGAAAACAGGACCGCCACGCGCACGGGAGCGTGACTGCCTGGTTCCGATTTTGGTACCGTCTCATCACCCCACACTGTCAGCGACTCCATCCACGGCAGAGCCATGGAAACACCGGCACCACGAAGCAATTTTCGGCGGGAATAGTGATGTCGCATTTGTCGTTCCTTAACTTCGTTTATCCCACGTTTGCCAATGTGACGACACCGGGCTGACGGTGACACATTCCATTCCTGACGCCCCGCGATTGCCTGTGACGTCTGCCGGTGCGGGTAAGTTCGTCGACCCGAGTGCCCGACCGAGCGCGTACCACAACAAATGGGAAACGATTCACGGATGAATCGCTGTTTCTTTTCCACAATCAACTGTCTGAATTCGACCAGAGAGTTCAATCCAGATCGATTGAATAGTGTACCACTGACGTCCACCTCACGTCCATTCTCATACCAGTCGTACGAGACTCGTGTGAGTGGTCTACAATTGCCAGCAAGACGACTGCCCATGTGAAGAACAAGCCCAGCCAGCTTCACGGCAGGTACTGAGAGCACGACCGCTTCCATTCGATGCAACACAATCGTCGGACGACTCAACCACCGTTGCGACATTAAAAACAGGCAGGAATACGAAAAACTGAAATTCCACAACAGATGTTCTGACACTGTCAACGTTCATCAATCCACGCGTCCTGCGATCGCGTTGCAAACAGCCGATAGACATCAATCTACTGTGAGATACAATTCTGTTTCGGGGCCTGATCACATTTAATTTTGATGTACCCATTTCGATACAGCGCTGCAGCGCAGGCGCTGATTACAGGTGAGAGTGATGACACCACCAACAAATTTTAGTTCCGGTCAGTCCGATTCGTGGTTAGCAGATCGTTGTGTCAGTCGGCGTACATTTAATACCGCTGTGTCTTCCCTCGCCGCTGGTGTGCTGACGGGAAATGTGTCGGCCGCCTCAACTGCTCCTGCGCCTGAGCGTGTGCAATTTGGACAGACGGACCTGCACGTAACACGGTACTGTCAGGGAACCGCCTTTCGCCAACTGCCTCGCGACGATAACACCGCAGCACGAAACGTGCTTTACAGGTGTCTGGATGTTGGCATCAATTTCTTCGACTCGGCCGAGGCTTACGGCTGGGGAGGTTCGGAAACAGTGCTGGGTCGTGTGATTGAAGGCCGCCGCGACGAGATTGTGATCTGCACAAAGGCCACTCCCCACTATCAACTGATCAAGGACCCTGATACCAATAAATTCAGTGTGGGTGAGAAGGTGCATTTCACCCCTGAAATGCTGACCAGCAAGTGTGAGGGAAGTCTCAGCCGACTGGGAACCGATTACATTGATCTGTTTCTGCTGCATGGCGATGACGAACACACATCACCGGAATCAATCTCCGATACCATGGAGCGGCTGGTGAAATCGGGAAAGATCCGTTACTGGGGAGTGTCGAATTTCACTCCGGAAAACGTCGAAAAATACGTGCAACTGCCCTCCGATGAAACGAGTCATGGCATCGCCGGAACGGAAGATTATTTCCATATCGCCGCCGGATCACGTATGAACACTGAGCTACTGCAGGTCATTGAACGGACGGACCTTGGAATCCTCGCATTCAGTCCCCAGGACTGTGGACGGCTCTCTCCTGGTCGCAGCGAAAATGCCGAGTACGGATCGTTGATTGGCGTCCTTGATAAGGTTGCCGGCCAGCTTGGCACGACACGACCGAGGCTGTTGATTGCATGGAGCCTTTCGCATCCGGCGGTGACCACCGTTTTGGGAGGAGCAGAAAGTCCGGAACACGTCGTGGACAACATTGGCGGGACTCATCTTGAAATCCCTGACACACTGCTGGCAGAACTGAATGCAGCCAGCAAGGCATATACAGAGCAGGAACTCGCCCGCGCCGGGGGTTAGTTTCAATTAACGGTCGCAATATCGCTGGACCATACAGAAGACAGCTGACAATGCTGCCGACGTCATTCGTGTGTCGACGCGATGCATCACATCCGCTGTCATCCTGTTTTACAGGATTGTGCGCAACTCCTCGAGATTCATCATGTCGCTCGTACGAGATCTCTGACCCGAGACTGACTCAGTCGTCGGTCGTGCGGCAAATTAAATGATCGGCGAAATTTTCAGTGTTCACGCAGCAGATCTGTTCCATCAATTGCTCCAGTTGCGCCTTCAGGATGGTAATCGTGTGATCGCCACCTGAATTCCCCAGCGCACCGATACCGTACATAAACGGCCGTCCGAGGAACGTAAACCGGGCACCACACGCAAGTGTTCTGGCGATGTCCGGTCCGGACCTGATGCCACTGTCCATCATGACAACCACTCGGTCACCATAGTCTCTGGCTATTCTCCTGAGCGACGTGATCGACGATTCAGCCGCATCGAGCTGCCGTCCACCATGATTCGAAACGATAATGCCGTCCACACCCAGCCTGATTGCCGATTCGGTGTCCTCTTCGCTGGCGACGCCTTTCAAGACAAGTTTGCCTTTCCACAGGTCTCGGATCGGTCCAATTCTGTCTGCGTTGACTCTGCCGACGAACGAGTGTCTCATGAAAAGTCCGAGGTTTGCCAGGTTCAGATTTTCCGGCATGTACGGCTTCAGAACTTCGAAGTTAGGGCGGCCATGAAACAGGGTCCGTACCGCCCAGCCAGGTTTCGCGGCAATTTGCAGCATGTTGCGGACCGTCATTTTTGGCGGCATCGACAGTCCGTTGCGGATATCTCGTGGTCGAAAGCCGACCGTAGGTACGTCACACACGACAACCAATACCGGACAACCCGCTTCGTCGCACCTTGTAATGAGTTTGTCTCGCAGACTGTTCTCAGTTGGATGATAGAGCTGAAACCAGGCGCGTCCGTTTGTGATTTCTGCAATCGTCTCGATGCTGCTGGTCCCCGCCGTACTCAGAATGAAGGGAACATTGTGCTCTGAAGACGCTTTGGCCAGAATCTCGGCCGCCTGTGGCCAGATGAGTCCCTGCAGCCCCATGGGCGCAATACCAAACGGTGCATCATAGACATGGCCAAAAAGTTCTGTTTTCAGGTCGATCCCCGAATGATCACGTAAGTAGTACGGTTCGAGCTGGACTTCACGAAGATCGGCCGTGTTTCTGTGCACATTGACGTCTTCATTGCAACCGCCGTCCAGGTATTCAAAGGCAAATCGAGGCACCCGCCTGCGCGCCCGAACTCGCAAAGCTTCAATAGTTGGATAGTTTGAATCGTATTCGTATTTCACCAGAAACAGTTCTTAGGCGCGAACTGGAAATCATCAGTCTGCACGCGCGCCGCTGTGCGAACCTGAGCGAAAGACCGAATGAACAGGGAACGCACGGACGTTTTCCGCAGCCTTCCTCATTCAGCTGCGATCACTGTACCAGAATCCAATTCGTGGAGTGCAGGATGACGTAAAGGACCGCTGAGATCTGTCGTGATTCCTGTTCTTCCGGTGAGATCGGCTCAATCGGGGCACGTCACCGGTTCAAGTCCCACTGTCCACCGATATCGAAGACACATCGGATATCCATGATGACACTGAAATCTTTTACACGACGATCATTCAACCGATGACATCCGGCGAAATTCATGATCTACTATCGGGAACTGGTCCCTCATCAGAGAATGACACTATGGAAAAAAAATCTCGCCGTCGGGAATTCCTGAAGACGGCTGCTGCTGTTCCGACCCTGTTGTCGTCCTCCGCTGTTGCGAAGACCGCGAAGCGTCCTCGAGTCGCGGCCATCTTTACTGTCCTGCGTTTTCGCAGCCATGCTTTTAATATTCTGGAAAACTTCCTGGGGCCATACTACTTCAACGGCACACTGATGGATCCCGGTGTCGACGTCGTTTCATTCTATGCGGATCAGTTTCCAAATGACGACATGGCCCGAGAAGTCTCACGGCGATTTAAAATCCCTTTGTATCATTCTATTGATGACGCACTTTGTGCAGGAGGAGACCAGCTCGCAGTCGACGCTGTCCTGTCCATCGGCGAACACGGCGACTATCCGTACAGCGAAACCGGTCGGCACATGTACCCCCGCAAAAAGTTCTTCGACAAAGCAATCGAAGTCATGCGGCGATCAAATCAGTATGTACCGCTGTTCAATGACAAGCATCTTTCATATCGATGGGACTGGTCCCGGGAAATGTTTGACACTGCCCGACAGCAGCAAATGCCTCTGATCGCCGGCAGTTCGGTGCCGCTGGCACAGCGACGTCCGGAATTGAATCTTCCAAAGAATCCGGAAATCGAAGAAGCCGTATCGATTCACGGTGGTGGTCTGGAATCCTATGACTTTCACGCTTTTGAAGTACTGCAGTCATTTGTGGAAACTCGCTCGGGGGGTGAAACAGGGATTTCCGAAATCCAGCTGCTGACGGGGGACGAATTCGAAAGAGCAAAGCAGGCCGGTCGGTGGTCACAGGATCTGGTTGATGCCGCCATGGCCGCAGAATCAAACATGCAGGCCATTCGCCAGACGCCTCCATCGGTCGGCGTCTTTGCAAAGCAGCCTGCCCGTTCTGACACCAAAGCAAAGTCCACATTGCGACAACCGTCCGGTGATTACGCTATCTCCGTCAAATACGCTGACGGACTACGAGCCACCGTACTGAGATCCGGCAGCAGTTCCGACCGCTGGAACTTTGCCTGCCGTCTGCGTGGCGAAACGAAACCGCGGGCCACCGCATTGTTCAACGGGCCGTGGGGCAACCGTTGTCTGTTCAAAGCACTTTCACACGCAATCCAGTACACATTCACGACGGGTCACGAACCGTATCCGGCGGAACGCACACTATTAACGACCGGTGCGGTGGATGCCGTCATGCAGTCCTGGAATCAGGGAGGTCAAGCGGTATCAACCCCGCAATGTGCCGTGCGCTATAAGTCCTGCGATTCCAGGGCTTTCCGGGAATCCGGCGCTACCTGGTCGGTGATTACAGGAGACGTTCCACAGCCGGCGGGATTCGAACCACGAACCTTCACGGACTCAGTTCGGTGACGTTGTCTGTTCCCGGGCATCTGCTCAGGGGAGCTGAACAAGTCGCAGATGATCCAATGTGGACCACTCAAAACCCGGGACTGCGTGACTCGATTCATTCAAGAGTCCTTGACGCTTTAATTGCTTTCTTCTCTGCAGGCACCTCGTTTACCATGCGTACACCGGGCGTTGCAGAAACAGACAAAGGTCGGACTTCACCGACCTTTCAATTCATCAATTCAGGCGTCCGCAAAATGTCGTGGTGTGTTCCCGTTCGCCCGGAACCCGGATCACAGACTAACCTGTTCGCGAGCAATGACACCACGCATCAAGACAACACACTGCAGAAGAGGTCACCATGAAGTCGAAGTTTAATTATTTTTGTCCGCACATCCTGGTCATTGGTTTTGCCGGACTACTCCTGATGGCTCATGCAGAAGAACCGACAGAACCGCCGTCCGGTGCCACTGAGTCTCCGGAAACAGCTCAGGAACTCGCAGTCGCTGCGCAACGGTTTATCGATGCGCTCGATCCGGGCATGAAGGCAAAGTACCTGTTTCAGGATACCGAACGAGGTAATTTCCATTTCTTTCCGATTCCTCGCCGCGGCGTCCCGTTGAAGCAACTCAACGACGGACAGCGGCAACTCGGTTACGCGTTAATGAATGTCACACTCAGTCATGTCGGAAGCCAAAAGGCATTCACCATCATGAGTCTGGGAGACTATCTGCGTGATAACGATGATATGCCCAATCAGTACCGCGATTCGGATCAGTACTACTTCACGATTTTCGGAAGTCCGTCGCCAAAGGGAACGTGGGGATTCCGCGTTGAAGGATTTCACCTGTCACTGAACGTCACGGTTGTCGAGGGACGCTGGATCTCAGTCACTCCATCGTTCTTCGGTGTGATTCCTGCCATTGTTCCGGATGGCCCGCGTCAGGGACTTCAGGTACTGAAAAACGAAACGGAACTGGGTCGTGCTCTGGCGAAATCGTTCGATGCGAAACAGCGCACGAGTGGCTTTGCAGAAATACCCGATTTTCTGACCGAGACTGTAGGTGGTTTGACAACCGGCAATCTGCGCAGGATTCGCCGAGCAGATCCGCACGGTGTTGCTGCGTCGGACATGACGAAGCCGCAGCGTCAAATCCTGATGAAACTCGTGCGCGAACACATTGGTCGTATCCGCAGGTCTCTGGCGGATCAGGATCTGGCCCGTATTGATCGCGCCGGAGTGGAAAACATTCACTTCATCTGGGGCGGCAGTCTGGAACCTGGGAAGCCACATCACTATCTCATTCAGGGCCCAACGTTCCTGATTGAGTACGACAACACACAGGACGATGCCAATCATGTTCATTGTGTTTATCGTGACTTCGACAACGACTTCGGTGATGCCATGCTGGATCACTATCACAAACATCATCTACGCCGTTACCGCAAATAACGTACTGTTCGCTGTGTCGTTTCCGCTTTTGACTCACGCGATCGGTCCATGCTTCAGTGACTGTGTGAACTTTGCGTGCGAGCAATCACGTACAAAGTGCGGGACATCCGGGTGACGAGAATCTTTGACTGGATCATTGAGGGCACCGTGAAACACCGAATTCGTCAGCCCGCGGTCGCAATTGCCATTGAGTTATGTCTTGTGGCCGGGCTGATCCCTGGTTCCTGGACCACTTTGCCGGCCGCCGAACGTGATGAGTCACTTGCTACGCTGACCATTCGTGAAACCCGTGGACTGAATCGATCCAATGTCCCCGTATCCTCGGGGCTGCCATTTCCCAGAAGCCGGCTCCGTCACATACCGGCTCCTTTCGTTCAGACCCCTTCCGGCGATACTACGGAATGTCAATTCGATGTCCTGACCCGATGGGATGACGGATCAGTGAAGTGGGGCCTGGTAACCGTTGTTGTTCCGGAATTGACTGCAGGAGGCGGATTTGAGTTTCAACTGGTCAGGTCCCGCTCACCCAGACAGACGAAGATTCCCGAAACCCACCGGCTGGATGATGGATTCCGAGTCAACTATCCCGATTTTTCCGTCACAACAAACCGGCTCGGTCTGCCCGAATCGGTTTCGCTTCGGAATACGAATCGATGCATCCAGTTTCTTCACGGTGGATCGAAGTTGCTGTTATTGGGAGATCCTGTCGACCCGGCTGGAGTCCGGCTTGAGGATGTTCGAATCGAAGAGCGGGGCCCCTTGCGAACGGTGGTTCGCAGTCAGGGAACGCTCACCACCAGCGAACAGAGATCGTTCACCTTTGTTTCACGAATTTCTGTGTTCTCTAACGGACAGGTTTCAACCAGCTATACCGCTATCAATCATCAGGTCGGTGGACTTCATGGATTTGGTGTTCAGCTTGGTCTGGCCGGAGGTTTCTGTGATGTCCAGCTGGGTGAAATGGAAACTGCACTGCCAGGCACAGCCAACCACGCCGACCGACATGTCAGCGTTCGTCAGACTGGTCCGGAAACAGCGGTCTTTGACGGCGGCGGATCTGACGGTCAAACGGTGCAGGCACGTTATCATGGCGGTCTGCGACTAAGCGGCAACTCGAAATGCCTGGGACTGGCGATCCATGATTTCTGGCAGCGGTATCCGTCTCAGCTGACAGTAAATTCGGATCGCGCTCAACTGTGGTTTTATCCACCCGAAGCTGAGGACGGTCCACCGCTCTATCGAGTTGGTCGCGCCGCATGCAGTGAATTTACCATCAGGGTTGCCCCCTCAGCATCCCCGAACTGGTCGGCTGCGGAACTGGGACTGAATGATCTGCACGCCTTTGCGGGGCCGAATTGCTACCGTGATTCCGGGGTCCTTGGCAAATATCATCTGGGTGATTTTCAGTTGCCGCAGGGAACCTATCACAGCCACGTAACCGGTCACATGCGTTATCTGCAGCAACGCAAATTCCTGGTCAATGAATTTGGTTTTTGGGACTATGGCGACGGGCGCAATTCGGAGGAAAGTGCATTCCGCCGTAACAATGAGTTCGGGATTTCTTATGCGATGCTTTTTCATTTTCTCCGAACCGGAAATGTCCGGTTCTTTGAGGAAGGCGTGACGTTCGCAAAGCATTTTCGGGACGTTGATACTCTGCACTTCGGTGACATGGCGGGCAAATCGATCCGTCACACCGATCATCACGTTGAGGGCAGCAGTTACGGCACAGATCACCAATGGGTCGAAGGCATGTTGCTGGAGTACCTGCTGACCGGCGATCGACGGAGCCTCGAAGTGGCACGTGAAATGGGTATGCCACTTATTGAGTTTGCCCGGGAGATGAGCCCTCAGCTCTCTGCAAAACCAGATGTCATACCCACCACCGAACGACACCTTGGCTGGACACTGGTATCGCTGATGTTTCTTGAAGACGTGACCGGGGATCCTGAATACACCGACACGATTCGGGCACTCATCGCGGGTGTGATCGCGTCGCAGGACGAAGAACGGGGGCACTGGCCGCGTTCACTGCCACATAGTGACTTCCCCACAGGAGGGTCGCCCTTCATGGTCGGTGTGCTGACTGAAGCACTGATGCGCTACCATGAAAAAACGGGCGACCCCGACGTTGAGCGCGCGCTCGTCAGATGCAGCCACTGGCTTTCTGATGAGATGTGGAACCCGGAGGTCAGAAACATACGCTACAAGCAATGGGACCGTTTCTGGGACTCCTACAATGATGGACGCACCATCCCAATGATACTTCCGGGAATGGTTTACGCGCAATATCTCGGTCGCAACGACGAACGGTACAGTCAGATCATCGACGACACGCTGAAAGTGTACGCACGGTCCTGCGCCGATCTCGAACAACATGGCGAGGGCCGCCACTTCAAAAGTATGGGAATGATGAGTCGCTCGATGCCGCGATTTTTCTACTATTACGGCAGAACACGACAGCAAAAACAACAGCTCGAATGATGGTCCCGCCGACAGGGTCTCCAGCTCAGATCAGGTGCGTTCTCCGGGGCAACATGATTCGACCGCGGAATCACGGCCTTACTGCTGGCGGATCCACCTGCAATTTTTCCCTGCGCCCGCGACGACCCGAATCAAAGACTATCACTCGACTGACAAACCAACGATTGCATTCACGATTTCACTCGCCTACTTTGTGGCAATGTCCAACCATATATTTGAGTCACCAATTCAACTTGCTTCGCTTTGAGAGGAACAGCATGAATTACTTCGCACCGGACGAGCAGCCAACCGGCCATCTCTCGAACACTGAACTCGGGCGCCGTTCATTTCTAACAGCGACGGTTGCTACTGCTGCATCGGTTGCACTGGGCAGGGAATATGGACCGAACGCTGCACCGGTACGATATCCAGAACCGGATGTAGTGGTGCTCGATGAACGATTTGCCGGATACAAGCTCGGAAATTCACCAATCCTGCGTCTGTTTCACAGCAAGAAAATGCTGTGGGCCGAGGGACCGGCCTGGAACGGTTCCGGTCGCTATCTGGTTTGGAGCGACATTCCCAATAACGTGCAGTACCGCTGGATTGAAGACGATGGCCACGTCTCAATCATGCGTCATCCATCGAACAACAGCAACGGAAATACGTTTGACTTCCGGGGCCGACAGATTTCGTTCGAGCACCTGACGCGCAGCGTGGTGCGCTACGAATACGACGGCTCACGAACGGTGCTGGCGGACACGTACAACGGCAAGTCGTTCAACGGCCCGAATGACGGCGCGGTCCATCCGAACGGTGACATCTGGTTCACTGATCCCGGATACGGCGGCCTGATGAATTACGAAGGGCGACGCGCCAGTACGGGATCGCCACAGCCCTATCAGAAGGAAGCGATCTATCGAATTGATTCGAAAACCGGCAGGGTGTTCCAGGTCGCTGATGATATCTTCAAACCCAACGGACTGTGCTTCTCACCCGATTATAAAAAACTGTATGTCGCTGAAACCGGAGCATCTCACTACAAGGACGCTCCGCATAACATCAAAGTCTGGGACGTGGTTGAAAACGACAACAAACTGTCCAATGGCCGCGAGTTTGCTTCGATGATGCTTGATATGGACGGCGAAATGAAGGGCGGATTCGCCGACGGTATTCGGGCTGATGAAGATGGCAATGTCTGGGCAAGTGCCGGGTGGGTTGGCAACGGCTACGACGGTGTGCACATATTCGAACCTGAGGGCGGCCAGCGTATCGGTCAGATTCTTCTTCCTGAGATCTGTTCCAATGTTTGCTTCGGAGGAACCAAACGCAATCGTCTGTTCATGACCGGAAGTTCATCACTCTACGCTGTCTACGTGGAAACCCGAGGCGCCCATATTACATAGGTCAGGAAATCGGAATCGTTCGGGATGATGATAAGCCGGTGCGACCGGGGAATTTGACTTACCACGGAAGCAAGGTGTGCGTGTCAAATTTAATTCCACACCAGACCCTGGTAGCTCGGTGTCTTGTACTGCAGGCACGTTCCACAGGGCTGTTTGTTATGGGATGAAGTATCTCTGCGCAGCTTGAATCGAGTGCGGCCGTGACACCGTCAGGCGGCGGTCGCGCCAGATTGACAGTGTTTGGCGTTACTGCACGGAGGTTTGGCACAACACGACCGTTTTGATAACAGGCCAAACACTTCAGGTGTGCCGGTGCATGCCGACGTACCAGCACCTGTCGCTGCCAGCTCTGCGTCGCTATGCTCGATTGCCTGTGGGATATGGCAGTCATCAAAGACAGACTGCCAGCCGTGCTGAGACCGACAGCTTCAGGAAAAACCTCAGCAGGTTCCCTCAAACCACACGGCTAAGATTCCACAGATAAATTCGCTGGTCATGACCGGCTGATGCAAGCGTTTGGCCATCGGGGGCAAACGCCAATGCCTGCACGATGTCCTGATGACCGACCATTGTTGCCAGCTGCTTTCCACTGTCCAGATCCCAGAGCTTCAGGGTTCCGTCCCAACCACCAGAGACCACTTTTGTTCCGTCTGGTGAAAAGGCGACTGAGTAGACCCAGTTCCGATGCCCGTGAAACGTGTGGATCTCTTCGCCATCGGCAATTCTCCAGACTTTGATCACACCGGCAGGTCGGCGTTGATCGGGTTCGCGGAAACCGTAACCAGCGGCTACGAGGGAAAGGTCGGGAGAAAATGCAAGCTTGTGGGCCCACGTCATCACCGGTTTGCACTCGACCTGAAGTTGTCCGGCAGGATCCCACGTCCGAACCGCCGTATCGGCGGCAGCCGCGCCAAGTTGGTTCCCATCAGCCGAGTATGCAACGGAGTACACCACTCGCGAGTGCCCCGGCAAAACAAACTTCTCGGTTCCGGCTTCAACATCCCACACTCGAACAGTTTTGTCGTAACCACACGAAGCAAGCTGAGCCCCGTCGGGCGAAAAAGTAACATCATGAACAACATTGGAATGTCCGGAAAAGACGGCCAGTTGCTTTCTGTCCCGAACGTGCCACAGCCGAACGACGCTGTTGTTGTTGGCACTGCAGGAAGCCAGCCTGGAGCCATCCGGCGAGAACGCAACACCGTAGACTTCTGTTTGGTGTCCCCGAAGCACTGCGAGTTGTCGGCGCCCCGCCATATCCCACAATCTCACGGTGTGGTCCCAGCCACCGGTAGCCAGTGTTTTGCCGTCCGGTGAGAACGCGGCGTCATAGACCCAGTTCGTATGTCCTCTGAGATCACCTGCTGGTTGAATTTCGCTCATCGCCGTATTCGCCAAAAGTGAACACACACAAGCCTGTTCGAAACCGACATCGTGCTGCCTCGCTCAGATGAGCCGAAGCAGGAGTGTCCATGTGAGCTCTAAACTAACCCGAACAATGGTTCTCCGTGGCACACATAATGCGGCCGTCCGGAGCCATCCCGCAGCATCTGATTCGCGTCAATACCCAGCAAATGAAAGATTGTCGCACCGATGTCATGCGGTGAGACCGGATGATCTTGGGGATAGGCTCCGATCTCGTCACTCGCACCGTAAACCTGACCGCCACGAATGCCCCCGCCCGCCATCACGACCGAGAAGACCTGCGGCCAGTGATTGCGACCACCTCTGGAGTCAATCCTTGGACTGCGGCCGAATTCACCCATCCAGACAACGAGTGTTTCGTCCAGCAGGCCACGTTCGGAAAGATCCTCGAGCAATGCAGAAAACGCTCGGTCCACCGGTGGCAACTGCCAGTTTTTCAGGTTCGGAAAATTGTTGATGTGATTGTCCCAGCCAATATCCGTCCTCGGTGGTCCGTTACGCCAGTACACCGTGACAAGTGGGACACCAACCTCAACCAGACGACGCGCAAACAAGACTTCCTGCCCAAATGTATGCCGCCCGTAACGATCACGCAGCTGAGCATCTTCCGCTGACAGATCAAATGCGTTCCGGACCCGCTCAGAACATAGAAGGGAAAATGCCTGCTGCCTCAAACTGTCCAGTTCACGTGCTGCCAGACTTTGGTCCAGTTCACGAGCGCGGCTGTCCAGTGTCTTCACCAGATCACGCACACCATCAAGACGCACGGACGTAAGCCCTTCTTCGAGTTGCATTGACCTGGGCGCGAATTGAGTGAATTCCGGATCTTCCGTCGGTTCCTTGTTCGGGACAGCATCGATGATGAACGGGTCATATCGTTTACCAAGAAAACCACCGTACTGACCAGTGATGACTTTTCCTGAATTGCTCTTCAACAGGCATGGCAACTGTACATACGGCGGCAGATCGCGAGCCTGTGGCTTCAGTTTTGCAAGTACGGCACCAATATGAGGGTGATCACTGCGCCGCGCCGTGATAAAATTGGACACTCGGGGATAGGCGTTTCCGGTCAGCAGGTCATGACTGGCTGAAATGTGATCGGAATCTGCATGATTCACCGACCGCACAATTGCGTACTTGTCGGCATGCTCCGCGAGCCACGGCAGGTGATCCGACACGTCAACACCGGGAACATTGGTCGCGATCGGTGAAAACTCACCCCGAATGTCGGCTGGAGCTTCGGGTTTCGGATCGAATGTGTCGAGATGCGGCGGACCGCCCCACATGTAGAGAAAAATACACCGCTTCGCACGGCCAAATGTCTCGCTGTGTCGGACCGCAAGTTCGGCCTGCGCTGACCGCACGTCGAGCATATGCTCCATCGTTAGTCCAAGCGTACTTAGACCACCAACGCGCATTAACTCGCGGCGAGTGACACCGTCACACAGTCGCACTGAGTTACTCTGAATCGAGAACAATGAACACTATCTCAATGTTGTACGAAATTTGTCCCAAAACCACTTGCCATAGTAGACCAAAAACCAGAGCAAACGCAACTCGAACGTAGCTCGGATGACCGTTCCGAGAGCTCACTGTTGCCGCAAATTCGGATGTTTACGTGACCTCCTGCAGCATCTCAGCCCACACGGTCCGGATTCCAACTCCAATCGACAAAATCCGATTTTTCGGTCGACAGACAGTCAACCTGTCTCAGGGAGAGACGGATCCGGTCGTAACGCAACAGATTAATCGGTGTCAGACCACTGTGATCCGGCGTGATGGTCGTCACTCCGCCTGAATACTGTGTGACGCATGAGAATCAAAACGGCAGCATATTGAACCCCGGTCCGGCGGATCTTCCGTCGACTCCGGTCGTCAACCTGAACTTCGATGACAACCGACTGAACATTTTTGAAAACGCCGCACCGGTCATGTCCGAATACGGATTCACCGGAACGGTCCGGACGATCTCCCGTCTGGCGAACGGTGACCTGCCGGACGACCAGACATTTCCGTCGATGAACCGGGATCATCTCGGACAATGACTCGAACAGGGCTGGGAGATCGGGGCTCACACAGCGTCCACTTCTTCGGTCCTGCTCTGATGAGAGGAACCAACGCCCCTGACGGACTGCAACGTTACGTCAACGAACTGGTTGAATGCAATCCGACTCTCGCGCGTCGTTTGGGGGTTTGTCCAAAGCACTTCGCCTATCCCGGCGGCAAGTGGAATGATGAAACCGAAGCTCTCATTGTCCGATACTGAAAAACCGCACGGCACTGGGTGTGTGACGACATTCGATACCCAGCGAAGACATTTGCCACTAACCCGTACCGCCTGCAGGCGATCAACGTATTCATAAAAATGCCGGAGCCAGTGTTCCTCGACATCATCGAAAGTGCGGAGTGAACGGTACGGTCAGTGGCTACGCTGTTATTGTTTTCACTGTCTCAGGCAATTGCCTGTCCTAAAAAATCACTGATGTCTGCAAAACGTGTCAACTGTCTGTCTGCTGACCATTGATCTCGGACCGTTACCTCACAAACATGATGACAGCTGCAACAGCTAAGCAAGGTCGGTGTAATCATTGTAGAAAGTCAATCATGTCTGCATTATTCGATGGCAAGGTCAGTCTGAATACTGGTCGTACGCTTCTTGTTCTTGTGGGCGTGGTTCTGATTCTGGCTGGAGTGCTAAAAATTGTGAACGTGGGTGCAGATGACATGCTGGATGGACTTGAAAAAGCCAGTCTCATGCAGCACCGCACGCTGATCAGTGTCGCAGGCGTGGTATGTGGTGTCCTGCTTCTGCTTCCATGGCTTTGGAGATTTGGTGTCTTCATGTCCTCAGCCTACTGGGGCGGAGCCATTGTTTCCCATTTGACCTATGACGATTCTGTGGCACTGCCAGCAGTGTTTTTAAGCATCATGTGGCTGGGTGCAGGTCTGCGCGGTTTGTTTCGCCGGGATTAATGCCCTGATGCATATAGACTCTGTATCGACTTCAGGTCTTATCTGCTGCCGACGAACTGGTGCACCAGGACAAAACCGGAAACCGAAAATCCCTGCTGGAGCAGCACGATCAACCAACTGACCTGCGGGCTCACGCAGACCTTGAACGGAAAGGTCGGAATGGACTCGAAGCCGGGACGGATGTTGTCAGTCCAGCCCGGCGGCTCGTTTGTAAGCGGCTGCCCCGCTGTCGATCCAGCTTCCGGCGTTCGTCATGACAAAGCGAACTCCCATTTCGACGAATCCCGCCACGTTGTCGTTATTGGTCAGTGTGCCGGCCACTCGACCGCTGGCAGCAATTTTCCGCAACGCACTCTGCCAGGTCGATTGAACGTCGGGATGGTCAAGCTGACCGATCAGACCCATCGAGGAAGCCAGGTCCGATGGGGCGACAAAGAAAACGTCGATATGGTCGACCGTAAGGATCTCGTCGAGATTGTTCACCGCCACGATGTCCTCGATCAGTACGATTAAGATTGTGTGATCATTCGCCCTGTCGAAGTACGCTTCGACACCGTATCCCTGGCGACTGGTGAACAGGCCGCGTTCACCGATGGGGGAAAATTTACCACCCGCCACAACATTATCCGCCTCTGCCTTTGTGTTGAGGTGCGGTACGACGATGCCCTGGACTCCACGGTCCATGGTCCGGTAAATGAGGGCCTGATCATTTTGATTGATGCGCATGATCGAGGTCATACCCCACAGATCACAGGCGCGAGTCAGGTCACCCACATCACCAAAATCAACCGGCCCGTGTTCCCCTTCCAGCCAGACGGCGTCAAATCCGGCCGGGCCGAAACGGTCGATGTCCTCAGGATCGGTCAGCCCGGACACGCAGCAAACGGTCTGACCGGCCGCCAGTTTTTCTTTCACTCGGTTTGGACGCAAATCCATGACACGCTCTCTTTTCGTTACAAATGCCGCACCTGTGTGGAAATCAGAACACATATCCCGCGAGATGTGAAGCCGGTCATCACATTCCCGAAACGGGACAGGTATCGATCCGTTGGACACTGTCAGTTCGTGCCACGGAAACGGTTCTGATCGGACCCTGTCTCATTTCCTCTGAACCGACTGACCGCGTTGTCACGCGAGCCGCAACGCATCATGGATGGTGGCAGCACCGTCCGGCGCACGTGAGTCATTCAGAATTACGGATGATGCTCTGAAGCTGAGCCGGGGACTCGGTAAACAATCCGTCAACCCCCGCGTCAATCAGTTGCCGGATGTCGTCCGGTTGATCGGCACCGACAACTAATAAAGCGATGCCGGCGTGGTGAAATCGACCGACAAGTGTTGGCGTCAGTTCCTGCCAGGATTCGGGAGTGCAGCCGACAACACGAAGTTGTGTGAGTCGATCAAGCAGTGGCCCTGTTTCCTGTTTTGAAATCGCAGTGCGCAGGACGCACTGAAGTCCTGTATCAATTTCCCTGAGACGCTCTATCTCTTCAGCACTGTTGACCCGAAACACCACACCTTCGTATGCCTGCATCTGCCTGATGATTTCCGCCACCAGTGGCACGGCTTCCGGAACTTTGACATCCAGTAATATCGTTCTGGTGTCTTCGATGGTACTCAGTAATTCTTTCAGTGCTGGAATGCGTTCACCCGCGAAGAGCGGTACACCGGTTGCCTGATCAACATATTTTGACCCCGCGTCCAGCTGTCGCAGTTCTGCATACGTCAGGTCGGCAATATGGCCGGTTCCGTCTGTCGTTCGGGAAAGGTCTGCATCGTGCATGAGGACAGGGACACAGTCTTTACTGAGTCGCACGTCGAACTCCAGTATGGGAACCTCAAGCCTGAGTGACTGTTTGACCGCGGCAATCGTATTCTCGGGTCCGGGTCCACCTGCGAAGGCGATCACCTGGGTTTGAGACCGGATGAACGGATTGTCGGATTTCACTCCGGCCTTGCTCCGGTTTCTCCGATGCTGCCGGTGCAGCCGATGCCGCATTTCCTGGTTTCGCCATGTCAGAAACTCCTGTTCAACCCGGTCCCGGTCAGCAGGACTTTGCCTGACGGCTGATGCAATCGTGATTTCACCAAACGTGATCACCTCATCCTTTCGATCGACGGATGTGATTTGATTGTCGTTCACGACCAGAGTGACTCCCACGTTGGCTTCCACAACGGGAACACCGTTTTCCCGTCCGCGACTGAGGACCGCTTCGTCCTGAGCCTTTGATCGCGATCCCATTGACGGAATGATCAGAAACTGCGCACCGTCAAGGACCGGGATCCTCGCCAATTGCGGATTCCAGCGGTCGTTGCAGATCATCAGTCCGCAACGTCCGAACGGTGTGTCGAACGCGCGGCTTCGCGAACCGAGACGGTTGAACCACCACGAAGAGTGGTACCCTTCGGCAAGCTGCATCTTGTGGTACTTACCACTGATGTCTCCGAAATGGTCAATGAACACTGCACAGTTGTAGACGTCATCTTCAATCCGTTCGGCCAAACCAAAAACAAGACACATCTTCAGCTCACGGGCCAGATCCCGGAATCTTTCGATGACCGGATGATCGAGCGGAACGGCAACATCGTTCATCCTCTGTTCGTCGACTTCACCGGCAATGATCTCGTTGACGACATAACCTTCCAGAACGCCTTCGGGAGCCACAGCAATCTGTGCACCTCCCTGTCCGGCCTGACGAAATGCGGCTTCCAGACGTCGGGCGTTTCCTGCCAGATCGAACTTTTTTGGTACAAAAGAAATGGCCGCCACACGCACGGTTCGAGACTCTGATTCATCGTCATCAGCAGCAATGGTGTCGCCAATCGCTGCGATCAAAACAGTCAGACAGCAGCAAAAACGCCCAACGATGTCAGTCCGGTTCATGAAACCTCTCCTGTACCAGGTCTATCCCGTTTCCGGCATGATGAATTTCCACGATGAGAGAGCATCACTGCCATAGCGATGATCCAGCTCAAGCATCAGCGGTACCATCAAATCCAGAGTCCGTGCGTTTATCAGCTCACCACAATCCACAGCTCGCAATCCTGTTTCATCGATGAGCTGCATCACACGTCGTTTTGCCTCGTCATCGTCACTGCAGACCAGCACGTCCCTTGTGTCCTGACCGACCATAGCCGGTTGGTCGATTGTCTTCCAGAAATTTGTCTTGTACGCGGCGACCCACCGCGCCGCCGGTGCGGACTGGCCGTTCTTTTCGATCCCCGATGTCGTTCCTGGCGGTACGGCACCAAACGGGTTGGTGATGTCGATCAGAATTTTTCCAACAAGTTCGTTTTCCAAGGCCAGCACCGTCGCGGCCGCATCAGAAAACCCAACCGCCAGTACGACAATCTCTCCTTCCTGAGCGGCCTTCTGCAGCGACGCGCCCCGCACGCCGGATCCGATTTCTTTCGCAGCGTTTTGGGCCCGGTTCGGTGAGCGCGATCCGAGAATGACCTCATGCCCGGCGTGCACGTAACTGCGGGCCAGACCACGGCCCATGCGACCTGTCCCGCCCAGGATACCGATTCTCATAGCTGTGTTCGCTCCTGTTGTCTGGTCACCCCGACAGCGAATCGCAACTGCGATCCGATCTTTTGACATCTGAAAGAACTGATCAATCTGTCCTGGACACTCGAACCCTGAACCTGTCTGTCGAATTGTGCACACCGGACGACCGCGTCATGCAGGACTCAGAGAAGGAATGAACCCTGATGAACCGGACATCTCCCGGACTCAGAACCTGTCCGGCATCCATGGCGGTGGTCCGGAAAAAATCGATGTTGCTGTTGCGACAGTCTGATCTCCTGCGTCGATGTGTCCCATATGCCGCAACAGGACCGGTGACAGAAATCCTGAAAACAGGGGACTGAGGCCTCGAACGTGAGCTTTCAGGTCGCCGCGGCCCCCGTCACGAATCGTCGCGGATCCGTTCGCCACATTCAGAATGAATCGACCGTTGTTCGCAGACACGATGTCATCCGTGATTTCCAAATGGAGTTCCGCATCGACGTGCGGAAGGTATCCACGCGCACAAAGTGCGCCGCGTACGTCCACCAGTCGCAGCATCCAGCGCTCGTGAGAAACCACCTCGGCTTTCAGTTCCGCCGGCAGCAGCAGCAAGGGTTCGACGGCCGGCCCATTCCAGGAGACCGACGTGGCCACAGAGCGATAACTCGACAGGAATGCCCAAATGGTCCTCGCTGCCCCGGGACTAACCGCCATCATGTCACGTACACAGATATTGAACGGACCGGGTTTGTCGGCATCGTAATAAAATATCAAGTATCCTTCCGGCTGATCTGATTCACCGACCAGGTAACGATAGACAGACTTGTCGGCATAGGGGAATGTCACTGCTCGTTCCCACAGGCCGGTATTGCGTTCCAAATTTCCATTGGTGATCCTGGCACGAGTCCGAGCCAGTTCGTGACAGGGTTCGTGGTGGACGCCCTCGATTCTGGTTAGTGAAACATCTGTTTGCCTGAGTTGGATCGAGTTCAGTGACAACCGATGCAGGCAGCAGCTGCCTGCCTGTTCGTAGCCGGACCTGCGATACAGCCGCTGAGTTGTGGGGTACAGCGCCGAAATCGGCACACCCTGTTCCTGCAGTTCGGTCAGTGCCGAGGCCATCAGGTGAGCAGCTGCACCGGAGGACCGATCCTCCGGCGCTATTGCCACGGCCGCGATGCCGGCCATGTCCAGGCAGCGTCCACCAAACCACTGGCCCGCGTGATAAATCCCCAGGCCACCGATGACCCGACCGGCACGCCGTATCACACGAAAATTCGTCCGCCCGATTCGACTGACGTACCTTTCCCAGTAGTCGGTCGATAAGCCAAAGGACTGGCACTGGATTTCGCACAGACGTTGTTCTTCAGTGGCGTCGGTGAGAGTTGCGACTTCAAACAAGGCTGTCTCCATTGACACAAACCGACAGGAACGACCCTGATCGATCGAACAGGAACCAAGCATGACTGCGGATCTGCCAGCCATTGTAGCGGGATTCCAGACCAATCGCATTTCCGAACAACCGAAGCTATTGACCGCTGAATCGACTGCTACCGGGAACCACAAAGCTCCTTAGCGCTGCTCAAAACAGGACGCGTCCCCGGCACAGGAATCTTAATTGTCGCCATCGAGCCGGCGACTCTGTCGTCGAACAGCAGTGAATCCAGGCACTGAAAACGTCCCATGGAATTCACGCAGATATAAGACAAGTAGTTGAACCAGGACATGCGAATACTACGATCCACTGTCAATCAGGCCCCGAGGAGCATGCACCATGGTGACACGAACCGTGACGGTATCAATTCAGATGACGATGGCTGTTCTCACGTGCCTGAACTGTACGAGAGCAGAAGAACTGCGGAAGGACAGTACAAAACCAACAGACACGAACATCGCGGAAATCAGTTTTCGGTCCACGTCACGACCTTGCGCAGATATCATCGTCACACTGCCCGGACAACACGCCCCCTCTTTCCGGGTACTGCTTCCTGAAGATGTCAGCGGCTGTCCTCATCCGGGTTACTTCCACGTCAACCCCGTCGAATGGAAGAGGGAAGAACAGGGCTCATGGTCAGGGATGATCGAGTTCAAGGATTATGGACGAATACTGATCTCTCTGGTGCCGCGTGATTACTATGTTGAAATCATTTGGACATTAGAGAACCTTTCCCCCAGACCACTGAAGAGGACCGTCCTGAATTTCTGTTTCAATGTGAACAACGGTGGAGGTGGCTGGGCCAATCGGGAGTTCCTGCCGAAGAGCAGGCTGGATCGCATAGAAGACGGAGAATACTGGCATAACCAGGTCGCCGACAAAGGAACCTTTGTCCATCGTGCCGACACCTGGAGAAACGAGCCTGAGGGGACGCTCGACGCGTCGATCTTAGTGATTGCCAACGAGGTCAGAGACAGATACGCATTTCAGATGTGGGACAAACCAGTTGAAGATCCATGGATCAATAATGGCAATGCCTGCATGCACCTGCGTGCGGTGCTCTGTGAGTCGTTGGGCGTGGGAGAACAGGCCGTGATCCGTGGGCGAATCGGCATCAGCAGCAGGGGCCTCGATGAAATTTGGCTCCTCCATCAGAGTCTCATCGGGATCAACAACGACGCAACGGCAAAAGACGAATCCGAACCAGAACGTTGAAGTGCTTCGGTGTCCGAAGTTTGTGTGTCATGAGTTCGACGGGATATCAGCTATCCGTCTGATTGTCTTCGTCCCAGGAAACGCTGAACGGTACGATCGTGCAGGACATCTTCCCGGTCAACGACCACCTGAAAGTCCGGGAAGAGCGTTCGAACCTCACCCGGCGCCAAAGTAAACGCCGGATTACTGAGGTGATTGTCTGATCGGCTGCATTGTGCCGCAGAAAAGGTTTCGTAAACCAGCCAGCCACCTGGACGCAACGCGGAACGCACAACCCGCGGAACCGTGTCTCTGTCCAGGAATCGGAACACCACCACAAGGTCATATTCTCCGGATGCCGGAATCCAGTCGTCGAGATCCGCCTGGATCCAGCGCACATCAACGTCGTTTGCGGTTGCACTTTGTCGAGCGAGGTCCAGCCCGTTCGTTGAAATGTCGACAGCGTCACTGCACCAGTTCCGCTGAGCCACCCAGATCGCGTTGTGTCCGAGTCCGCAGGCAACATCCAGTGCTCTTTGACCGGGTTCCGTTTTTCCGCACGCTGTCTCGATCAACTGAAGGGCTTCCACAAGCCACTCATCCGGCTCGACGTTCGACGGTGGCTCGCGCTTCGCGTACTTCTCATTCCATCGCTCTTCATCACGTACAGACATGAGCATCATTCCGGCTTGTCAGGACTCGTCTCACCGCAGGTGATCGATTTTGCGGAACACCGCGAGCCGCCCGGCGTCGCAACATGGGTGTCCTGCTCCCTGTCGCTGTTTGGTTATCCGGCCAATCGGTTCCGCACGAGTTGCTGATGTTGTCGAGTTCGGGATTCATGGATCGATAAAGGAACAGCTCGTGAACGTCACGGATCAGTCTGTTCGGTTGCGATCAGACCCAGTTCATCTGCGATTGACTGCATGGCAGCGATCACGAAGGCAATGTGCTCGTTCAAATCAACGTCCAGGTCCTGAGCACCACTGATGATATCCTGCCGCTGAATCGCGGCAGCGAAGGATGCCTGCTTCATTTTTTTACGAACGCTTTTCGGAGCCAGCCCCTCCAGGCGTCCTGGACGCACCAGCGCGCACGCACTGATGAACCCACACAGTTCATCACACGCATACAGAGCTTTGTCCATCAGCGAAACGCGTGGACAGTCCTCAAGGTAATCGGCATGTGATTTGATCGCATAGATGATCTCCTGCGGATAACCGCGCTCAGCAAGGATGACCGCCCCTTTGAGGGGATGATCGGGCGGATCAGGCCATTTCTGATAGTCAAAGTCATGCAGCAGCCCCACGGTTCCCCATGTTTCCTCCGCCTGATCAAACCTGCGGGCATAAGCTCGCATAGCCGCCTCAACCGCCAGCATATGTCGAATCAGGCTTTGACTCGTGGTGTATTCATTAAGCAGAGCCAGGTCATCCTGTCGTGACATCTATTTCCCCATCAGCGTTGATCGCAGGAAATTCGAGCAATTTACAAAAACACGCCGCGTATTCCGGTTCGAACATCGTTGTTCATACGTTCCACCAGACTGAGCGTACTCATGATTCACGGTAACACGCTCCGGTCTGAGCAGGACCCCAGGCAAAGCCGATTCAAGACGGATGATCGCACTTGCCAGAAGTCAACGAAGTACGTATCAGATTCACGTCTTCGTCAGGCACTTGACTTCCTCGATTTCGTCTTGGTCCAGACTGAAATCAAAAATATCAAGATCAGCCTGCATATGATCGACATTCGTAGTCCCTGTCAACGCCGTCATACCGACCTCCAGTGCGAACCTGAAAGTGATCTGTGCAGGAGTTCGAGCATGCCGCTTTGCGATTCGGGAAATCAACGGCGATGCCAGCGTTGCGCGGTTCGCAGTCAATAATGAAAATCCCTGATAAACCAATCCTTTGGCCACACAGAATTCGCGGACCGGACGGTCCCAGGCCCGTGCTGCATAGCATCTGTTCTGAACAACATGCGGCTGAATGCAAGCGTCCTGGCAGAATAGTTCGAGTTGTTCGAGAGAGACGTTACTGACACCGATCAATCGAGTGAGGCCACGGTCATAAATGGCCTCAATCGACCGCCAGGCAGCACGATCATCGGGTGTCAGCCCGTTCGAGGTTTCAGGGCCATGCAGCAACAAACAGTCAATATTTTCGACACCCAGATGTTCCAGCGAACTGGCAAACGACTGTTCTACCTGGATTGCGATCGATGCGGCCGGGTCGTAGGGCAGGCGATGATCCTGACCACGACGGAAGGTAAACTTGGTTTGCAGGAACAAATCTTCCCGAGTCACCATTCCGCCGGCGATTGACGTCTGGATCGCCTGTCCAACTGCAGATTCGTGATAATGTCGTCGCTGGTTGGCCGTGTCGATGCCTCGAAATCCGTGCCGGATCGCCAGTTCGGTCAACCGCTGCGTCTGCTCCTCCTTCCAGGCGGTTCCGTAAATGAGTCGGGGTATTGCAATACCATCGATCAAAACCGTCTGGTGAGTCATCTGGTCCTCCAGGCGGCATTCGAACGGACACACGCGCCAGCAGAAACACCGGATTCATTTATCATCACAGATTGGTCAAACGGAACGTCGCGGAGATCTGCAGTCATCTCGCTGCCTCACTCATGTTGTCCAGCGCATCAAGTTCAACCGCACCTTCTCGAACTGCGGATGCCAGCTCGACGGTTACCAGCAGTGCCATGGCGCCACCGCGGTCGTCCGTTCCAAGAATTGCGCTGCGGTCAAGGTAATCCCGAAAACTGTTCTGTTTACCGGTCCCCGTGCAGACATCCACCAGATGACCGTCCGGCCCGATACGGCATTTGATGGATTCCCAGGCGCGCTGCAGAACCGGCTCGTACTTTTTCCGATCCAGCCACCCGTTTCGAAGCCCGCGTGCAATCGCAAACGTGGTCATACATGTCACGGTCAGTTCGCGATAACTCTCCGGATGATCGACGACCTGATGCCACATCCCCGTTTCATCCTGATAGCGAATCATCGAGTTGAGATGAGATCGATACACCTGCAGCATTCGGCTGTGATGT
>JAKVAY010000050.1:45915-80130 GCA_022447185.1 Fuerstiella sp. | reverse complement strand
CTGACCCGATTCACCCTGACCCGACTCTCCCTGACCCGACTCTCCCTGACCTGACTCACCCTGACCTGATTCTCCCTGAGCCGATTCTCCCTGACCAGACTCTCCCTGACCAGACTCTCCCTGATCCGATTCTCCCTGACCAGATTCCCTCTGACCAGATTCTCTCTGACCAGATTCTCTCTGATCGGACCGGTCGTTAACCGATTCGTCCTTCTCAGATTGATCGGCACCAGATTGAATTCCACCTTCTTTTCTGCTTCCCGGATTTTTCGACACTCGTTCATTCGTCTGAGTATTTTGTTTCTGATCCTCGCGCGCACGGTCCGGATCGTTCAGATACTCCTCAACGATTTTTTGAATGGCTTCTTCCTCGTCCATTGGCTTTCGATTTTCGGATTGTGACCCGGTCGTTTTGTTGTCTTCACCCTGAGTCTCTCCTGTGGATTCTGACCCAGATTTTTCGGGACCATCGTTTTTCTGAGTCGTCGAGGATCTGTCCTGACCGGCGCCTTGTTGTGCTGATTCCGGTTGTGCCCCCACTCCTGTATCCTGACCTTCTGATCCTTCTTCCTCGCGGACGTCCTTGTCGTTTGCGGTTTCGGTACCATTTTCAGTTCTATCAGAATCGTTCGCATCCTGATGCTCCCGACCGGCGCCGTCATCTGTCTGCTGATGATCCTCACGCAGATGGTTAAGCATTCGCTCCTGACGCTCTTGCGCGGTCTTCAGATCGTCTTTCAATTGCTCGGGACTGGCGGGACCGAGAATGTGAAGGTTCTGAACTTGTGTATGGGCTGCCGGTCCCCGTGGATGACGATTATCCAGAGCACGTACCACGTAACTAACAACATCACCTGCCTGAAGATTCAGTGATGCCAGTTCAAAGTCGTAAGTTCCGGACCAGGTCTTCTGAAATCCAACGTCATCACCGTCGAAAATACGTTCGTCCCCGTGTTCGCCCACTGCACTTTGAATAGAGTAGTTCAGCGTCACTGACCGCAGCAGAAAATCCGGGTCACTGGCGTAGATCAACAGAGGCACCGTGGCGTTCGCGGCAACATGCAGGTCTCCGGCAGGATCTTTCAGTTCCACCACCGGTAGTGCATCCGGCTGGATATTCACTGTATAGACGGTTGGCGACGGATCACGCGTTCCCCGGGAGCCCTGAACTGTGATGCGATAAAATCGAATCGGGTTGTCTGCGTTTGCTTCTTTCAGCTCGAATTCCGCAGTCAACTCTCTGTCGGTAACGATCATCGGATGACGCGTCACATCAGCCTGAAAGCTTCGACTGGGGCACAATTCAACCCAGGATTCGACAACCGGTACCGTAGCATCGGCAAATACGGTAACGGTTGTCCCCTCCCACACGTCAATGTTCGGGTTGATCGAAGCTGTGTCTGGCAACTGAGTATACTTTGGAAACTGATAGCGAAGCTCACGCACGGTCGCTGTAGGAGGCATATCAACACTGATAGTGAATGCGTTCGAGCGGGCGTCTCCTGCCTGAATTACGTAACTGGTGGACTGGCGAATACCACGATGTTCATCACCGGTAATGACGGCCGTATACCTGCCATTTTCGTCAAACGGTTCCATCGTCAGTACAGCATCAAGGTCACGTTGGTCTGCGGTCGTGTATAACAGTTGAACGGATTCCGGAATGACTCCGGAAATGTCCACTGTCACCGGCACTCGCTCACCCAGTGAGATGGTGGTTTCACCTGGCGATACGTTCGTGATTCGTGTCCGGGTCGCAACTTCCTGTCCCATCAGCGTCAGCGGCCGCAGCAAGCTGATAGGTTTTGGACTCAGTACTGCATACAAACAGGTGAGAAGAACCAGGCCAAACAGGATGAGGCCCATTCGGACCAACTGGCTTCGATCAATGGCGTCATCCAGACTGGTTTCAAGCAGATGAGTTCTTGCACGGTCTTCAATCGTCCGATGAACCCGTTCGGATGTGCCAACCCCGGCTTCCTTCAGATCAACGAGACTTAGCAACGCTCCACCTGATGCTGATGCGTTATCCAGCGTGCGTGCAGCATATAATGCGGTCACTGATTTTGACAAAGGACCAATCAGATGTCGCCATGCCAAAAACATAACTCCAATCAATACCGCCGCCAGCAGCGTGGCACGCGCCCAAGGCGAAAAACCACCGGGAATCAGCCAGTGGTCTGCAATGGTAAATACCAAAACGTAGCACGTAACCAGAATCCCACAGGTGACCGCTGCAGTCACAACATCCGTTGACCTGATACGTCCCTGCGCAGCACTGACTTGGCGGACAATCAGGTCATTGTCCTCGTGGTCTTTGGATCGGTCAGAAATCGTGGATGTAGACACTGCAACGTCCGTCAGAGATACGCATGCACAAATTGACACTGGTACGGTACGTTACCAGCCCCAGTGGACTTCCTGTCAGTCAAAGGACAGCAAAATCAGGCTGTTCGATACCTCAAAATAAGATGCAGTCCGCGCCAGAGTTGTGCCACTATTCTCGGAAATGCACACAACTGCTGCAAATTATATCGGTTAACACCAGTCAGGAATCACAATTGAATCTGAAACGGCGGCCGAACTGGCCTGCGCCACAGGACAAAACGCGATTACCACGTGTCCAGTATCCGACGGCTTGGCAGCTGGATAACCACGTCAACGCGATTGACAGTCCCACAGGAATTGTCACACCGAGTCACTGGAACTGTCAGCTGACCATGACGTAATCCTGAACCCGACAGAGTTTCGAGAGGCCGCAGGCGCTGGTAAAACGCCGGATATTGGAACCACCGAACCTATGCGTCGGGTCGAATGCACAGCGACGACGACTCTGGAATGCGCGAGTACCGGGCTGCAGCACCCTGCAGTCCGGCACCCGTATCTTCCGAACCAACATCGCTATTCATTGACTGGCACATCGACATTGAGCGGCTCTTCGCCTGGCCGCTGATGATAGGTGGCAAAATCGCTGCCGATCGTTTTCAGACAGATCAGCTCGCCGACTTCCGACGCCAGATACATTCGATCCGTCGCCGAGTTTTGATGGTGGATACTGTAGCCGTTCAATTGAGCGTGTCCGTGCACACCGGCTGTATCAATCGACACGGCAACCATTCGGCGAGTGTGGTCCACTCCATAGAGACGATCGCCGGCCACACCCACCAGTGACTCGACGCCAGGTACAAACCACCGATCAGTCGATCCCGTGCGTTTGTTGTCAACCCGCACATAGTCACCCGACCGTGTCGAAATGCTTGTCACCCCCGCAACACCCATGACCAGATACACCCGATCACCGACAATAAGCGGTTTCTGCGAGACACGTCTCTCGAGAGGAACATACCATGCTAGTGAACCATTGGTCGGATCGAAGCTGAAGAGATTGCGATCCTTTGTTGCAACAACGATCCCTCCTCGTTCACTGTGGCGATCCACCGCCAGCGGGGCTGAGGGTGGAGCATTGAGAAACTCCTGATAATAGCTGGTACCGGCAGCCGAAACAGCATGCAGATTTTTCGACGTGCTGCCAAAAGCGATCACATTCACCGTCTGCTTCGTATTTTCTGATATAACGGATTCTGTCGCTACCGGAGGATACTCTACTCGTTCGTTGGCCGCCCAGCGCCACAAATAAGGTCGAGCCACTCCCGGTGGCAAAGTCTCATAGCGCGTCAGGTGAGTCAACGTCTGGATCGAGAATCCATAAATCGTCCTGTCACTTACCGGGACATAAATCGCTGCATCATCAATCGCCGGAGCGGCTGACGGATGGCGTTTGAGACGGTAACTGAATTTTTCCTCTCCCGTGAATTTATCTAGCCCGAATGCCTCCGGACCTGAAATAATCAAAACAAGATCTGCATTGGACACCGCCCGCATCGAATGCGCGTCAGTACGACCCACCTGCCGGGACCACATCCGACGTCCGACTTCGGCGTTAAATGCAGTAACCACCCCCCCCGAAGACTGCACAAACACAAGATCTTCGTCATTCGTGATATAGCGAATCCTGTCTCGGGAACGATCAAGGACAGCCTGGCCGGTCCAGTTCAACTGCAAGCCGACCCGTTCCAGCTCGTCAGCACTCGGAGGAACGGCTGCGTCAACCGAAATGGCGATGTTCAGGGACAACACGGCAATGACGACATGCAGGATACGATTAAGGATTCGTGGCATGGAAATGGATTCCGGATGTTCCTGGAGTCTTAGGCAGACCATTCCAGGCTCTGGAGAATGAGTGGGTAGTACAACTCTTCTTTATTCTCGACCAATTTAACCTGGTCTGAAAAGCGAACTCCAGAACGTAAGTCACGGAATCAGCCGCATCTGCCGAAAGAGCACGTCAGGTGACAGCTCTGGAATACTCTTTGCGTTGGTTCAAAACGATGAAAACCGCAGATCTTCACCAAACGCTGCGATTCCAACGTAAATTGGTGTCGCTGAGTCCCATGCACGCCTTCGCTTTAATCTGTTTGAATAAATCCACTTAAATCACGCAGGATCAGGACGAATCTCCGACTGCACCATTGATACGGCTGGTTCCGGTGTGGAAACCAAGTCCATGCTCACTCAGCCGGCCGGTGTTAACGGTGCCGTCTGAAATTTCAAACAAATCAGGATATAAACGTGCCCATTTGCTGTTTGGTGCAGGACAATATTGTCGGGCATTACCCTCAATGGCGGTAATACCGGGAATCCGAGCCGCAAGACTGCATGACTGCAGCCACGATAATCCAGGACACGTCAGATCCTGAACGCACAGAAACATTCCAAATTTCTGCGCGGCTGAAGCTGCAAACAGAGATTCTGAAAGTCCTTTACATGCCTTGAGTGCGACTCCCGAATATCCCAGCTCGCGGCACGCCAGCAACGCGTCGTAGTCCACCAGTGCTTCATCGATCACAACGGGTTTGATTTTTGCCACGTCGTGCATCCGTACTGCTGACGCCGACCGCAGGTCACGGCTCGTCGGCTGTTCAATATACTGAATGCGATCGAACGCCCCTGGTCGCTGATCACGGACACGATTCAAGAACTCCAGTACGTACTCAGCAGAATCACACTTTTCGTTAAAATCACAGCTGTAAAACCATTTGCTGCAATCACGATTCTGTTGAGCCTCACCGGAAGTCTGTTCCACCGCCAGTACGCGACTGACATCCCAATCCAGGTCATCACCACTGAGCTTAATCTTGAGGTGCGTAAGACCATCAGCAGCAATCCAGTCTCCGAGCGCATGTGGCAGACCATCCTCAGTCAGTCCGGCCGCCTCTGCCGGACTGAGCGGATCCAGAGCTCCGACGAGGTGGTACAACGGCAATCGAGCCACCGGTTCGCGACGGGTATACTGATTCGGAAATTCTCCACTGAACTGGTCATCCAGATAGAAGCTGAGATCGTCGTTGCAGTAGTCAGCGGACAGCAGATTAAAACAACAGCTGCGATGAACTCGACCGTAGGCATCGTGAAACGCGGCATCGATTGGGCTCACAGCCACCAGTTGAGCGAGCGAGGGCAGGATCTCGTCCATCTCCAGATCTCGTCCCACCCGATCCGCCTGATGCTGGAACTCCGTTCCCACAGCATATTGAATTTCAAGTGGATGTCCGTAGTCAGGAAAGCTGGCAAAAAGTTCCGCTACACCTTCCGCATACTGCATCATTGCACGTTCACTGTCCGCCGCTGCAGTCACTTCTGACGGCCAGGCCCAGACGTTGCCCACCGGCATGCTTCCATGGCCGGTCGCTCGCCGACCATCTCGGGTTTCCACATCGACAGCAGCGTTGATCAGCTTTGTTTCATTGATCGTTCGACCGCCAAACTTCAACGGAAAACGAAATCCCACCGACTCAAACGTGACTGTGACTTCAAGGATCCGCACGTCAGTCGTCTTGGGGGACATGATTGAAGATCCGAAGCGGAAACCGAAATGAACGGCAAATGACACCCAGAAGAACGACCCGGGCTTAACTTGTCATATTATCGTTTAACGGAGGTCGTTCGGAAAGGCAGGCATATCGAATCGCCGTTGCTGTCGTGTTGATGCCCCCAATTCCTGTGTACTCGGACAGGATCTGGTTGAGCTTCATTTCATCCGAACATTCCGTGTCGGTCTTCCATTCGGAACAATGCTTTCGCAGCACGTGATAGACGGAACAGAATGGTGTTCCGGCTGACAGCCGCCCAATGGACGGGATATCAGCAAGCCACGCGTGCCCGATTCTTCGGCAACCAGACAATCGTCTAAATCTGAGAAGTCGACGGACGTCCGGTTCTGTAACAATCCGGTCGTGTTTGAGGTAGACAATCAACCTCGCGACAACCCGATCCCCGCGGATGGACTGTGGCGGAAACTCCGCGCAGAACTGACCGCTGTTGTACGACGTAAGTTGACGCTGCAAAACGGACACGCTGTTTCGGCGCATATCGTACAACTCATGAGAAGCAGTGATGCGAGGATTGACTTCGATCAACCAGACGTCAGCGGCATCGATCATGAAATCCGCACCAAAGACCCCGTGAATCCCTGCGTCACCGATTCGTTGCCACACACGACGAAGGATTGAGAGGGTCTGAATGGGAAGTTGTACAGGTCCCACGTTGCCGCAGAACTGGAATCCAGTTCCACCAAGCTCCGATTCACCAGTGACCTGAATGCATGTTCCCAGCATCTGCGTGATTCCATTGCGGGAATGGTAAAGGGCGGAAACCGACAGACCCTGCACGCAACGCTGCCGATATTCAGACGTACCTACCAGACTTCCGGACTCAAAACGTCGAATCTGTGTGCCACCCGACCCGCCCCTGGGCTTGATCAGCCAATCACCATCCTCGAGCTGTTTTTGTCTTTCTGCTGCATGTGTCACCGTTTCAGGAACGTCACACCCAGAACCGTGAACCAGTGACTTCAACTGGACTGCAGAACGAAGTTGTTCCAGAAGGTCCACACTGACCCCGTATACCGGCCTCTGCTCAGCAAGTTGTCGCAGTACCTGCGGATGATTCTCAAGTCCTCCAGTCCAGACCACCGGAATGTCAGACGACAGATCCTCGACGACCCCGGGAATCGAAGAAAAATCATCAATTCGTCTGGCCGAGACGAGTCCATGATCGCGCAGCGTCATCTGTAGATCAGCATCACAGAACATATCCACGCAGCACGGGCTCACTCCCCACGCCACAGCAGACTCGGCAAGGCTCCTCACGCTTGCCCCGGCCAGAATCACTGAGTTGGTCATTATTATCCTAAATTGCGGGTCTCTGCGGTCATTTAGAATTGATACCACCGTTTCGATTGACCTGCTGAGTTGAATCGCAGGGCGAAAATCGCGATGCTGCGGAAACACGGAAGCTCCACGTCCGGATGCATGTGCGTTCGGATGAATGCTGCCTTTTTTGATCGCAGAGCGGCGTTTGCCGCAGATTGATACGGTGACAAATGAACTGTCACCGTATCTGACAGGTCTTCTTTCAAAGGAAAATTGGAATGTCGATGTACGTTGGCGAATCTCTCGTCGGTGATGGCAATGAAGTCGCTCATATCGATCTGCTGATCGGTGACAAGAGTGGTCCCGTTGGAGTCGCCTTCGCAAATGCTCTGGCTGACCAGAAGATGGGCCATAGTAATCTCCTGGCCGTGATGACACCCAATCTGGCTGTTAAGCCCTCAACAGTGATGATCACCAAGGTCACCATCAAGGGTGCTCGTCAGGCTGTCCAAATGTTCGGTCCAGCTCAAAAAGCTGTTGCTGATGCCGTAGCAGATTGCGTCAAATCCGGCGTCATTCCAAAAGATCAGTGCGACAATCTGTGTATTGTCTGCGGAGTCTTCATCCATTGGCAGGCTGAAGATGACAGTAAGATCTATGAATACAACTACGCAGCAACCAAAGAGTCAATCGAACGCGCCATGAAGAACGAACCGACAGCGGACGACATGCTGGGACAGCGTGATTCCGCTGAGCACCCGTTCTATCAGGGTTGAGGCAGGTGAACAGATCAATTGGACACAGGTCGATTTCACATTGAACAACGCCTCCGGCAGCATCATCGACAATGCCGGCGTCAGCGCGATATTGATCCAGACAGACTTTCGTCATCTGATCGACTGTTCAACACAGATCGTTCTGAACCAGGAAGATCCCGAATCCGCTTAAATGCCTCCGTTAAACCAGATATCAACAGCCCGGTCAACTATCCGACCGGGCTGTTGAATTTCTGGAGAATAACGGTCAATGGAAATCTTTATTCGACGATTTGGCCGGAATCGTCATGCGTGTCCACAGAGCTGCCACTCTTTGTTTCGAAATGTCTTCGGATGTCTCGCAGCGTCGCCGGCTGAAACATCGTGGATCCAAAGCGGGTCGACGTGATCGTTTGCCGAATCAGCTCTTCATCTTGCTCAGAAAAGACGGCCAGACACGGCGTCTGCAGAGTACGCCCCCAAGCCTGTACTTCGGGAAAAATTTCCAGCACCGCATCGCGTGTCGTATCCGCAAGCAACAGGACACCTGCCGGAGGATTGCGTCCTTTCAACTGACGCAACGCTACATGTGGATCCTGACAGAAAGTCAACTTAAAGCCGTGCCGGCTGCCGAAGTACTGCTTCAGGGCTTCCACACGTTTTTCAACCGGATCCACGATCAGGAGGTGAAAGCCAATTTCCGGTGGAATGACCTGCCCATTAACAACAGGGTGAGATCGTTCTTTCCACACACCAAATTGCTTCAGAACGACCTGCAGATCAGCACAGACTTCGTCAGCCGTCTGGTAGCGTTCGCTGGGGCTGACAGCCAGCATTTGGGCGGTGATATCGAGCATTGACTGAGGCAGGTCAGGGCGAAACGTGTGCAGCGGACGAATTTGAGCATACCGGCTGAACAGCCTGCGTTCTTCGCGATCACGCGTCCTCGGCCAGGGAGACTCACTCGACAATAATTCGTAAAGAATGGCCCCCGCAAAGAAGATGTCAGTACGAGGATCATTCTTTGGCGCATTCGTCCCTCGCTCCAGCGATGCGTACTCAATCGCGCGATGAACTTCGTCACTAGTGAATGATTTCGACGAAGTATCTGCTCCAGCCAGCCCAAAGTCGACCAGCCTGGCAACACGATCACTGCTCATTAGTACGTTCGTTAGTTTCAGATCGCGATGAGTTGTACCCATCGAATTGGCATAGCTCAATCCGGAGCAGATGTCGTATACGCATTGAGCCGACTCGGCAGGTGTCACGTTGGCCCGAATTCGAACGAAGTCTCGCAGGTTTCCACCTTCGATGAACTCCATGACGATGAAATGATGGTCTCCCTCCGTGACAATGTCCCAGATGGGCACAATATTCGGATGTCGAAAACGCTGACTAATTCGGGCTTCACGGTGAAATCTCCTGACCGCATCCGGGTCCTGTGCCCACCGGTCTCTGAGCAGTTTCAGGGCCACCGTTCGTCGTCCGTCCAGCGTGGCGGCCCGAAAAACTCTGGCAAAACTGCCCGATCCGTTCCTGTACTGCAGTTTGTAACCGCCCAGTAACAGGCTTTCGCCTTCACCTCCCAGAATTCGATTGCGCTGCAATGGCGTAAGCAGGTCCGCTGCCGCCAGTTTGTCGACAATTCCAGCAACATCGTCCGCATCAAAAAACACAGACTTACGCAATGTGGCAAGCGTCTGCTCCCAGTCGTGGGGGCTGACCAGCTTTGATTGAATTAAGAAACGTTTGAGCGCTTCGTTAGATCTAAATTGCGCCATTATCTATCAGACGAACTGTGGCAAACTGAAACGATCACACCAACAGCGAAGCGTTTTCCTCGCTCCTGGCGGACCGATGTTTCTGACCAGCATGTTATTGATTATTTGAGCAAATCCAGTGCCACAAACATCTTATTAAATCCAGTCACAGCAGGACTTGTCCATCTCAGAACACACCGTCGTGATATAGAAATTACACATCGCTGCTCCTGGATTTTTCCAAACGGCAATCCTAACGGTCCGGAGTTCCTGTTCAACATGGCTACGACTATCAGCCACGATTGTTGGTCTTTCTCACCAGAGCGGGTCTGTCTGTACACATTGTGAGAGATCCTGGTGCCGCAGTAGCCGGACCCGGCAGCAATATTCAGTTGTTAAACTGAGGTCTGGCCCAGCGATCCCTGGAGCCAGTCGAGCAACCTATCCACACTTTTGCTGAAATGGACGAGGTCACGACTGGAATTGTCAATAAAATCGTTACTAAGCATACTGTTGAAGAGCGATTCCAACGCGTCATAGCAACTTCCGCTATTGAGAATTCCCGTGGGACTTCGATGGATTCGAAGTTGACTCCATGTAATTGCTTCAAATGCTTCTTCCATTGTACCGTAACCTCCTGGAAGAACGGCATAAGCATCTGTCAAATCGTGCATCAACTGTTTGCGTGCATGCATGTCAGGAACGACTCGCATATCACTCACTCCTGAATGCATCAACTCAACTGTCGCCAGACACTCCGGAATCACACCGATGACCGACCCGCCAAGATCCAGGGCCGCATCGGCAACTGCCCCCATGATTCCAGTGCTGCCACCTCCGTACACGATCGTGTGACCTGCCCTGACCAGACCACGAGCGATCTGTCGCGATTCTTCTGCGAACGTTGGATTTTTTCCCGTCCGACTGCCACAAAATACGGATATGACTGCCATCGCAAAATCTCCTGAACAGACAAATCAATATCGTTGATGTCCTGAGTGCGTTGAGCGTTCCATCGTCCGAGCAACGCCTTCAACCAAAGGACACAGATTCACAGCATCCAACTGGCATGAATTAATGAAGTCTGCTGAACTCCGATCCAAAAAATCAGGGCTCAAATTTTATCGGCTTCGAACAGCTGCCGGTGATATGTCTTCAATTCCGATACAGGTACAAATTGCGCGGCTGCCGCCAGTGCCTGGGCGGCTAAGTTGCCTGCTGCAACATGGACTTCGACCAACCCGATCGATTGCTTGCGCAACTGGCGACATGTTTCCACAACCAGTGAGAACGCGTATCCCTGACGACGCTGATTTTCCGTGACGACCACATCACGAATCCCCACCGCTCGAACTCCCCACTTGGAAACATAAATATCCAGACAGACGACTCGTCCTGTCGCCACTGTTTGACCGCTACTGCGATCGACCAGTTCAATCTGCAGCGTGTCCTGGTAACTGTGTCTGGCAGACCACCACCATGAATGATTCGTAATGCGATCAGTGATCAGCATATTCAGTCGTCGTCGATTGCGAATCAGTCGAGTGTCAATCGGATCGCGTCCCGAGCCGAGGTCACGATGGAACACTGTAGTCACCTCGCCTGCGCGGTAACCACACGACTCAAAGAATTCGTCCCACGGGGCGTTTTCCGATGAAAATCCGGATGGCTCCACGCCTCCATAGACTGAATGATAAAACCCGTTTCCATTGGGACCGGCACCGGCTGTAATTTCACGTGCTCCGTGTGACTTCAAATAACGCTCTGCCTCTTCGATTAACTGACGTCCGATTTTCCGGCGACGGTAGTCTGGGTGAACAATCAGCGAGGAAATCACTCCCCTCGAAAAATCCAGTCGTGACTCATCCTTTGTCGCTGAAAATCCGGCATGAACCATTCCCACGACGGTGCCATCATCCGTAGCCAGGATCAGACCATTTCGATCAAAGTAAGGTCTCGAAAATACAGTCAGTTCAAGGACATCGCATGGAAATCCTTCAGCAGCACCGGGGCCAAGATTCGAGGAATCCCACAGCTGCAGAAGCCGTGGAGGATCCGTGTTGTGAAATGTGCGAAAGTCAACCACGTCACGGTCGTTTGCGATGCATCGGATAGAAACGGAGCAATTCAATGTTCCAGGTGTTTTGTACCGCGTTGACGACGGCTACCCGAACTTTGCCCGGTTGCTCACCGACCCGTGTCGGCCCAAATGCAGGTGAGAAGGACCACACGCCCGATGGCAGTCGGCACTCTAACGCTCGCATTCGGATGTCGCAAGCTGATATCATTTCGCAGGCAAAACGATTGAACACGTCAGAAGCAACGGCCCCGAGGGCCGGTGATTTGATGAAATCAGACCACTACATCTGGACCGATCTGGAACTTATGTCCTGGCTGGACGAACGACTACCGTCGGAGCGAATGTCGGAACTCGAACAGCGGCTTCGGATCGACGACTCCCTGAAGGTCCGTCTTTCCAGCCTGATTCAACATCGCGATCAGGGGGGACACAGTATCGGTGAGATTTGGTATCGAGCTGGATTGAGCTGTCCCGGCAGAAGTGAGCTTGGAGGCTACCTGCTTGGGACCCTGTCGGCACAAGCTACTGACTATCTCGAATTTCATTTAATGACAATCGGCTGCCGGTTGTGCCAGGCAAATCTCGAGGATCTGAGAGAGCACAGTGACAACGCTGGTGATACCGAGGTCCGTCGTCGTCGGTTCTTTGAGTCCTCGGCTGGCCTCCTGGCCCCTGATGATTCGACTCGTTTTTGACGATGCAGTAGATTCCTCAGGGCTCCGCTGCACCTTCATTGTCACACCCTCCCGGTCCGATTGCTGGCTGGGACTGCATTCCCGGGAATAATGGGCAAATACAGCCATTTTCCGTCCGTAGTTTGCCTCGGGATGTTCAACAGCGACCGATCCTTATTGACGGATACCTCGTGTGCCGGTTCTAATGAGCATGTCTGAGTATCTGAGCGCAATGAAAACCTTCATATATGACAGACTCACAGCACATGCCGTTGTCGGAACGTCTGAGGAAGGCGGAATACTACGCCCGGGAGCTCAGCGAGCATCTCCGGCAGTCCTATCTGCCAAGACTAAGAGACCTGCGTTCGGCCAGCAAAGTGTTTGACGAAGTTGAAGTGAGCGATCAACAAATGCTTGACCGTATGCGGAATGTGCTGCAGGCAGATGAATTTGCGAGCGAAGTCTATGCGACGCTCAACACACATCTGGAAATTATTCGCGACGAAATGCAGCAGTTTGTACACGGCGAAGACAACAACGTCGGGCTCAACGATCCGACCGTTTCTTAATTCCTGGTCGTTCGCTTCCCGCCAAAACCTAATATCGCCCTGTCCAGATCGAATCAATGTCGCCTGCACACATTCGGATCGCAACACGCGCCAGCCCACTGGCCCTGTGGCAGGCCAGCTACATGGCAGCACGCATCAGCGAGTTGCCGTCCGCCCCGTCCGTGGAACTGATCCACGTGCGAACCAGTGGCGACGGAAATCAGTCGTCTGCACTGAGAGAATTTGGCAGCACAGGTGTGTTTACGCGCGAAGTTGAACGTCTTGTCCTGAATGGGAAAGCAGATATTGCTGTCCACAGCCTTAAAGACCTGCCAACCGATGTGGTTAGTGGCCTGTGTCTGGCCTGCATACCCGAACGCGCACCGAGATGCGATGCACTAATCCTGCCTCACGGTCACGACAGCATTTCTTCGCTCGCTCAGCTATCGGACGCGGCCATTGTTGGAACCGGAAGTCCGCGCCGGCAGGCACAGATCCGGCACCAACGGCCCGATCTGTCGATGGCAGAGATTCGAGGCAACGTAGAAACGAGAATTGCAAAACTGGACGACGGTGCATACGACGCCATCGTACTGGCAGAGGCCGGACTGCGAAGGCTCGATCTTACAGACCGAATCAGTCTCTCACTGGGCCCTCCCGAAATACTGCCTGCAGTTGGCCAGGGTGCCCTGGGAGTTGAATGTCGGAGCGATGATGAAGCAGTTCGTGAACTGCTGTCTGCCGTGACGGATAAAGCCACACTTCACGCTGTCACGGCTGAACGCAGTTTGTTGCGAACGCTCCGAGCTGGATGCCATGCTCCGCTGGGAGCGTGGACAGACATCAAAGAAGAACGTTTGACGCTCATCGGTGTTTTGTTGAGCATTGACGGTAAAACACGCCTGGAAGCGACGGCGACGGGTGAATGCCACGATGCTGAACAGATCGGCAAAGATGTGGCGCAACAACTGATTGAGGCTGGCGGAACCACACGTCCCGAAGTTCCGTAATCTGTCGGCGTTGAGTTCTGTCTTTGGGTTCAAAGTTGTCTCACCACTTGCGCGAACCGTCATACAGATCTCAGGACAACACCAAAAATCATGTCCCAGCTCCACGACCCGACGAAAAACACAACTGTCGATTCGTTCGTCAGATGCGAGGCAGCGTCAGGAAGGCGCCTTTTAGCCCGAAGCTGCAAAAAACTCTGTGAACAGGTCGAAATCAAAAGAACGCTTCACCCGCAGTTCGACGTTGTACACCGTTCCTGCGATTCCGCCGACATTGCCTGTCGCTGCAGATCCGAATCAAGTTTTTCCGTTGCTTGCAGACTAACACCGGCACGAACATAATCGTTCCCAACAGTTGATGTCGTGGGAACGTACTCATCTCTGACAGCAGAAAAGTCTATGGGAGCCGCCTACTGTGTCACATGAATCCATCAACGTAGCCATGACAGCGCAAACGAACGATCACCGCCCTGAGCACATGCCTTACTCCCACCGAACAAATGGGGATTCAGAATTGTCCGGCACACCCGTTGCCAAATCGCATCCTCAGCATCGAGTAATGACGGGACTGCAGTTTCTGATCGCAGCGATTCTGCTCATCGTACCGGGATGTCAGGAAAGCGAAGAGGATCGGGAAAAAGCCAGAGCAGCGAGAGCGGAAGAACAATTAGCAGAAGTTATGGCGAGATTTCCCGTCCCGACACCGGATACTCCGGAACAAACCCAGCAGAAAATCAACACATGCCAGCAATTGCTGCCGCAGGCAGAAGCGGCCCTCGAGGCCTCGGGAAAGGCGGCTACTGACACTGAAAAACTTAGTGAACTTGACAAAGCAATTGACATCTCACTTGAGGCGGTACGTCAGGTTGCAATCACCCGCCAACAGCCGCTCAAGGAAATGACGAAGCCAGCCTACCGTGCAGCAACGAAAATGGTGATGCAAACTCGACTGACGCGATTTCTGGCCCTGGAAACCGTAGACCCACATCAATCAGACGTGGATATCCGGACAGCCTGTCTATATAGCGGCCGATTGACGAAAAATTTTGATGATTTGTCAGAAAATGAGCTGCTCCTTTGCCAGGAGTGTTATTTCAACCGCGCGAGAATGGAGTCGAATGCCTGGTATAATTACGAGGAGTTTGTAATCGCACTCAAGAATCTGACACTCGCAGGATTCGCTGACGCCGATCGACTGAAGACAGAACCGAAATTCGAATTTTTTCGTACAGATCCAAACACAGCAGCGGCACTTGAATCTGCAATCGCCTCTGCGGAGGCAGCTGCCAAAGAAGCTCTGGAAGAAGAAACAAAAGAGGAAGATCCACCAACGGAAGAAATACCAGAGAACGATTCATCCGTCAGTGAAGATCCAGGACCGGCGGAATGACTGGATGCTGGTCAGAATTTGGACCACGCCTAACCGCAGGAATGACATAAGATTCCCGTTCCCGAATCAGACCTGACCGTCTGTGAAATCCGTCTGTATAGCACAACGGACTCTCTCCCTCCGCTGCCCGTTCGGCAGAACGGATCACATGTACGATGCGGAGTGTCAGCTAAAATTGCGTACATAACGGAAGCAGAAGACTGATGTCCGTTGCTGTCCCGGACAAGCATCTGTCCACCGCATAGCTTAGCTGACCCGGTAAATGGCAAGCGATTGACAGATAGGCAGCAGTCCGTCACGAAGTAAACACGCGTGCTCGACTCACCAACACAATCGGTCGCCGAATTAGCCTGTCAGAATCTCCAACGACGAAGGATTCCGGTCTCACCAATACCGAAATGCGTTTGACCAGATACAGACTCCACTGCCGACTCAGAAAACCGGTCGCGCGCCGCCCTACGAATGCGAACGGAAATGGATTGCCAAGGACGCACGACAACGGATCCGTCGCCCACGAACCCGTTGATAAACAGATGCTTCGGAATGCCCGTCGATTCTCGGTCATGTGCCCCGGATGAAAAGCACCGTTTTCCCCAAAAACAAAAGCTCGAAGGGAATTTTTAAGCGATAACAGAACCTGTGGCTCCAGGCCCGTGTTGGCCTGAAGCTCATTACGTGTCGGGCCCCAATTCCATAATCTCATCAACGGTGGCCTGCATCTCCTTCGCTATTTCCGCCATCTCTTCGATGGAACCGGTCGGCGAACTCCACACCTTCATCATTTCAAGTTCTTGTTCGTGCAATTTTTTAGCTAACGGTTCAAATTCGGTGCCGACTATGTCTTCGTGAGTCATCCAGCGCTGGATCGAATTCGCCAGTGCGTCTTCAATTGGTTCGTCCGAGCCATCCCAGTTCGGATGACTCACATTGGCATTGAGATCCACGATCTGCGTAGCAATTTCAGTGAAGTTGTGACCAGCACGATTACGACCAATCTGCTGCTCACCGCATCCTGCCAACAAACATATGCACAAAACTCCCGCAAGGCTTACGAGACAACTCTGATGGCGAAAATTCATTCTGCTTTGTTTTGAATCCCAAATCACGTGAAACAAACTCCTTTGTCAGACGTAGCAGCGTGTTGAAAACATGCCTGGAACTCAGAAGAGCAGACCAAAACGCTGAAAGCTCTAAGTTGCAGACACCCGTTTAGATAGACGACCTGTCAGCGCCTCTGGCTCGTGGTTTGAACTCCACTCGCGGTTGCGCTCACTTTAGTAATGTGTAAAAAAAAATGGGCAGCCGAATCCTGCCACTGTCCAGGTCAAAATAAAAATTCCTTCTGACCGCCAACGGCCATCAGAAGGAATTGAACATTATAGAACTTGGCGTCCTCAATTGAGGACGCCAAGAAGCTAACTGTTACTGTCATGAACAGTTCTTAGAATTCACCAAGAACTTCTCCACCATTTCGAGTACCAACACCCTGCCACAGAGTGGAAGAGACGCCGTTACTGAAACTTCGAACACTACCATCAGCCATGGCGGTGAATACACTGCCTGGGTGATAGCTACGAGCACTCAGGATCGCAGGTTCGTGTGGACTGTCAGGGATGCTACCTGCACCGCAGTCTGGCAGTGTTGGGTTTGGAGGCAGCACGTGGTTGTAATGAGCACACTGGTACGTGCCGAACAACCATGCTGGTTCGTCGCCACCGGTGAAACCCATCTGAGCTCGCCATTCACCAGCACTAGTGAACGCAGCACCAGCAACGCCGGCGTTACAGTCGATCAGCATGTTTGCGATCGTGTTGTCGGTGTCACTCTTGTTGATCGGTGGTGGATGGAAGTACTGCGCAGGGTTGCTGATAACGTTATCCTGGTCGTTGCCGACGATACGCTCAGAGTACATAACCGTATTGGAAGTTCCATCGGCAACGTCGCGAATTTTGACTCCACCATTATCGTGGAACATTCCGCCACCTGCACCGTACAGTTCAGCCTTGGCGCGTGTCGTGTAGGTTGCGTCTACCTGGTCCTGGTCACCAAAGTTGACTCCACCACAAACGGTGACGCCCAAGTTGGCACGGTAGCTGTTAGTGTTGACGCCACCAGCATGACCGGGGTCAGATGGACACTCGTAAGTGGCGACTTCAGTCGTCAGCACGAATGCATTTGCTGTACAAAGCGGAGAACCTGAACGATAACGGAATTCAACAGGGTTGATCAGGTCATATACGTTGGCCTGGTCAACAAATGGCAGGATGTGGTAGTTTGGAGAAACCCAACCAACCCAGCAATCTCCACCGAGTCCACCCTTAGCAGGTGCCATACGGCCTGGAGGGAACGCGCCATGAGCGTCATGATAGTTGTGCGAAGCCAATCCGATTTGCTTCAGATTGTTCCGACACTGGGTTCGGCGAGCTGCTTCGCGCGCCTGCTGTACTGCTGGCAACAGCAGTGAGATCAGAACTGCGATGATGGCGATCACCACCAGCAATTCAATCAGTGTGAATCCACGTCTCTTCATTGTCATGTCTCCGTGAAAGAAGAAAAAACAGAACAACGGCAACAGTCTACGCGACTTCCTGCCTATATACGTAACGCGCCATCCTAGTGACCAGCATTGCACTGGTCAAGCAGCGACGTTGGATAAAAATGACGTAATTTCATGATTTTCTTTTTTTTGATCAGCGTCTCACCCAGTGGTAAAAAAACAGTACTGCACCGGGGTGAGACAAACGGTGGAACCGGTCGTATTTAAACGGTAAAGAGTTAGGGTGGTGGTCGATCCGAATCTGTCAGTCGATCCGAATCTGTCAACACAGAACGGACAAATTCGTCCGTTGCCGGCCCCTCTGCCGCCGTTGTGACAATGCCATTATTGATTAGAAATACGGCCGGGCTGGCGACGGCAGGCCGGCCCGCAGGCCAATTGACGGACCCACCGGACGTGGGATTGAGCGTCACTCTGTCGAACTGGAATCGCCACTGAGGGCTACCTCGACCGTAAACAAAAACGACCGTGCGTTCTCCAGCACGATGTGATTCCGGATCCTGGAAGTGGGTTTCAATCAACCTCCGGCAGGGACCACAATCGCGATTCACAACCAGAATCATCCACTGGCCGCTGCTGAGTGGCTTCAGTTCAGGATGCATTTGCTCATTAACCGGCCACGGATTCCCGAGCAATACGTCGGCCAGGATAAGCCGCCCTTGTTGTGTACGACGGAATGATTGGTGTTGCAGCAGCGCCAGTCCGGCAATCGAACCGCCAACCGCCGCCACGATCAGGAGATGCGTTTTCAGACGTCCGGTCGTGACCCGTCGATTCCTATGTCGCAGACATACCGTGAGGAGCAGAACGACAGTGTCAATCACCACAACGGTCTCGACATCCAGCCATTCTCCAAAACAACCACAGGAGCGATCCGTTGCCATCGCATAGAACGACGATGCCACAAATGTCAAAAATGTCACCAACGTCAGGAGCCAGGACCACCACAAATTACCAATGACAAGGTAGGTCGCTGCCGCCGATTCAAAGGCAATTACGCTCAACAATCGCGGAACGGTGCTCAGCAGGCCATCGCCGGCAAGGATCAGGGATGTGTTGAACACCTTGGTCAGAGCGGCTGCAATCATTAATGCAGCAACAACAAATCGAAATTGATTCCAGCCGAATCGCTGCAGGGCTGGTTGCGTGGTATCGGATGTGTCGTTCAAGGAATCGCTGCCGTCGGTCCGAAACCAGCGTGAGATTTCTGTCGATTTCCTAAGTTTCTCAGATAGACAGTGGAGAGTCCAGCAACGATATCTCCAAATACTATTCGTCGTCCTTTGCTCCGACTGTTCCAGAATCCGCAGGTTCGAACGTCGCCCATCCGTGTTGGCTTCCGGTTTTTTTGAAAAATAACGTGAACTGCTGACTGTTTGCGAGAGTGGTGGATCGCGGGAATTCTCCCGACGGGTGAAAGTACATCCAGATATCACTGCCGATGTCGGCACCCGTCGCGTGTACGTTGACACCCCTTAACTGGTTCCCGGTTTCAGCCGTCCGGTACGGAACATACAACACGTTCGGGACGCTGCCGTCGTTGGTAATCCCCTGTGTTGTAAGAACATCACTGATCGCAGCCCGGGCAGCTTCCGCGCCGTCGATGTAGAATGATGGTTCGCGAATGTCCGGAGGATCACCGGCACCAAAAATCTGATCGAAGGACGACTGATAGCGGAATGTGACATCCCAGAAACTTCCCTGGATTTCCAGTCTCTGGATCGACTCGATGTAGCCATCTGCATTTCTGGAAACGATCGCGGGAGGCGTGGCCATCGCATACCAAATGATGTGGTATCCTGAAAAACACAACATCGCGGACAGCAGGCAGGCAGTTTCAGTCTTTCTGCTCATGGTGGTTCGGTTTCTACGGGCTCTTCCTGGGAATCGCGAATAATGTATGGTATCGACAGGAGAAAACGTCTCGCCAGGCCCGACACGTAAACTCCGGGTTTGCCCCGCAAAACGTCATTACGGGAACGGACGTCCGCCGCTCCTATTCCACCTCTTGCGGCCGACGGACCCATTTGAGTGTTGAGAACGTCGATCTTTTGCCCGGAAATCCAGTTGGAGTGTCGTTGCGTGAAGGTATCGGACCGCGAAATTTCTGGCAACGTTAGCGGGTCGAACATCGCACGCGTATCAACACACTGACTTCTTATACAGATTGACAGTTGTACCACCCGGCAGCTAATGGCACTCCGACTTCCTGCCGGACGATTGAACAGGTTTGCACGTAAAAGTCTGTGCCGTCCGGCCGTTCATAAGCCGTGCTGGAAAGCATAGTTGACTGAACATGCAGATTTGGTGACACTGAACCTGGACGCGTGTTGATGTCAATGGTTCTTTGCAGATCAAGAAGATTGCTCGCGGTTTCAGCAGGTCATGTTGAATAAGCCCGTAGTTTTTCGTGCCGAGTCGTCGCCAGCTTCACATGTAACCGATCGGTTTTGCCATCTTCATGCCTGCCGAGAGTTTCGAAAGCTTGAACGGCATGACAACGCGTCACGGGTTCGCGACGCAGTAAACGGAGGCCCGGTAATGGTGTCTGCACTCAACTTGTCGATGTGTCGGTCGGTCTGCACGACGGATCGGCAGACCTGCAACCGGTCAGCCTGTACCCGCAACAGCATCTTCCAAACCAGACGTCATATCTTCCATACCGGACGTAACAAGGCAAAGACACTCCGTTGACGCAGTCTCGTTCAGCTCCATCCGTTTTTATCGCTGGTCCGGTGATTGACCGGATCGGAATCATTTATGCGCCGCTTCTGGCACTGGCGATCGGGATCATCATTTCAGCATCACCGCTGAAGTCGATGGAAATCGAGATAGGTTCGTACAAGAACCACATTTCACGGTCGTTCATCGCGTGCTTCATCTTCGCTCATCTGTTTCTGGTTTTTTTTCGCAGCCATGCCAACCCTGTAATTTTTCGGCAGCATCAGATCCAGTTCGTCATCGTTCCGATCGCACTCTTTGGTGGTATGCTGCTGTCCCAATGGATGCTGATTGCCATGGCCGTGCTGGCGATTGCCTGGGATGTCTACCACTCGTGCATGCAGACATTCGGGATCGGACGAATCTATGACGCCAAGGCGGGCAACGACCCGAATGTCGGACGCCGACTCGACCTTGGTTTAAATATACTTCTGTATGCCGGCCCGATCCTTGCCGGTGCCACTCTGATGCTTCATGTTGAACAGATCGATCATCACGCTGGTGAATCTTTGTTTTTCACTGCGGTTCCAGCATTTGCGATGCAGCATCAACGCGTGCTGACCTGGCTGATACTCGGCGTCGGACTCCCGTACATCACCTGGTATGTCTTGAGTTACTTCCGTCTGTGGAGACAGGGCTACCATGTGTCCTTTGAAAAAGTCGCCCTGCTGGCTTCGACCGGATACTGTTCCGTCTACACCTGGGGATTCAACTCAGTCGGACAGGCTTTTTTCATCATGAACTTCTTTCATGCCCTCCAGTATTTTGTGATTGTCTGGAAGACTGAAGGATCGAACCTGCAGAAGCGTGCAGGGCTTGGCGGGAAACGCTGGGGGCGATGGCCAACACTGCTGGGATTTCTCTGCATCGCGGTCGGATTCGGCATCTGGGCTGAAATCACCCAAAACGACAACGACGTGGTTTTTATCATCATCACGCTCGTTGCAATTCTCCACTTCTGGTACGACGGCTTCATCTGGTCGGTTCGCAGGAAGGAAGTCTGAATGACTGCGAATCAGGTTGAGCAGCCGCTGCGCCGTGCGTCTTCAGTACGGCATTAGCCGTTCATCACGGTGTTGATCGTGTTCCGCAGGACACTGCCGCTGTTGACTAAAGCGGTACGTTCCTTCGACCACAAGTCGACTTCGATATGACTCAGAACGCCACCTCGACCCACCACGGTTGGGACAGATAAACACACGTCCTGCAAACCGTATGCTCCATTCTGCAGACTGCTGACCGGCAGAATACGACCTTCATCCAGCGCGATGCTGTGAACCACATCGGCAATGGAGACTCCCACAGCAAATCCAGCTCCGCCCTTTTTACGGATCACCTCTGCTCCGCTGCCCCGAGTCCGGGATTCAACCTCCGCGATGACGGACTGTGTCACTCCGGGATATTTTTCCAGTGGAAGATTCGCAACCTGTGCCTGCGACCAGACAGGCACCATACTGTCACCATGTTCACCCAGAATTGTCACGCTGACCTGAGTCGCCGGAACACTCAGTTGCTGAGCCAGCATACTGCGGAGACGTGTCGTATCGAGCACCGTGCCAAGGCCGATGACCTGACTGGCAGGCAGTGACAGCGCCTGCACGGCAAGATAGGTCAGTACATCGACAGGATTGGACACCACGAATACGATCGCATCGTTTCGCAGACCGTGCTTCTTTACATCATCAAGAATCGTACGAAACAACGCAACATTGCGGTTGATCAGGTCCAGACGACTTTCATCCGGCTTTCGGCGAAGGCCGGCTGTGATCACAACCACATCACTGTCCGCAACCTGATCTGTACCCCCAGCGGTAATCGTCTGTGGAGCCATGATGGACGAACCGTGCAGCAAATCGAGCGCCTGCCCCTCACACAATTCCTGGTTAACGTCGACCAGTGCAATCTCCCTGACAATCCCGCCGGCCTGGAGCGAGAACCCGGCGCAGGAGCCGACCAGTCCACCGCCGCCGATAATCGTGACTTTCATATGCTGCTAACTTTCTATTGAGGAGACGCAACGATTGGCGTCAGGGCAAATCGGGCTGAATATTCCCGGCTTCAGCCGGCAGTCGATGTGGCCAGTGACGCAATCACCTGGTCAGTGATCATCTGCACAAGATCATCGTTACCTGCCACTGGCTTTTGTTCGCAGGTACTTCCACAAGGCTCATGCAGATAGCCCGGGTAGTCCGGAGCTTTTGGAAATGCGCGCTGCACAGGAACCTGCTCGTGGTAGCCGTCTCGAAACGAACTGTTGCCACATAAATCGCAATCTTCGTTGTGAAAGCGTGGATCATCGAAACCCAGACGATTCTTGAGATCCAGAAGTTCCCGGTTCTTCTGTTCCGGCAGGTAAGCGACCTGACCCAGGGGACGAGCCAACAGTAAAATACGGCAGTAGGCATCGAGAATTTCCGTTTTCCACCACGCTTCCCGCAGGTCTTTGCCAAAGCTGACTGTCCCGTGGTTCCTGAGAATGATCGTGTTGGATGATTTGAGAAACGGCGTCACCGTTTCGGCAAACTGCTGATTGCCGGGCGTTTCGTAGGGTGCCATGGGGATCTCTCCCATGAAAATTTCGACTTCCGGCAGAATGCACTGAGGAATAGGTTCGCCGACAATGGCAAATGCGGTTGCATGGGGCGGATGGCAGTGGACGACGGCCTTCACGTCCGGCCGATTCTTCATAATTTCCAGATGCAGCAGGACTTCACTGGTTCGCTTTCGCTTTCCCGCGATCTGGTTGCCCTCCATATCCACTGCGCAGATGTCTTCGGGATTCATGTCGCCTTTACAGATCATCGTGGGACTGCACAGGACTTCATTGTCGGAAACACGAATGCTGATGTTACCATCGTTCGCGGCGGCGAATCCTTTGTTGTAAACGCGGCGGCCGATCTCACAAATTTCTTCCTTGAGTGACCGATTGTGAATTCCACTGTTCCAGTTCGCCATCAGAATGTCCTGTCATTTCCAGTGAGTGTTCGAATTACTGAACGCAGACTTCAGGTTCCGGAAAAGCACCGCACCTGAAGTGCTGCATCTGGTTTCAAATTTTTTCGACGTTGATTCCGTCGAGGATCGCTGCGTTGTAGGCATCGACCGGTTTTGTATCGGGGTGAAACGGAGCAGCCGCTTCAGCACTCTCGCTGACCGCCAGCAGGCTTCCGTCACCGGCGTTCATTTCGTCAAAGATGATAATGGGTTCTGTTCGTCCGGATTCCGCCCCCAGTAGTCCTTCATGCATCAGCGGCACAGCCAGCTTCCAGACAGCGGATTTCAGTGAAGGGTGGCAGCGTGCAAGAGTCACACTGCCAATCGCTTCCATGATTCTCATGCCAGCTCCTTCCAGGCTGCTGGAACCGTTTCGCCCCGACTACTCAAGTCTTTCAACACTCGTGACAATTCTGCAAAGGACCATCCGCAAGCAGACAGGCACACTGTGTCGGGATTCATTTCACTAAGTAAATCCGCAAGGCATGTTTGGGAATTCACCACTGCGGCCCGCCGCCGACTGTTACGATTGACGAGACAGGCGATGACCGATGGCTTTGACGAACAACAAACGACCGGACCATTGGCCTCCCTCTGAGCGATCTGGTTTGCAGCGTCAAAATTGCATGATGCCGGCACTACGCTCCAGCCAGCCGATGCTGCAGACGCCGACACGCTGTACAGTTCACCAACCACGATGACGACACCGACGGTCGACGTGGCAGAGGCCGGCGACGTCTTCGAAACGTGGAGACGATGCCGCTGGATGTAGTCTCTTCCGGAAGGCGTAATGACGGCCCCGACAGGAATTGAAATCGTGCCTCCGTCAGGCACGTGACCGGCAAGAACGTGTTCGGTAATGACGTGTTGCGCCAGTTCAGTCTGACCAACAGTTAGTGGCGTCGATTCAGACGAAGATGTCTGCGGGAGGCTGAGTTCCCGCATCACATTTCGAACGACTTCGTCGACGAGTTGGCTGTTGAAGGTCATATCAGATGATTCAGGTGACAGAAGAACGTTGAGCCGGAATGGCCCTGATCAGGAATCGATAATGCCGTGAACGGCGAAACGCACAGGACAATCATTCCGCCCGACCAGCTCCCGGATAACATTGCCATCACTGGTGAAGAACACACGGTCACCGTGACTGGCTCCCAGATTGTCAATTGCCAGTGCCGGAAATCCGTCCGGCTTGTCATCGATGTCAAGCGGCAGCACGACCAGCAACCGCCAGCCATCCAAGGAGGGATGTCGCACGGTGGCATGAGTTGTTCCAATGACGCGGGCAACCTGCATCGTTCAAATTTCGAGTGAGTCAGAAAACAGCAACAGCCGTGCGTCCGTAGAAGGGTGATGACACACTATCGCCCGGCACGGAACTCCTATGTGATCACACGATCCGAAGACCATCGGCACACCGGCGCTGGCGAGTGAACGTCATAGGATTGGTAACACCTTCACCGGTGGGAGTGGCAATACTGAATGACGGATAACCTTCTCCACCGATTCCAAGGCCAGCCGTGCACGGTCCGTTTTTCACATATAAAGTTGTATTCATGATCCGCCCCATCTTTGTGATGGTCTTCACATTGTTGGAATGAATAATGGCTGTGTGACCGAAGCCATGTTCGTATTTTTTTGCCATGGCAATCGCCGTATCCACGTTGTTCACGCGAACAAAAGGCACGAAGGGCATCATTTGCTCGACAGGAACGAAAGGGTTGTGCTCATCTGTTTCCCCAAACAGGATTTCTGTCTCCGGAGGCACCGTGACACCGATCTGACCTGCCAGCCACAGAGGATCCTTTCCGATAAAATCGCGATTGAGCAGAGGAGATCCTCCTGGTTCCTTGGGAGAGGCAAACGCAAGCGATGTCAGTTGAGCGGTCTGCTGCGCATTCAACTGGTAACCGCCGTGACGGCTAACGGAAGCCATCAGCTCTTCAAAAATGCTGCCAACAGCGAACACTTCTTTTTCAGCAATGCACAGCAGGTTGTTGTCAAATGCGGCACCCGTCACAATCGACCGTGCAGCGTTGTCCACGTCGGCCGTTTCGTCGACCACGACGGGAGGATTACCGGGTCCGGCCACGATCGCTCGTTTTGGACTTTTGAGCGCTGCTCGCGCGACTGCTGGTCCACCGGTGACCACAGCAACACGAACACCACGATGGTCAAAAATCGCCTGAGCTGACTCAACGGTTGGTGTGCGAATGATCGTAATCAGGTTCTGCAGACCCGTCGCCTCGTAGATGGCCTGATTGAATCGGCGTACGCCTTCAGACGCGATTCCTGCACCGGAAGGATGGGGATTCACAACGAGCGTGTTGCCCGCTGCCACCATATTGACAAAGTTGCCGGCAATCGTGGGTAGTGAATGCGTCACCGGGGTGATGGCGCCAATCACGCCAAATGGAGCATATTCAGTCACGGTCAGACCGTGGTCGCCACTGGCGACATCTGATCGCAGAAATTCAACTCCCGGAATACTCCGAACCAGTTTAAGTTTCGCGACCTTATGATCAAGCCGCCCGATTTTCGTTTCTTCTATCTCAAGCCGGCCCAGTTCGTCGGCTTGTTCTTCACAGATACGTTTGACGATATCGATCGCCACACGACGCGTTTCGATTGAGGATTCGCTGAGTTGTTCGAACGCGCGCTGGGCCGCTGTCACAGCCGAATCAACGTCGTCGAAGACTCCCTGATTGCCGACGCTGACGCCGTTCTGCCGAAGCTCGGTGCTGCCATTCGCGCCGCCGGTGTGCGACAACTGGCTGAGAACCTCCTGGACCACCTGTCTAATGGCATGTTCTGTTGCATGCATGATGAACTAAACCTCCCCGCCGGCAAAGATCCGGGTATCTCTCACTGTCACGGTATCGACGATACCAACGATCGCAGCATCAATGGGCAGCGTCTTCGTTTGTGGAGTGAACCGGGCACTACTGCCCTGAACACACAAGACAACTTCACCTTCACCGGCCCCCACGATGTCTACAACAACAAATGACCGGCCGGTCGGCTGCAGGTCACTCTGGTCTTTTTCATTCACGCGCAACGGCTCCACGATCAACAGTTTACTGCCGACCAGCTCGTCGACTTTTTGGGTCGATACAATGCTGCCCGTGATTCTGCCAAGAAACATGATCGTCGTTCCTGTGCTCGTGAATACTCCTGCAGCCTGCGATGAAACAGGCCACCCGTTAAATTCTCATCCGATAGCGGCCGCCGTCTGCCGAGCCACCACCAGCTCTTCATTTGTGGGGATAATCCACACTCCAATTCCGCTGTCATCCGTACTGATTTTTGTCTCCGCATCGCGTTTGGCGGCCGAGTTCCGCTCCGAAGACAACTTCAGATCTGCCCATTCCATGTCCTCACAGACGCGTCCACGAATTCGTTCACTGTTTTCACCAATTCCACCGGTAAAGACGATCGCGTCTGCACCACGCAACACAGCCAGGTAGGAGCCAATGTGAGCACGAATCGACGCCTCAAAGAGTCGCAGCGCTTTCTCGGCACGATCATGTCCGGTTTCTGCCGCCTGTTCCAGGTCACGGCAATCACCGCTTAGTCCGCTCACCCCCAGCAGGCCCCCTTTTGATGACATTTCTGTCAAAACCTGCTCCAGTGTCATCCCAGTGGCCTGCATGATGGCCGGAATCGCATAAGGATCGAATTCGCCTACACGATTGTTGCTAGGCAGACCACCCTGAGGACTCATGCCCATCGATGTGGCTGCGCTTTTACCGTTGCGAATCGCGCACACAGATGCACTACCACCCAGATGGCAGCTGATAATCCTCAGATCATTCCGTCCCAGAAGCTCTGCCGTACGTCCCGCGATAAAGCGATGGCTTGCTCCGTGATACCCCCATCGCCGAATCTCCAGTGAGCTGTACCATTCGAACGGGACTGCGTATGCTCGATGTTCAAAGTCAATTGTCTCGTGAAAGCCCGTCTCCAGCGCTGCCACCAACGGGATTTCAGGAAATGCTGTTCGCAGCTGACGCATGGCCTTCACATACGGAGGATTGTGAGCCGGGGCAATCACGGAACATTCTTCCATCTTCAGAAGCAACTCTTCATCCACAACCCGCACACCGCTCATACTGCCTGCAAAGACAGCCTTGAATCCGATGCCGCTGACGTCATTGATTGTTTCCAGACAACCGTACTGAGAATCTGTCAACTGCTGCAGACAAAGGTGTACGGCCTCCGCGTGATCGCGAACCTGCTGCTGTGTTTCCGTTGTGTGATTACCGACCACAGCAAAGCAATGACTTTCAGCACCCCCAACACGGTCAATTCCGCCGCGCGCAAGCTGAGTTTCGTCCGACAGATCAAACAGCCGGTACTTAAAACTTGTGGAACCCAGGTTGGCAACCAGAATCTTCATTGGAAACACAGTGCACGATCGGTCCGCGAATCGGACAGGTCCCAGGGTGCAGATCTGCAACCCAGGTGAAGACCCGCCCGAACAGCTGTCCGAATTGTCAGAGACGAATACACAATCAGACGAACTGTTCGAGTACTGTCGGTTCGGGACGAGGAATCAGATGAGCACTGACCAGCTCACCAGATTGTGACGCGGCAGCCGCACCGGCATCCACAGCGGCGCGCACCGACCCCACATCCCCACGAATGATGGTGGTGACAAATGCTCCGCCAATCTGAACCTGTTTCACGAGGCTGACATTGGCAGCTTTAAGCATGGCATCGGAGGCCTGGATCTGGCAGACCAACCCCTTGGTTTCAATCAGGCCGATTGCTTCTGACATTATTCTCTTCCCGTTCGTAAAAATGGACTGGAGTTGTGGGACCCTGGCAATCGCGGTGCAATCACTGCACCGAACAACAACTCAGGAGTTACTTGCCGGATCGCGATCGCCGGGGAATGACGCTGCTGAGCTCTTCATGTGGACGAGGAATCACCTCCACACTGATGACTTCACCTATTTTAGATGCAGCCTGAGCGCCCGCATCCACCGCGGCTTTGACTGCGCCGACATCACCTACGACAAATGCTGTCACCAGACCACTGCCCACTTTGTCCCAGCCGATCATTTCCACATTGGCTGCTTTGAGCATCGTGTCAACGGCTTCCAGCAGGCAGACGAAACCCTTGGTTTCGATCATTCCCAGCGCTTCCATCGGTTTCGCCATGTCAATTGTTCTCCGGCATCGGTCGCTGGTGTCCTGCCAGCACGTCCGCAATTATGTATGGAGGCTTTCCGTTGCCACCGTGAATTCACACTTTGAAATTTTTCAACTGTGGCAGGCACAGAGCGCCGGTTTGACCAGCTCTACGTGCGTTGCTTGATCCAGATTAATCGCGTTGCCTTCATCCGTGTCCAGATGCACTTCAAGCCTGACATCGTCTCCGGCACGAACCACCATGTCTTCCAGAACGGTCGTACAGCCGGACGATTCGACACGCAGATGCACCATGTCCCTGTCGGCAACGTCGTAGTGGCGCAAATCCGACGGCCCCATATGAACATGCCGCATGGCACGAATCACACCATGTTGCAGTTCCACAACACCGTGCGGTCCAACCAGAACACAACCGGGTGTCCCCTGGACATTCCCGCTGATGCGAACCGGCAAATTGATTCCAAGAGAAATACCGTCGGTAAATGCCAACTCCACCTGTGATTCATCCCGACAGGGACCGAGGACCCGAACGTTGGGAATCATTCGTCGGCGCGGGCCAACCACGGCCACCGTTTCCTTTGCCGCAAAATAGCCGTCCTGATAAAGGTCCTTCTCCGGAGTCAGTGACGACCCGGCACCGAACAGTGTTTCCACATGCGATTGCGTGAGATGAACGTGGCGCGCCGAAATGTTGACAACAAGTGGATTACGGTCCACATTTCCTGCGGTGTCGTGTCCCGTCGTCTCTTCGGCGGTGGAATTCGATGCAACCGCCCCTCTCAGGACCGGAATACCACCTGAAGACGAAAATTGGCTGACGGTCGCCCGTTGTATCAGAACGTCCCGGACGACACGTTCGATATCGCTGCGGCTGATTGAAGGAGAGGAAATCACAGAATGTCCCGGAAACTTACAGACGGACACATCCGTGTGACCAATGATTGAGTTGCCCTCAATGGCAACGCTTGTCTCTGTCCAAACAATTGTCTCTGTTCAGCAGTCATCCGATGCCGAACACGCGATTAACTCGCAGGTTGATCATCCCCGTCAGCCAAACTCAATGTGATTCCTTTGCCACGCAGCATATCCTGCCAGTCCTGACCCAGACTGATGTTTGATACAACCTGATTAACTTCATTCAGCGGACAAAGGTGGGAAAGTGCTCGCTGGCCAAACTTGGTGTGATCAGCGACCAGCGTGACGTGTTCAGCAGCACGGATCATCTGTCGTTCGGTATCGACCAGCAGAGCGTTGCTGTTGAACAGTCCTTCCGAAGTCACCCCACCTGCACTCATCACCAGCTGCGAAACATATATATTCCGCAAAGCTTCAACCGCCTGATCCCCCAGAGCGACACCGGTTTTCGGATAGACATAACCACCAATAAAAATCAGCTCGATCCGTTCCTGATTCATCATCAGAGACGCAATCGGCAATGAATTCGTCACGACCTGCAAAACCTTCCCGGTCAGATGTCGAGCCACTTCCAGGGTCGTCGATCCCCCATCCAGCAGTACCGTGTCCCCGGATGAAATCAGATCGGCCATATGTCGGGCAATCGCCTGTTTCTCAACAGAAGCACGACTCTCGCGAACTGAAAGATCTGTCAGCGACTCACCGGAATACGCAGCACCACCACGTGTTCGGTGAATATGCCCCTGTGCATCAAGGTATTCCAGGTCACGTCGGACAGTCGACTCACTCGCCTCAACTGCCGCCGCTAGTTGTTGAAGCGATACGAAACCCATCCGCTCAACAAGATCGAGTATTTTTGATCGTCTCTGATCAACAAACATCACAATCTTTCACCAACAAGGAGCCAATCGTGACTTATTATGGAATAATATGACTGATTATGCAAGTATATGAAATATTATTTATCAATATCGTCCAACTCGCTCCTTTCGGATCTCACTCGAGCTGGCAGAGCCCGTTGAATCGCGGCCGGGATTGCTCAAGGTTCACGAGTGACATGGGGATGGCCTCAATCCCAATCAAGCCATACGAAAATGAAACAGTAGCAACGACCGCTGGCTGAGTCCCTGTTTCAAGGTGCACGCCCTTGGGGACAAACGGGACCGTCACAGTTCCGGAGCAGACAACTGTGTTGCCAAACTTGCACTTAAGAAAAACGCCAGTCCGCCCGCTTCACATCGTGAACAATCGAAGCCACAAGACAGCTTTCTTTGTTAGCTGCCGTCAACCTGTTGCAAAATGCACCTTCTGACGGGCAATTTGCAACAGGTTTCAAATTGCAACTCTTAAGTCCTGGCAGTGTCGGATGGATATTTACTGTTCGACACGAAATTCTGAAATTGGCACAGAACCTGCGTAGTTCCCCAATGGGTGTCGTGGGCGGCAAGCAATGGCCCGCCTTGCTGTTCCGACCTTGGAGCGTCCCTGTTGACCGGGGACGCTTCTTATTTTGCGCCTCTGACTGACTCCGGTCCCAATTATTCGTCTCCGAGTTCCAGTCCCGCAGGATTCTGGTTACCACCGAAAACAAGAACCAGTTCCTGTTCCTCGCGCAGCTTTCTGGATTTAATCCTGATCGTGTCCTGAACTGGCCGACCATCGATGTAACGCACTCGGGCTCCCGGGACTTTGATTGCCAGTTGCAGCTTTCGACCAGTCACATCAACGATTGTTCTTTTGGTCACAATTTCGGGTTCTGCACCACCCGTGACGCGTGAAGAAAGAAAGTATCGGCGATCGAAAGGCAGACGTTGACGGTGCCCATCTGTTCCCTTCACAGTTCCGGACAGGTCGGAGACCTTGTAACGTTTGGTTTCATCCGGTAACCGTATTTCAATAATGATCTGGTACAGTTCACCAGTCTCCGGATTTGCCGGATCTGTCCAGGCAGTGAAACTGCCCCGAGTCACCGCCAGTCCTCCTTCCGGAATTCGAAAAAACGGGGTTTCTCCCTGATTTCCTGAGTCTGAGTCACTATTGCCAATCGACGCGATTTTTGCATCGGCAACCACAGAGTCCAATTGCCCTCGCTCAGCCATTGCAAAGCTGCTGGCCAGTTGTTGCATGCTCTGAATCGTCTCGTCGGTTTCGGGACCGGACGCAGGAATGATCTGTAATGCCGGCAGGTCATCAATTCGCAATTCATCACCCAGAGAAGCGTGGATTGGAGGAATCGGTATCAAGTCCCGTCGGGGCGTGCCGGCAATTCCCAGCCAAGCAAACATCAGAGCCGCAGCGCAATAGCCGGCGATATGGATTCCAAAAGACAGAAACCAACCCATCCGGGTGACCTTAATGCAGCGCTTGCGATCGATTGACGTATAAGACAATCCTTTCTGCGCAATGAGTCGTCCATCGGCATCTGGATTGTCGATTCCGGTTGTCTTCAGATTGTCGATTTGCAACGTCGCCACAAGGTAATACACCAGAGGAGATCTGACAGAACCAAGATGTTCGTTTTGGTCAGGACAGCCGTGTGCCAGCAATTAATAATAGATCAATGGCGAGAGTACGCCGATGCTGTCCCATCACACCCAACGCAACCACTCTATATTAATCATTTTGCGCAATCATAATTATTTCGCATCGGACAACAGGGATTCGGAGTTCAATGTGATCACCACCAATGACGACGTCGTCAAAGACAGATACAATACGATGTATTACGGGGACTTCCGATACTCATTGAACACTATCGGCAGTCCACGAATCGGCGAATTGATTTACTTTTCACTCTGCAAACACGTGAACGGGACATGGAAGCCTCGGGGAAGAAAATATTTCTGGTGCGACGCGATCCGTGGGGCCATGGGATGGCCGTGTGGATCATTGCTTTGGTCGTACTGGTGCTGCCGCCAATATTCTGGTCGATCGGCCAGATCAGGATGCATAACGATGTTGCCGGCTGGCTTCCGCGAGACGACCCTCAGGCAAAGATTCTCTCGTGGTATCGAAGCAGCTTTCCTACGGAAGACAGAATCCTTGTTTCCTGGGACGACTGTTCGATCAGTGATCCTCGTCTGACACTGGTGCAGGAAAAGCTGGAAGGTCGGCAAACGGCGCAGGGGATGCTCGAGGGAGGATCTCCCTTCGTCTCATCTGTTTCACTGCCATCCGAACTTCTGCGCAAGATGCTGGACCGCAATGTCCCGTTTAACACCGCAATTGATCGCGTCAACGGATTGCTGCTTGGACCCGGACCGCTGCGTATTCGGCTGACGGACGCCGGTCGCGCCCGGAAGAAAGAAGTGGGGGCTGAACTGCTTGCGGCGATCAAACGATCGTTTCACGCAGAAGCTCGACTCATCGCTGCAAAACTGCCAACGCCGTCGACTGATATTCCGCTGAACGATACATCAGCATGGAAACTGAATGACGCACTGACTCACTGGGTGGATGAGCAACCAAAATTCGATCTGGCTGTGACATGGCCGCAGATACATGCGGATCAAAAGCGACTGCACCAGGCGATAGACGCACTGAAGAATCTGAAAACAGATCTCGGTGATGGCGAAATCAGTCAGCCACAATACGTCGACGATGTCTTTCTGATTCAGGGGTCGCAGGCAGCGCTCACGATCACTCTTTCAGAAACCGGAATGGCAGAACGCGAAGACACGCTCGCTGCTGTTCGCAAGGCCTGCAGTGCCTCAGGAGTCTCAGAAGAGAATCTCAGACTGGGTGGACGGCCGGTTGTGAGTGCGCAACTCAACAGAGCTGTGGGCCGCGCCGGGTGGAACCGCAAATACGCACTCTGGGACTTTCCTCACCGTTCTCCCGTCTTGTTCTCCACATTGATCAGCATCGTGCTGTCGCTGTGGATGCTCAGGAGTATTCGTCTGTCAATTCTTGTGCAGATCGCAGCATTGATAACAGTTCTGGCCGCGATCGCTATTGTACCGCCCACCGGCGGAAGCATGAATATGGTGCTGGTCGTGATGCCAACACTTCTGGCTGTACTGACCACATCAGCCTCAATTCATCTGGCAAATTACTGGAAACACTCATCCGTGCGGGACGAGCAGGGTTCTGTGGTCGAGGCCGCCTCTATGGCGTGGCTACCGTGTTTCCTTGCCAGTGGCACAACGTCGATTGGACTCGGATCACTGTTCGTAAGCAATCTGATTCCCGTAAAGGACTTTGGTGCCTATTCTGCAGTGGGTTGCATCATTTCGTTCTTCATGGTGCTGTACCTGCTGCCATCACTCATGCTGTACTGGAGACAGTGCCCCCCTGACATTGAACAGTTAAACAGGCGTCACTGGAAGACGCTTGGTCACTGGCTCACTCGTCTTCGTTATCCAGTTGCCACGCTGTGTCTGATCGGGACTGCAGCGTGTGGATATGGTTTGTACCAATTCCGTACCGAAACCAAAGTCATTCGCT
>JAKVAY010000050.1:0-45905 GCA_022447185.1 Fuerstiella sp. | reverse complement strand
GGTTTTAAATATTTTTGGAGGGTTTTTAATGGTTTTTTAATGGTTTTAAAATGTTTTTATGTTTTTTTTTGGTTTTTAATTGTTTTTAAGGGATTTAAATGGTTTTCAGGTTTTTTGAGGGTTTTTATTTGTTTTTAACCATTCCCGTACCTAAACAAAAGTCTTTCCCTACTCCCAATAAAATTCACGACTGTATCAGGACTACGTGTTTCTGGAAGACAATTTGTCAGGCATCGTGTCAGTCGACACGATTGTTCGCTTCAGCAAAGAGACTCTGGCTGTACCCGGACAAAGTACGGATCCCAATCGCATGACGTTCCTTGAACGTGCACGCACGGTGATGAAGCTGCAGTCAGAGATTCGAAATCACCAGGAAATCAGTGGAACACTGTCGCTGGCTTCCTTTATGGATCTGCGAGACTCCTCAGAACTTAAGTTTGGACAGCGGCGTGCCCGACAGCGTGTCGAAAAGACGATTAAGGACAGACTTCATGAAGAACTTGCCGAGGACAGTACCACACCCAGAAGCATAGCGTCGCTGCTGGCACTGCCCAAAGTCGCAACGCCGGGAGAGGCTCCGAACAAACCACAATTGAATGCAGCGGGCGATGAACTGTGGCGAATTTCTGCCCAGGCCGCCATTCTTTCGGACATCGATCTGCAGGTGCTGACCACACAACTGGATGAAATTGCCGAACGTCATCTTGCAAACGTGAAGGTTAGACGCAAAGGTGGTCAAGAGGCCCGGATCGAGGGAGTCGGGCACGTGGTCACCGGACTCATTCCCGTATTTCTGCGGACGCAGCAGGCTGTCCTCGAGAGTCTCATCAAAAGTTTCGGACTGGCGTTTGGGTTGATTGCGATCGTGATGATGATTCTGCTCCGAAGCATCCGGGCGGGGTTGATCACAATGCTGCCCAATCTGATGCCGGTGATCATGGTATTCGGATTGCTGTCCTGGGCCCGACTCAGAGTCGACATTGGGACGATGATTACGGCTTCCGTGGCTTTAGGTATTGCTGTCGATGGCACCCTGCACCTCATTACATGGTTTCAGAAACTCCTCAAACGTGGCAGGACGATTCCAGAGGCGGTGTCAGGGGCACTGGAACATTGTGGTCCCGCAATGTGGCAGACCAGTGCAGTCGTTGGCCTGGGTATGCTGGCACTCCTGCCCGCCGAACTGCTGTTGATTAGTCGATTCGGCTGGATGCTAGCGGCGTTGATTTTTGCAGCATTAGTCGCTGATATTGTATTTTTGCCAGCGTTGCTGGCGGGTCCCCTGGGTACTCTGATCCAGCGATCGGTCCAGAAACAACAGGCTCAAGACGAGACACGTTCCGTATCAAGTGTCGGCACCCTGGACAGTCAACAGGCGGCGACAATAAGTTTTCCAATGGAAGGTTCCCGGCGTGGACTCAATTAGTCCATAACACATGGTACGTTTACCAGCAGGAATTTCCCCGTTTCAGCGGATCAGCGGGTATTGCCAATCCCGTCAGAGTCCGGGATGACCAGTGCTACGATGGGCTCTTTTCTCTGATTTGGTTTCAAACGCCCGGAATCAGAGGGAAACATGTTTCTCCGACCCCGACTTGCTCACACTGGGTCCTCCAATCAATTACACATCAGTGGTGTCACTTTGCAGGTACTGCAGCAAACCCGTCTGCGTTACAATCTGCACAGGAATTCAGGTGAGTCACTGTCTCATCAACCAGAGTCCTGCCATTCGAAATCGGCAATTTTTCCTGAAGCATTGGTCTCAGCGGAAATACGAATCGTGAGTGAATATGTTGAACCACTGGGCTTAAGAATCCTGATTCGGAAAGACGAATCCCGCCAGGAAACTCGTGGTGGAATTGTATTGCCGGATACATCGGAAATTCCCACAATCACCGGTCGCGTGGTTGAGATCAGTGTCCAGATTGATCGTGATGAAGACTTTCCCATTCGCAAGTACGATAAGGTGTTGTTCCATCCCAAGAACGCCATTCCGGTTGATTTTGAAGCCGATAATCTGCTCTACGTCGTACCTGTCGAAGACGTTGTGGCGGTTTTTCGCCGTCCAGTGCGTGCCGTCGGTGAAGATCAATCGCTTGAATCACTTTCTGATCCGGAGGAAACGGAGTGATCTGATTTCCGTTTCACTACAGAAATCCACGGTGTTCAGGCCCTACGACGAATCCGTCTGCCGTAACTAACCATCTACATGATCCGGCGATTTCTCAGAAATTATCTGCCTCGTCATACGAATCGCGCCAATCAAGCACTTCATCTGGTGGGAGTGCCTCTGGCGTTTTTCGTCGCACCCGCCTTCTGGATCGAAGGCTTTGCCTGGTACTACGTACTTGGATGCTTCACTGGTGGCTATCTGCTGCAGTTTGCCGGTCACGCAATTGAGGGAAACGATGCGGGTGAGGTCGTCTTTGTGAAGAAGTCACTGGGGATGCGTTATACGGAGTATGCGGCCGCCAGACCCTCTTCAAGTCCATCAGAGACATCAACCGATAGCAACTCTGCCGGCTGAACCACGTAACGTGGATTACACCGGTGACGTCAACCGTAACGATTGCGCAGACTTTTCCGATGAAATTGACTCGGAGGACTGTGGCAGAAGGTGCGGAAAAGCGTCCAACCGTGGCGTTGCCGTGACAGGGATGTCCTATGCTGATTCCAACGGACCACTTTGTCCGTCTAACGTCAAAACATTTCCGACGTCAGATCCAGTCGCTCCTGACCTGTCTGTCGTCCAGCGGAGTTGCCCACAGTCAGTATCGTTCGATTTCTGACCGACCAGTTCAGTGGCAACTTATGGCTCCTGTATTTGTCTGTTTTTTCGCAATTGCAATTGCTCCGTTCATTTCCGGCTGCGCAACAGTGCGCAAGCCGTTGCCCGAACGATCGTGGCACGATGACGGCGACCATCAAGGTTCATCGGATCGCGAATACGGCGCAAAAATTGAACACGTCTGTCTGGACAACGTGACCGCGGAAGCAGTGCAAACAACCATTGAGCCACGGAACCTGTTGCGGCGCGTTGAAGAAGAAATTCACACGCTGTCACTGAATGAAGCCGTTCGGACTGCGCTCTCCAACAACGAGATTGTGGAAACGGCAGCACCAGGTGGAATTGGAAGCTCAAGTGTGCTCAACAACCCGCGTGTTGCGTCGTCAGTGTATGATCCTGCGATCCAGGAGTCCGGAATCCTTTTTGGTGCAGGACTGGGACTTGAAGCCGCGTTGTCGCGGTTTGACACGCAGTTTACGACATCAGCCCTTTGGGGTCGCAGTTCAGCAACTCTGATTCCCCGTGAGACCGGGGCTTTTACTTCGGCACTCAGCAAACAATTTGCAACCGGTGGAACGATCGCGCTGTCACATAACTGGAACTATCTGGGAACTCCGGCCGGAACTCCGCTTACCTCTGCATATACCGGGAGTCTGGGACTTTCCATCCGTCAGCCGTTGCTCGCCGGCAGCGGGGTTGAGTTCACACGGATCGCGGGTCCGCAGAATCCGGCTTTTGGAGCCATCACCGGTGTCGGTCAGGGGGTGGTCATTTCGCGAATCAACAACGACATAACCATTGCCGGATTTGAGCTGGCCGTTCGCAACTCAGTTCGTGATATTGAAAATGCATACTGGGATCTGTATCTCGCCTATCGAACGTTTGACACCGCCGTCATCGCTCACCGCAGTGCCAGGCGGACGTGGCAGGAATCGAAGGACAAGAAGGACGTCGGAATCCTCAATCCTGCCGACGAACTACAGGCAAAAGATCGGTTCTACGAAACAAAGGCAGAAGTTGAGCAGTCTCTGAACAACACATTTCGAACAGAATCTGAACTGAGACGGCTTATGGGACTTCCGGTCAACGACGGTCGTGTTCTAAGACCGTCAGATAAGCCGGCCATTGCAGAATACATTCCGGACTGGAATTTCTCACTGCACCAGGGGTTGAGTCTTCGCACAGAACTTCGGGCACAGAAATTCCGCATTAAAAGTCTCCAGTTACAGCTGAAAGCGGCTCGAAGTCTTGTCCGGCCGACAGTGAACGCGGTTGGCAGCTACGATGTCAACGCTTTTGGTGACCGACTAATTGACGATGGAATTCTCGAGCCCGTTACAGGCCTGCCAATTCGCAGTGGCTACGGTTCATTTGGCAGAGCCGGGCTCGATACATGGACAGCAGGAGTTGAAGTGACGGTGCCGATTGGCTACCGCAGTCAGAGAAGTCAGGTTCGGAACCTGGAACTGCAACTGGCCAAAGATACTGCGGTACTGGCAGCTCAGGAAAGGAATGTGTCACACGAGATTGCCATTGCAGTACAGGAAGTCACGGCAGCCTTTGCAACAGCCCAGTCACATCACAAACGTCTTCAGGCGGCTCAGGAACGCGTTGAAAAGCTCAGCTATACAGAGCAGGTCGGAGCCGGCACACTGGACCTGGTGCTGCGAGCTCAGGCCAGTGCTGCAGCAGCGGAGATCGCATACTACCAACAGGTCGTTAACTACAATAAGGCGCTGGTGAATCTGAATCTGGCTACCGGTTCTTTACTGGAATACAATGGCGTTTACCTTGCAGAGGGTCAGTGGTGTCACGACGCCAATTGTGATGCCGCCATTCACGCGGCCGAACGGATTCATGCAAAGCCCAACCCGCACCTGCACACCGAGCCTGCCGAGTTCATTTCCCCCGGACCGACCGGTACGATCGAACGGAGCCCGATTGTCCCGAACGGCGACTCCGGACCTGAGGCTACCGACATTTCCCCACCGATGCCGGAGAACAGCAACCGCGTGTAACCTGCTCGCACTCGTTTTTGAACCGATGGCAAAGCCGCCGTGTCTGCAATTGCGCCCGGGCTTCTCTCAATCCCAACTGCCATAAAAACACCCCGCCAGGAAAACCTGTCGGGGTGGATCACTTCTGTCATAACCGGTCTGCCGGAAGCAGACCGGTCATAAAACTCATTTAATGACAGCCACCACAGCTGCTTTCACAGCAGGATGGAGCACAGGAATCTTCGCACGCAGGTCGGCAAACCTGACAGGTGACAGTTTTCTCAACCATTCGGCAAACCTGAACCTGCACTTCACGCTCCTCGGGTTTACAAACCGTCACACAGTACGTGTAGGGAACTTCTTCCTGAACCTCGCGTGCAACCTGAACGGTGCAGGTTCGCTCTTCGGCTTTGCAAACCGTCACACAGTACGTGTAGGGAACTTCTTCCTGAACCTCGCGTGCAACCTGAACGGTGCAGGTTCGCTCTTCGGGTTTGCAAACCGTCACGCAGTATGTGTAGGGAACTTCTTCCTGAACCTCACGCGCGACCTGAACAGTGCAGGTTCGCTGTTCGGGTTTACAAACCGTCACGCAGTATGTGTAGGGAACTTCTTCCTGAACCTCACGCGCGACCTGAACAGTGCAGGTTCGCTCTTCCTGACTGTAAGTGGTGACAGTGTAAGTACAAGGTTCTTCAGTCGTCTGGTTTTCATAACAGGTATATTCCACCTCTGTCTGAACAATGTTTGGAACCCAGACTTTACGAGTGTCACAACATGCTGTCGGAGCACAGCCATCACTGCAGGAAGAACCGCAACTGCTGCAGCCATCGCCACAGGCTGGTGTCGGACAACAGTCACACGGCTGTTCTTCCCAGTGCCCCTGGTCCTGACAAACTGTGCGAGTCTTCGTCACAGGAACAGACCGACAGACAGTCCGAGTCCCCTGTCGTTCCTCCTGATGAGGTACGCATACCGTGTATGTCTTTTCAACGTCTTCACAAATGGTTCGACAGACCGTACGTGTTCCGGAACGTTCTTCCGTGTAAGGAACCATTACTGTATACGTCTGCTCAACGTCTTCAAAAACGGTTCGACAGACCGTACGTGTTCCTTCTCGCTGTTCCGTATAAGGAACCATCACTGTGTATGTCTGTTCAACGTCTTCACAAACCGTTCGACAGACCGTACGTGTTCCTTCTCGCTGTTCCGTGTGAGGAACCATCACGGTGTATGTCTGTTCAACATCTTCACAAACCGTTCGACAGACCGTACGTGTTCCTTCTCGTTGTTCCGTGTGAGGAACATTCACAGTTACGGTACGCGATTCCGTAACCATCTGTGGAACCATGATTGTCTTTTCAACAGTTTCCATAGTACCGCAACTTGAACCACAACGGCTGGAGCCGCATGGGCTACAGCACGAGGAACAAGGAGCAGCGCAACACGAGCTTGCTTTGCCGCCGCCGAAGCAGCCTGCCTGTGCAGATGCAGCCATGATGGCTGCCGCCGCGAATGACAAGACATTCCGCATGTCTCTACAACTCCTAACTTGAATCGCATTGATCCACAAGAAAAACGGATGAGCCTTCGGAGAACACCCCCGAAATCCAGACCCGCAATTGCATGGCGTCGGCATCCAAACCGTTGATTGACAGAATTCCTCTCTTACTCCTTCTCCTGTTGAGTCGATTGCCCAACCGGCTCCTCAGGAATGAGTGAGACACCATCCATCACCGGGAATATAGCACGGGGTGTTTACAACGAGAAACAAATATGCACAACTATATTCGTTTAGGAGACATGAACAATAAAGGGGCTTTTGTAAGTGTTAGACACAAGTAATGGATAAGTCTTTTATTATCAATTAGGAATCTTAGGCAGTCTTGGTTGCGTTATCCTCCACAAAATACTGAGATCCATGACCATCGGCACAAGATCGGTAATCCACACGATCTTCAACCGGCACCTCTGCGCATTGTTCCCTCTCGCGATCAGGATTGATTTCAGGTTCCGGTTTCTGGCCGTTGTTCGCAATGTTATCGATGGATATAGTCCCGCTCACCTGCTGCTGAGTTATGGTGGGTGAAATTCGTACCTGAGAAGCGGTCGCATTCCATGAAATTCTGTCTCGTCGACCGGATCATCGAAATTATTCCGGGTGAATCGATTGCGACGCTCAAGAACGTTTCGCTGGCCGAAGAATATCTACAGGACCACTTTCCGGGATTTTCGGTATTGCCAGGGGTAATGATGGTTGAGGCAATGGTTCAGTCCTGTGCCTGGCTCTCGCGAGTGACGGATCAATTCAGATACAGTGCCGTACTTCTGCATCAGGCAAAAGCTGTGAAATTCAACAGTTTTTTGAAACCCGGACGTACTCTGAATGTCACAGCGAAAATGAGGAAAAACGATGACCATCAGGTATCGTTTGCGGCATCCGGCACGGTGGACGGCGAATCGGCCGTCAGTGCACGTCTCATCCTGTCGAAGCAGAATCTGTCTGACCGACGTCCGGACATGGCTGCAAACGATCAGAGACTGATCGCGGCGATGAAAGAGCAGTATGCTCAAATGAGACCCAGTGCGGGTTGACTTCAGAACATCGCATATTTGTATGGCAAACCAGGACACACAGATTTCTGCTCGTCTGGTTCAGCTAAACCAACACAAATGGAATCGAACGAATGAGTCTTGAAGGACGCGTTGCACTTGTCACTGGTGGAAGCCGAGGTATTGGCAGGGCGGTGGTAGAATGCCTGGCTGCAGACGGAGCGCGCGTAGCATTCATTTACAACTCCAATTCCGCCGCTGCAGACGAAGTCGTAGCTGCAGTGAAGGAAACCGGCGGTGAGTGCGTCGCTATTCAGGCCGATGTCCGATCGAAGGAGGCAGCCGACAGGATTGTCTCCGATGTTGTTGAAATGTGGGATAGTCTGGACATCCTCGTCAATAATGCCGGTATCATCCGTGACGGCCTGTTGGCGATGATGAATGAATCTGACTGGCAGGACGTGATCACCACGAATTTAAACAGTGTTTTTAACTTCTGTAAGGCCGTCACTCGCCAGATGATGTCTCAGCGGTATGGTCGAATTATTAATATGTCGAGCGTTGCGGCGAACGTCGCCAATCCCGGCCAGGCGAACTACGCCGCGAGCAAGGGTGGGGTCGAAGGTTTCACGCGCTGTATTGCTGCAGAACTTTCCCGCCGCGGAATCACTGCAAACGCCGTTGCTCCGGGGTTCATCGAAACAGACATGACTAAGGAGGTCGTGAGCGCTGCCGGAAAGGAAATCAAAAAGAAGATTCCAGCCAGACGGCTTGGGACTCCCTCCGACATTGCGAATGCGGTACGCTTTCTGGCGCAGCAGGAATCGTCATATATTACCGGACAGATCCTGACAGTTGACGGGGGTCTGACTCTGGGTGGACTGTAACCGTCTGTTTCGCCGGAACGGCCATCCGACTGCAGTCGCAATGCAAAACACGTGTATTTACAATTCCCGTCCAGCGAATTTTGGTCCCTGGCGGGAAAACGGGGATTTTGTCCTGTCTGTCCTTTCCTCTAAGTTTTAAGTTTCGGATCACTGGTTTCAGACATTTCAGCATCTGAAATCACAGTTGTGCTGAAGTGTGTCGCACATCTTGTGCGGTCACGATTTTTTGTGAAAACATCAATTCACCGCGGTGTGTCAACACGTCGCGTGCGAATCAGGAGAAACATCAACATGCCGTCGAATGAAGAAGTTTTCGACAAGGTTCGCGAGACCCTCATCGATGCCCTTGGTCTGGATGATGACGAAGCGACACCGGAAGCCACACTGATCGGCGATCTGGGAGCTGAATCGATCGACTTTTTGGACATCGTATTTCGTCTCGAGAAAGAGTTTGATATCACGATTCCTCGTGGCGAGCTGTTTCCGGAAAACCTGGCCGCAGCGGATTCCGGCTTCGTTGAAGATGACAGGGTCACCGAGCAGGGCCTTGTTCAGCTTCGCGAGAAAATGCCCCACGCGGATATTGACAGATTTGCCAAAGATCCGCAGGTCAGCGCAATTCCGAATCTGTTCACCGTCGATATGATTTGCAAGTACATTGGTACAAGGGTTGGCTAGCAGCAACCGGAGTCAGAAATGCGCTGGTACTGGATAGACAGGTTTGTCGAATTCGAATCCGGCCACCATGCCACAGCTGTGAAGAATGTGTCACTCGCAGAAGAGCACCTGCACGATCACTATCCCGGATTTCCGGTGATGCCTGCGACACTGATGATTGAAGGAATGGCTCAGACTGGTGGCATTCTGCTGGGTGAAGTCAACGATTTCGCGTACAACGTGATTCTCGCCAAGGTCCCACGGATCGAATTTCACAGTTGGGCGCTGCCTGGCGACCAGTTGATCTATTCGGCAACACTGCAGGACGTTCGTGAAGAAGGTGGATCAGTCACCGTCAAAGCGACGGTCGGCGATCGCCTTGTGGCAAATGGTGATATCATGTTCGTGCATCTCACCTCGGACGATCCTCAGTTGAGTCGGATCGATCAAAAGAACTTCGTCTTCCGCATGAACCTGATGGATATCATGGACGTTGGAAAAACCGGCACGGGACATTCGGAAGGCACTGCGTCGCAGTGACGGGAGAAGAGGATGAAACGTCGTGTAGTGGTGACAGGAATCGGGTGCATCACCCCGTTGGGAAATACGGTCGAATCCATGTGGGAAAAACTCCGGGAAGGGGCTTCCGGTGTGGACCGAATTACCTATTTCGACGCGGCCAGATTCCCAACACAGTTTGCAGCCGAAGTCAAAGACTATCGGCTTGCAGACTACGTCGATGACACGGAACGTTTTACTGACGCCGGCCGAAATATTCGTTTCGCAATTGGAGCAGCCACGCAGGCCATTGCCGATTCCGGACTGACTGAAGATGTCCGCTTTGATCCGTCACAATTTGGCGTTTATCTTGGAGCAGGTGAAGGACAGCAGGATTTCATGCAGTTCATGGAACTGGTTGCGGACTGCCAGGATGAAGGTGTCGTCAACCAGGAAAAATTCACTCATGACTTTCTTGGCCGAATGAATCCTCAGTTCGAAATGGAGCTGGAACCGAACATGGCGGCTGCTCACCTGGCCAGTCTGTTCAATGCTCAGGGCCCAAATTTGAATTGCCTCACGGCCTGTGCAGCGTCGAGTCAAGCCATAGGAGAAGCGACCGAGATCATTCGTCGCGGTGACGCGGACGCGATGCTTTCCGGTGGCGCCCACAGCATGATCCATCCATTTGGTCTCACTGGATTCAATCTGCTGACAGCACTTTCGGAGCGGAACGACAGCCCGTCCACGGCGTCACGCCCCTTCGACCTGACTCGAGACGGATTCGTACTGGGCGAAGGGGCTGGAATGGTGATCCTTGAAGAACTGGAACACGCAAAGGCCCGTGGGGCGCACATTTACGGCGAAATTCGCGGCTATGGATCATCGGCCGACGCATTTCGAATCACGGATATTCATCCGGAAGGTCGGGGAGCAATCAGCTGTATTCGTATGGCGCTCGACGATGCAGAAATCAACCCGGAAGAAGTCGACTATGTGAATGCTCATGGAACCAGTACCAAGGTCAACGACCGCATTGAAACCATGGCCATCAAGGGCGGATTAGGTGATCATGCTCAACAGGTACCGGTTTCCAGCATCAAGAGCATGATGGGGCACCTGATCGCCGCCGCCGGTAGTGTCGAGGCCATCACATGCCTCATGGCAATTCGGGACGGCGTACTGCCGCCCACCATCAACTATGGAACACCGGATCCCGAGTGTGATCTGGACTATATCCCCAACGAAGCTCGTGAAATGCCACTGCGGACGGCACTGTCCAATAGTTTCGGTTTTGGGGGTCAGAATGTCTCTTTGATCGTTTCTGCATTTGCAGCGTGACGAATTCCATTGACCAACAGAGGTCTGTGCTGCAGGATGTGTGGAATTCGTAACGATTTACGAACTGAACGCCGTTGCGTAAACTGCGGTCGTTGACTCCAACCAACCAATTGTGTGCTGATTCGGCGGAGTTGTGTTAGTGACGGTCCCCCTGTATCTCGGCAGCCTTGTTTGTATTGTTGTGCTGGCCGAGCTGGCATATCGCCAATTCGCGGCGAAACGCATCAGGCATGTCTTTGAAAACGTTCCACCTTTTGGCGTGGTACCTGCTGAATTCTCCCCTCGTGCCCGTCAACTTTCCTTCCAGTCGCCCGATGGCCTGAAACTGTCCGGCAGTCTGCATTCCCCCTTTTCAGAAGAAGCCCCGCGAGGTCTGGTGATATTTTGTCCGGAACTCGGCGGAAACCACTGGATGGCAACTCACTATTGCCACAGTTTGCTGAAGCAGGGATTTGCTGTCCTCAGCTTTGATTTTCGCAATCAGGGTCAGAGCGATTCAATGGACGGCTACGTGCCAATCCACTGGGTGACCGAGTATGAAATGCAGGACATCGCTGGTGCGCTTGAGTTCATTGAGGCCGACGAAGTCCTCAGCACACTGCCACTGGCCGCTTTTGGTGTGAGTCGAGGCGGTGCCGCTGCCCTTGCCGCGGCCTGCCGTTACCCCCGGATTCGTGCTGTTCTCGCGGACAGTGCATTCGGCACAATGGGGATGACACATCATTATGTAGAGCGTTTTGCTCGACTGATCATCCCTGAATGGATCTACAGAATGCTTCCTGACTGGCATGTCAAAACCACCCTGAAAAAAGCCATGCGGTACAGCGAAACCGCACGAGGCTGTTGTTATGTTCACCTGGAGCGTGAGGCCATCCATCTGGACGACACATCCGTGAAGCTGATCTCAGGAATGCGAGATTCGTATGTGACGCCCACTGTTGCCCGTTCTCTGGCGGACCTGTTTGGTGGAGAAGAGATTCTTTGGATGGTGCAACGAGCCAAGCATAATATGGCCAGATCAGTCGCTGAGGACGAATACGACCGATGTGTGGCAGAACACTTTGAACCAATTGCTCTGCCTTCATCCGTGCAAACACTCAACCCCGACGAGCAGCCGACAGTCACGACTGGATAGGCTCGCTGTTCGTGCGTCGGCTGGACACCTTTTCGTCAGGTAAATATTCCTGAATTCACCTTAATCCAGCCGAAGATGAATGGGATGATGTCGGATGTTCGCTTCGGCATCCTCAGTTGCAGCCGAGCCCCCGCTCAGGTTAATGCTATAGCTCCCATGCGGCAATCGCCATTGCTGCGTCAGATCGCGTGTCGGGACACAGTCTGAATTCCACTTTCGACCTTGACATCAACGCTTCAAGTCAGACGTTCTGTTCAGGTATCGGTTTTCAGTCCTCAACTGAGCGGCACCTTCTCCATCATCCGATATCCGGCATCGTCGAATCCCAGTTTTCTGTAGGCCACGTTGGCAACTGCATTGTTTTGTTCCACGTACAATCTCAGGCCAATGGCTTTTCCATCCGCGTTAACGGTGGCCACAGCATTGTTCAGCAGACGACTGAATACTCCCTGACAGCGAAATTCCAGCTGGACATAGACGCTTTGCAGCCAAAGCACCCAGCCGTTGCGCCAGTCGCTCCATTCCCGAGTCAGCATGAGCTGCCCGACAACCGAGCCCTCATTTTCGGCAACAAAGTACTGAGCTTCCGGGAACTGTCGCAATCCTCGTGACACTCCGGCACGAAGCGTCTCCCGATCCAAAGTCTTCTTTTCCGTTTCTGCTGCAAGGCACTGATTAAAATGGATGATCGATTCCAAATCTCCATCATCTGCCCTGCGAAAACGGAAGACAGCAACAGAGTCTCGACCCGACATAAATTGCGATCCTTTGTAAAAGCTGGTGAAGTGTCACTCATACGAATCACGGAATGCATTCACCCGGATTCCTTCACGCCAACCCAAACAACCTCATCTCAGAGCGCTCACTCCAAAGAATCCGTTGTTCCACCGCGTTGCTTCAGTCGGCCTGCGATCCATGTGTCTATGAACAGCTGTGAACCGTGAAACAGCAACATTGGTATAATAGAAAACGGCATTCCGGTCGCCTCGGACATCAGCAATCCTATTGGCAGCGTTTTCTGACTGCCGGCCAGCACAATCGCTCGACGGTCACTCTCAGCGAATCCGAACAGCCCGCTGCAAAACCAGCCAGCAGCGGCCGCAGCCAGATGCAGCGCGACACAGCTCCCCCAAACGATCAGCAATGCCTGATGGGGCAGGGCACCATCCCCAAAGTCAAATCTCTGCCCTCCCTTGAATGAAGAAATGAAGACCAGCGAAAGGATGATCGCCTGTGCCGAACTGCTGATCACACTCTTTTTGCGATCGACCCAGCTCCGTACCGTCTGATGAGTCCGAACGATCTGCCCCAGCAGTGCCGGCAGCAGCGCCCCAAAGATTAACAGAACCATCATTCCGCCAAATGACACCGTATCCGATGTATCCGCCGTCCCAAACATAACGCGGCCAACCTCCATCCACGCCGGCGTCAGCAGAAAGCAGGATCCATTCGTCACCAGCGTTACGAGAAGCGAAACGGCATCGTTACCTTCTGCTTTACGGGTCCAGACAGACGCGGCGGCCATGGTGCAGGGGACACAGGCGGCAATCAACAGCCCAACCTGGAACGCGGGGGTCTGCTGCAGGGTCAATATTGGAAGACACAACAGCGGGATGAACAACATATTGATCGAACAGGCAGTGATCACCGGGTACGGTCGACGCAGAGACAACATCAGCTTGCCCGTATCCAGAGTGACGGACATCAGAAACAGAATTGCCCCGGTACACACAGCTGTCGGGAGATTGTGGATCAGCGCCGCCACCCCGAAAGTCGAATCGTGGCGACCCAGAACAATCCCGAGCGGAATCAGGATCAGCAGCCATACCAGAAACCAGTGCCGTTGGAAGAATGAAATCATCGAGTGGTTTCTACAGCGATGTTGAGATATTCGACGGCACACAAAGGAACAACTGGTCCCGAACAGCCCCAGGGATTGTTAGAGCCATCTTCGACAACCAGCAGCAGGCTCGTGAGTGCAGCCATTCAGGATCTCAGGGTCTTTCAGTAACACTATAACTCAGAGCAAAACACTTTAGTCACTGGCTCGTTGCCACTGTCCCGCCGGAGGATGCCGGGGGAAGGATTTCCAGCGCGACCGGCAGCGACGTGATGCCGTCAATATTTGCCTTCAGAAAGAAGTGATGGTTCCCCGGTGGCACGACAGGAGAGGCCGCGATAAAGAACTCACGTTCGTTTGTACCAGCTGGCAACAGCAGTCCGCTCAGACCGGTGTTCGCAACATACACACCGTGTGGCAGGCTCCTGCCGGCGTCCTCCTTACCAAAAGAAACGATAGCGTCCGTGTCAATACGCTCCAGACGAATGAACGCGCGAATCGTCTCGCCTGGTCGGATTTGAAGTTGCAGAGGAGTATTTTCAGCGGTTCGCCGGCCGGTCTCTGATTCGATATGAACAAAGAGTTTTGATGACTCCAGGAGCTTGAGTTCCTCAAGGCCGGTAAGCGTCTCTGTGACCTCCTGGCCGAGAATCTCTGCCGTGGCAATGAACCGAACCGCACTCAGCTGGTCTTCGGTCGGTGTCGCTGCGCCTCGCTTGGCAAACAGACTCACACGGGCTCTGAGCTGATGTTCCTCAATAACAGCTGGTCCCGACAGAGCAAATCCAGGTGGTAGATCATATCCTCGAATCGTGATCGCACCGGAAAACCCGTCAACTCTCTCTGCGTTGAATTCCAATTCCCTGCCGGTGCCGGCAGCCATCTCCAGTTTGCGAGTGTTGAAAGAAATGTGAAAACCCGGTTGTGGCAGACGAATTTCAAGCTGATAGGAATAATCAGCTCCCTGAAAACCCCGCGCATCTGTGACACGAGCTGTCCATTGACCATCAACCGGAGCTGTAAAGAACAACCGTGAATCGCTGCCTTTCACACGTTGCGGGTCGTCGTCATTGCGATAATAGATCGGGAATACCGGCAAGCCATTGGGCGTAATCTTTTCGTCCGGGTCTCGAGGAACGACGATATAGCAGGGAGCCAGCATCGCATGGGATGTCGGCGTCGTGTCAAACCAGGCATGTCTCGCTCCAAATCCGGGATAAACCCGGAAACCTGAGTCCGGACCTCGAGGATAGTGCCATAATCGGACAACCTCGCCGTCAGCATACAAAAAGTCGTTTAGTTCCATTTCCCGCCAGTAGAACAATCGAAAATCATCCGATGTATCCGAATTCTTTCCTCGAAAAGTAAACCACGAATCTCGCAATGCCTGCAACTTTGTGCGCAGGACCGGTTTCCCGGATTCACTCAGAACTTCAATCACCGAATCCAGTGGAGAATCATTGCCGGCAGCAACGATGTCCAGCAACACAGTTTGACCGGCTTTCGCTGAAAACCGGAAACAGTCGTGATCTGCTTCTCCATCCCGATCGATCGTTCCCCTGACTCGAACCGGCAATGTGACCTGCTGTGAATTCTGTGCTGTATCATTGGCTTCCACCTCCTGAATCTCTGTTAGTTCCGTTGCCATGTCGATCCGGGGCAGTACGGCGGGCTGACGGCTGACCTCCGATGACCTTGGGTTCGAATCCGGAACCGAGAGCAGTTTCCATGAACCATCAAGTCGAGTGATCAACAATTGATGGTCATTCAGAAACATCACGGATGTCACCAGGCTGTCCTGCTCCGGAAAAGTCGCCAGCTGCGTAAATGGATGAATTGACCAGATTCGGAGCGACCCGTCTTCAGCTGCTGTTGCAAGTCGATCACCACTGTTGGACAGCGCCAGCGACGTAATCGTCTGCTCGTGTCCGAATGTTGAACTTTGCAGCGGATTGATTCTTAATGTATCCAGCGAAACCAGTGACCAGACACGGATACGATTGTCGGCCCCCGCAGCCACAATACTTTGGCCATCCGGAGTGACGGCCACGCAATATTGCTCAGACTGCGGCTGACTCAGCGTATCCAGTCGCTCACCAGACTGAACACTCCACACCTTGACGGTGGCATCCGCGCTCGCACTGCACAATACCTGTCCGGACGGATCAAAACTCAAATCGAACACACTGCCATTGTGTCCGGACAGTGTCCGCAGCACTCGACCGGTTTCCACATCATGAATCAGAATTCGCCGATCGTATCCAGCCGTTGCAAGTCGAGAGTTGCCGGCGTCAAGCACTGCCGCATAAACGGCATCCGCATGACCCGAGAATCGATGAATTTCCTGCCCGTCTTCCGCATCCAAAAGCACGGCCTGACCACCTACCCCTGGAATCCCGCAGGCAGCCACAATCCACCGGCCGTCTGAGGACACGGCAAGCCGTGTAACCTTTCCAAATTCACCCTGAGCAGTCCACACAAGTTTTCCGTCAGTGGGATTCAGGCGGTCAATTCGGTTGATGGCACCGAGACACACTTCTTCATTCGTCACCCTGACGGAAGAGAGAATTGGGATTGACTGACGGTATGCAGCAATCTCCGGTACAGACGGCTTTGCAATCGACGTCGACAGCGGCGCCCCCTTCAAGACCCATTGCCGCAAAACCTCACGTTCCTCCGGTGAAGGCTGAGGTTCGCCAACGGGCGGCATAGCCAGTTCCGCGTTCGAAGCCAGAACCATCAGCAGACGGCTGTTATTGATGTCAGCTTTGTCCAGCAGACTCCCGTGTTCAGATCCCTCCTGAATCGCAGCAGCGGAAAGCAGGGACACCCCGCCCTCACGATCGATATTGTTATGGCATCCGATGCAATAAGTTCGAAGCAATTGAGGAACATCGTCTGCCCCTCTCCCGGTCGGAAAACCAGCAACCAGGACCAGCAAACCCATCACGCCGATTGGAATTCGCCGAGAGTGCCGCGGCCTGAGTTTCCTCATAAACATGATCGATACCTCACAGCACAACTAACACACATTCTCATTACGCTTCTTCGCCTTCACCACGCCAGACCACCTTGGTTTTGGAGATCATATCATGGAGCGATCGTCTTCCAGGATGGAAGGCACACATCACAAAACCGCCAAACAAAGTAAGAACCGTCAACACGCCGCAAATCGTCCGAATGAAAGCTTCCCTGAATTTAACCGGTTTATCATCATTCGTGAGTACAACCAGGCCTATTGCAATTTTGCCCAGTGTGCCACGGTTCTGACCGGCCTCCCAGGTTGAAAAATAGATTGTCCAAAGAATCGTGGTACTTATCCCAACAACCAGCCAAGACCCCAGCAACACCTGGAACTCTGAGAAATTGTATGCAAATCCAAATAGTTTGATTATTAACGGCGAGACCACCAACGAAACACCTGCCATGACGGCGAGCAGAACCGTATCGATGAGAAAGGACAGAAACCGAGGTCCTAAACCGGCCGGTTCCAGTTCGACCTGTTCGTTGATCAACGACAAATCAGGCCTGAAGTAATAACCAAACACGCCATAGATTCTCATCATGAAAACCGACGGATACGCCAGAATCCCAAACACAATGATGGAACTGGTGAATGCAATCCCTGCCAGCAGTGGCAGGCGAAAAAATGCGAAGGTGGAAAATCCAAGTCCATCTTCCGGATCATACTGAATGAGTGAGAACAGAATCGGAACCTCCACACGATACGTATAGAGGTCTACAACTGTGTTCTGTAAAACAACCATCAGAATACAGCAGGTCAGTGGCGTGATCATGACAAATACGAACATCAGCACACTCACGTACAGCGACGGCAGGATGGTCTTTATGAAACCCACCGAAACCCAGTTCAGCAACCAGGCACGGTATGTGTACGTCTGTGTCATGTGGACAATCGCCGTTGGCAGAAACAGAAGTAACGGGATCAGATAAATGCAGGCCCCGGTAATGGCGACTGCTGCCAAATTTCCCGTCAGATACTGAATCAAAAACGGAACCCCAACAAACGGCCAAAACAGAACGATGGGCCAGAAAATTGACCGAAACCCCATTGCCATCGATGCAAACAGATCGGTGTGAAGTCTCTTGATTTTATCTCCTCTGCGCATTGTTGTGTCCACAATCTTCACAGCCAGCGTCCATGCCCAGCCTCCAAATCCAAGAACAGAAACCAAAAATATCAAACACCAAAAGACAGACGGTGGTGACAGCAGTGCCCCGAGCACAGGGCCAGGAAGTGTCAACGTCCCGTCCGATCTGACGCTTGATCTCGTGTACCGGGTCCCATCGTAGATGGCGAAGCCCTTTTCGGGATCCGGACTAAGGTTAAGGTCAATCAGCACGCGTTCTTCCGTGATATCAACCGTAGTCGGACTTCCTGATTCACGAAGCTCCTCGGCACGACCATCGACGTACCATCTCAGTGTGAACAAAGAACACAGCGCCAACGTTGCGGTCGTGGCCCAGATGAGAGCAGTAATCAGAATCCAGTTCTGATTTTCCCAAGTAAATTTCCAGGCGTTCCCCCATACGTCACCGTAAAACTCTTCGGTCGGTGGCGCATTTCGCAAGCGACGCAGTCGCTCGCGTTCACTCAATACGCCGGTCTCAATGTCAACTCCGCAATTTGAGCAAACCGTGTCTTCGCCGCTGACAAGTCTGGTGCACGAAGGACAGATTTTCTGTTGACGGTCTTCCGCCGCATTGAGATCAAGACCACCAAACAGATTGTCAGGACTGACTGACGAACGTTGCGATTTTCTCTTTTGCGGTCGTGATTTTCGCTGGCCGGTGCCAATCGGCACACGACCTCCACACTCACGACATTTGACAGCTCGACCGCGCGCTTCGTCGGAGACGATCAATACAGTCTCACAGTGCTTACATCGAACCTTGATCGGCATAAATATTCTCGCTTGATTCCGTCGTTTTCGCCGCAAATACGGATCACGGACTCGCCCCCGACGGTCAACGATCAAAGGAGAATCGATCGGAACTTCACATCACCGACCTACGTCACCAATGATCCCGTTACAACCGCGAGATACGACAATGGGTCACACAACCCGTTACACATCATGGACAGACAACCGCAAACAGACATAGGGAGGTACCTTTGATTATTGCGGTTGTCGCCACTGATTTCATGCTCTGCGTCCAAACTCAGTCACGTTCGACAGAATTCCAATATTCTCGAATGTCCGGGCCCTCCGATCAGGCGTCTTCGGCCGGATCCACATCCGGACTGGCAATCTGCTTCAGCCAGACTGAAAGATCTCGCTGCAGAAAGAGTGTATTTTGCCAGCGATCCCACGGGACCTCGATGAGAGATTCAGGTACGGATTCATCCGATTCGTGACCGTTGAACGTCAGATCACTGAGTCGTTCGTGAATATACGTCAGTACGTCCGCCAGTCTCGCAGCCTGCCCAACATTGAGCTGTTCAGGAACCGGGGGAGGGCCGTCAGGAAATAACGGCAGGTGCAAATGTTCCCCCGTCACGTCGGCTTCTGCCTTAACATCCGAAGATGAAGAGTCAGCTGCGCGGCTGTTTTGCTTCGGATGTTTGAGTGGAGAAAGTGCAGCAACACACACACCCATGATCCGCGCACGTTCCGCTATCTGATGATCACTGCCATACAGAAGTGTGCATCGACCAATTTGCAGATGGTCGCCCGGACGGAGCACTCGGAGCTGAACAGAATGGCCGTTAACTCGACTTCCGTTTGTACTGTTGAGATCTGTCAGAATCACCTGACCTCGATCTTCCTGAATCTTGGCATGAACACGACTCACGCGTTCATCGTTCAACTCAATATCATTGTCCTCTTCTCGCCCAATCGTAATCGGAGGATTCAACCCATCAAAGGTGTGGCCGCGCTCCAGGCCTTCAATGACAGACAGAGTAACCGGTACCATTCACTTCTATCCAGAAATCGTGACGAATTTTCACCGGAACAATGATCGCACACCGTCCCACAGATTTTGACTGTCATTCAAAGAAAGGGTTATCCGCTACGTCTCACGAATATGCGCAGCATTACGCCATTGCTCACATTAAGACAACTCGTCAGTGTCTGTATCCGGACCGTCTGGCTGCAAAAAATAATCCCGGGATCCGCCATGCAGTAATCATCGATCCAAGGCACTCGTTCGGGTCTCCCATGGACTGGGCAATTCGGTCAGATGTTTATTGAGAAACCTTTTCAGATCTTTCTGAACAGCAACCCTTACCCGTCCCTTCAGAAATCCTTCGCCACTCGCCGGTGCTGACTCTATCGACCGAAGGTCATCAAAATCATCACCTTTGAGATCAACGATTTTGAACAGTTTCTGTGCAAATTTTTGTTCAGCCATATCTTCCGATGAATGGTAAATCCGAAAGGCAATTGCCATTCTCAGATCACTGAGCGGTCGCAGGATCTTCGTATGATTGAATCCCCGAACCGACCGCGGACTAAACATTACAATCGCTCGAACATCCTGACCGCGTGGAGTCCGGTCCACCAACTTCGGAGCGTCCTGATAGGGTGGTCGCCGCCAGTCATTCAGGGCAAATCCCGCCCCGACAAGTCCGCTTGCGCCGTCGGTAACGATGCCCATTTTTCGAATGTTCAGTTCCTGCTGTTGATGCTGTTCCAATAAAAACGCTTTCACGGCCTCCATGTCACCGATCACCATGTTCCGATAGTCCAGCGGCAAAACTTTCTTTTGTCTTTTTCCGAGTTTTTTTTCGAGTTTGCTGTCGCCATGTTTTCTCAAATCGACCGACAGGACGGCGAATCCATTCTTTTGCAGGTACTTTGCCAGTTCCGTCCAGACCCTCCGTGTCGGCCCGGAATCAACATCGCCGCTGGCTGCCGTCAGGAGCACAACAACCGGTGCCTCTTTCCCTTTATCTGATTTCAGGTATGTGACATGAACCGGCCATTGGTCAGTCGTAGTGAGTATATGATCGGATATTGTGTCACCAGCTGTTTGGGCTGCGACACTAAACGACGTCCAGGCCATCCAGGTTGTCACGAAAGTGAGGGCAGAGAGGCACGGTGACGGACGTTGATCTGCAGACGAAATTTGACAATGGGTCCCACCCAGAACTCCAAGCCGACGGCAAATCTCGGTAATCTTCATAATTCCTCCCCGAAATGGCACTCTGTAGTCCGCACCACCAAGACTCCAGAACCATCCCGTCAGATGTCTGATGGACGAATCGGCATCAGTTACTGGACGTCTGTTTAGTCTACGACCGATACGTCTACCGGTCAATAAAGTCAGTTACCACGCTAAGTTATGACATCTAACGGTTCACAAGCCTGTCCGTTGGGGTCATCCAGACAGACAGTCCCCCACCTGAAGATGAGATTCGCACCCTGCCCGCAAACCGATCTCCAGATTCCTTCGGAAATCGATCAAATTCATCCAAAGTTTTCGGTATTATTTAACATTGTCATTCTGAGATGGCTGCCGCAAGGACTACGACCTGCGTGGAATGTACCGAATAAATGCTGTCATCGTTGCTCTCTGAGATTTCTCCGGATGGTGTCTGCCGTTTCCCCTTGCGGCTGTCGAGACAGCGCGGAACACTCTCCTACACGTTCAAAACTGTCCAGTACATAAGGTCCGCTACTGCGTCGATAATCAAATAGCCTTAACCCGTTTATGGCATCTATCATATTTCTTACGGATCGAACCCGAACAGGGTCCTGCATCACCGGATCCCTCCCTGTCGACACACGCAAACCCCGGCAATTCAATGTCAAATAACTTTCAATCATGCCCTGGATGCGATTCGATGATTCTGTCGGATACAGCCACCTGTCCTGAATGCGGATACGCATTCGCGACTGACGCTGCATCTGCAGGAACGAAGTCGCTCGAGCGCGGTGCCACTGTACACGAGGTGTGTCAGAATTGTGGTGACGAGGTACCAACCGGACTCGTGCGGTGCTGGACATGCAACGGGTTCATGCGCGAAGACATCGCAAAGAAATATCAGGACCTCGTCAACAATCCCCAAAAAATCATCTTCAGCGATTTACCACCAGGTGAACGCACCGAAACGATCCCGCCACGTCCCGCTCGAGGGGGATACGCTCGAATTCTGGATGTGGAGGACGAATTCACACTCCAGAATGAAGAGTCTGGCAGTGGTGCCGACTTTGAACTTCAAACGGCCTCTTCAGTTTCACAACCCAACAGGCCGTCAGGTACGTCTGCCAAAGACACTCCCGTCCCGAAAGCGAAGCCAAATCCTCCACCGTCACAAAGCACTCCGGTATCCGAAACTGAGACTCCACCGGCCCTCGACGCAAGTGAAGATGTTCTGCTCAGTATTGCGTTAACCCAGGAAAAAGAAGCGATTCTTCGCAAACGCCACCGGCGGGCTGCTATGAACCGGAAACGCATCTTGATTCCGTGCCCATCCTGTGGCGTGTGGTTACGTGTCCGGGAGGAGCAGTCGGGTAAGACCGTGCGTTGCCGAAGTTGCCAGTCCGCTGTTCCTGTACCCCAGATCCGGAAAAAGAAGAAAAAGGCCCCCAAAACTGAGCCAGCCAAGATCAACCTGGATTGGCTTGAAGATATTCATGTTCATTTGATCGTGCCGACTGAAGTCACACTCAAACACGGAATTCTGCAGGACCAGTTTCAAACCGCTGATGCTGCGTTTGATGACGATGGTCTGCATCTGATCACCCTGGGCGCCCCTCCCAAAAAGAAATCGCTGTTTTCACGGCATTCAACGGATGATGTTTCCGAGAAACGCACACAAATTCGTGAACACATTCAGAATACAGGTGACTTCGACAGTATTCCCCACGGCCAAGTCCACACAGTACCCATCAGTGCAATGAGCTCGATCCGTCTGGTCCAGCCTGTTCAACTGGCCCACGAGTCTATGTTTGCCGGAGTCCCGGTTTTTGGGGATGGCCGCATCGTCATCTATCTGCCACTCAAGCTCGAAGACGAACGCCAGGCGTTCTGTTCAATGACTCTCACCCTCTGGCGAAAAGCTGCGGCGCATTTTGAGGCAGCCGGAATTGATTTACCCGCGAGAGCAAACGGTGTCCCTGAATCAGACGTTCACAATTCACCGATGTGCCACTATTCGCAACAAAAACTCGACTCCATTCGCGACGTCGCTTACTACAAAAACGACAGTGCCTTCGAACTCGAACTGACCGGGTACCGGTGTGCAAACTGTGCCATTGCTGTCTCAGAGTCTGCCCGGGCCAAAAACAAACTCGGGGGCACCAACGGCAAAACCGTGGCTAAAGCCAAATGCCCCAGTTGCTCGAAGAAGTTCGGCAACGAACCGATGTTCAGAATCACCAAATCCCCGGCAAGTGCTTCGTCTGAATCGGATACTTCAGATTCCCTGCCGGATATTGAGCCCGGCGCAGAAAATAAATCTGAACCGACCGAGTCAACGACCCCAATACCCGGATCTGAATGAACAGATCGAAACACGGGTTTAAGTCAATGGTTTGCCGACGAGGATGGAGATCCGTCTCAACCGGTTGTGCTCGTTGAATTCAGACGAATGTGTGGCCGAAGCCGAAATATTTCGGTCGAGCCGGAACCGCACACGACAACTCTAAAGATCGCTGTCGACCGAAGCGTGCTCTGCATTGTACTTGCGCTGAGCTGCCACTTTGTTCGTGAGTGGAAACTCCGGACCGGCCGGGAAGTACTGCACATCATCTTCCAGGTAATTGGGGGACGGCAATGTCTGTCCGCCAATCGTTGTTTGACAACCTGTCAAGCAGACGCTGGACGCAATTGCGATTATGGCTGACAGTACAAGTCCTGTTTGGCCTTGAAATTGCTTCACCGGACCCACCTTTGATTCTGATTCCAAGCGAGTTTCACACCATTGCCGCAGGGTCGTTCCCTGCATGCGAAAGCGATGACTGGATACCACCACCAGTCTCATCGGCCTCCATCTGGGCAGTTAATTGGCACAACCAGCACAATCGCTGCAGATTGTTTCAATTTGATTGCCAACGCAGCCCTCGACTGGCATATTCTGCCGGTCCGGCCGAATACTCGATCAGGATTTTAATGATGAAGATCTCTGCTGTTCAGACCGACGTTTCCATCGACGATCCGAATGCCAACTTACGGACGCTGGAACAACATGTGGTTGCCGAGGCGGCCATCGGCAGTGAACTGATTGTCTTTCCCGAATGTTTTGCATCAGGTTATTGTTTCGGATCAAAAGACGAAGCTATGAAAAACGCTCAACGTCTCCATGGTCCATTTACCGAATCTGTGGTCAACACCTGCAGCCGAAACAGCTGCTTCGTGGTATTTGGTATGATCGAACGTCAGCAAGACGACATTTTCAATACTGCCGTACTGGCGGGACCGGAGGGGATTGTCGGTTTCTATCGAAAAGTTCATCTGCCGTGGCTGGGAGTCGATAGATTTACAACGCCTGGCCAAGAGCCCTTCAAAGTATTTGACGCCAACGGAGTTCGAATTGGCATGTTAATTTGTTACGACGCCGGATTTCCGGAATCCGTACGAATCCTGGCACTGGATGGAGCGGACATCGTCGTACTCCCCACGAACTGGCCTCCGGGAGCGGAACAACTCGCGGCACATGCGGTCAATACGCGTGCTATGGAAAATTCAATCTATTTTCTCGCTGCGAATCGCGTCGGCACCGAACGCGGGTTTCAATTTATCGGATCAAGTCGAATTTGTGACCCGGCCGGAAACTCGATAGCCACGGCCGACCATCGAAATGAGTGTGTTCTGCGTGCCTCAATAGATACCGCTCAGGCGCGTAAAAAACGCATTACGCGTGTTCGTGAAGAACACATCATTGACCGAATTGCGGATCGGCGTCCGGAGATGTACGGACGCCTGTGCGAGCCACATTCGCTCCCTCGACCTGGCCGCTAAAGAAGTCCTGCTGTTCACTGATTGCATTCAGGCACATGGTCGTTACCTGCCACGAGTCGTACTGTCACGGAAGAACAACTGATGATTGCTGATTACTGTTGCACTCAAAAATAATTAAAATGACGGCAGGATGAGTCGACTCACCATGTCGCTGCATTCGTCGACTCTTGTGAATCTAATGCGAGGTTCATGAAGAGACATCAATTGCAATGCTGCAAACGGCGAAATAGACTGAAGCACCATGGACATTCCGGCGACATCGCGGCTGTGGTGTAGTGGTAACACGCCAGCTTCCCAAGCTTGAGATGAGGGTTCGATTCCCTTCAGCCGCTTGTGTGACCACCCGAAGCGTCACCTCAACTTCGTCGCTCACAGCCGATCGCAAACTTTGCGAATTCATCGCGGCGGTTAGTTCGATTGACAATGAACCCTGTTGTTTTCGTGCCCTGGATAATTCCGGGGAACACGTCGTACAGTTGCTCACGGACTCGTAGCGCAACATGCCTGCAATGGGGGTACTTCGATTCAGTTCATCCATTCAGTGCATGAAAAGGCCACACTGCAAAGTCGATTTGCAACAAGCCCGGCACGTTGAACAACTTCATTAAGGCGATTGCAACAGGCAAACGTTTCACTTTAAAAGAAGATTGGTGTGTCCCGTGAACAGAATGCATGAATCCATACAACCGGACTGGCACAGAACTCCCACAACCGCACGGGTTGCGTTGTCAACAGTTCACTCAATGCGCGGAATCCACACCGTCACGGCTGTGTACCAAACGGCACAGATTACTTTCCAGTGAAGCAGTTTGAGAAATAGATCCGAAAGGACACGGCATGTTTGAACTGCCGATGGATTGGATTCATTACCAATTCACGTTCTTCGCCGACACTGAACAGCAATGTCCAGCTTGTGAAGATGCTCACCTTGTCCATGACATCATGAATGATGTTCTCTACTGCACAGATTGTGAAAGCAATTTCGCTGTCTCAGATGATGGTTGAGCATACCGCTCTGCAAATGGCACATTCACGCAGAGTTGTATCAGGATCTGTTTTTCGAATTATTCCTGACAGCAACGACATAACTGGCAACGGATCCGGTCAGCGTCGCTGAAGATGCGGAAACAAGAACTGTCGCGATTTTGTTCACAAAGTATTGACTGCGAAACAATGTCGACCCCCAGGCCAGTCCTAAGAACAGGCCGAGTACAATTCCTGCCCATGTGGCGGTTCCCCACCTGCAGCTCTTATGTTGACGAACCCACGACATACCCGCGACGAACCCTGCGATCCCTCCCAGTGAAAGTGATGCAGGAATGAAAAACACCAGAGCATATACCGCTCCCACGTTATCCCACTCAGATGTCGTCTTCTCTGGAACAAACAGTACCTGTACGAACGTAATGACAACCAGTGCACCTGTGACGGCTCCCGATGCTGACATGCCAATCACCACAAAGCAGTTCTGTACGAACAACCACAGCTTTGTATTCACTGCTATCCGAAATCGCATGGATACAAAAACCTCACTCGCAGAACAAAGAAATCAAGGTCACGCCCCTGTTCTATTCAATGATGGAATAGAACCCACAATGAGTGTGCCAATGTCTCTTATTCATCATTGAATAGAAATATCCCCACAATGCTTCTATTCCATGGTTAATAGCTCATTTTTCGGACCGCTGGAATAACCGCTCACAAACCCTTCCATGCCCGTATAATTTCCACCAACGCTGGAAATCAATCATCACAAATCGGCTAAGGAAAATCGCCTTTTTATTTCAATGAACATCTATTCCATTAAAAAGATGGTGGAAATTGAGGATCGAAACTCTGCACTGGAACAACAAACATCAATATGTGAAGTTGCACACCAACAGTTTGAAGAGTGGTCAGCGGATGGTGGCCAACAACGGAAAAAACATCTTGGTGCGTGTTGGGAAGTTGCAACTGATATCATCGAAGCAGTAATTGATCCAGAAGACAATGATGCAGTGAAGTTCCGAATTTCAGAAATGATGGTTGATGTCTTCAATGGTCAAAATGAAGAGTTTAATTTATTTATTGATCAAGATGACAACTTTGCTGGAGTTGCTTTCAAAGACCCATCTGCTTCTTTAAGAGTTCTGGAAGATATGGGTCTGGAGGCTATCGAATGCATATTCGAAATGGGATCAAAACGGGGAAACCCAAAAGATCACTCTCGCAACTTGGTTTCAAGTTTTCGTGGATGGATCTGGCAGGTAATAAGACACACACCCTCAAAGATTCGCTGTGATATCCAATTCAAAGGTCAATTCTGTCAGGGACACTGGCTCATTACAGGGCCTTGACTTAATCAGTTGCATCAAAAGATCTACAAGCTGATAAACTGTATCCTATGGATCCGGCTTCCTACGTTTCTTATCTGCTTGTAATCGCCGTGCTGTGGTTCATCCAGTCGCTTTTTTGTCAGCAACGCGTCCGTGCGTTCCGCCTGCAACTGGAAGCACAGAATGAAGCAATGCGCCTAACGCCCGATCATCAACAGCGCCGTGCGCTGCTGATTATTCCGGTAAAAGGCATCAGCGATACCCTGGAGCAATTCGGCAGCACAGTCCTCACCCAGGACTATCCGCAGTATCGGGTTCTATTTTCACTGGAATCGGAAACCGATCCTGCAACCCCTGTGCTGCAACGACTCATCCAGGAACACCCTCAGGGCCCCTGTGCTTCACTGGTCTTTGCCGGACCGGCAATACACTGCGGCCAGAAGGTATTCAATCAACTGGCAGCACTGGCAGTGATGGAACCCGACGACGAACTGGTTGTGTTCGCCGACGCCGATATCCGCTGTGACAACGACTGGCTGACAGAACTATTGGAACCACTCAACGCAGGAGCCCAGGACCTGGTCTCAGCCTATCGAACTTTGATTCCAAAACGTCCGAGCCTGACGAATATTATCGGATCGATTATCAACTCTTCAGTGTCAACTCTGTGCGGAAATAAAAGTGGCAGTATGCTGTGGGGCGGGTCGATGGCACTGACCCGTGACAGCTATGAAGAGCTTGAGGTGCCCGAGCTCTTCGCCCGCTCGCTGAGCGACGATCTAGTACTGTCGTCGGCCGCACAACGGGCCGGGAAACGGATCGAATTTCGCAAATCACTCTTGATACCCACTGATTTCGACGTTGGCTGGACGCAACTCTGGGAGTTTGGACGGCGCCAGTACTTCCACATCAAGATCCATTCACCCGGACACTACGCCCTGGTGCTGTTCGCGACGGGCCTCTACGCCACAGGCCTGGCAAGCGCCCTGATACTCGGCTTCACGGGGCATTTTGCCGGATGGGCAGTACTCCTCGGAGTGATCTTGCTGGACGCAAGTCGCGCCCAGCACCGGATCGCACTGTACCGGCACTGGTTCCAGGGCACCGACTTTGACGCGCTCCGCTCCACCTTTTTCTGGGAACGTTTTGGGACCCCGGTCTGGATGATTCTGCATGGACTCATCGCACTCAGCGCAATGCCGCTCCGCGGCATTGCCTGGTCCGGAATTTACTACCGCATGCACGGCCCTGAAGTCGCCGAGATCGTACGTCGGCAAGTATAACCACCTCAGGGTGCAGCAAGAATTATAGAGAGTCTAATTTCATTTTCTGATGCCTTCGGTCTGACATGGAATGAAGAGGACCGCGATATCCGTATGGAAGTGAACTGAAATGGGTCGGATCCTGTTCACTTCCAGTTACCACCTGGCACAACACACGTCCCACGCCTGGACAGAGCAGTCTTCCCTTATATGCATCAACACAGTGATGCAGCGCACACCGGGCTGGCTGCCGTTTTATTCATGGATTATTGCTGCCGGTCAATTGACTCAAGGGTTCGCTGCAGCAGTTGCAGTGATTTTTCTGCAAATCCTGCAAACGCGAGCAAAAACATTCCGAAGCATGCAAGTCCGAATCCAGAAACGACGGCAAGGAACATTGTCGCCTGCCGTATGTCGTTAAGAGCGATTACCATTCCCAGTGGCACAGAACATATCAGCACCACGCCAAGCACACCCGCAATGGTCAGACTGATCGGCAGCTCCAGCGGCAAAGTAACACGTTTCTCAACAGGAGAGATTTTGGTGTTCGCCGGTTCGTACTCGCTGCCATCTTCCGGCTGCAGGAAAAAATCAGACGGGCTCCGGCGTTCGGACTCAGGGTCACCAGCGGTTTCGATCTGGGCACCGTTCGGAATCCGACCGGATTCGAAAGCGAATTTCAGGTCCTCAAATGTCTGCGGTTTCGATTTTCGCCCATCCGGCACAACGACACAGTATCGAACGGTCTGGTCAGCCATGACAACACCCTTCGTCCAGAACAGGGAAACCAAGTAAAGCCTAAGACGGATCACGACAGATGGCAATACCGGAAACCATTCAGGACATGAGTGACCATAATCACAAACGTATTCCATACGTGGCACTGGCTATCAAATAAACCTTCCAACTGACAAGCTGACAGTAAGTCAGAACCCCGCAAAACATACACTGGGCTGGTTACCGGGGAGTCGCGGGCCGTTTTGTTGGCATAACCACGACCCGACTAAAGCGTAACTTTCATGTGTATTCGCTGCTGGATCGTCCCGTGACGGAATGGGAACTCCTGGCCGACAAGTTCACCCTCTTCTTCGCAGATGTCACAGGATTTACCAAGTTCCGTCTGGTGCCAGTTCCTTTTCGCACGTTTCATTGAACTGCAGGATTTCTGGCTTGCTCGCCATTTCAAATCAAACCCGGAGTACAAAACCGTATTATGTTCATGAACTGCGACGGGGAGTTGTGATCTAACTGGGTGACGCCGATGCAAGGCGATGCCGAACACGAAGTGAGAATCAATGGACCTGAACAGCCTTCTGCACGAAGCATCAATTGACTCGGGAACCACACTGGTCCTTCGGCATCGTCCCAAAGAGCCCGATCTGCGGCGAGTGCTTCCGTGGTTGGCGGCGGAGCAGCCGGACGTTTTTAATGCGTACCAGCAGATCCAGACCCCGAGAGTCGAGAAGCAGATGATGAAATCATCGCACGTCGTCTCGCTCATCGGGGACAAAGCCGGACGCGGCGTTTTCACCGGCCTCTACGAGAATCGAGGACATCGAATGACTCGCCCTGCGGACCGGAACAAGATTCGCGGTCAGTGCGAAATTTCCAGGTACGGGCATTTCGATCACGGAAAAAAGTGTCTTTGGTTTGATTTGTCACTCACTGAACATTTTCAGGACTGGGCGGGGAAGCTGATTGTCCGCTGGCCTCCACCTGAAATTTCATGGAGTCGCTGGGCAGCTAAAAACAGATTCGATGTCATTGCAATTCGTGAAGAGGCTCTGCTGAATCAACATATGCCTGACTGGCGTGACATGCGGTTTACCTGGCATGATCTGCAGGCAATTCCTCAGAAGTGGCGAGCAGCTCTTTCTGAGTGGCGTGGCGTTTACTTCATCCTGGACGTCAGTGATGGAATGGGATATGTCGGCTCCGCTAGCGGCAGTGACAACATTTGCGGTCGATGGGCCGACTATGCAAAAACAGGTCACGGCGGCAACAAGAGGCTCCGAACCCGGAAATCGGAGAATCTCCGATTCAGTATTCTGGAGCGAGTCTCACCTGACACGCCGTCTGATGACGTCGTGCGTCTCGAAGCAACCTGGAAGAATCGCCTTCACACGCGAGAATATGGTCTGAATGAGAATTGATTTGACCAGCAAAGGGACAACATGGGCGAGGGATTTTCAGCCAAGTGCAACCAATGCGGCGAAGAATTTCACGCGATGCAGGGAAGTGGATTGATCGGCTCAGCCTTTCACTGTTAACGATGTGGAAAGCTAAAAATGGTGGGGCATTCTGAAGAAAACGCCCCTGTGCCCACGATGTCGTGTTCCTGCGGCGGTAGATTTTCGGAGACTACTGGCCCGCGATGTCCGAAGTGCCGGAGCGATGATTGGGAAGCCGGTTATCCAGATCTGATATGGGATTAGTTCACTGTCGACCCTGTGGGATGAAACTGCTCATCCGATTGTCGGTTGCACACGGCCGCCTGTTCGGCTGCTTCGAGAATGCGAGCGACCTGGACATCAGAAACCCCGTCCTCGGTGAGACTTACTGTGAACTCCAAAATCGACTCAGATTCCGCCAAATCTGAGCCATGTTGAGTCGGCCGTCTCGATGTTTCAGTGTTTTCATTAGCCGGTTCGAATCCCGCAGGAACTCATGCAACATGAAAGCATAATGACCACAGAGAATTTCTGTGTCCGCATCAATGCCGAAGAAACGGCACGATTCCTTCGCGATGTAACACCAACGAGAAAAGGGTCTCAGCAAACCACTGAAACCCTTTAAAAAACAGTGAGGGCGCAGGGACTTGAACCCTGGACCTACGGATTAAAAGTCCGTTGCTCTACCAACTGAGCTACGCCCTCCGAACGCTGTAAATTTACTACCCAAGTGGCATATTGGGCATTCACAATTCCGAACGTTGCCCCCCCCGAGTTGCCCCCTTGGGGGGGGCAATCCATTCAGCCATTTTCCCGAACCCTACCCGCAGGGGACGGTGCCGTGTGCTGAATCACGGATGTAACACCTCGAATTACGCCCTTTGAGTCAAACCGTGCAGGTGGTTGTCCGTAATTCCGCGGGGCGGCAGTTTAGCAGGAAAGCACCCGCTCACAACCTCGTCAACCCCGTCCTCCATCGACGCGTCCGGCATTCCAAAAGATCGATCTCTATTTGCCAGCGCTCTCGTGGTTGTCTGTTCCTGTGGAATGTATGTTTACTACATTGAGCGATTGGTCAGGGTGACTTGAAGCTGCGTGACTGGGTCTACAGATTCGAGACGGGTGAAGTTTTTGCCTTCAACCCGGACCGGAAACACTTTTACCCGATCATAGATTTTGATCCGGTCGATGAATCGGCGCAGGATCTGTTGCCCGTCTGAAGCGACTCGTTACCCTCGGCAGACCCGTCGCAAATGTCTTCTTCAACTCGAATCAAGGCCTTAAGACTTGCTTAAACTCGTCATCACACCGCCGACGGACGATCTCAAACGAAATTGGGCCGAACGTCTGCAGGAGTCGTTGCCGGAATATCGCATTGTTCTGGCACAAAACGATGACGAGACACAAAAAGATATCGGCGATGCAGATGCCGTCTTTGGGTGGGTTGCTCCGGCAATACTCCCACTCGCTAAGAAGCTGCGCTGGCTCCACAGTCCTCAGATTGCTCCACCGGCTGACTTTTACTATCGGGCGCTGATGGAACACCCGGTTGTCGTCACGAATCCGCGAGGAACATTCAACGACCACATTGCCCAGCATATCATGATGTATGTGCTCAGTCTGGGGCGTGGTTTACCCGATTACATGGAAGCCCAGCGACAACGGCGCTGGGATCCCGATGCCCGCAAAAGCCGTTACCTTGATCTGGCTGCATCAACCGTACTCATTGTCGGTGTGGGCGGAATCGGACAGGAAACGGCGAAAGTACTTGCTGCAGTCGGAACGCGAGTGATCGGTGTTGACGCCAGATGGGAATACGACGTTCCATCCCTTGAAAAACACCAGCCTGAAGAACTCGATTCACTTCTGCCTCAGGCAGATTTTGTCGTCGTGACCGTACCGCACACGCCTGAGACCGAGGGCATGTGGAATTTACCCCGATTCCAGCGGATGAAGCAATCAGCCTTTTTCATCAACATCGGGCGGGGACTCACCACGAAACTCGACGATCTGGTATCCGCAATCGAAGACGAGCAAATTGCCGGATGCGCACTGGATGTGTTTGAGCAGGAACCCTTGCCGAAAGATCACAAGCTCTGGTCACTTCCGAATGTAATTCTGACACCGCATGTTGCGGCAAAAGACGCTGATAATATTCCGGAACGGCAGTTCGAAATCCTGCTGAACAATGCTCGCAACTTCGCAACTGACAGACCGCTTCAGAATATCGTCGACAAATCGATATGGTATTAAGGGGTCGGCAGATCAAAGCGTACCAGTGATCCGGGAATGACATCTCCCGGTTTAAAATCTAACACAGGAACAGGGCACTGACGCCCCTGGCTCGTCTGTCAATTGCTCACGAGCCGGTCACATTTGGCAAACATTTCCTTGAGGTCGAACAATGACATTGGATTTCTGAGCCAAATTTCAACCTGTACGGTCTGCCTCGTCTTTCCCTCACCCAAAAATCGAATCCGCGCGATCATGTTCATTGTTGATTCTCACTGCCACGTTTCGACATGCTGGTACGAGCCGGTGGAGGTCCTGGTGGACCAGATGCAGCAAAATGGTGTCGATCGGGCCGTGCTCATCCAAATGCTGGGGCAATTCGACAACGATTACCAGTTCGAATGTGAGACACGCTATCCGGATCGTTTCGCCTCAGTCGTCCTCGTCAATAGTGCAGATCCCGCAGCCGGTGACCACTTGCAGGACCTGGCCTCACGAGGTGCCAAAGGTGTTCGACTTCGTCCGGACGATCCACCGAAGATCTGGCATAAGGCAGCAGACCTGGGACTGATTGTTTCCTGCATCGGAACACCTCAAACATTTGCATCCCCCGCGTTTACCGGTGTCCTCAAGTCCTTTCCCAACCTTTCCGTGATCATTGAGCACCTCGGTGGCATGGCGGCACAGGCTGATTCATCAACAGAGGCTCTCCATGAGACCGTGTTTGAACTCGGCCGATTTCCCAACGCCTTCATAAAAATTCACGGTCTCGGTGAATTCTGTCGCCGCAAAATCCCGGTAGAACAATCATTTCCGTTTGATCCCTCAGGTCTGCCACTTCTTCATCGGGCCTGCGATGCCTTTGCCGGAAGGGTCATGTGGGGCAGCGATTTTCCTCCGGTCAGCTTTCGTGAAGGCTACGCAAACGCGTTGCGTCTTCCAATGATCGAACTGGAGTCACGACCGGAAACCGAGTACGCCGACATATTTGGCGGCGTGGCGGCCAGGCTCTTTGGCCTGTCGTAGAATCAATTAAGAAAAGCAAGCCAACCTGACACGGTCTTTGGTTATTTGTGCGCACTCACACGGCATACCGTTCGACGAATAGCTCACACGTGATTTTCTTGTCAGAATCATTCATGATGTCTGTCATGACGGGACTGGCTCATTGCTGCCAAGACACGTTGACCGCGTATGAATCTGTCCTGGCATTGTTCCTGTCTTCGTCCGGCGAACCAACACCGATCGGCAGAGACAGACACGATGCCGACGGTGTCCCTACTGTTTGAAAGCAACTCTCCGGACCAGAGCCAACCCCCTTTTCCACGTAAACCCTGAATAATCCGGACTCAGGATTTCTGTTCCTGAAATTCGAATCTGAACCGGACCACACATAACAACCGGTAATTGACTTCGATCAGTGAGCCCCCCGTATGACTACAACAGCGAGCGCGACAACACTCTCGTCAACGAAGGAAATTGAACCGTGGATGATCGGGATTCGCAGACGGCTGCATCAATGTCCTGAGCTGCTTTATGAACTGCATGAGACATCGGAGATTGTGTGTGAAGAGTTAAGCAGGCTGGATATTTCCTTTGAGTCTCGAATTGCCGAAACCGGAATCGTGGCAACCATCGGACACGATAAATCACACTGTGTCATGCTGCGTGCCGATATGGATGCTCTTCCCATCGAGGAAATGGCGGATGTTGACTTCAGGAGCAACAACGCTGGTCGGATGCACGCCTGTGGTCACGACTGCCATACAGCAATGCTGCTTGGTGCCGCAAGGATTCTTAAGCAGCAGGAATCAAGCCTTAAAGGAACTGTGAAGCTGTGCTTCCAGCCGGCCGAGGAAGGTGGCGCCGGTGCTCAAAGAATGTGCGAGGAAGGTGTGATGCAGAATCCCGCCGTTCAAAAAGCGTTCGGCATTCACGTATGGCCGCAGATTCCTTCTGGTCAGCTGACAGGGCGTGGGGGTGTTTTCCTTGCAGCAACCAATGCTTTTGAAATTAAAGTTGCAGGAAAGGGTGGTCACGCCGCCCTGCCACACCTTGCGAATGATCCCGTTTCATCAGCCGCGAGAATCATAACCGGAATTCAAACATTGATTTCGCGAGAGCAGGATCCACTGGAAGCCGGCGTCGTCAGCATCACCGCCATCAACGGTGGATCGACATTCAACGTTATTCCGGCTGAAGTCACGATCAAAGGAACCATTCGTTCATTGTCCGTGGCTAACAAAGACCACTTGAAAGTCCGAATCAGTGAAGTCGCCCGGTTGCTGGCTGAGGCCGACCACTGTACTGCAGACTTCGTGACGGTCGGCGAAGACTATCCTGTTACTTCAAACGATCCTGATTTGTGGAACGACGTCGTCGAGATGGGCCAGAGAATCGTTGGCAAAGGTAATTTCCCGGTTTGCAGTCCGGTGATGGGTGGAGAAGATTTTTCGTACTACGGCGCCTTCGCCCCCACGTGTTTTGTAGGTCTGGGCTGCTACAACGAATCGACAGGGTCTGTTCACGGACTGCACCATCCGCAATTCACAATGGACGAATCTGTTTTTCACATTGGAGCTGCTCTGCACGTATCATTCGTAAATGAACAGCTTTGACCTCCGACACATAAAAACATCTCTGCAACATTGCAGACCGCCCCGAGCAATGAGGCCTTGAGCCTGACAGATTCTGCGTCAGCGTGCCCCGCATCACGGACGAACCGGAAATCCGCATCAGATCTGACTCTGTCTGTCTTCCGCCGGTACTCTGTCGTTGTTTTGTGATCCGGAACTTGCGATGCTGAGTGCCCAAAACCCAGGCAATGTCTATACGGGCACGACAATGAATCGCAACACGCCAGACCAATGCAGTATGGCACCTGCACACGACATTGGTGGGAATTTTGTTCGGTCCTGTCCCGCCGTGGTCATTCGCACGCTATGGAGTGGGGTTCGCTTCCTGACATTTGTGATCGTGGCGTACTCGTATCCCGTCGTGTACTGCGATGCGGCGACATCCGACCAGGTGGAATTTAATCGCGACGTACGACCGATTCTGTCACTCGCCTGCGTCCAGTGTCATGGACCGGATGTAAACAGAAATCAGGCAAACCTGCGCCTCGACCGACCGGCAGAATTATTCGCTGAAAGAAACGGAAAGCGGGTTCTTGTTGCAGGAAGTGCATCTGAAAGCGAACTCTTCCGACGAATCACTTCCAACAATCCCGACCAGCATATGCCACCCGCTGATTCGGGTCATGTGTTGACCACTGAACAGATCGAGTTAATCCGTAAATGGATTGATCAGGGTGCAGAATGGCAGGAACACTGGTCTTTTGTTCCACCAACACGTCCGTCAGTACCCTCGTTGTCTGATACCGACTGGCCGAAGAACACGATCGACCATTTTATCCTGGCGCGTCTGCAGAGTGCGGGTCTGAGACCTTCCTCGCAGGCTGACAAACTCACGTTGATTCGAAGGCTGACGTTTGACATCACGGGACTTCCACCTGCTCCGGAAGAAGTGAGTGCGTTTCTCGCCGACGAAAGCAGTGAAGCCTGGGAAAATGCTGTCAATCGGCTGCTGGAATCACCAGCATACGGCGAACGGATGGCGCTCAACTGGCTGGATGCCGCGAGGTATGCAGACACACACGGCTACCATGAGGATTACCACCGCGACATGTGGCCCTGGCGGGACTGGGTGATCAATTCCTTCAATTCCAACATGCCATTTGACCAGTTTACCATCGAGCAACTGGCTGGAGATCTGTTGCCCGAAAGAACACACGACCAGGTCGTGGCAACTGGTTTTAACCGCAATCATGGTGTGACGGCGTCGGGTATTTCAGAGGAATACCGTGTGGAATATGTACTGGATCGCGTCCGCACGACATCCACTGTGTGGCTCGGTCTGACTATGCATTGTGCCCAGTGCCATGACCACAAATACGATCCGATTTCACAGGCCGAGTTCTACGAATTCTTTGCGTATTTTAATTCAGTCGCGGACAAGGGTGTAGAGAATCGGATGGGGAACGTCGATCCGATTCTGGAGGTGGAGTCACCTGAGCTTTCCGCAAAGCTGGCTACGCTGACACAACAAATCACACGCCTGGAACAGGCACGACAACGAAGAGACTCGGAGGTTGCTGCCGATGCTTCTGACTCATGGGAGAAACAGCTCTCTGTGCAGGACGGTGTCCGCACAATAAAATCACCAGAGGGCCTGCTGTTTCATTATCCACTCGATGCAGTGGGCGACGACCATGTAAGGAATGCTGCCGGAAAACACGGACACGGAACACTCCAGGGCAATGCCACCTGGACAAATGGCCGGTTTGCGGATGCCCTGAACTGTAACGGCAGGGCCTGGGTCGATCTGGGCGACGCAGCAGAATTCGAACGAACAGATTCATTCTCGTACGGGGCATGGATTTTTCCCGGAGGTGACGGCCCTGTCATTGCCCGCTTCGATGGTGCAGTCGCTGGTCGCAGCTGGGATGTCGTCGTTGCCGGAAAACATGTCGAAGCCCGCATGGTCCATTTCCGACCTGACGATGCAATCCACGTAAAAACGACTGAGCAACTGGAACTCGGTCAGTGGACTCACGTCTTTGTCACTTATGACGGATCCAGCAGGGCCCGGGGTCTTCGGATCTACTTCGACGGCCGACTGCAGTCGGTCAGCGTTCAGCGAGACGCGTTAACGGGAACCATCAGTACGGAAACGCCTCTGTACATTGGACGGCGGCATACCTCTGACTTTTTCCCTGGCGCGATTGATGACGTACGAATCTATGGTCGATGCCTGACTACGGCCGAGGTGTCAACACTGGCGGACACCAACCCTGCTGTGCCAGTCCTGGCGACGGCAGCCGAGAACCGCACAGGAAAACAAAGACAAGTGCTGCGACAGTACTACCTCGCCAACCATGACGCCGAATACCGGCAACTCAGTAACGAGCTGGACCGGCTGCGTATCCTCGAAAATGAGGTGGGTGACCAGGCTAAAAAACTGACAGTGATGGTCATGCAGGACATGACGACACCACGTGAAACATTCGTTCTGAAACGTGGAGCATACGATCAACATGGTCAGTTGGTACAACCAGGTACGCCGAAATTCCTGCCGCCACTGGTGGGCACCTCAGAACCCGGCCGTCTGACCCTGGCTCGCTGGTTGGTGACACCCGACCATCCGCTGACCAGCCGAGTGACAGTGAATCGATTGTGGCAAATGATATTTGGCACAGGTATCGTCAAAACATCGGAGGACTTTGGTACTCAGGGAGAACTCCCCAGTCATCCTGAACTACTGGACTGGCTCGCTACGGAATTTGTTCGGGTGGGTTGGGACGTCCGACAGATCGTGAAACTCATCGTCACGTCGGCCACCTATCAGCAATCTTCAAAAATCTCACCTGCATCGTTCGATCGGGATCCGGAGAATCGGCTGTTGAGTCGTGGGCCTCGTTTCCGATTGGCCGCTGAATTCATCCGCGACAACGCACTGGCAGTAAGTGGATTGCTGGTGCAACGCGTCGGCGGTCCCAGTGTCAAGCCTTACCAGCCGCCGGGACTCTGGATGGAAACTTCCAACCGCGGCTACGATCAGGATCACGGATCAAACCTTTATCGCCGCAGCCTGTACAGTTACTGGAAGAGATCTGTCCCCCTGCCGAATATGTTTGCCATTGACGCTCCAACCCGTGAACTCTGTACTGTCCGGCGCCAGCGAACAAACACACCACTGATGGCACTGGTCATGATGAACGATCCAACATTTGTCGAAGCAGCCAGAGCCCTGGCCGAAAACGCAATGACGAATGCAGTCCTTCCGCTAAACCGCATTGAATTCATGTTTACGAGGGCCACAACACGCCAGCCAAAAGCGGTGGAAAGTGATGTATTACTGACTGTCTATGAACGGCAACGAGATGTTTTTGGCCGGAATGACGACGCAGCATTAAAGTTACTGACAGTCGGCGAATCGAAGCGAAACCAAATGCTCGATCCCGGCGAACATGCGGCACTGACCACAATTGCCAGCATCATTCTGAATATGGATGAGACGATCACCAAGGAATGACGCGATGAACCCTCTCGATGAATTCACATTGACAATGAACCGTCGCCATTTGTTCAGCCGAACGGCAGGTGGACTTGGATCAGCCGCACTGGCATCATTGATGGAACACGACGTACGGGCTGAACAAAAAGCGGGGCGCAATTCGACAGGCGGCCTTCCGGACTTGCCACATTTTTCCCCCAAAGCCAAACGAGTCATTTTCCTGTTCCAGTCTGGTGCGCCCTCGCACATTGATCTTTTCGACTACAAACCCCGGCTGACAGAGGCACACGGCACGGAGCTGCCCGATTCCGTACGACAGGGTCAGCGCATCACGGAAATGACTCAGAAACAGCAGACTTTTCCCTGCGCGTCATCAATATTTCGGTTCAGACAGCACGGCAAGTGCGGTGCCTGGCTCAGCGAAGTATTGCCCCACACAGGATCGATCGCTGACGACATTGCGATCATTCGATCAGTCAACACCGAGGCGATCAATCACGATCCGGCGATTACGTTCATCAACACAGGCACACAACAGCTGGGTAAACCCAGCATGGGCTCGTGGCTCAGTTACGGCCTGGGCAGCGAAAGCCGTGATCTGCCCGCCTACATCGTCCTTATCTCGCAGGGTACCGGCCTTGCCGGAGGCCAGCCACTGTTTTCACGGCTGTGGAGCAGCGGCTTTCTGCCATCCAGTCATCAGGGCGTGCGATTCCGCAGTGGCAACGACCCCGTCCTGTATCTCTCCGACCCACCCGGCCTCGACAGGGACAGCCGACGTACCATGCTGGATGGCCTCGCGCAACTGAATGAACTGAAAGCCGAGTCATTCGGTGACCCGGAGACCCGTACCCGGATTGCACAATACGAAATGGCTTTCCGAATGCAGTCGTCTGTGCCCGAGTTAATGGATCTCGCGGATGAACCGGATAATGTGTTTGACCTGTACGGACCGGCTTCGCGGAATCCGGGAACGTATGCCGCCAATTGTCTGCTCGCACGACGCCTTGCAGAACGCGGCGTTCGGTTCATTCAGCTGTTCCATCGAGGCTGGGATCAGCACGGAAACCTGCCTAATCAGATTCGCGGACAGTGCGGCGACGTGGATCAGCCATCGGCAGCCTTGATCAAAGATCTCAAGTTGCGTGGCATGCTGGACGAAACACTTGTGATTTGGGGCGGTGAGTTCGGTCGGACCGTTTACGCTCAGGGAAAATTGACACGGCAAAACTACGGCCGCGACCACCACGGTCGCTGTTTCAGTGTCTGGATGGCCGGCGGTGGAGTTCAGGGTGGAGTTCAGCATGGCCAAACAGACGACTACTGTTACAACGTCGTCAAAGATTCCGTCCACATTCGCGATCTGAATGCCACGATTCTCCACTGTCTGGGCATCGATCATGAAAAGCTGACATATAGGTTTCAGGGTCTCGAACAGCGTCTCACCGGTGTGGAATCAGCAAATGTTGTAGACAACGTCCTGGCCTGATCTGATGAGCCATTAAAACTTCGCAACCTTCCGCGCTGAAGACGGAATTCACGAAAAACCAATATGGCTGGTCGTACGTTTGTGGCTTCCTGTGGCACCCTTTTATTTCCGTCAGAGCCTGCATGAATCAGCTTCCTGTCATCGAGCGTGCAATCGGACATGGACGCAGAACTGCCGTTTGTACGGATTCGGGATCATACTCCTACGAAGAAATCTGCAACCGGTCAGAATTACTTGCCGCTGTGCTGCTCAACGGCCAGGAAGATCTGAAAGAATCTCGTGTTGCGTTTCTAATGCCGCCAGGTCCGGATTACATCGCCGCTCTGTGGGGAATTTGGCGGGCCGGAGGCCTTGCTGTTCCTCTGAGCGCGAAAGCAACTCATGAGGAATTGAAATATACATTGAATGATTCTCAGTCCAGTGTGGTCATTGCGGATAAGAACTGTGCACCCGGCATAGCAACAATCTGCCAACGCCTGAAACTGAAACTGGTTGTCGGAGACGAAATCAGGAATGCAACACTCGTGGAATTACCAGAAGTTCATTCTGAGCGTCGTGCAATGATGCTCTATACAAGCGGCACCACCAGCCGTCCAAAAGGAGTCGTCACCACACACATCAATATCCAGGCTCAGATCAAGTCCCTGGTTGACGCATGGCACTGGAAGTCTGACGATCGCATCCCTTTGTTTTTGCCGCTGCACCACATTCACGGCATTATCAACGTCATGTCCTGTGCACTGTGGTCCGGGGCCGAAATCGAATCTTTCTCCCGTTTTGACGCAGACATTATCATGCGTCGAGTTTCTGAAGACGCATGGTCAGTCTTCATGGCAGTACCCACGATCTATGTGAAACTCATTTCTGCGTTCGATTCAATGAGTGACCTAGATCGCACATCAGTCATCGACGGCTTCAGTCGCATGAGGCTGATGATTTCCGGTTCCGCTGCACTCCCTGCCAGTATTCACGAACGATGGACCGAACTGACCGGACAGAAATTACTGGAACGCTATGGCATGACTGAAATCGGGATGGCACTGTCGAATCCGTATCACGGTGAACGGCGCCCCGGAGCAGTGGGCCAGCCACTGCCAGGCGTTGACATCCGCCTTCAAACAGATACCGGCAAAGTAATTTCCGAAGAGACATTGTCCGGAGAGATCCAGGTTCGCGGGGCAAATGTATTTAAAGAGTACTGGAATCGTCCGGATGTCACTGCACAGTCCTTCACTGACGGCTGGTTTCGTACGGGAGACATTGCCATAGTAGAAGACGGCTACTATCGCATCATGGGGCGAAGCAGTGTCGACATTATTAAGAGTGGCGGCTACAAACTGTCAGCTCTCGAAATCGAAGCTTCGTTGCTGGATCATCCCTCGATTGCAGAATGCGCCGTCGTGGGAATTCCCGATGAGACATGGGGAGAAATCGTTGCAACAGCCGTGGTTCCGCGGCCTGGCACCGCCATTGAGATGAGCGAATTACGTAACTGGTGCAAAGGCCGAATTTCTGCATACAAAATTCCTCGCATACTGCTGGAGGTCGAGAGCCTGCCACGCAATGCTCTTGGCAAAATCAAGAAACCAGCCGTTCGGCAACTGTTTGACTCCTGAAGATCCAGTGGCCCGTGTCCACTGTCCACATGCAGAGACAGAAGACCACAAGTTTTGTTGCAGCGCATCTCAGCAGAGTGTTCTGTGCCACAGTTCATTTCCCGCGTTATTCCACACTGTAAAAGCATGGTCCCGGCACACGTCTCCAGCAGAAATATTCCCGCCTGAAATGTTGAGCGTCATTCTGTGCTCAGGCTCTGCCGCAACGATTCGGCACTCGACTTCAGAGCTTCTGAAGGTTGTCCGAACGTCCAGGCATCCAGTTCTACAAGCAGTTTGATCGCCCCCAGATACACTTCGTCTGTTGCCACGACAAATAACTCGGCATTGATCAGATCCTGTAACGATTCCAGCTCACGATTCACTTCGCGACGATCGCCGGCATTCACAACCACGTCAACAAGGTCTCTGGCCTGAGAATAAAGTACGGAACGAACCAGTTGTGTCACTCGAGGGGAATCCCTAGTTGCAGTGATCCAAAGCTCCCGAATTTTGTCGATCAGCCGGGTAACCGCCTTTTGAGTGGATTCCGGATCACGGTTGGCTCTGTTTCTGCTGACCTCAATCTGGTCGAGCAACGGACTGAGTCTAGCTTCCTGCTCCCTGGGAATCTTACGTCTCGCTGTCCTGAAATTTTCCAACGCGTGTGTGGCCGGCCCCACACGCATTTCCCGCAACAGTCTGGTTGCTGACAAACAGACATCACCGAGAGTTGAATACTGGAGTGCCTGAACGATCTGACGTTCTTCGGTGGGCGAATCTCGAAGCAATGATTCGGCCATCGTCCTCCAACGACTCGCACGTGCTTCCGACAGTTCTGCTCCTGCCTGAGCCAGTTCTGCCGTTTTCCGAGCATCTTCGGCAAGAACCCTCTGCTTATCGAGCTGATAGTTGTAGTAAACACTGGTCCCAAGTGCAGCCGTAAAACAAACAACGAGTCCCGTGGAAATTGCAGCATTGCGTGGCTCGCGTCGCATCCATCGCATAAAAGATCCCACACTGCCGACCGGATGAACAAGTACCGGTTCACCTGCGAGAAAACGCGTAAATTCCCCGGCAACTTCCTTCGCGGACTGGTAACGATCCTGAGGTCGTTTTCGCATGCATTTCAAGCAGATCAGTTCAAGGTCGCGGGGAATGCGTTGGTTCAATCGACGCGGTGGAACCGGATCACGTTGAATCACGTCCAACAGTGTATCGAGCGTGTTGTGCGACTGAAATGGCGGACGACCGGTCAGCAGGCAATACAGTGTCGCACCCAGAGAATACACATCTGAAAGTGGTCCCGTTGGCTCACCGGACGCCTGTTCGGGGGGCATGTACTCCGCTGTCCCCATCAATACATCCACATGACCAGGCGTCTGTTGGTCCTCAATTCTTCTGGCAATACCAAAATCCGTGATCAACGGCTGATCATGAATATCAACCAGGATATTCCCGGGCTTCAGATCGCGATGGATCACTTTGTGTTCGTGTGCAAAGTGAATTGTTTCGGCAACCGCCTGCAAAAGTCGTGCTGCTTCGTCGGGATCAAGTGGCCCACGAGCAACCCGATCACTCAGACTGATACCATCAATGACTGGCATTGAGAAATAATGATACCCCTGAGACTCACCAACATCATACACTGGTACGATTCCGGGATGATTCAACTTCCCTGCAGCTCTGGCTTCTGTCTGGAACTGCCGAACGACTTCCTCCGAGGCAAGGTTACCGGCCAGGACGGTCTTGAGTGCGATGACTCGATCAAGGTTCTTTTGATAGGCCCGATACACGATCCCCATACCGCCCCGTGCAATTTCTTCGATGACCTCATAGCCATCAAACTGTGTCGGAATGGCTGGCTGATTCCGTGACTGACCAACATCGTTCGCTGTGGCACTGAAATATTCTCGCGGGGGAATTGTAACTTCTATTTCCTCCGACGACGCGGAAACGGTACTGTCCGAGACTGGTCCTGCGGACCGCTCCCTTTCAGGATTCGCGTTCAGTTCATCCGGCATGGCCACAGCACTTTCCCAGTGGGTGATTCGGAAACCGCCCCATGCCATTGAAATGGAATAACATATACCTGCTCACTGTTTCCTTCAGTGCCTCACGACGATTTGAGCCACCACAATTCCGACAAATCACGCATTCCGTCTGCACATCACCGGGATTCCATGGGGAGTTCCGGGATCAATGAATCTTCGAAAAACACCAAAGGATCATAACGGGGTTCGTGAGCGTTGCTATGAACACGGTCGCCGTCAGTCAGACTGACGCTACAATGGGTTACGGCCGTCGCAGTGCTTCGACGACTCCACACAATCTGCAATGACCGAAGAGTTAATCGCTATGGGAAGAAGTTTCGAAAACCGCAAACATTCGATCATGAAGACGGCGGCCCAGAAATCAAAACTCTATGCCAAATATGGAACACAACTGTATGTAGCGGCGAAGAACGGAGTTGCCGACCCTGAGTCCAATCCGGCCCTGCGGAACCTAATGGAAAAAGCTAAGCGTGATCAGGTTCCCAGTCACGTTATTGACAAAGCGATTGAGAAGGCCAGTGGCGCTGGTGGCGAATCCTTTGTATCCGCTCGCTACGAAGGATTCGGTCCCGGGGGCTGCTCGGTCATTGTTGATTGTTTGACGGATAATAATAATCGAACCATCACAGAAGTCCGCAACTGCTTCAACAGAACCGGCTCGAAACTGGGACCGACCGGTTCTGTCGCGCATATGTTTGACCACATGGCCGTCCTTGCGTTCAAAGGAGGCAATGAAGATGAGGTACTTGAAGCGATGCTGGACGCGGATATTAACATTGATGACATCGAATGCAGAGACGACCAGTTGACACTGTTTGCTCCGGCCGAAGAGTTCTACAAAGCAAAAACGGCACTGCTGGAAGCGTTTCCCGGAATCGAACTGGAAATCCAGGAAATCACATTCCTCCCTCAGGCAACCACAAACATAAGCGAAGCGGACCAGCCCTCATTCGAGAAATTCCTTGATCTTCTCAACGACTGCGAGGACGTACAGGACGTTTACCACAACGCAATTCTGGCTGACCAGGAGACCGGCACGCCATTAATTTAAACGGGTATCCTTCGACACACAGTATGCCCCAAAGGAGGTTGTATCACCTGCCGGGCAGGTCATACTATGGAATGCAAAATAAACATCTGATCAGGCGTGTGAACAATGAGATACCACCGTCGCATGAGTCTGCATTTTCGCAAGGTTGCACTTTCAGCCGTCATCGCATTACAGCTTGGTGATTCTTGTGCAGCTGCCCCGATCGCACCAGACACTGCGGCCGAAGAATCATTTCGCAAAAACGTTCTGCCAATTCTGAAAGAGAACTGTTTTGAGTGCCACAGTCATGCGGCCAAGCAGGTTCGAGGCGGGCTGGTACTTGATTCTCGCAGTGGCTGGGCCAAAGGCGGTGAGTCCGGTCCGGCTGTTGTTCCCGGCCAACCAAATGCAAGTCTGTTAATTCAGGCCGTTCGGTATGAAAACAACGAAATGCCGCCCTCAGGAAAACTGCCGGACAAGCTGATCAGGCAACTCGAGCGATGGGTCGCAGACGGAGCCCCTGATCCTCGTACAGCCACCTCAGCCGCAAGTCACAAAGAAGGCATTGACGTCCAAGCCGGTCGCCAGCATTGGGCGTTTCAGCCAATGCTGGAGATACCGCCACCGGTCGTTCTGAATGAACGATGGCCGCATGGCGACGTTGATCGCTATCTGTTGGCGAAGCTTGAGGAATCCCACCTGTCTCCCGTTAGAGACGCTGATCCCTACACATGGCTGCGGCGAGTCAGTTTCGACCTGACAGGACTTCCTCCAACTGTGGAACAGATACACAAATTCGAGGCAGATTCGTCCCTTCCGGCACGTGAGACGATTGTTGACAGTTTGCTCGATTCCCGGGCGTTTGGCGAACGATGGGCACGCCACTGGCTGGATCTCGTCGGGTACGCAGACCAAATCGGAACATCCAACAACATCTTTGCGGAACACGCATGGCGATATCGTGACTACGTCATCGACACGTTCAACAATGACAAACCGTTCGATCGGTTCATTCGTGAGCAAATCGCCGGCGATCTGCAATCTCACAAAAACA
>JAKVAY010000005.1 GCA_022447185.1 Fuerstiella sp. | reverse complement strand
AACATCCGAAACAGACACCGCCGACTGACGGGGGTCTCGTTGTCGATATAACAACCAAACCTCAGTGACCAGTGCCAGCAAATAAAAACCAATCAGCCAGCCAAAAAAATCCACGAACCCCAGTTCAGGGTGCGTTTTCCTGACCACAATGGCCACAATGGCCACTGACATCAGTCGCACCATCGTATGCACCAGCATCACGGACAGGTCGTTCCACAAGACCGTGAGACCCGACAACAACACAACTAACCAGCCCGGACCAAGGCAGGTCCCTGCCGCGATGGACATCCAGAAAACTCCAGAGTCACCGCCGAACATCCGCGCTGGCCAGTAACAGGCTAGCCAACCTGCAGTGATGACCACAGTAAGAAACAAAACCTGCCGAAGCATGCTGACGTTCTGCTGGGAGGTCACTCGTCCCGAGCTTTCATGCTGGTTGAATCTCGACGTGACTCACGATCCAGTCGAGCCAGTAATCTGTGTATAGAAAGCCCTGCTGATATGATTCCGAGGAGTAGTCCACAGATCGTTAGCAAAGGTTTCCAACCCAGCTTCGAATCCAACCAATACCCAACTCCCGACAAGACAGCGATCCCAATGGCCGCTGACATGACTTCATGAGAGTCGCGATAGGCCTGAGCAATTCCTGAATTTCGCTTGCGTCGACGAGTCGCCGAATCATCATCCATGGTGGTCCTTTCGGAATCAACCACATCAGATCAGTGCAAGCCATGCCGGAAACGTCACTCCCGTCGCAGGGTCCAGAGGAGTCTAACTGTGTCTTTTACCCAGTCAAAGAGCAGTGAGATCGCGTCATTTCATTCCCACAGTTGGGGCGCGTGAGTCCCAGCGCCGGCACCACATCAGGCGGTCGAAACAGTCGTGTCGTACAATGGCCGATCGCTTGCGGAGCTGAAGACCACAACTGTCGGGACGCACACCAAATGCAGTTTTGATCACTTCGCAACCAAGTCGATTTCCTGTTTTCCAAAGAGCGACCAGGGGTGACGAAGATCCCTGCTCTGGCAGTGTGAATTATGCCCCGTCGCTCCTTCAGGAGACATTGAGACATGATTTGTTTTGAGCTCTGCCAGCCGGAAAGATAAGAATGGAGACTTGTGCGTATGGCTGACGCGGGTGCGGCTTTCACAGGTCCATTGCACCAATACGGTTGTTTCGGTTCCCGAATCCGAACCTTCATTCCAATCGTTATAATCGTAATTCCGAAAAAATCCCTGTGATTTCTTATTGCGTCCGACCTGTCTTTCTGGACGTGAATCGTTCAACCTGTCATTGTTCGTGCGTAATCTTATACTTTATTAGTTCGTTTTATTCCCTGTCCAGCTGTCACGGTATCCCCGGTGGTGACCACGGGAGTGACGGAATTGGTCGATTTCTGACCGCGAATCTGGTATCCGCGGCCGTCGGGAGTTCGAACAGTCGTTTCGAGCTTCCAATGACAATCGAGAGACAGTGACGTCTCACTGCTTTGGTGGAATCTATGATTCGGAACGCCGGGACCAACGACGAGCCATTGAAATGCTACAGGGTAGCTCTTGTTGTGACTGCTGTCGCAGCCGTTCACGCAACGGTGCACACGATTGCACAGGAGGTCCCGCAGAATTCGCAACTGCAGGATGCAGAGCGCGAAGAGTACGCGAGTCAGCAGCGCAAAAGAGTAAGGGACGCGCGAGACATTAATGTCAATCTGTGTAATACAATTACGAAGCTCAAATTTGCTGAAGAAGATAACTTCAGGAAGATACTGCGTAATGGAACTCAGAATGATACAGAGACCCTGAAGAACGGACTGAGATGGGAGATCTACCGAGCGTCAGACCCGGTCTATAAATCGAATCCAGCAGGTTTTCAGGGACTGAAAGCAAGACTTCAGAACAATATTCTGAGCAACGCAGGTGTAGGCATTGGCGGTCGCCGTCAGAGGCTGGAGTTCCGTAAACTGGTCTGCAGCGAGGCGCTCATCTGCCTTAAAGAACTGCTGGAGAATAATTTCCAGGCTCGTTCGCTGGCCGTCGAACTGCTGCCGTCGCTTGAAACGGTCACTGACGCCCGACAACGCCAGATTTTCGACGATGCTGCCGATGTCCTTATCGAAGTTCTCGCTAACGAACAGCAACCCGACGCCATTAAACTGCGGGCTGCTGAGAGTATCGCACTCTATCTGCAAAACTGTGATCCAGGGGCGCTAATTGAGATCAAATTTGCTGCTGCTGTTCGGGATGAACTGGATTCTTGGTTGCCGGCAACCGGCTATCAGATTCACCTCATTGATGCATTGTCTCGTGTTCGTGCTGCCAGAGAGATTGTCGGCACCACACGCCGACCGGTTGTGATTGAAACACTGGTTGCCGTCATGCAGGATAAACGAAGAGAAGCACTTATTCGTTGTCGCGCTGCCGGTGCACTGGGACTCGCCGGGATTGACGACAGTATCAAAGGTGCTCCTCTGGCGTGGAAGGTAGTGCAGTTGTCCGCGGAAATGGCTGCTGCCTACAACCAAGATTCCAGTTATAAACACTGGAGCACATGCGGCCTGGAACTGTTCTTTGCCTTCAAGGATCGAGACGCCTCGTCGCAAAGGGGACAGTCTCTAAATGGCATGTTGAACAAATTTGATCAATCGGCCCTGGTCCAGAGCGCTTATGCTCAAGCCCTTCCGGTCATTGCTGCTGTTCTTGATCGCCAGGGCGAGGTTGATGCAGCCACGATTGAGAGTGTCAACAAATGGGTCAGTGACAACCAGCCAAACGACCTGAGTTTTGACGCGAAGACATCTGCTGCGGTGAATCCTTGAGTCATCCTGCCGGACGGCGACAAATCAATCAAACAACACAGCCAGGCCGACCCGCAAATCCAGTTCGCGAGCGGCCTGAACATTTTTTGATGCCGGCATACGTCAAATGACGCCGCCATGTACTCGATAAGGCGTAGCCAGATCCGGGAGTTCCAGACCCCAGACACGTTCCCATATTTCGGGTATGTGTCGCAATCCTTCCGATGAGTAAATCAGTTGGCGAGCGCGAATGTCGGGTGACGGGTTCCAAATTGGCATAGCACAGCCGAAGTTTACGGCCGTAAAGGCCAGTAACAGTACTGTCAAAAGACGTTTTCGCAGCTTCATCATGGCGTCCTTCCCTGGACTTCAACTGCTTTGTGCAGTCGATGACGAGAGATCCATTTTCAGGCCAGGCGGCACGCTCAAAAAGCGAGCCGCTGATCCCAATCGGAAAGCATGATCTGCTGCGAACCTTGCTGTCGAAGCAGCTCAGGAGTTGAATCCCGTCTGCGTCGAGCTGGTTCCATATCCGGGTGACTGGGAATTCGCCGTCCCCGGCGGGTGCACCCGTTCCTGAGAGCCTGTGGAAAATTGCTGACTATCAGTTGAACTTTCGGCCGTCTTGATTGCCTGTAAACGAGCGTTTTCTGCTATTTCAAGCTCCCGCACTCGTTCTTCCATTTCCTTGCCCGGTTTGAAGGTCACCACAAACTTTGCCGGAACCTCTACCGCTCCACCAGTTCGGGGATTACGAGCCTTTCGAGCCGCCCGTTTCTTCACTTCAAACACACCAAAATTTCGCAATTCAATACGGTGGTCGGTGACCAGCGTTTCCACTATTGCATCAAAGGTCTTCTGTACGATTTGCTTCGTTTTAAGCTGGGTAAGACCCAGCTCCTCGGAGATCGCCTTCACAATCTCTTTCTTGGTCACGAAAATCGTCTCCCGAGAAAGGTTCTCTGAGTCGCCATCAGCTGTCACTGATCTGACTCAACTGTATGATTGCGAACGACTTACTGTCAAGACAGTTCAACTTGCTTCACAGTGCGGAACCTCCAAATACGGTTCGCATCGGATCATGATTTCTGATTGGGATGTCAAAGAACAGGTTTCAGCACGGAACTCCGCACCTACGGACCTGTTATCGTCTCGATTTGATCGTCAACTTAGAAAAATTCGACACAACCCGCATAAATGGCCTAAACAGCCGGGCATCATCAGTACTGGACAATGTCTCACAGGGTCCGTTTGACAGATTCCCCCCGTGTGGCACTGGCTTTGAACCGACCATTCAATGTTGCTACGTTTGCACGTAACCTGCAGTCCAGACACTGGTTGTGCCAGTGAAAATGATCGGCAACCAAGCTGCCAGTTCCGGTCCAATGAGGCCCGCGTTCCCCAGCAGCAGGCTTCCCTCGGCGATACCAAAGATAGCTGCCAGGACACAGCCGCAAATTGCCAGATTGATGATCAACCCCATTGATTCCTTCCGGAGGATCAGTGGAAGTGCGATCGCAGCCGCCAGCATCGACAACAACGGCCTGGTGACACGGGAATGCAGCGCCAGACTCTGCTGCCGTACGGTCACGCTTCCTGTGGCAGGGTGACGGATCCGTTTTACTAACTGTAGTGATGACAATAGTTTGGGATTCCGACCCTGATAGTAAAGCTCGTCGAAATTGACCTCAGATGCGACGAAGATGTCCTTGCCATTCGGCTTTGGAATGATTCGTTTTCTGCCTTCGGCGGTGAGTAGTTGTGGGTCAAATGCACCAGTTTGATTGGTCAAAAGCCAACCAGACGGATGCCTGTCGTTCTCTGGCAGGTAGACTGCTGATTCTGCCCTTAGCGCGCAACCGCCTTTCGCCAGCTCTGGTGTAAGATAAAACGTCGCTGAATCCAGCCGACACTCGGCGACAGACACGGATTCGCCATCGATCGACATCATGTGATTTGAATAGTCATACACCGGGATCACCTGTTGTTTAATCGCCTGATCTCTGCCCCTTGGTGTCTGAAGTTCAACGGCAATGGCAGGAATGACGAGTTCCTGATTACAAATGATCAGGAAATTCAAGGCCGCCGTGCCGATCAGGAAGGGTTTGAGTAATCGAAACGCAGGAATACCAGCTGACAGTACCGGGTGGGATTCCGAGTTCTTTTCCATCAGGCCCAGCACTGCCATCGTAGAAATTGAGACCAGAATGGATCCGGCCAGTCCCAGATAATCGCTCGATCTGTACAAGTAGTAGAGTGCGATCTTTTGGACCATAGTTGTCAGCGAACTCTGTGCGGGGTTCCCGGCAAGACTGGCCGCCTGGGATGCTTTTTCTGCTTCTATTTGAAAGGCATCGATGTTCGTGAACAGATCGATCACGATATACAGACCGTATGTTGCTACAAAGAACACGACAAACGTGTGCAGCATCCGCCCCAATAGGTATCGATCAAATGTTGTGAACATGGCCTTTGGATTACACGTCAGAGGCAGTATTTGCGTCAATAGGGATCCAAATACTGACGGAAGGTCGGGCAAGCTGGAGCAACGGATTTCCGACTGCCTGACGAGCCGGACCGTGAAAATGGCCCCTCGTTCAAATCGATGGCGTTTTGAGACTCAGTCCATTAACCAGGATTTGGGTTGAATCCAAACGCATATACAACTTACCAATATCAAGCTGTCAATCTCTGCGAACTCTGTCTCGCAGACCTCTGAACCAGCGGGGGAGAGCCAAAATGATCCGTGCCGTCGTATTTGATGCGGTGTGGACAGTCATCTACCCCAGACCAGGAATCACGGAGGTTTACCAACAGGCTGTCGCCCGGCACTGTAATCTTCAGTTGTCGGCGGTTCACATTCAAAATGCGCTCGATTCGGCCCTCAGTCAACGCAGCAGAGACAGTGACCTCCGAACAGACGAATTGAGCGAACACAACTTTTGGTCTCAGCTCATCGATCGCTTGTGTGGGGATCATCCGGGGCGACACGCTTGTTTTGATGATCTGTATGAAGGTTTCCAGCGTCCCGATCGGTGGCGTTGTTATGAGGATGCCGCTGATTCGATCGATGGTTTAAAGGAAGCTGGCATCACAATGGCAATTGCGTCGAATTTTGATCAGCGTCTTCACATGGTCCTTGACGGCCATGACCCGCTTTCATCAATCCCTCACCGATTCGTATCATCTGAAATCGGCTGGAGGAAGCCGGCACATCTGTTCTTTGAGCATGTCTGCAGGCACCTCAATGAACGACCGGAATCCGTGTTGTTCGTGGGCGACGATCTGCAAAATGATGTGCTGGGTGCTCAACGTGCAGGTTGCCAGTCTGCGTGGATTCGAAGAAAGCCTGGTGGATCCGAACCAATTCCTGCCGGAACGATAGCGATTGAGAAATTAACGGAGCTGCTCGCGCTCGTTACCGGCAGGTCACAATGATGAATTTGCAAACCGAGTCATTGTCTGTGGGGTCGACCGGCGACCTGGTGGTCATCCAGCGGAACTCCACCTCAGGTTCCGGCAGACGCAACCGGGTGCTGCTGGATCTGATTCGCGAACTCAGGCATCGTCGGTTCAAAGTTCGTATGTTTTCCGATCGTAATCAGCTGGATGCCTTCGTTGGTCGAGATCATGTCACACACCGAATCCGCTGCTTGGTTGCTGCAGGCGGGGATGGAACTTTGTCGAGTCTGGTCAACCGTCATCCGGGACGTGCGATTGCCACTTTGCCGATGGGCACTGAAAACCTGGTTGCTCGCCATCTGAATATGCCCTGCAATGGGGCTGTTGTTGCAGATGTGATCAAAGACGGATATGTGCGTGTCTTTGATACGGCACAATTTGGCAGCAGTTGTTTTCTGCTGATGGCCAGCGCGGGAATCGATGCCCAGGTCGTCCATCGGCTGAATGCAGAACGGTTGGGCAATATACGACGCTGGACGTATCTGCGACCGATTCTGCAGACTTTTCTGAGCTATGGGTTTCCAAAGATTAATGTAACGGATGTGAACACTGGAAAGACAGTTTGCGGGACACACGTCATTGTCAGTAATTTCCGGGAATACGGGTTCCATTTGAAATTAAATTCTGATGCTGACCCGACGGATGGCCAGCTGGATGTTTGCGTGTTTCAGAAATCTTCTCCGGTGCGACTGGCCATCTACGCGATCCGCAGCATTTTTCGGACACAAAACGGTCCTCATCTTGTAAGATTCCGTTCACAGCATGTTTCACTTTCGGCAACGACCGATTCCGGTATCGTGCGGTCGGGCCAATCCGAGATTCCGCTACAGGCTGACGGAGACATGGGAGGTCAGCTGCCGGTCGATATCCGAATCAAAGAGTCTTCAATGCAACTGCTCGCTCATCGCGTATAACCGACGTATTCCTGTCTGTGTCAAGAACTTCACATTCTCCCGGTGCGGCCGCACCACAAAATGACATTCGGTTGCTCGACCTTATGCTGCGAGTTGCTGTCGCCACTCTCATGCTGGTTGCCGGAACCTGGGGATCACTCGGTCGTGTCGTCGCGGAAAAACTTGCAACAAGGCTGGTCATGCCGACAGGGATGATCTGGCTGTTGCTGCTGGTTTCTCTGCTTGCAGCGCGCCGAGCCGGACGCCGTGACCTGATTCTGGCAGCCGGTATTCCGTGGATCGCACTTTCGTTACTGGGAAACGGTATGGTTGCGGAGACACTGGGGCGCAGCCTGGAGGGCCCCTTTCGTCAAATCCAACCACTCGAGTCCGATGCATTTGATGTCATTGTGGTGCTGGGAGGTGGCACCAACATCGGTCCCAATCGAAGATTCCAGGGAAATACTGCCGGAGACAGAATCTTGCTGACGGCGGAAATGTTTCATGCCGGACTCACCAGACGCATCATCTGTAGCGGTCGGCGGATCGAGGAGCTGAATCCGAATGACACGAATCCGGCTCGACAGTCAATGATGATTTTAAAGTCATTAGCCGTCCCGGAATCGGCGATTGGATTGCTGGAAGGTCGGACAACCTCAGAGGAAATGCATCTGTTAGGCCAGTCATTCGGAGGCAGCAACAAGCGAATCGGACTCATTACGTCCGCCTGGCATCTTCAGCGAGCTCTCGTGCTGGCGAAACGTAACAACATGGAGCTTGATCCATTGCCGGCCGATTTTCTCACGAGTCCTAGATCAAGACGTACGACCGGAGCAATGATTCTGAGCTGTATTCCGCAGGACGAGGCTGTCTGGAAGGCAGGAAAGATGCTCAAGGAATATATGGGAATGCTTGTGGGACGCTGAGCTTGAGTTGCATGGGGTGATGCGACACGTAAAAGTTCTGTTTGTTCCCGTGTTGTCCTGGTTCCACTCAGGATTTTCTATGTCTTCCCGCACCTGTCTCATTCTGGCCGCATTGTTTGGATTCCTGGCCGTCCTTTGTGGAGCTTTTGGCGCCCATTTTTTGTCGGATACTGGTTACCTTGAACGCAAATACATTGGGATGGATCCAAAGCAGGTTTCCGGAATGCTGCTGACCGCATCTTACAAGTATTATCAGGATTTTCAGATCGGAGTTCGTTACCACATGTGGCACGCTCTGGCTCTGATGGCTGTTGGTCTGTGGAAACATCAAGGGCAATCCCGTGCCCTCAGCGTTGCGGCATGGTCATTTACGGTCGGAATCACATTGTTCTCGGGCGCACTTTACCTGCTGGTCATCGGTGGTCCGCGTTTTGGAGGAATTCCCTGGGGTGCTGTGGTGCCGTTTGGAGGCACCGCTTTGCTTGTCGGCTGGATTTCAGCCCTGGTCGCGGCCATCCGGCCACTACGACGTACGCGGCCACACGTATGACTCATCCGGATTTCAGCCTCGTGGGTGACACTGGCTGTGGACAGTTTTTAATCTTGAGTGATCGACCTGGGTATAAATTTGAGTTGTCCGAATACTGGCATGACCCAGCATTTCCTGCAAAGCGCGGATATCGGCTCCACGTGCCAGAAGGTGAGTCGCAAAACTGTGACGGAGTGTGTGGGGGCTGACATCTGTTCCGCAACCAGTGCGCGCCGCATATCGACGAATCAGTTCCCACACAGCTTCTCGCTGGAGCCGTTTGCCACTGCGTGAAACGAACAGATATCCTGCATCATTAAGCGTATTCTCCACCATCAATGGACGCTCCAGATTCAGATATCTATTGATTGCATCAATTGCGACAGGGTTCATCGACACCATTCGCTGTTTATTGCCCTTGCCGGTACACCGCGCGTAGTGTTCGTCCAGGTTCACGTCCGACAACTTGAGATCTATCACTTCTGACACACGACATCCGGTCGCATACATTACAGAGAGGATTGCTCGATCACGACGGGCATATCGATCGATTGAACCCTGCGGGGCGATCAACAGTGCTTCGACCATTTCAGGACTCAAGACTTTGGGAAGCCGTTGCCAAAGCTTTGGCGACGAAATCAAGTCGACCACGCTTTCGGCGACCACGCTTTCCAGCATGAGGTAGCGAAAGAACATCCGGACCACGACCAGATTGCGGCCAATACTTGTTGCGGCCAGTCCCTGATGCGTCAGATGATCAAGAAACGCTGTCATTGCGGGAATGTCGACCTCGTGAACTGACTTGCGCAGATTCTGCTCATTCCAGTTCAAAAATTTTTCGAGGTCACGTCGGTAGGCCAGCACTGTGTTACGTGACATCCCACATTCCGACTCCAGATACGTAATGAATCCGGACCGCCATGCGGAGGGATTCTGGAGACTCTTCCGGGAAAATCGGCTGTGTGCCGGTGGTTTTTTTCGACGGGCCATGGTCCGGAGAAGGGCAGGTCTGACGGGTGTCAATGAGATGAAAGAAGTGGTCTGCAGCGCAATAAGAATCGCCGTCATCGTTCAGAGGGGGTTGAACGATGACGGCGACTAAAAACCGTTTAAGAAACGGTATTCGGACTGCAGTTGTTGCGAGTTTCTGTCTCGCTTTTTCATTATCGTCAAGTTCGGCCAATTACAGACTGGGTTTCCAAAGGAATTCCGGTTGTTCCGATTGGAGTGAGCAAACCAATGGCGGACGGGAGTCGGCTGCCGGCAGTGATGATGCGCACTCAAGGTTGCTGTTGACAGACCGTTTACTGAACATCACGGAACTGCTAATCGACTGACGATCATATTTGTGCTCACAGCAACGCAACACCACGTGCGAAATCCTCATCCAGGTCGATGTCCGGATCAATCGTCGTTCTCTTCCTTCCATTCTCGCAATCGATTGATGAACTCCTCTGTCATGCCGGCTGCACGGCGTGGCTCATCGAGAAACAGTTTGCCGCGTGCTTTCGATGGGCGCAGAGGCCACTTCAGATTCTGCTCCCAGGCCGTGAAGTCATCCATTCCGGCTGGCTTGAGCTTTCGCAGCCAATGCAGTCCGAATTCTACGTGACGGATTTCGTCGCGATGAATTGATCGCATAATACCGGCGCTGCGGAGATCACCAGCATCCAGAAAGTACTGCTCGAATTCCGCAGTGTGGTCCAGGTTGCCGCCTTCAAATACCAGGGGAAGACCGCAGACATATTCCAGTACACTCGAATACTCAACTGCTTTGGTCCAGAGATAGCCGTTCACAGGCAGTTCGCCGAACCGAATCCCCAGTTCTGTCGCACGCTGCACGTGAAGTCGCGTATGCCGTTGCTCATCGAGCATGATTTCGCCCACGCCCTGCCGAAACCCGGCTGGTGCCTGAGGGAATGCAAGAATCACCATTGCCATGATCTCCAGCGCCTGCAACTCGTGGTTAGCCATAATGTGATGTGCAATCGCGCGCTTGCTGGGATCCTTCAGGGAAGCAGCCTTCGGCATCTTGGGAGCCGTTCGCTGCGCTGCAAACTGCAGTTGCGCAGTACGTGCTGGCCGCATGAGTCGTTCCGCCTCATGCGGTATTCCGTCAGACATTGGTTCAGCGGGAGGAGCGAGTTTCCTGTCGAGTTGTTTGGATAACAGGACGCACCTTGCAAAGTCACTGAGTTCCACGGGTAGCCCCTTCCTGACGAACGAAAATGCATCCCGGAAAACAATCAGGAACAACCTATTCGCCGGATTGGAATACATTAAAACGAACGTATTCCCAGTGACGGTAAAGCTCAGAGTTGAGCACCAGTTCTTCATGCGTTCCGTCTGCAACCACTCGTCCATCATTCAGCAGGACCACCCGATCGCATTTCTTGACGGTAGACAGGCGAAAGGGCAGAAAGACAACTGTTCGGTCCTGACAGATCCGATCATAGGTATCATCGAGAAGTGCTTTGGTTTCGCTGTCCAGGGAAACATGAGGTTCTTCGAGAAACAGCAGCGCGGGTTTGCGAACGATCGCACGTGCGATGGCCAGACGGAATGCCTGTCCGGCATCAAGCGGGACGCCGTAATCACCAATCTGAGTTTCGTAGCCGTTCGGCAACTGCCGTGTGAATTTTTCTGTGTGAGCGACTTTACCGGCTTCCATCGCCTGTTGCCTCGAAATATCAACCTGTCCGCATGTGATATTTTCCAGTACCGTGGCGTTAAACAGATTGTTCGTTCCGGACACGATCATCGACTCGGCTCTCAGCGATTCAAGCGTTGCGTGTCGGATGTTTCTGCCGTCAAGAAGCACCTGTCCGCTTTGAGGATCATTCAACCGGGGAACCAGACTGACGAGACCGCTGGTTTCTTCATGCCGCAAAGAAATCAAAGCGACACGCTGGCCAGCTTCGATTTTCAGGTCCAGCTGATTGAGGAGGTTCGGGTGGTCAGGTGTGTCAACGCAGATTTGATCGAACTGCAGGCTGCGTGACATTGGCTCGTGGAACCGTGCGCGTGGGATCTGACTCACGTCCGGTACAGACCGAATGTACTCATCTATTTCTTCGGCTGCGACACTGCCCTGGAGTTCGTAATCATGAGAACGCTGCAACGCACGCAGCGTTTGATACAGCAGCACGAGGATTATTCCGATGATCGTAATGCCTGCCAGGCCGATTTGATCATTCGTCTGCAGATGCTGTAACAGAATCCAGGCAGGAGCACCGACGGCAAATATCAGAATGACTCGATTTACCCAGATTCCGCGATGCAGTTCACGACTGACCTGTCGACGGCGCTGACCGAAGGCATTCAGGTTTGTTTCGAACTGCTCGTGCTCAAAGGCTTCCATGCCATAGCCCGCAACGATTCGTGATTTTTCCAGGCCGTCCGCGAGGCGATTCAGGCTGCGGTTTACCTGTTCGGTCAGCAGATCGGATGTGTTGGACAGACGTTTTTCCTCCATCATCATCAGAAACCAGCCTGCGACAACCGGGATCATGCATTCCATGCCTGCATAAAAGTGCACAAGACAACAAGTCAGAGGTAATGCAACCAGGTCGGACACACCACTGATTGTCAACCGACCCCACTGATGTACGGACGTTTCAACCTGATCGGCGGTCTCTCGGAACAGGCGTCGACCCCCATCGACACGTTCTCCGCGAAGATCTCCGGCATTGAGCCGCAGCGACTGTCGATGCAGATGTTGCCGCAACCTGCGAACACGTGCGGATGCATGTGCTGATACCTGGCTTGAGACTGCAGCCTGCAACAGCCATCGAAGTCCCATGAATACGAGTCCGGCTATCGCAAGACTCGGCAGACTCGTGTGCATCAGGGGAACATAATCGATGAGTTGCCGTAATATTCGTTCAGGAACTGTGCCCGACTGCAGTACTTGCAGCAGGCCGATTTCACTCTGGCCGGCAATTTCGACCTGAATCAGTGCGGCAATTGCACCGACGCACAGTATGAAACCTACGAGACAGACTGACGCCGCAACGGCACAGACTGTCGCCCCGAGCAGGGTCGGGCGGAACAGCTGACGAGCAGATATGAGCCGACTGAACGGATTTGCTTCAGACACGGAACACGCCTTTTTGCAGACAGAAATCCGAAAACAGCCCAGTAACAACCTACACGTACAGTGGTGCCGGAACAACGGTGGCGCTGGCAAGCCTGCCCAATTCTGTCCACTCGGCCAACATCCTGCGAATTACATCTGCTGTAAAAATGAATGAAATCCAGTTGTGTTACCCGTGATTTGCCGTTGGTATTTCATTCGTTCAGGTTCACGGCACCCTGCAGACTTGATTCAGTGACTGTTTTTCAAAACACAACATCACTCGGACGACCTGGCTGGTCACTACACTGCGGTCGATCGAAATTAAGGAGAGCAAAGCAGAGGTTAGCGGCTGTTTGGTGAAAAGGACGGGTGCCCGACACCAGCCGTATGCAAAATGCAGGCGTTGGCACTGTAAATGTTAAGACGACTGACATGAAGGTTAAGAAGGGTTCCTCACAAACGAGGCTGCAGATCAGAAATTGTCGGATTTGCAGAGCCGTTTTTGAATGAATCTTTACATCGGAACAGGGCGTTGTTTACTTGTGTTCGGGACATTTAGTCTATCCGGACTGGCAGTGCACATTGAGTGCGGTTGGCCGCAATTGTTGCTTCCATTCCTTTTGAATCAGTCAAAAGAAGTCTGTTGTTGTGTTTGAATTCGTCCACTTCTCCGTCATTCAGGTTATTTGTGGCGCTCTGCTTTTTGCGTGCGTTTTATCTCTGATGCACCATCTGTGGACAGAATCATATTTGAAAAGACACTGTGTTGTTTCGTTTGATGACTTAAAAAAAAGAACAGGATCTGAATCCGCCGCTCAGAATTACATCGCCAGGATGAAGACTCCAGTGTACTACGATCGCGAAGTACTTCCGTGGGCAGATAAAGTGGAGTGTTCTTTCAAAGAACTTCGTGTTGAAATCTGTCGCAGTATCGAACGACATTCGGACACATTCGACGTTGCATTCGACAATTTATTTCTGGCAACCGGTGACTTCTGGACCGCACGAAACATCATTGCGTGGGGGCTCACCAGTAGTCAGGAATACCCAAAAACGTTGAAACTGATGCGCGAGATTGGTGCCATCAATTGTTTTATCTCTCGACTGGCACCGGACAGCAAACTGAAAAAACATAACGGTGAAAGCGACGGTTATGTTCGTTGTCATCTGCCGATTGTCGTACCGGGAGGGTTGCCTGATGTCGGACTGGAGGTTGCCGAACAAAAACGCTCGTGGGTGGAGGGTCAGGTGATTGGCTTCAATGACCTGCAGTCTCACGGAGCGTTTAATTATTCAGAGCAGGAGAGGGTTGTTTTAATATTTGATGTGATGCGTCCCGAAACCGCTCATTGTCGGGAGTACGTCTGCTGCCGCTGGTTATGCATTTATACGTTTCTATCGATGATTGATCTGCTGCAGAGAGCAACCGGAAAAACAAGTCCCTTGCCCGAGACCTACGGAGTGAAGGAGGCTGTGTTTGATTGGTTGTCAGTGCTGCCACGTACGATGTTCTGGCTGTTTTTTCGATATGTGTGCAAACGGCCACCGTTTTGGTTTTCTTACCTCAGAGGAACAGGGACGTATTTTTAGAGGTGGTGCGGTCCCCATATTGTTTCGATGTTTGGCGGTCATTAAAAAACAGTGCGGTCTGTCAATGTCGGGTGTGGATGATTCCCTGTTGTTCCCAGACACAAATCCGTGTGCGGAAGGATGTCGGTTAGTCCAGTGTTTCACTCGGGCAGGGAGCGACTTGTGGAACGTTTCGCGGAGTGTGCTCGATCGTACTGGTTCGACGCAGTCGCTGAATGTGAATGAATCAGACACTCAGCCGGGCGGTCCTTGAATCACTTCTTGGCACCTAATTCCGACACGTAACACTGACTCAGGCTGAAAGAGGGCGTCCAGGATACAGACGAATTGCAGCGCAAAAAGGCGTCAAGACAGGCACAGACAGAGGCACTATGCCAGATCCCTGTCTTCGAACAAAATGAATGCAAACAGAATTGTCGCGGTCACATAGGCGACACAGTATATCAGGGCCATGCCAGTGTAGGAGGGCAGTACCTGAGTCTCTGTCGCAACCGCTGCTGAAACATTGAATGCATCCAGAGAAGGAACTGCGGTTGCGATCAAACGTGCGACGAACGTCACCGCCTCGTTCCGAATGACAAGCTCACTTTGAGAGACCATCATGGGAGTCAGATTGCCGATAACGAAGATGGCGAAACAGACAACCAGGTTGACCACGATTGGGAGTCGGGTAGCAACGGCCACGCTGATTGCGCCAAGAACGGCGACCTCGAAGAACACCAGGACCACTCCCGGAATGACCTGAGTAACGACCGCCATTCGTTCCGATTGTGGCAGTTTGATAGTGAAGCCTGCGACCTGCGCGTCTTCAAACCAGGGGGAAACTGTCTCTGACATTTCACGCTGGTCGTGCCCGACTTTGTAGAAGATCAGAGCTCCAAAAATGATGGCGAGCGGAACCAGTAACCACAAGGCGCTCTGCATAATCCCAATGTACTTGCCCAGAACAAACTGCCGTCGGTTGATCGGCTTTGACAACAGCGTCATCGCCGTCTTGCCTTCGATTTCATTTGTAATCGATGTACCCGCCGTCCAGACAGTCAGCATAAGGCCGGAGATCAACAGTGTTGCCAGACCGCACTCCTTCAGCATCTTCACGTCTGCTTCGAGTGTGAAGAACGGGATAAACGTATTCACCAGGAGAACGAACCCGGAAATGATCAGCAACAGGAAAAACAGTGGTTGACGCACTGCTTCTTTCGTAGTGGCGCGGGCAATGACACCGGCTCGGGTCCAGTAGCCAAAACCAATCAGCGCAAAGAGGAATCCGAGGGCTATCAGCCATGCAGGTACCCAGTTTACATCACTGGCAGTTGTTGACTGAGCAAGGAGCGGGAAAACATTCATTGGAGATTCAGCGAAGCGGGACACATGATGAGACTGGATGCTTCCGCACAGGGCGGAGTCGGTAGCCAAGTCCGGACGGCACAGCAATATCTTTACGACGCAATGAGCACCTGCGTTGGACCGAATTTCGGCGACATGGGTTCAAAAATAAATGTGTCGTAACACATTTGAAAGAAACGTGTTAGAACCTGTGAATAATCACGGTTTTGGGTCGGTTCCGCCCGGAAACCGGACTGAGCGATGTTGGTTGGATCGGACGGCGAGACATGACAGAATGGTGGTTCAGATACAGAAGACTTCATCGGGCGCATCAGAATTCATGGCGCAGCCAGACCCGGAAACACCCGAATTACTGCGGCACCTGAATTCACAGCAGTACAAAGCTGTTGTTCATGGTGAATCTCCACTGCTGATCGTTGCGGGCGCTGGAACCGGCAAAACCACAACACTGGCCTATCGCGTTGCCTGGCAAATTATGTCGGGTATTCATCCTGCGCGGATTCTGCTTTTGACGTTCACCCGCCGAGCTGCCACGGAAATGCTTCGCAGAGTCGAAAGCATTCTGCTAAAGCTGGATGTCGATACGCGGACAAATCCAAAGATCACCGAACGCAGTTATGTTCGACAAATTCGAGGTGGAACATTTCATGCGGTTGCCACTCAACTGCTGCGGCAATTTGGTCATGTCATTGGCCTGCACCCGGATTTTACAATTCTTGATCGGAGTGATTCCGAAGACCTGATGAACCTGGTCAGATCCGAACTGAATCTGCCAAAAACCGGCAGTCGGTTCCCGTTGAAGGGGACGAGTCTCGACATCTACAGCCGCTGTGTGAACACGCAGCAAAACCTGGAAGTTGTCCTCAGAAAGTATTTTCCCTGGTGTCTCGAACACGAAGAGTTGCTGGGGCGACTGTTCACGCAGTTTGCTGAACGCAAGGAACAGCAACGCGTCCTGGATTTCGACGATCTGTTGTTGTTCTGGAACGCCCTGGCCACATCCACCGACGGCAGCGAGATACTCAGCAAAAAGTTCGATCGCATCCTTGTGGACGAATACCAGGACACCAACGTGCTGCAGGCCGGTATTCTGAAGCAGATGTCATCAAACGGGCGCGGAGTCACGGCGGTTGGTGATGACGCGCAGTCGATTTACTCCTTTCGAGCTGCAACGATTCGCAATATTCTCGATTTTCCAGAAGAGTATCCCGATACAGCAGTCTTGCCCCTTGAACAGAATTATCGCAGTACACAACGAATTCTGAACTGCACCAATCTTGTGATCGCCGAGGCTGCGGAGCGTCATCACAAAGAGCTTTGGTCGGACCGTGGCGATGGGGCGGCGCCCGTACTGGCAACGTGTGCTGACGAAGACGCCCAGAGTGAATTTCTGATTGATCGCATTCTCGAACAAAGAGAACAAGGTGCAGCACTCAGGAGCCAGGCGGTTTTGTTTCGGGCCTCCCATCACAGTATGTCACTCGAAGCAGAACTGAGTCGCCGAAATATCCCGTTCAAAAAATACGGGGGGCTGCGGTTCCTCGAAACGGCTCATGTCAAAGACGTCATGTCGTTCCTTCGACTGGCAGAGAACCCATTCGATGCAGTGGCCGGGTTTCGAATTCTGCTGTTGCTGCCAGGTATCGGACAGTCCAAAGCCGGCAACCTTGTCAATCGGTTGAGAGAAACGGGCGGTCGGTTTGATGCCTGGCTGGACTGGAAACCACCGTCGGTGCTGCAAAACGACTGGCCGATATTCGTTGAATTGCTGCTGAGCGTCGCTGGGCGTTCTCACTCGGCTGATGCTGGTCCGGCGACCGACCTCCACCAGATTAGGGCCTTTTACAGTCCGTTGGTTGAAGCTCGATATGACAATGCGAAGGCTCGGATTAACGACATCAGGCAATTGGAGGTCATCGCAGCGCGATACAAAACACGCAGGGAGTTTCTGTCGGAAATGACGCTGGATCCTCCCGCGTCGACACAGGATCTTGCTGTCGATCCAGCGCTCGATGAGGACTATTTGATTCTGAGCACCATCCATTCAGCAAAGGGGCTCGAATGGGATACGGTGTATGTGATTCACGCGGCAGATGGCAATATTCCGTCCGATATGGCGACGGATTCACCCGAAGAGATCGAAGAAGAGCGACGTTTGTTCTATGTGGCAATGACGCGAGCAAAAAATAATCTGATCGTCTGCCGCCCGGAACGCTATTACTTCCATCATCGGCGTCGGAGCGACCTCGGTTCCATGTCCCGAATCACTCGTTTCCTTCCAGCCCGAATTCAGGACGCGTTTGAACTGGAGTCCCATGGTGCGTTATCGGAACTTGATCTTAAAAATTCTGACAGATTGATCACTGGAGACACTTCTGAGATTCGTCAGAATATCTCAAAGCTCTGGTCGAAGTAGCTCCGCACTATGCGGCGAACAAGGCTTCAACAAATCCGTCAGCGTCAAAGAGTTCCAGGTCATCAATCTGTTCGCCAACACCAATGTACTTGACCGGAATACCCATGTCCTGACGAATTGCAACCGTGACCCCACCTCGAGCTGTTCCATCCAGTTTGGCCAGAATAAGTCCGGTACATTCCACAGCTTCTGAAAAACTGCGAGCCTGGCTGAGTCCGTTTTGACCGGTGGTTGCGTCCAGTACGAGCAGACTTTCATGGGGAGCTTCCGGTATCACCTTCTGAATGACTCGGCGGATCTTGTGGAGCTCGTCCATCAGATTCTTCTGAGTCTGCAGCCGTCCGGCCGTATCCACGATGAGGTAGTCCGCCTGGGTTTCGACTGCCTTTGTTGCTCCTTCCCACGCGACAGCTGCCGGATCGGCTCCACGTTCTTTGCGGACGATGTCACACCCCAGTCTTTCACTCCACATTGCCAGCTGTTCCACGGCAGCTGCTCGAAAGGTATCTGCCGCCGCCAGTACGACCCGGTGTCCCTGTTTTTGCAGCAAATTGGAGATCTTGGCGATCGATGTCGTCTTGCCAGCGCCATTCACACCTGCCACCAGGATGACCGTCGGACCGGACTCTGCCTTTGCAAGCGGTGAAAGTGGATTGTCCAGATCCCATTTGACAGCGTTGTCGCCTTTGAGCAGATTGACGAGTTCACCGCGAATCGTGGTCCAGATAGCGTCGACATCCACTATCCGACCACCATGATCTTCACGTAGCCGAGATACAATTCTGTCAGTTGCCTGAACGCCCATATCGGTTCGAATCAGACGTCCTTCAAAGTCCTGCAGCAGTTCATCGTCCAGAATATTGCCGGCACGAAACAGATCGCGAACGTCGGTCCGCAGAATATCTTTGGTTTTTTTCAACCCGGTCTTAAGCCGGTCAAACAGTCCCATTGCTCTCTTTCTTATACCGTACCCAGATCCTGACGGTTCAGCGCTTGGGGCTGCTTATACCTCTATTCCGGTTTGCCAACAATGCGCAGGACCGGCAGGCCGAATACATCTGCTGCATGGTAGTGCCTGTTAATCATGAAATCATTGAAACGTGGACAGAAGAATGCACCGACCAGAAGAACTCTGACCATCAGGTGCGTCTCGTTGGGCAATTGCAGGAAGATCCTGCTGCAATTATGAGCAGAGAATTGCCGACTTCACAGTGAAAATGAGATGCAGCGGAACAGTCATACCGGGCCGGAAGTGCAAATCGCAACAGACGACCATGCGAGGCGACGCAGGAACAGATCGACAAGGCCGAGTCGGACCAACTGAGTACATGCCGGAAACCCGGCGTACTCTCCCGCCTCGGAAACATTGCAGCCTGAAGCGACGCATGACACAGCTTGTGTGTACCGGAAAGTGGCCTGGCCTCGATCCTGCAGTTTCTTTATGCAGATCGAGTCGATTGTGTGCAGTGGGGCTGATACGATCTGTAACCTGGAATGGGTTTCGGGATTCTGCGTCACATCGCCAAACGATTCCGTTAAGTTTCGACGGTACACCCCCGGATTGTGATCATGTCATCAATTGAAATCGACTGCCGAAGCGTCAAAACCAGATTTGACTCGGCCGATAATTTTCTGCTGCTGGATTGCCGTGAACAAAATGAGTGGGACCATGTTCATATTCAGGGGGCTGTGTTGCTGCCCATGAGCGAACTGCAGGACCGAGTTGGTGAGCTGGAAGATCATCGTAGCAGCGATGTGATCGTGCATTGTCACCATGGTGGTCGAAGTCTGCAGGTTGCGTTGTGGCTCCGGCAGCAGGGATTCAGCAGCGTGTTCAATATGACCGGCGGAATCGACGTTTGGGCTCAGGAAATCGATACCAGTCTGCCGCGGTATTGAATGTACAGATAGCCTTGTGGTGGCATGTGCTTCCCGTCGCTCCCCGCAAATGTCCGCCCCGTTATATAGAGACGTTCGGGATACATAACAGGTCGGTACCGACGGTCGTTTTGTTTCCCTGCAACGAGTGAATTGACAACGAACTACACGGCCGCGATCTGTTCGTGGGCGTGGCCCTTGTTTTCATCGATGCGACTGACTCGGAGTCAGTCTTCTTATTCTTCGATCAGTCATGAGTATTTCCAGCTAAGCGATGATGTCCTCCACGACGTTTCCGTGAATATCTGTGAGACGGAAATCACGGCCGGAGTATCGGTAGGTCAGTCGCTCATGGTCCAGTCCGAGCAGATAGAGAATCGTTGCGTGCAGGTCGTGGACGGTGACGATGTTTTTCACGGCTTTGAAGCCGAAGTCGTCCGTTGCACCGTAGGTCATACCGCCGCGTATTCCACCTCCGGCCATCCACATTGAGAAACCGTAATGGTTGTGGTCGCGGCCGTTTCCGTTTTCCGAAACGGGCGTTCTGCCAAACTCACCACCCCACACGACGAGTGTTTCATCGAGCAAACCTCGCTGTTTCAGATCTTTCAGCAACGCTGCGATCGGCTGATCGACTTCCCGAGTGGCCTCACGAATCTTACGGTTGATGTCGCTATGATGATCCCACTGATTGATTTCGAGCTGGACGTAGCGAACGCCACGTTCGACGAGCCTTCTTGCGAGCAAACAGCCGTCTGCGAACCAGCCTTCACCATACGACTGCCGTAACGATTGTGTCTCGAGGTTTAGATCGCAGGCTTCACCGGCTGTAAACTGCATCCGAAATCCTGTCTCCATCGACCGGATTCGGGCTTCAAGCACGGCGTCGTTGCCACGACCGGCCTGATGCTTTCGGTTCAACTGCTGCAAAAAATCAAACTGGTGATGTTGATCTGCCGGAGCCAGCTTCGAGTTTTGCAGGTGTGCGATCATTTGGTCAGGGGTATCCTGTGAGACATCGATCGGTGTCGCCTGGTGCTCGCCGGGGAGGTATCCGTGCCGAACGTATCGCGACGGGGTTGCGACCTTTCTCAATGATACGAAGCCAGGCAGATTCCTGTTCTCTGTTCCCAGACCGTGCGACATCCAGGCGCCAAGTGTCGGATGAATCTGATCGATTCTGCCGGAGAACATCCAGTTCCCTGCCGGAGCGTGATTTGGATTGCCACCCACAACCGACCGAAGTACGCAGATGTCATCGACGCACTGGCCAATATTCGGGAACAAGTCGCTGACTTCCGTACCGGACTGACCGTACCGGCGAAACTTAAATGGTGAGGGCATGAGTCCTCGGGTCACTCGCTCGGTTCGCAGCTTGACGCTCTCCGGCCGCTGGCCGGCATATGTTTTAATCAGTGGTTTTGGATCCAGCAGATCGAGGTGTGACGGGCCACCCCTCATAAAGAGAAAAATGACGTGTTTGGCGCGGGGGACGAAGTGCTGCATCGGGGCAATGCTTCCCGATGCCTGGTTCGTAAACAACAAATCGGCCAGAGCCACACTGCTGATTCCTGCACCAAGTGAACGCAGCGCCTCCCGCCGTGTACCATAGGTCGGAGTATCAGGTAAAACTGCCATTGCTAATCCACGAACAGAAATTCGTTGCTGGCCAATAGAGAATGGGCAAGCAATTGTAATCCGGTTTGACGCGAGGAGGCTGAATCCAAAAGGTTTTCCACGTTTTCCAGCTCATCACCATCCGGCCGGCGCAGCAGAATTGTCAGGAATAGTTGTTGCACTGCAGCGGAGGTCGCATGGTCACAGTTTTCAGACAGCAGCGCGGAGTGCTGGAGCAGAAACGGACTGTTCAGGAAATAAAGCTGCTGGACCGGCGTGGTGGTCAGTATGCGTCGATCGACATGTCGTTTTCCATCAGGGAAATCGAACAATTGTAAAACGGAAGAGTTTGTTTGGCGGCTTACTCTGCCGTAAATCGTGCGTCGGCGGTTATCGTACTCGTCGAGATTTTCTGATTTGCCGAACATTGCAGGATCAAGACGACCACAGACCGCAAGCACGGCGTCCCGCCAAACCTCAGGATCCAGCCGCAATCGGTTCATTTTCCAAAGCAGGCGGTTTTCCGGGTCGGCTGTCTGTCCCTTTGTTTCATTATGACCTCGTGATCCCTGGCGATATGTGGCTGAGAGCAAAATCTCGCGGTGCAGCCATTTTAATGACCAGTCATGAGCAACAAAACGTCGAGCCAGGTTGTCCAGCAGTTTGGGATGCGAAGGGCGGTCGCCCTGCGCACCGAAGTTGCTGGGAGTGCGGACCAATGGCTGACCGCAGTGCCACCCCCAGATCCGATTGACAATCACTCGCGCGGCTAATGCTTGTGCGTCTGTGAAGACAGCGTCTGCCAGTTCCAGGCGTCCGCTGCCCTGGTGGAACGGTCTGGGAGGGTCGTTGGAAAGCACTTCGATGAATCGCCGACGAACAACCTTGCCGTGATTGTTCGGATTTCCGCGAATGAAGATGGGCAGATCCCGTGGCTCGCCGGCGCGATACTCCATCACCGTCCAGTCGGGATCCCGGCCATCGACCCACACACCTGCATCGCGCACGGCGTTGGCAATGGGTCCCGTGAAAAGCGCACGCTGCTTCAGTGCGTCCAGTGTTTCCTGATGCTTTTGGACGAGCATTTCGTAGACCTCGCCAGGCCGCTGTTCAATTTGAGCAGCCGTCTGCATTTGTTCAGCGTAATTGACACGCTGTTCATAGTCGACGATCGCTTCTCGTGTCTGTGTCAGTGCTGTTGCCTCAGCGAGACTGGTTTCAACAAGTGGCCATTCGACCAGCTGTGTGCTGGCCATAACCCCCGCTAATGCATAATAGTCTTCCATGCGAATCGGATCGAATTTGTGATCGTGACAGCGGGCGCAGGCCACTGTGAGTCCCAGCAGGCCACGTGTGACCGTGTCCAGTCGTTCGTCCCATTCGTCAGCAGCGATAACGGAGATGACCTGTGCCGATAACCTTGGTTCCTTGTGATAGACCGGCGAAATACCCAGAAAACCGGTTGCGGCGACCTGAGCCGGCGCGAGTTCACTCATCAGATCCGCTGCGAGTTGCCGTCGCACAAATTCGTCGTAGCTTGTGTCATCATTGAGCGACCGAATCACCCAGTCACGATAGGGCCATGGGTAGAGCGGTGGCCTGCAGGTGTCTTCGCTGGTGGGATTGTCTTCGGCATATCTCGCAACGTCGAGCCAGTGTCGGCTCCAGCGTTCTCCGTAGTGAGGTGAAGCCAGCAAACGGTCAATGAGTCGTTCGAATGCGTTTTCGCTTCTGTCCGACACAAATCGGTTGATCTCTTCCAGCGTGGGAGGCAGGCCGATCAGGTCGAAGCTGACGCGCCGAATGTACGTCCGTCGCTTTGCCGACGAAGCAGGCTGAAACCCGTGATCTTCCAGCTTTCGCAGTACAAATCGGTCGAGTGGTCGCTCTGGCCAGTTCCGCATGGTGACATCGGGAAGCTTCTGAACTTTCAGAGGCTGAAATGACCAAAACGTGCGTCCCTGTTCAATGGGCACAGATTTCCTGGGTTGCGGGCCATGGGGCGAATCATCATCCGGAAGCGGCGCTCCCATCGCGATCCATTTGCGAATATCTTCGACAAGTCGCTTCGGCAGCTTTCCAGAGGGAGGCATATCGCTGACGTCACCGGAATAAGAAACAGCGTCAACAAGCAGACTCTGATTGGGTCGGCCTGGGTCAATAACGGGTCCTGAATCGCCGCCGACTCGTATGGCACTTGTTGAATCGAGTCGAAGTCCGGCCTGAATGCTCTTTGCATTGGCAGAGTGGCACTCGTAACAATGTTTTACAAGTACCGGCCGGATACGCCGTTCGTAGAAGTCGAGGCCCGCTTCATCCGTGGTGCCGGATTCAGCCTGACTCAATCCAAACAGACAGAATAGTGGTAACGAGACCCGCCATTGAATACTCAGCAGGTGTGTCAGCCATTCAAATCTCATCGCTTGCGTTACCAAACTGGTGTATGCCTGATCCTGACAAGGTTCACCTGTGATATCACCTGCCCGCAGTCATGGCTTGGGGCGTAGCAGTTGAACGCAACGCGAAGCCAGAGCGTCGCCTGCCTGTCGCGCCGCGTGATTGAACCTGTCCGGCGATTACTGCGTGTGAAATCGGTACGAATACGTCTTTCTGTGCCAGCGCAGCAACTGGAAACTCTCCTGATCTGAACACATGACTGACTCTGAATCGGCGCCTGATCCTACCTCATAGCGTTTGTTTCGAACGAACGCAACGAAGAACCAATTGATCTCAGGTGGGCAGTTCGAATCCTTTTCTGCGAGGGCGGCGGAGACACTGGTTGGCCTCGTCATCACCCAGGAAAACTTCGTTCCGGGCATCCCAGTGCAGCGGCCGCCCCAATTCGCGGACGATATTGGCCAGATGGCAAACCGTTGCGGCGCCATGGCCGACCTCGACTGGTGCGTTCGGCGTTTTGCGGCTGCGGATGCAGTCGAGCCAGTTCTCGATGTGCGGTCGCGCAACGAACCCGGCCCCTTTCCATCTGGCCTGCTCCTGCGGATCGGGAGCTGGAATAAGATCGGCTGGTTCGGCGCGGTAGTCGTTTCGTTTGATCAGCAATTTGCCGCGGTCGCCATAAAAGACGGCATCTTCGGCATCGGGGTGGAACCGCAGTTCGACACCGTTGTCGTACAGCATCGTCACGGGGCAAAAACGCATTTCGTCGGCCTCTCGATTTTTTAAAGTACCGAAGGGCACTGTCACCTTCTTCCAGCGATCGGCCAGTGCAGGATTGATCAACTTCTTTTGCGGACGGATCTCGACCGGACCGCCTTCGTCAATCCCCAGCGCGTAATGGACCATGTCAAGGCGATGGGCGCCCCAGTTTGTCATTCCGTGTCCCGAGTAATCCTGCCAGAAGTCCCAGCCTCGCCACAGCAGGTTTCCGACTTTGAACTCGTCCTTGACCCACAGTTTGCGATGATGCGTTCGCATCGGTGTCGGTCCCAGGAACAGCGTCCAGTCCAGGTCATCCGGAACCGGTTGGTTTTCAAGGTGATCATAGGGGATCGGTCCTGGAAAATTTGGCACGTCGATCCGTGATAATTTTCCAAGACCACCATCGCGCACGAATTCACATGCGAAACGATTGACCTGCATTGTGCGTTGCTGGCTGCCAACCTGGACGATGCATTTGTGCCGCTTTGCTGCCTCTACCATTGCGCGGCCTTCGGCGATCGTGAGGGCCAGAGGCTTTTCGACGTACACGTCCAGCTGCGCCTGAAACGCCAGCAGGGCGGCCTGCGCATGATGATGGTCGGGCGTGGCGATGATGACCGCGTCGAGCTTCTCCCGATCGAGCATCTGCCGATAGTCCTGATATGACGTGCAGTGCCTGGCTTCAGATTCACGGAACTGCGCCAGCGGTTTTGCGAACTTTCCTGTTGGGTGGCGCGTCTGATCGATTCGCGATAATGAACAGTCACATAATGAAACAACGCGGCCGGCGGGCGGCACGTTGGCAATCAGATATTTACCGCGGGCACCGGTGCCGATCACTCCGATGTGAATGCGGTCATTGGCTCCAACCCGTCCCCGGCCGCCAAGCACATGCGACGGAACGAACAGCGGTATTGCAGCTGGCACGCTTTTACGGAGCATGTCGCGACGCGTCGATTGTCGATTTGAATTCATGACGGAGTTTTGATCGGCGGCGGTGATCGTATGGTCGGTCGTTCACACTGTTACAGGCCAAGATGATCTCTTGCCCAGGTCAGACTTGCCCTGACGTTGGCGTTTTCCCGTTCGACCTGTTCCCCTGGTGGCAGTGATGTGACGTATGGCAGCTCATCTGCTGCTGATGTGTGTACAGTTCGCAGAGTGCGGGCGAGGTCTCGACCGGGGACATTGGGAAATGTGGCCCAATATTTCTGTGTCAGCACAGGGACTTTGATTGGATCACGAGTGATCAATTCCAGACTGAAGTGGATGTCCGGTTTCTGGTGACGCAGGATTTCAACCATTCTCTTGAGATCAAAAAATCCCTGACCCAGTGGGATGTCCCCCAGCCAGAATCCGTCACTGGTCATTTGAACTGCCTGATCTTTGAGATGGACTGAATGTGCCCATGGCGCGAGGGCTTTGACAGTTTCGATCGGAGACTCCAGAAGTGCAAAGCTGTTACCGGTATCGACGCAGGCCCCCACGAATTCACTGTCGATGTGCCTGAACAGAGCCACCCGTTCGTCGTTGCGGTGATCTTTGTGGTTTTCCACAGCCAGTGGCAGACGATGTTTTTCAGCGAGCGGTGCGGCCAGTTCCAACGAACGCCTGCCACGGGACTCGAACTCTCGAAACGTCTTCAGGGAATCGAAGTATTCATACCGACGGCCGGAAATGATCACGGTGCGGACGGCCTTTGCTCCGGCCGCAACTGCCTGCTTCATTTCCGCATCAAATCGCTCGATGTCCTGATCGTTGCGCGGAGGATTGATAATCGCCTCAATATACATGTTTGCTGCTTCAGCCATTTCGCGAAGACTCTTCGCTTCCTCCGCTTTGCCGGCACCGAGCTCGATTTGCATTCCCCCGGCCCCTAGTTCGCGACAGTACGCCAGAAAGTTCAGTGGCTCATAGAGATCAAACGAGGACTGATCCTGCTGCATGAAATCCCGGCGTAGTCGACAACAATTTCTGACGAGTCCAAGAGCTGTTCTTCCGGACTGCTCGTGTACGGCGTCCGTCTGTCGCAGCTGCATAACGGTGGCGGCTGCGGATCCGGCCAATGCGCCCAGCGCGCATCGACGATTAATTGTGACTTGTTTTGGCATGCGTCATCTCCAGGTTATGTCCGGGGTTCGGTGATCCCCGTCATTACAGTACGTTAGCCCTGATTATTCATGATGTGCGGCATACACTGACTTGCTCATTGCCATCATAAATGACTGAGTGTGATTTGCTGACAGAAGCCCGGCCTTTTAAAAAGTCGGGAGTCTCTGTCGATCGTCGCATCCACGAATCGAGATCGGCTATTGATGGATCTATTCCTGTGAAATACCTGTTTCCGGTGATCGGACCAATATTTTGTATCTCGCCAAAAAGGAACAGGCACATCTGCTGATGTTGTTGCTGTTTGATATCAATTCTTCGGCTCGAAGCCAGTCTTCTGTTGTTCCATCAATCGTGTATTACTTATTGAGCATATTCGTCTGGTACGATGGAGGAATCAAGACGGATACGGTTGTGAGCATGGGGAACACAATGGAACTGTCAACATCGATGGCGGTAATACGAAGCTCTGTGAAGTGCGCAATAATCCTGACCGGTCCATCCGTTCGAAAAAATATCCGCCGCGCACCACAATTCACACTGCGTTGTCTCGTCAGTTGAACGATCGATTGCAGGACTTTCAGTTCCTGCCTGTCTAACATGTCTTAGACAAGTGCAGATGAGAACTTACCTGGCAAACGGTAAAGTAAGCCCCTGTTCCTGTGTCAGCTTTCAAATGGGGATTTCTGCTCCCGGTTCGTTAATATGTTCATACACGTCGTTTGCAATGACTCTCAGTTCACTGGTTGTGTGAGGAGATCTGATGACCCGCCGGTATGTGGCGTTTGATATTGAGACTGCAAAGGACGTTCCTGGCGATGACTTCAACTGGAAATCTCATCGTCCACTCGGAATCTCCTGCATCGCTTCGCAGTCAACGGAGGATGCTGAACCACGCGTGTGGATGACTCGTGGTGCCGACAATCAACCTGCGCCGCAAATGTCGCGTGACGACGTTGCCGCGTTCGTTCAGCACCTGCTGGAAGCCTCACGCAAAGGGTTAACACCACTCTCCTGGAATGGCCTTTCATTCGATCTGGATGTGCTGGCTGAAGAGTCGGAACTTGTCGCCAGTTGCAGAGAACTTGCGCTCGCTCATGTCGACATGATGTTTCACGTGGTTTGTGAGAAGGGTTTTCCGGTTGCGCTCAGGAATGCGGCGTCCGGACTTGGACTGCCGGGGAAGCTGGCTGGTGTTGAAGGAATGGATGCACCGTCTCTGTGGGCTGAGGGCCGGTTCGAAACAGTGACCGAGTACGTGGCGCAGGACGTTCGCACTACGTTGGCCGTCGCACTCGAGTCGGAACAGCGAAAATCATTTGCCTGGAAAACTCGGAAGGGATCGGTGAGCTCCATGCCGTTGAGATGCGGCTGGCTGTCAGTGGAGGAGGCGATGAAACTACCGTTGCCGGATACATCGTGGATGTCAGATCCGATTTCACGGAGTAATTTTACGGCGTGGTTGTAACGCGACGAAGTGCACCACCAGAACCTCTGGCATCACAGCTGCCGAAGTACTGCGGGCCAGGCTTTGATTGACGGTCTTTTTCGGCTTACCAAAGATGGGGTCGAATGTCCTCGGCTGTGAAGCTGCTGATCACAACATTTTCATGCGGTTGTCTGCATGATGTCCCGCTTGCCTGCAGTGTATCGGAGCAGCTGATACACTGGGGCTTACAGACCCCCGATGATGGTCTGTGTCACTTAGTTTCGGAAAGGCTGACGATGACCTGGGAATTCGAACTGCTTCAGCCGCCGTATGGCGATGTGAGTGAGGGACCTGTTTGGGACGGAACGTCGCTGCTGTACACGCAGATTCAGGCCTGTCGGATCATGCGCTACGATCCACAGACAAAAAATTTGACGATCCATCGTGACAACACTAACTACGCCAACGGCCTGGTGATGGATGCCGAAAAGCGAGTTCTTGCATGTGAAGGCGGCGCGCGAAGGGTCGTCCGTTACGAACATAATGGAGCCGTCACCGTTCTGGTCGACTCTTTCGAAGGAGACTCGCTGAATCTTCCCAACGACCTCGTGATCGATCCACAGGGGCGAGTCTGGTTTACGGATCCGTTTTATGAAGGCTCCGGTGGACCGTTCAGTTACGATCGCAGCAACAGGAAACTTGACCATGATTCCGTCTATCGTCTGACGTCGGAAGACGACGGTCACTGGACAGTCGATCGAATGACGTTTGACACCACACGTCCGAACGGGCTGCTGTTTTCTCTGGACAGCAGGACATTGTACGTTGCGCAAAGTGGGCGACGTTCAGATGAAAAACGTGAATTGCGAGCGTATCCGGTCGAAGACGATGGCAGGCTCGGTGCATTCACCGTACTGCACGACTTCGGTGAACACAGAGGTGTGGACGGAATGTGCCTGGACACCAGTGGTAACATCATTGCCACGGCGGGGTTCGAACTGGGCGGTCCTGGTCCGTCGATTTATGTGTTTTCACCGACTGGCGAGGTTCTCCAGCGACACGATGTTCCCGCCAAACGGCCTACAAACTGTGCGTTTGGTGATAAAGATTTGACGGCACTGTACGTGACATCAACAGAAGGTCATCTGTTTCGCACGCAGACAGACCTTCAGGGGCTGAGGTTATTGGGCTGAGCGAAATCGATTTGACGTTCGAGTCCCTGGTGCTTCCTGTTTCAATACAACACGCTAACGGACAATCCCGATTGAGACTCCTGTTGTCAGTCAGCACTCTGCCACAATATCTGGATTCCCTGATGCGCGTCGACCGGTATCCACGGATGGATACGGAATGACTGATTTGACCAAATCGACGGTGGGCCCGAATACATGCATGGGGTTTAAAACTGCCGGGGACCGAACACACACAAACACACGAAGCCCGTGCAAAAGAGGCACCCTATGTCCGGTGGCCAATACACGAAACCTTCTCCCCACAACATAAACAAAACAATGGTCAAGACAACGCATCGAACAAAAAAACTTCCGACGGTTTGAAGTGCGACTTTTTTCCAGATTTGCCGGCTCATCGTTGGGATACCTTCAGGTGCTCACGAGCAATGTTCAGGCAGAGATGTCCTGTTTCCCGGTGAACTCGTCAACCGCTTGTTTCGTCGAGTGACAGAAAATTCTGAGTCTCCATTGTATATCCGATGCATGGTACCCCGAAACCATGTCGACTGCGACGCCGTTCTGAGATGTGGGGACACTTCTGCAGCCTGCTGGCACAGTTTGGGCTGACGCCGAAGTCCAAACGCGGGCTGGTTGCGAGTGATCCTCTGGATGCGTTGTGAGCATGAGCCGCCTGTGACAGTCAATCCGACAGAGCGTGTCTCTTCCGGCTGTCTCAAGGCGGCTCCACACGATTCGCAGCTCAGGCTTCAGATTCGGTGATGTTCGCCAGCCAGCGATCAAACACAAACGGCCCGAACGGAAACACAGCTGCGATGATTCCTGCGACTGCGAGTCCCTTTGCCAGAGGCACCTTCTTCACGGCAAGGACAAACATCACCGTGAGACACACAAACAGAAACCCATGCACCGAACCGGCAATTCGTACGGCCATCGGCATTCCGGCGAAATACTTCAGGGGCATTGCGACGCCAAAAAGAATCAGTGTCGAGATCCCTTCGACCGTACCAAGCAGCCGCAGACGGTTCAGAAACGTCAGATCGCGAGTTGTCATCGTTGTCGTGCTGTTTGTCGTCCGCCTTCCGGCGGACGACTCGTAAGTGGGGAAAGAACTGCAAATCGAACGGCCGGGAACAGCGTCGTTCCGATTCGGCACGGTCCATCAGTTTACATCCCCTGCATGGCACTCCGAAACCATGCCGACTGCGACGCTGTTCTCTGCAGACTGAGCAGGGGCAACGATCGTTCGGGGAACTCGCGACGGGGTGCACGCATTGAAGTGATCAGCAGTTGAAAGTGGACGTCGGACTGATTTGAGGGGCTCTAGGCATGGACGTTCAGATCGACCATCAGAGTCCCGCGCCGGGAAGTGTCAGCTCGAATTTGTTTGCGGTCACGCTGCTTGAGGACTGGATCGAAGAGAGAAAGGCGGCTTCCCTGCCGAACAGCCATCCATGGTAGCTTCGTAGAGCAACCGTGCCGCCGGACGGGTACGTGTTGAGTGAATAAGCTTCGCCTTCCTCTCGTTCGATCCGTTCTGCCTCCAGTGAATTCAGAATGTCTTCGGAAACGGCCGGAATGAAACGTGACTGTCCCGATTGTCATTCGGTCAGATTCTTAAAAAGGTCTCCGAATCCAGGCATTTCATCCCGCAAAACGTCCATCCATGTGACCGGGTTCCAGACCTCGATGCAGATCACAGCTCCCACAATGACCACGTCTTCTCCTGCGTTGACACCCAGGAATTGCCGAAATCCTTCCGGAATAAGAAGTCTGGAGCGTCGCGAAAGACAGACCTCCTGATGACGTGTTGACAGCAACCGCCCCAGACGCTGGACATCTCCCCAGCGTTGTTCCATTCGACCAGCGTCAATTTTTTGCCTGAGCAGACTGACGCCGCTTTCAAGTCGCTTTTGCCATTCTTTGACAGGCCACAAACTCAGACAGCCGGCTTGTTCCTTTGCGATCACCAGTTCTCCGGTGTCCGTCGAGACGGTCTGGGCAAAATCCTGCGGCAAGGTCAGACGAAATCGCTCGTCAATCGTGCGCTTGATTTCGCCCGTCAGAAACATGGCACTGCCAGCAGTCGGAATGTGTTCGAGGTGGTCCCGGAGAATTGCCGTGAACTACGTTCGATTCCGTTCTAATGGGCGTAGATTCCACTTTCAACTGGTTTTTAAAGACCTTATGGGGCGTTCCTCCCACACAATAGAAAATATGAGGGTTCGGGCGATTGGGCAACCGTGCACGATCCGAATTCTGTGAATTGTTCGGAATTGATGATCCAATCAGATGAAACGCTGTAGCAGCTGGGCTGGTTCCGGAGACGATTCCCAGCGTCTGCAGAGGTACGAGTTCCGGATTCCGGTCCGATAGAGCGAATCGGCCAGGTAAGACCTGCGGGCTTTTTTGAATGTTGGACCTGGGCAAAGCTCAGGGTTCGAAGTTTCGAAACATTACGATCTTCGGACATATCCCGGAATTGATCAGAAGTTCGTCGCCGGCCGCGTGATAGGTTCAAGATGTGAAAAGGAGTTGTCGTTCCGTGCGACTCTTCGTGCGTCGAGGGCATCATGAAGAACTTAAAATCATTCATTCTTGGGTCCATTGCCGGTTGCGGGATGATGTTTGCAGCGATGCAATATCACCTGATACGTTCGCATGACGGTTTCCGATTCATTCCCCGAACGCCTCAGACGACACTGGGTCTGGCATGGGCGGATGTTCGGGATTGGGATGCTCAGAAATGGTCGGACCGTCCGCAGCTCACACGCGCGCTTGTGGCTCACGGGTCTTCCGATCTGATTTCCGAGTCCGTTGCCAACGATATCAGAAACTCACTGGATTCGGATTCGGGCACAATTGGGCAATTGCGGTCGCTGTTGAATGGTTCATTGTCTGCTGAATTCGATGCCCCGGTGTTCACCTCCGAGGATCATCTGGACTTTAAGAACAGCAATGAAGACGGTCTTGCAATTCCGTTTCCGCACGAGACACACAGCCATCAATGGGACGAATCACTGACTGATGAAACAGACTACGACGATTCGTGGTCAGATCTGGCGGACCGAGACTGGAGTCGATCAGAAGAGCCTGGCCGGGACTCCAGTCTGGGCTTTGGTGCATCGGACGACTACGAACCTCGAGACAGCAGAAGTCGAAGGTCTCGCGAGGGGTATTTTGAGGACGAGTCATCGCGTAAACCCAGTGAATGGCCAGCGAACAATCAGTTCTCAAAATCGAATTCGTCAACGCGCTCTGTGCCTCGCAGTCAGACGAGGTCGCGTTCAGGAGAGACCGAAGCACGTTTGCACGAAACGACGACACTGGAAGATCTGCTGTTTTCCGACGAGAACGAGAATGTTTCCGGCCCCTCTCAGAAGGATTCCGGATTCAACTCGGTCACACGCGCACTGGATTCTCGCGCCGCGCGCTCTCTGGATCGAGTCGACAGTGGATTCCGTGATCATGCTGACAGTTACGGCCGGAATGACTATGCACCACAGCGCAGGAGATCCAGTTCCGGAAATCCACACAGCAGTGAGGGACGCGAACGATCCGTGCCGAACGGGATTCGATCATTGCGAGAGGGTCAGGATCCGTTTCTGAAGTGATTTTCTGGAACGCAGCTTTTCAGAATCTGCTACAGGAGCACCCGCACCTGTCATGGGTGAAAGATTGCAGAATCGAAGTCCATGCGGCAGTTCCGAGGGGACCGCTCACTGAGTTCCGAACGATCCACCCATTGCAAGGCTGGTGACCGATTACTCCGCTGTGCCTGTCTTAACCCGCTTCGGGACCTTCTTCTGCGCTCGAGGCATCCCGATCAGCAACCGGAATTACCCTTTGGCTGTTCGAATCCCCACAAAGCTGCTGCATTCAGACCGAGAATCTTTTCGCTGTCTTCATTGGTGAAGAACGGAATCTCGTGTCGAATCAGATCGATCTCTTTGTCCAGTGTCGGTCTGTGGTAGGCGGCGCGGGCGGCACCCGGGTATCCGGTTCCAAACAGAAGTCGATCCGGACCGAATGCGTCGTACAGACGTCGGACAACCGGCAAAGCGTCCGAAAACGGATACGTCCCGGATTCTGACACCGACGTAAGCTCCGACACTTTGACTCGAACGCTCGGATATTGCGCCATGGCCAGCAAATGTTTTATATTTGGCTCAGGGTCTGTGGCGCCAAGATCCAGCTGACTAAAATGGTCGATGATCACCGGCACATCGGGATAAGCTTTGACCATGACTGCCAACTTTGGCAACTGAATCGGTGCGATGAAAAAATTGAAGACCGCTCCAAGATCTGCGGCAGTCCGCCACAAACGGTGTGTGTCAGCAGAGTTGATCCAGCCGTCTCCGCCGTGATTCCCGTTTTGGTAGTAAATCGCGCTAAACCGCATTCCATGGAGTCCATGTTCCTTCATCCAGAACCGAAGTTGATCCGCGACGTTCGGGTCTGCCGGATCAATGAGTCCGTGAGCTTTCAGTCGATCAGGATACTGCTTCACGCAATCAGCGATGTAGGTATTGTCCCATCCGTGATAGATGACCTGCACGAGGACAGCATGGGTACACCCATGACGATCCATGTCTTCGATCAACATTTCGACCGTGGCTTCGTGCGGAGGACCATCGAACGTGTTTCCGTACGGATAGGGAAAAGGATAAATCGGTGAATCTTTTTTCGCCCAGACATGCATGTGGGTATCGATGACCGGTTGTCCGGGTGTGCCAACGTTGCCAGCCTGCTGGCTCCGAGCCGTTGCGGTCGAAAATGCGCCGATTGCCGCTGTTGCCTGAGCGGCGGAATGCAGAAAATCGCGTCGATCAGCAATTCGCTCCATCATCGATGTTTCACAAATGGATTCGGGATTCGTATTCATTCCAGGGATTCCGGGAGGTGGTTTCGTAACACGGCCTCCCATACTAACAGGAAGCGGGATGCCAGGTCACACGATTTACTGTCTGATGCGGATCAAGAATCAACGATCGGTCGGACGCCTGGAACCTGCGGGTCGGGCAAATTAAATTCGACGCGTGCAAATCACGAAGATATTGTTCTCAGATCGGCAATCATCCGGGAACACGTTGGGTGCTGTACAGCGTGGCTACGCCCACAATCTGTCCACTCAGGCACAGCGCGGGTCACCGTGTTTCCAGCGATTGAACGCGACATCGTCGGAATGAGCCAGCTCATGTCGCACCCGACGCCAGGATTCGGCCCAGGCTTCAGGGCTGACCTGTTCCGAAGGCGGATTGGATCGGCTGCGAGCCACGAAGCCGGGAAACCAGCGTCGTCCGGTCGGCTGTCCGATCGGATGGTAGCGCAGGTCGAAGCTCCAGCGGATTTCATCGCTGTGATTGACCAGGCCGCTGTGTTGTGTCCGACGATGCATAAACAGTACGTCGCCGGGATCCATTGGCAACGGCACACTCTTTTCGGTCAACTGGCTTTCCGGGATGCACACCTGGTTGATCGTCAGCGGATTGGGGCTGTGGCAGTGAAGGGCCAGATCGCCGCGATGACTGCCTGGTATGACGGCCATACAACCGTTTTCCAGCGTTGATCTTGTGATCGGCAACCATACTGTCAGCATATCGGTGTTGTCAGCATCATCCGTCACAACACCCAGATCCTGGTGCCACGCAACCTGTGCTGTGAGTCCTGTCCGGGACGGTGCGGGCAGCAAATGTTCCGGGAGCTTGATACGCGTGTGCTGGACAGGGTTCGAGTAGATCTCCGGACCGACAAACTGCTCTACGGCATCCAGTAATCGGGGACTGCGCAGCAAATTGAACACGGCCGGACCGTTGTGAATCGGCGTATTATCAGTGACGCCTGCCTGTGGTAATGAGATATCAAAGTGCTGGTCGTATGCCGGCTCAGCTTCGATCACGATTTTCAGCAGCCGTTCGCAAAACGGCAGGTCGTCATACGTGGATGTCAGCCGCCCCGCAGCCAGCCACTGTCCGGCCAGTCGATCAAGCACTGCAGAATATTCGCGAATCACGGGGGCGATATCCAGTTCAACATCCAGCAGCCCGCGAACTACGACATAGCCATCCGTGTCGAATTTTGCGAAGACAGACGACTCAAACATTCACAACAACTCCAGTTCGATTGACACCGATTCAATGGGCCAGTGGTACGGGGTTGGCACGAGCACCTGCCTTTGCCGGTCGACTCCACGTTGACTTCAACAGGGTTCCGGCATCGTGTTGCTTTGCGTTGAACGCGGCGCACCCCGACGTCACCAGAATATCACAAGATTCAACAACAGCACCACACAAATCACCAGCGTAGTCCACACGCTGGTACGTTGAAACCATTTCAGCCCCTCAGACGGCACCTCGAACGGAAACTCCGGTGCTTCCGGTATTAGTACGCGTGACGAATCCAGCCAACCCTCTGCAGATTCCGTTTCCCTGTCATCATGACGTTTCGAATGAGGCCGGAACATCATCGCACCGACATCCTCACGAGATGCCCAGCCATGCAGCATACTGGTGATGATCATTGCCGTGAACGTTATTCCGCAACTCCACAGATAACCCTGGAACTTGCCTGTCCACCAGACCGGCAATGGACTGTCGAACAGTGCGACTGTGACGGGGTCCGCGAAACGTGTGAGGCCGATCACGATGCCAACGCAAAGTCCCACTGCACCGGAGGAACGTGACACGCGTGTCAGCACACCCATCAGGTACACCGTGAGCAGCGGCATGACGGCGACGCCCACTAACTGGAGATATAATTCCACCATGCCGCCTTTCAGGAACGGGATATAGACGAATGACAGCCCGATCACAGCAAACGTGACACATCGCGAGACCTTTACATAGTGCCGGTCGCCGGCCTGCCGCACCATGAACCGCGCATAGATGTCACGGGTAAAGACCGAAGCGAGTGCTGACCCGATGGAATCGTAGGTCGAAATTCCGCCGGCCAGCAGACCGGCGACCACGATCGCAGTCAGAAGATCGCCCATCGGAAACAGATACTGCTGGACAAGCAATGGAAAGATGCGGTCGCCGGTTTCAAGATCCGGAACCAGGGCCCGGCCCATGACGCCCAGCGTGATGTTGAACCAAAGCACAAATGCGGTCACAGCTGCAGCCGCTGCGGCCGCCATCCGCATGTCCCACTTCGACCGTGACGCAAGCATACGCATTGCCTGTGACTGGTTAATCACGCAGTAGGATGTCATCACCAGAACAAATCCGACCACGACCATCCATGCTGGTGCATTCGGTTCTGTCACACCGCCCACGTGTGTCATGGCGTGTGCCAGTTCTGCAGTGATTCGTCCTGACTCAGTGTGTTCCGTTAGCTTCGCTTCGATTCCCGACCATCCGCCAACATGACTCCATACGGTCCACCACAGAATGATTCCGGCCACCAGCATTACAACAGACTGCAGCGAATCGGTAACTGCGACAGACTTCAGTCCACCCATCGCTGTGTAAGCTGCAGCTGCTATCGCGATTCCGGTCACAAGCCACCAGGTATCCTGCCCCCAGCCGGTCAGCATGTCAAAAGTCAGATACAGCGAAAATGCGACGTTCCCCAGAACATTGGTTCGAGTCTGCAGCTGAATGAAGACTGCAATCACTCGTGCTGTTGGTCCGAATCGGTATTCAAGATATTCGCAGTTGGTAAACATTCCGCTGCGGTACATCGGTACCAGCACCACCCATGTCATGACCATCCACCCGATGGTCATTCCAATCCACCATGCTGAGATAAACGGCATGCCCTGCTGATAGGCGCGACCAGCGACGGCTACATAGTCGCCGCTGTCCACGGCTGTTGCGAACATTGACAACCCGACCATCCACCACGGCAGTCCGCGTGCTGCCAGAAACCAGTCGACAGACTCATGGGTTTCGCGGGCTTTCCAGAGGCCGAACAGAATGATGGCGGCATTGATGCCGATTACGAGCATCCATCCAAAGGCGGTCAATTTTGACTCCTGTCGTCTGTACCACGTTTGTGTTCGTGCTCAGTTTCGCGGGAAGCAAATGTATTGCTGCCCCACGAACCCGGTACCAAACCAGTATGACAGTATTCATTCCTAAGTTAAATTCTGTGGATCCATTCTTCACCGCAGTATCCAGACAAGAGCAGTGCCCCTGACCCATTCCCAGCTGTCGTCTGGAAGCACTTGAGCCGCTTGCCGTCGATCGTTCTGCAGTATACTCGCCCCACCACGCACACATTCATACGACTCTAAATGATCGAACGCGATATGCGGACAGATGTCGGGCTTTTCAGCCGTTGCTGTCGTGTCCACGGATTAAATCGAGAGATCCAGAACGTAATTCAGTCTGATTTTGTGGATTGCTTCAGACTCGACAGATATGCCAACAGGTCCGCCACCTGGTTTGATGTCATGTCACGCAGCAGCAGTTCCGGCATCATGGACTGCTGTTGTTGAACGAGCTCTTCGATGTCGTCGGCGGCGATCGTCGTAAGTTTGCCCTTCGTATCTTTCAGGACAACTTTGCGATCATCTTTTTTGACCAGAAGTCCGGTTGCCACCAGACCGTCAACGGTCTGTGCCAGATAGACACGATACTTCGGATCGACTTCACGGGACGGATTGAGAATTGTGTCGAGCAGTCGGCTGCGTTCCTTATATTTCGTTCCAATTCCACTCAGATCAGGCCCAATTTCTGTACCCTGACCGTGGATCCTGTGACAGTTCCGACACTGCACACCGGCTGCTTTCAGGTACAACATTTTTCCCTGGTCTGCATCGCCGGCAAGAGACAGGATTTCGTTTGGTTGAATGACATTTCCAAGTCGTTTTGGCCTTAATTCTTCCGGTAAAAACTGCTCAAACAGATCGCGGACATGAGCGGCCGAACTACCCGCCGCACGTTCGATGACTTCGATTCGAACGGCAGGATCTATGAATCTGGAACCTGTGGCGCGCATCAGGTCAATGGCACTGGTTGTTGTCGCCAGCAGTTCGTCAATGCGGGCCGCACGTGCGTCGGCAGATGTGTGACCATTGAGTGATTCAGCGATACTTTCAGCCGCACTCCCTGCTTCTGATGGTTTGAGTCCCGAGATCCAGTCATAGATCAGGTTCAGTCCCTCCTGGTCCACGACACCGGAGCCCAGTCGTGGCATGCGTCCCGGGCCGAGTTTGGCCATGCGATAGAACAGCACGCTGCGATTTGGATCACCTGGTGCGAGCATGCGCGCATCAGGAATATAGAATCCACCGTGCCGAGGGCGCTCATCGTTGATTCCCATATCATCGTGGCTTAATGACGCGAGTAAGCGGAATTCGCCGTTGCCGCCGCCCCATTTGCGGTGGCAGTGCGAACAGTTCGCATGCAGATAAGAACGAGCGCGCATCGCGATATCACAATCGGAATTCCTGTAGTTATCGAGAGATGGCAGTACGTCTGGTTGTTTGGGCAGGTCGTCAGTGAACAGACCAAGTTTTGCAAATATCTGCAACTGGTTCTTCGGTGAGTTGCCGTATTTGAAATCACGGTTCATCTGCAGCGTGTTAATGCCCAGTACGTATTTCGCCGCCATGTTGTGGCACACAGTACATTCGGCCCTGCCGGGAAAATGCCACGTTTGAGTCCGTTGTTTTCCGGGCGCAACCGGATCATTAATCAACAGTTCGACGTCTTTTCCGGAGGGATCTTCCAGCAGTACAGCGTCGGTCTGCTGATCGTTCCATATGTAGGTATAACCGCGCCACAACTGATCGCCGACGGTTTCGCTTCCGACAAGTTGTTCGTAGTGCAGCAGGCGTGTTTCCAGTCGACGCTGACTGTCCGGGTTCCCTGGCTGCATCTCCATGGAAATCGTCTCCATCGCGACCGTGCCGTCCGGAAATTTCCAGCCGTGTGGAGCGCCCGGTGCAGGTTGGGGATACGTAATGCCGTCGAATTCAATTTTGGATTGACCGGGCAACGCCAGATATCGCTGCTTTGTCGCGCCGTCTGCCCACTGAGGCGCATTAACACCGTAGGGAATCACTCCTGGCGACACTCGGTGGTCCCGGACGGATTCGAAGAGTCCGGTTTCGCTGAGCCGACGCGGGAAGTCCATCGTGTGAACAGCAGCAGGACTGGCCTCCAGTCGGTTGATCAGCCCGCCCATGTGGTCGACCAGCAACAGTTCACCTGAGTTGTCTTCGCCGAAACCAACCAGACGCAGTGCGGAATCGACAAGCTCGCGATGTTCGGTCACTTTTCCATTATCACGGTCATATCGAAACATCCAGATCTTGCCTGTGTCGTAATCACCATAGATGTAAGCACCCGTGAGTTCGGGAAGCCTCGTTCCGTGGTAGATGAAACCTCCGGTGATGGATCGAAATTCTGTGTGATTGTGTTCGACGATCGGCGGAATAAACGGCGTCGGACCACGTTTGCGTTCAGGCCGAAACACGTGGCCTCCTTCCATCACGCTCCAGCCGTAGTTGCCTCCTCGTTCAATGACAAAAATCTGCTCCCACAGGTCCTGTCCGACGTTACCGGTCCACAGGTCCCCTGTGTTTCGGTCGAATGTAAACTTCCAGGGTTGTCGGAGTCCATATGCCCAGATTTCCGGCCGTGCGTTGTCCATGTCGACAAACGGATTATCCGGAGGAATCGAATACGGTTGCGCGGCACCTGGACGATCGACGTCGATTCTTAAAATCGCGCCGGAAACATTGGAAAGATCCTGGCCGGTTCGCAACTGATCGGCGATACCACTTGAATCGCCGGTTGCAAGATAGAGGTACCCGTCCGGGCCAAACTTAATGCAGCCGCCGTTGTGACCACCCGACCGCCACTCGAAAATGACCGTTTCGGAGTCAGGGTCAATCGTTGGTGGATTCCGTTGTGCCAGTTTGAAACGAGACACACGAGTTCCCCGGGGATCTTCGTCAGCAGGATCAGCCACCAGAATGGTGACGAACACATAACCGTTCGACTGGAACTGCGGATGAATTGCGAGTCCATAAAGCGTTTTGCCTTTGAGATCGAGTGCCACATCCGCGGAATCTGCTGCGGGATTGTTTTCAAACGAAATGATGCGCCCTGCCTGTTCTGCAACGAAGAACCGGTTGGAACCCGGAGCGGACGTCATGGCAAGTGGTTCGGTCAGTTTGATGTTCGGAAATGCATTGACTGTGCGATACGGGGACGGAGGATCCGGAGTGCCTGTCACTCGCGACGTCTTCCAGAGCACCCGTTTTTCGGTGCTGAACGACGAATGGTCCTGCGCAACCAGGGATCCACATGCCAGGAGCGAGAAGATGACGGCCCACAGACTGGGTGGATGTGCTCGACGACTCATGTGATCTTTCCTGGAGACTTTTGTTCTATCAACAACTCTCAACACATGTCCCGGTCCGTACCTGTTGGCTGCGTGTGGCCGTTCTGCCTGCCACCAGCGGTAACCACGTACGATCCCGCTCAGTTGTGTTTTGGACCGGCCAGCAAGGGCGATACGAATTGTCGACAAGCCTCCGGGCAAATTCAAACCGCGATCGCAGACTTTTCACGATACCAATGATGACACTGCTCAAACAGACTCACGGTTATTTGTCTTCCGGTGTTTTGAAATCGTTCCCGTGATCGATTCACCTTCTTCGACTTGCTTCCAGGCGGACTGCGCGTCATAACAACTTCCGGGCAAACCCAGCTGGCTGTCCCCGGTCTATGAATTTTGCCTGTCGACAGGAATGCAATGAGGAAACAGACGCTGATGAATACTCAGGGTTTTAGTCGTCGACACTTATTGAAGACTGCGGCGTCGATGAGTGCGGCATCATCATTGCCGCACTGGTTTGTCGAAGAATGTCTGGGCAATCCACAACCGACCTCTCTGGATTCCGCCGGCGACAGACCTTCCGTAGCCCTCATCGGTTGTGGCGGGCAAGGGCGAGGAATCGCACAAAGAGCAGCGAAATTTGGCAATATTGCAGCGATCTGTGATGTCGATGACGGGCAGTTGGCGAAGGCTCGGAAGCAGTGGCCAAAGGCACGGGCCTTTAAGGATTTTCGCGGGGTGGTTGACCTGCCCGATGTCGATATTGTCGTGTGCGGGACGGTCGATCACTGGCATGCCCTAGTGTCGACCGCCGCTATGCGCGCGGGTAAAGACGTCTATTGCGAGAAGCCGCTGACGCTGACTGTCGACGAAGGAAAACTTCTCGTTCGTGAAGCACGGAAAACAGGTCGTATTCTGCAGACCGGCAGTCAGCAGCGAAGCGATTCCAATTTTCGACTGGCATGTGAACTGGTGCGAAACGGTCGCATTGGAAAACTGGAACACGTCGATGTGTTCCTGCCGGCTGGCCGTCGTGAAGGTCCTTTCACACCGTCGGATTCGCCGCAGGGACTTGACTGGAACATGTGGCAGGGGCCGACAAGGGATGTGGACTACGTCCCTGAACGCACGCATGTGACGTTCCGTTACTGGTGGGAATATTCCGGCGGCACAATGACTGACTGGGGCGCACATCACAATGACATCGCCCTTTGGGGAATGGGTCTGGAACGTAGTGGACCCGTCTCTGTGAAGGGCAAGCCACTGGTCGAAATGATTCCAAACGGATTCACGGCGGCGAGTCAGTACGATGTGCAGTATCTCTACGCCACCGGTGTGACACATCGGTGTCAAAGCACAACGGCAAACGCCTGGCACGGTCGCGTGATCGATCCAGACGGTCAACAGCATGGTGTGAAGTTTCTCGGAGACGACGGCTGGATCTGGGTCACTCGTGGTGCAATCGAAGCAAGCGACCCTGAAATGCTCGTCGAGCCACTGGCGTCGAATGCCAGTCGTCTGTACGTCAGCCATGACCACATGGGGAATTTTTTCGACTGTGTGAAAACCCGCAAGCAGCCTGTGTGTGACGTGGAAATCGGACATAGATCAGCTTCGGTTTGTCACCTCGGTGTTTTGGCGATACGGCTCGGACGTGAACTGAAATTTGATCCGGTGAACGAATCATTCATCAACGATGCCGAAGCCGATCGATGGCTGCGCCGGGAAATGAGAGCGCCGTGGAGCTGCGAAAGCATCTAAGCAGACCGTGCGGTCAACATTGATTTTTGCAGTTCAGCATTACTCCGGAATACTGTCGGACAAACGCCGGATGCCGTGAGGCAGGTGCAAGGAATGATTTTGTGCTGACGTGTTATGCCTGGTGTCCAGGGTGAACGAACGCCAAACCACGTCGACCGGTCGGTATATTTCAGATACTCAGTGATCGCCCCGTGTTTGTGGGTAAATACGACCGTTCCGAATTCAGCCGTCACTGGCGGAAGCTTCAGTGCGTGATGAGGATCCCTGCCTGGAAACGCGAGCAAAGACCAGACTGCAGATCCATCCCACTACGAGTGTCGGCACGCACGTAAAAGCGCCGTACCACCAGTGTGATACTTCGGTTTCACTCCAGATGATCATTAATACGGAAGCCCCGGCAACGAATCCGGTCCATGCGCCGATACGGTTTGCTTTTCTGCACCACATAGCCAGCAGAAACAATCCAAGCATCGGGCCGAAGAGGGCACCACTGATTTTGATAACGATGTCGAAGACGTTCCTGCCAAGGACGGGTACGAGCAGTGATGCAGCAATCGTGAGCAGCCCAAAGCCGGTACAGAGCCATCGGCTGAACCTCACGCCGGGATGCCGTCCCTGCATCCAGTCAATCACGATGGTTAAGGTTAAACTGTTGATTCCGCTGTCAATACTGCTCATCGCTGCCGCAAACAGACCTGCCACAAGCAGTCCCGTCAAACCGAATCGGGGAATTTCTGTTACCACAAAAACCGGCAGAAGCTGATCTTCACGGTTAAGCGGTGGAAATCCTGACGCTCCAGGCTGATGGTAGAACACGAACAGTACTGTTCCAACGACGAAAAACAGAAGGCAGATTGCGGCTGACATGACAGCATTGACGACCACACATCGCCGTGCGGCGGCAACAGTAGGCAGTGAGACGAACCGCTGGACCGTTCCCAGAGAGATCGCCTTGGCCGGCAGATAGACAAAGATTCCGAAAGCTGCAGCGGAAAAGAAATTCGCTCGATGGGTCAGATCAAATCGCATGTCAAACATCCGGAATTTTTGTTCTGACGTTCCCACCTGCCAGACCGTGTCCCACCCTCCGTCGATCTTTGCGACTGCCATCAGCAGGACTACAGTCATTCCTCCGCCCAGCGTGACCGCCTGCAGAACGTCGGTCCAGATGACGGCTTTGACACCGCCTAAAGCCGTATACAAGGTTGCCAGCAACCCCACACCGATCAGTGTCAGTCGGAGTTGATCAGGTGACAAATCGAGTACCGCCTGCAGGATGACTCCCACCGCATACAACATACTGCCCATCCAGCCAATGGTGTAAACAATGGACAGAGCGCTGCACAGGCGACGAACCGAACGATCGAATCGAAGTTCCATGTATTCGTAGGGGCTGGTGACCTGCAGACGGTGGTACAGCGGGACAAACCAAATCCATACAATCGGTGATACGAACAGCGGGATATAGAGTATCGCCAGATAGAGATGGTAATCCGCATAAGCCGCTTCGCGCGGCAGTCCGACGAATGACAGCGAACTGAAGGTGGTGGCGAACAGCGAAAGGCCGACCGGCAGCCAGTTCATGGCCCGGCCGCCAAGGAAATAGTCTTCGTTGGAACGCTGTTCGCCGGCAAATTTTAAACCCAGGGCAAGCACGACGACGAGGTACAGCACAAACAGGGTCCAGTCGAGCGTCGTCAGGGAAGCTGCCATGCTGACCATTCGTTCTTATCGGTGGACAGATCGAGTCCGGATTGAATCGGGAGAAGCGTCTGCTTTTATCACTACTTTGTTAGCTCACCAGGGCAGGTCTGGTTTTCCAGAATCCGGTGGCCTGTTCAAATGCGTGTGCCAGTTGCAGCACGCCAAATTCATCGTGATGTCGTCCGACAATCTGCACACCGACCGGCAACCCGTCATCGGTAAATCCTGCCGGGACGGAGATGGCAGGCAGTCCGGTGACAGTGATGTAGTAACACGACTTCATCCAGTCGATGTAGGTTTCCATGTCGGTCCCTGCGATCTGAGTCGGATACTCGGTATCGATATCAAACGGCGGCACCTGACTGACGGGCATCACGAGGTATTCACTGTGTTCCATAAATTTCCGTACGCGGTGATAAAGTGCTGTGTGTTTTCGTTCAGCTCGTCCGATTTGCGGGCCGGTTAACTCCTTTCCCCGTTCGACATTCCAAATCACTGAGTCTTTGATCTGGTCCCGTTGGGTTTCCAGTAATTCGTTGAGTTTGAGTTCCATGGCCCATGCTCGCCAGACTTTGAAGACTTCGTCGGCGTCGCTGAAATCGGGCTGATCATCTGTGAGGACACAGCCCAGATCTTCAAACACGCTTTTCCGGGCATCCAGTACGTGAGTGACTCTGGGATCGACAGGCAGACCGCCCAGATCTCTGCTCCACGCCACGCGAACTCCGTCGAAATTTTTGTGGAGTGACCGACGAAAAATTTCACCTGGGTCAGTCAGGGAGATGGGGGCGCGAGGATCGGGACCGGCGATGGCGCTCAACATCAGGGCCGTGTCCTCCACTGTACGAGCCATCGGGCCCTGGACGGAGATGGGAAACCAGGCCACGTCGGTGGGCCAGAAAGGCACCCTGCCTGGAGCTGTCCGAAACCCCACCACATTACAGAAATTGGCCGGATTTCTCAGTGAACCTCCCGTATCGCTGCCATCGGCAATCGGCACCATACCGCACGCCAGTGCCACCGCTGCGCCACCGCTGCTGCCTCCACATGTTTTGGAGGTGTCATACGGATTCAGTGTGGTTCCGAAAACTTTGTTGAACGTATGAGACCCGGCTCCGAATTCCGGCACATTCGTTTTGCCCACCATGATCGCGCCCGCATTGCGCAACCGTTCGATAATCAGACCATCTTCATCCGGAATATGATCGGCGTAGATCGGTGAACCCAGGGTTGTCCGCACGCCTTTGGTCGGAACAAGATCCTTGTGCGCGACTGGAAGTCCGTGCAGAGGACCGATCGGCTGACCCTGCGAGAGAGCCTCGTCAGCTTTTCTCGCCTGTTCCAGTGCTTCGTCGGCGACGATGGTGACAATGGCGTTCACTTTGGAATTGACGCGTTCTATCTGCGTGAGGTGTGCCTGCATCACTTCCAGACAGGACAGCTGTTTCGACCGAATCTTTTCAGCCAGATCCGTCGCCGTAAGAAAACATATCTCGGAACTCAACGTTACATGCCCCTCTCAGCATTTCAATTGTCGGACTCTAAATCCTGTCGGTCATCCCATCAGTTTTTCCACGACAGTGCCACCGACATTGGTTAGTCGAATGTCAAAACCGCCGAATCGTTTTGAGAGCCGAAGATGATTCAGCCCAAACAGGTGCAGCAGCGTCGCATGGAAATCGTTGATGTGCACAGGATCTTCGACGGGTGCCCAGCCGATTTCGTCTGTGCGGCCGATAACCTGGCCGCCTTTAATGCCACCACCAGCCATCCAAAGACTGAATGCGAAAGGGTGATGATCACGTCCTGGTTGCTGGCCGTTTCCTTCGTGAGTGTCCGCCAATGGGGTCCTGCCAAATTCCCCTGCGAATACGACGAGTGTGTCATCGAGCAGACCCCGCTGCTTCAGGTCTTTGAGAAGAGCTGCAACCGGCTGGTCAACGACGCTGCAATTGTACTTCAGATCTTTGTCGAGTCCGTCGTGATGATCCCAGGACGCGTGATACAGGTTCACGAAGCGTACACCTCGTTCCAGCAGTCGGCGCGCCAGCAGACAGTTGCGGCCGAACGAAGCATGAGCGTTTCCGGTGTATCCGCGATATCGCCGATTTTCAGGTTCAGGTCGCGCCACTCCATAAGCATCCAGTGTCTGTTGTGTCTCACCGGTCAGATCGACCAGTTCGGGTGCCACAGCCTGCATGCGAAAGGCCAGTTCATAGGCTGCAATTCGCTCCGCAATGCCCGAGTCATTTGTGAGCTCAAGTCTGTGTTGATTCATTGCCCGGATGGCGGCCAGACTGCCATGTTGATCGTCGCCTGACACCCCTGCCGGATTTTTCAGGTTTAACAGCGGCTCTCCCTGCGTGCGAAACGAGATGCCACGGTACGGCGAAGGAAGAAAGCCATTCGTCCAGTTCGATGTTCCACCACTGGAGCCGGTTCCTGCCGACAATACAACATAGCCGGGCAGTTGCTGGCTGAGGGTTCCCAGACCGTACGTCACCCAGGCGCCAATACTCGGTCGTCCAGGCCGGCCGACTCCGCTGTTCATCATCAACTGAGCCGGATGATGATTGAATTCGTCTGTGTGCATCGACCGCACCACCGCGATGTCGTCAGCACAGGCTGCAATATGCGGCAGGCGGTCGGAGAACTCGGTGCCGCATTCACCGTATCTGGTGAATCTGCGCGGGCTCCCTTTAAGTCGTGCGGTCTTCGCATTTGTGAAGGCCAGTCTGACGCCTCCGCTGATCGACTCCGGCAACATTTGTCCGTCCCGGCGGACGAGTTCCGGCTTTGGATCCATCAGGTCGATCTGACTGGGTGCTCCGGCCAGAAAGATGAAGATGCACCGCTGAGCGCGCGGCGTAAAGTGCGGCTGACGGGCAACAAGCGGATTCCCATCGAGACTTTCATTCGCAAACAGTCCGTCGTCCAGCAGCATCGATCCCAGTGCCAGTGCGCCGATACCGCACGAACCTGTCGCCAGAAAATCACGTCTCGCAGTGTCGATGAAGTTCATCTGCTGCTCACTGAAGTAATGGTAATATTTGCCGGAGCATTTTTGACTGCCGTACGAAAGATTGCTTCATTCACGTGTGATAAACTCATCCAGGTTAATCAACAGACGCGCGATACTCACCCACGCAGCAAGCTCTGTTTGTGTGACGCTGACGGTTCCGAGACTGTCCCCGACCAGCGAATTTGCCATTTCGGGATTAGATACAAAGCGATCGATCTGTTTCCTGAAATACTGTGCGAGAGTCCCCAGTTCAGCCGGTGTCGGTTCACGCGACATGGTCAGTCGTACAGCGTACTGCAGGCGGTCACTTGTCTCAGCAGTCGGGAGCTCCGCAATGATCCGGCGTCCAAGCGCCTGTGCACACTCGACGAATACCGGATCATTCCAGAGAGTCAATGCCTGCAGGGGACTTGTTGATCTTTCCCTTCGGGTGCACGAGGTGTTGGAATCCCCGACATCAAAGTCGACAAGCATCGGATAAGGCACGGTGCGCTGAAAGAACGTATACAGACCTCGCCGGTACCGATCGGGGCCTGCGCTGACCGGCCAGGTCACTCGACCCTGAAACCCCAGCATCGCAACATCGGCCGGTTGTGGCGGACGCACACTTTTTCCGCCAATCGTGTTGTTGAACAGTCCACTGACTGACAAAGCCAGATCTCGTACAATCTCTGCTTCCACGCGCAGTCGATTCTGGCGCGCCAGCAGCGTGTTATAGGGATCGCGTTCCAGCAACTCTTTTCGCACGTGTGATGACTGACGATAGGTTGCCGACGTAACAATCAGGGCGTGCAGCTTCTTCAGACTCCAGCCGTCCTGGCGAAAGCGGGTGGCCAGCCAGTCCAGCAGCTCGGGATGAGACGGTGGAGTACCCTGCGTGCCAAAGTCAGCGTCGCTGGCGACCAGTCCGCGGCCGAAGTACTGCTGCCATACTCGATTGACAATCACTCGAGAGGTCAGCGGGTTTGTCTCTGAAACAATCCATTCAGCGAGATCACGTCGATCGGCTGTTTCGTTTGGGGTGGTCAGTGGGGGCAGAAGTGACGGAGTCCCGGCTGTGACAGAATCGCCCTTATTGAGGAAATCACCTCGAAGATGGATGCGAGTTTCTCTTCTCTCGGTTGATTCTTCTACGATGCGTGCCAGCTCGGTTTGTTCCGGCGGCACAGGTGCCTGATTCCTGTGTTGTTCTTCGTCTGCAATCAGCCTGTCCAGCAGCGGTTCTGAATATTCGGAGAACTGCACCAGACGCAGTACCTCAGGGCCGCTTCGCTGTTCAGCCGGTTTTTGAATGATCTTTGCGATGTCAGCATCGGTCTCGTCAGCCGAAAGCGAACTCAGCCAGCGGTCCATTCCTGCACTGCGGTATTGCCGAACGGCATCGAGATACGGCTGGTGCTCGGCTTCGAACGCAGCCCGTCTGTTCCTGTATTGTTCAATATCCTGCTCTGTGGGCACCGGGACTAACGGCTCAACAAGATTGTTAAAGAACGCGTAAAACCGGTAGTACTCGTCCTGAGAAATTCGATCGTACTTATGCGAATGACACTGGCAGCATTCCAGTGTCAGTCCGAGCCAGACTTTCGCAACGGTGTTGGTGCGATCCACGGTGCGCTTGACACGATCCTCTTCACGATCAACTCCGCCCTCCGTATTTACCAGTGTGTTACGGTGAAATCCGGTCGCAATTTTTTGATCCGCAGACGCATTTGGAAGCAGGTCTCCTGCAATCTGATCTGTCGTAAACTGATCGAACGGCAGGTCGTCGTTTAGTGCGTTGATCACCCAGTCCCGCCATCGCCATGCATGAGGCCGCACTCGGTCGGATTCATACCCGTTGCTGTCCGCATAGCGCGCCATATCCAGCCAATAACGTCCCCAGCGCTCTCCGTAGTGTGGGGACTGCAGCAGGTGGTCAACCGTGTCCTCCCAGATGCTGTCGCTGGAACTGCTGAGAAACCCGGCCACTTCACCCGGCGATGGCGGCAGTCCGATCAGATCCAGGCAGAGCCGTCGCAGCAGTGTTGCTGGCTCGGCTTCCGGGGACGGCCTGATTCCCTCCCGATTCAGTCGAGACAGAATAAACTGATCGATTTCGTTCCGAGGCCACGCGGAATCGACGTGAGGCGGATCCGGATAACTGATCGGTTCGAAAGCCCAGTGGCTGCCAGTGTCCTGCAAGTCATTGCGAGGGTCAATTGCTCCGGACTGAATCCAGTGTTCAAAGTCAGCGAGGATGTTTTGCGGCAGTTTTTGTTTCGGCGGCATTTCGAGGCCATCGTGTTTCAGTGCAGATATCAGCAGACTCTGATCAGGATCTCCAGGCACGATGACCACACCCGATTCGCCGCCTCGTCGAAGTCCGGCGGATCCATTCAGTAACAATCCTCCTTTAATGGAATTGGCCTGGCTGGAATGGCACTGGTAGCAATGCTTTCGCAACACGGGCTCAATCCGCTCACGAAAAAACGTTGCTTCGTCTAAGTCACCGGCTGCCGTTGTGACTGGCCGGAATACGGCCCATGTCATCAGGGCAATCGTCAGCAGAAACCGAGCCGTCATGACGACCTCTTCAACGCCTGATTTGATCTGAAACGTTTTGCAGCGTCAGGATCATGGCCTGGACGGGTACAGCAGGTCAAATCTATTTGCTCGTTTTGGCGAGAGCTGCCGCGGGACGTTCTGTTCTACTCTGCCCCAAAGTCGGCCAGGATGGATGTGCCGGCTTTCACCCGGTCACCCGGTTGAGTGCGTATGGTCAGACACGCTGTTTTTGGCAGGACCAGTTCCGTCCGTGATCCGAGCTTGATCATGCCGAACTGTTCACCTCGCTGCAGATTATCACCGGGTTTGAGCCAGCAGACGATGCGCCGTGCGATTGCACCGGTGATCTGACGAATTACGACGCCGCGATGATGACCGTCATCGGTTTCCATCATGACTGCCAGTTGCTCATTCTCTCTCGCAGATTCGGGGCGCAGAGCGTTGAGGCATTTTCCTGGCTGGTAAGCGAGCCCGATCACTCGGCCTGATACGGGGGCTCGATTGATATGAACGTTAAAGATTGACAAAAAAATTCCGATTTTTATCGCCGGTCCGCCTACGTGGTCGTCGTTGTCCAGTTCTTCGATGTCCACAATCTTTCCATCGGCGGGCGAAACCACCAGACCGGGTGCTGCAGGAGCCTCACGCGGTGGATCTCGAAAGAACCACGCAATGAGGCCGGCAATCACCAGAAACACGGCACTTGCAATCCAGGCAATGATTTGAACAGATCCCGTTAAGACAGATCCTCCCCACGCGAACGCCAGACCGGCCGCGCTGAAGCCGCCTCCAACAACCAGCAGTTCAGCCAGTCCGACACGGGCGAATGGAATCCTGTCACGCCAGTGAAACGGGTCGTCCGCGGAATCCCAGTACCAGCCACCCTGATTTTGGTGAAATTTCAGGTCACGAGAATCCAGCACGTCGTGGGGACACGGATTAAAATCACCCTGGCGAAGTGACTCCATGCGCTGCACCCAGCCACGACGAAATGATTTTAACCACCAACGCCGAACGTCTCCCCATTTCTGCTCCAGATGAATCACGACACCGCCTCCCGGCTGAATGTCCTGTAGCCGGGGATCCATTGGCTGAATCGGCCGAGATGTGGATTCCGATTGTGACATCCTGGCATTCCGTCGTGTGCAACTATGTCGGGATTGGGCTGTTTCGGGTCGACTGTGACTGCGGTCAGCAGGGTATTCGGTGACAGAAGACTCGGACGCGCCTTGTGAGGCGGGAATCGTCGTTCGGAAATTCAAAGGAATCCAGTTAGTGAGGGGCACTCTTCCTAAAATCAACCCGGATCGATAGATTCACTCGACGGTCACTGGCAGGAAACGCAAATATCATTGTCCGAGGCATGGGTTGGGTACTTCTTCTCGCAACACTGAATCAGGAAATCATGCTGCAGAACTGGTCCTGACCGGAACCGGCACCAGCATCGGTGTGCCCGTTGTGGGCTGTGACTGTGCCGTTTGCACCTCAGACGATGCATCGAATCGCCGAATGCGGTCCGGTGTCCTCGTGCGTGCTCCCAACGGGGAATTTGTCATTGATACTGGGCCGGAATTACGGCTCCAGCTGATTCAAAACAGAGCCTCACTTGTTCAGGCGGCTTTGTTCACGCACGCTCACGCGGACCACGTCATGGGGCTGGACGATCTGCGCATTTTCAGTCACCGAATGGATTCGGATCTTCCATTATTCTGTGAAGATTCTGTGGAGCAGGCGATTCGCCAAATGTTCAGTTATGCATTTGCCGATCGGGAAGAACTGGCTCACCGGTTTGCGGCACCTCGCTTTCAATTTCAACGGATCGTACCGGGAAATCCATTTGACGTACTGGGGCTCCAGGTGACACCGATTCGGTTGCACCATGGACGACTGCCGATTCTCGGGTTTCGAATCGGAGATGTTGCTTTTTGTACCGATGTGTCTTCAGTTCCGTCTGAATCCAATGAGTATCTGCAGGGTCTGGACACGTTGATCCTGGGAGCTTTGCGGTACAGGCCACATCCAACACATCTGCATGTGGATGCTGCCGTTCAACTGGCGAAAAAATTCAAACCTCGTCAGACTTTTCTGACGCATATGGCCCACGATCTCGACCATGCGACGCTCCACAATGAACTCCCCGATGGTATAGAGCCTGCGCATGACGGACTGGCAATTTCCGTCCGTGGTGGCTGACTTCGAAGCAGGAGTGTGTCGAACATTTCACTGTGCTCGGTCGAAGTCAACGAGCAATTGATTACGGTAACGTGAAGCTGTCGACGTGTGTTTGCTCGTCAGAGTTTGACGTGGGTTCGATCGACAGCCGCATGCAAATCATTTTCTGATCGTTTCGGACGATCAGTCGGTCATGGATCAGTATCGGGTGGCTCCACGCCTTGTGAGTGAGTCCCGCGACGCCGTTGCCCACAGGATGGTCGCCCTTCCTGTCGGGTTTCAGAATCCGGATATCACCTTTTTCCTCGACAATCAGCAGGTGTTTGCCGATCTGCAGTATTTGACCGTGTCCGTATCGGCCTTTCTTCCAGAGTCGTTTGCCGGTTTCCGCATTGATGCCACACAGAATTCCATTGTCCAGTCCGACCAGCGTCTCACCGAATTGCGCCATGCTGCAGAATTTGGTCTTCATCGTTTTGCGATTCACCCAGATCTCACGGGCCTGAAGGCCCCCCGATTCATTTGCACTGATCGAGATGCGCGCGACTCCACCTTGGTATCCGGTTGCCACGAACAGATCATTTGGCTGATCGATCAGCTGAAGAGGCTGCGTTGCGTTGTTGTTCCATTCGTTTGTCCATTGATATTGCCACAACATGCGTCCGTCAGACGGGTCGACACCCATGACCCCCGGACCCGCATGAAATACGATTTGCAGCTGATCGCAGACTGTCATCAGCGACGGTGACGCATAACTGGCCGGCCAGCTGGACGAACACTGCCATTCCAGGGTGCCATCGGCGACATTAAATGCGGCTAACCCGGGACCGGAAGCTGTTGGGGGTGCCACAACGATCAGGTTATTCACAACAAGTGGCGAGCAGCACGCACCGTGAATCAGCTTCTTTCCGGGAAACTGCTTTCGCAGATCTCTCGTCCATCGTATGGCGCCGGAGTCTGCCTTAAGGCAACTCAGCACACCTGAGGGACCAACAGCGAACAGTATCGGACCTGATCGATCTTCTCCCTCTGCGCTGCAAATTGCCGGAGTTGCCCGTGGTCCGTTTCCGCCGAGTCCACTGCAAAATTGTTCGGTACCCTGAGGAGTTGCCCAAAGAAGTTCGCCGGTATGCAGATCACGGGCCGTCACGCAGTCACCCGTCGAAAGCTGCTCCTGGCAGAACAAACTAGTCTCGGTTGCTGCAAAAGAACTCCAGCCCCCGCCACAGCTCTGTTCCCACAGTGGTTCCGGAGCATAAATATCCCATTCATCACGCAGCATTGTGTCACTCACCACACCGTCTCGAGTGTTTCCCAGATAGCCAGGCCACGTGACAGTACCCAGCCGGGAGATTTCCGTTGTTTTGGGTGTTACCGCAACTCCGTCGAATGCTCGCCGCCACTCGAATTCAACACGAGTGTTTCCTCGTAATCCCGTGGCTTCGACAAGGCCCCAAAATGGGAGGGTGATGAGACCAACCAGTACGGATCCCAGAATTACTCCGGTCGAACGAAAAAGGCTGAAAGCCCAGACGGTCCAGGCGATCCAGATGGTGCCGCCTGTCCACAGGATTCCGAGGACAGGTACAGGAATCTCTGAATGGACTGCCAGATTCAAAAGTACGAACGCTACAAGCACCCACAGGATGAATCCGATGGTCGAGAACAGGCATTTTCGTCCAACGGGCAAATCAACCAGCTGACGAAAGGCGAGTATGGAACCGATTCCCATCGAGATCACAGTGATCAGTGCGAACTGCAGTTCAAAGTCACCTTGAAGTTGATAGCGAATCGTGAGTCTGGCCGCAGGGTAGGGTGCAGCAATATGGCTGCAAACCAGCGCGAGCAGACACCGCAATCCGGACACAAGAGTTAGCTGTCGATCGGTGTGCACCGTTTCGTACTGGTTCTCCGGCATTGCCATAATTCATTTCATCTGGTCTGAATATGCCAGGAAGAATTTGGTCGGGGTCCTGAGTTGAGCACAACTTATGGTTCACGACCTCGCCTGCCGGACTCACCGCGATTAAGTGAGTCATTGAGCCAGTACTATACGGGAGATGATTTGTATCGTGATCCGATACTGTCCGGCTAATTGGCCACTTGCTCGCGCTCAGATGAAACGGTGAGTGTTTCCACGAAGTCGCCGGCAGCATTCTCGATTTGGAACGCATTGCGAACCAGAACCGCGAGGCCGGCAGCAGCTACAGAGAAAACAGCTCCCATGCGGGCAGCGCCCTGCAGACTCGGATCTGAAAACGCCTGGCCGCTTACGAAAAGTGCAACCGTCAGGCCAAGTCCTGAAACGACACTCGTCACCACAACGTGGCCTGCGGTCATGCCCGACGGAAGACGAAAACCAATCCAGTGAGCCATCAGCGAAAAGGCAGTGATTCCGATCGTTTTTCCGGCGATCAGTGATGTCAGGATAATCCAGCTGAGGCCATTGACTTCCGAAAAAGCAACACCAGCGTTGGCCAGAGCGAAGAAGAACAGACCAAAGTCGACGAGTCGTTTGAGATCGTGTTCAAAGGATTCCAGTGGCGAGTGGCCACGGGCGCTGCTCTGATAAAGTCCAGAGTCACGAGCTGGCCCTGGCAGGAATGGCACAATAAAGACCAGAGCCAGTGCGGGATGCAGATGAGCACTGTACAGTCCCCACCATGACAACCCACCACCAATCAACACGTACGGGACCCAGTTCTGAACCTGTCGACGTCGCAGTCCCCACGCTGTTGCGATCGCCGGAATCAGCCACACAAGCTGTCCCCATTGTGTTGGATGATGCGGGTCGGGATAGCCAATCGCAATGATTCCCAGTCCGATTGCGTCATCGGCGACGGCCAGCAGCAGGAGAAAGCTTACTGCCGGATGAGCTTTGCCGAACAGACACCGAACAACCAACCATGCCAGAGCGATATCTGTTGCTGTCGGAATGCCCCAGCCATTCGTCCATTCACTTCGACCAAGCACGGCGTTGAGTCCCAAAAACACAGTTATCGGTCCGATGACTCCACCAACCGTTGCGAACAACGGATTGATCGCCTTGGAAACTGGATTCAACGCTCCATTAGGCAGGCAGGATTCCGTGATCTCTTTGGCCGCAATCCCAAAGAAAACGACCATAAAGATATCGTTGATCATAAAATGGAGGGTGAAAAAGTGTTCCCAGCTGTCATGGGATATCGGCATCATCGTGGGGGCGTGCAGCCAGACGCCGAACTGGTGAATCGGTGCGTGGATGGCGGCGTGATAGCTGTGCGGACTCACATTGGCCCAGATCACGGCCAGAATGACGCCGGCAATCAGCGGAATCGAGAATTCCTGAAGGCGTTCTACTGTCTTCGCCATCGACTCAGTCCTTGTCTTTCGAATCAGTCATCCCGTTCCACGAAACCGGCACAGACACATCGTTCGATTGTGTCGGCTGATTCTGCCGGATCTGGCTGGACATGTTCCATTGGAGTGTCTTCCCGTCATCGACGTCCAGAGCGGGGTTTTGCATCACACGTCCTGTATTTCTGAGCAGATACGCATGAGTTTCTGTTCCGTAACAATTAAATGGTTTCTGCTGGCGGACTGGACCAGCGGCGGGAATGTTAAGTCTGAGTCCCCATTCAGTACCAGCCCTTCCTGAGCTGGGAAATTTTTCCGCACCGGCACAGTCGTCGCGAACGCTCGGTGAACCTTAGTCACACACACACGAATGCCGGAAATGATCGTTTTGACACGGAGGTGTCTCACGTTCCCAGTGGTTCATTCATAAACTGAGTGGGATCAGGACAGGTCATACCGGGTGGCGTTTGAATTGGAGGGATGCGGTTGTGACAGGTCGACCATTGAGTGTCCCGGCTGATGTTCGTCTGCGTGTCACATGTCATTTGCCGAATGACTGGGCATTCATCAATGCCCGCGTTGCATGATCCGGGCTGCCGGGCTGAAAACGCTCTGATCAAAGCTGTACCGCAGATTTTTTGCTGGATACTGTGCCCGAACGAGATATTCCGGAGTTGACGGACCCGACAGAATGGGGCTCGTCACACAGGATTCCCATAGCCGAAATTTGCAGTTTTTGCCAAAATCCAGGCCGAAACCCAAAAACGGGTGCAGGAGCCTCGAAATCACGGCACGTTCGAAGAATCTGTCCAGGGGATCATGGATGAAGCCCTTTGCACAAAATCAGAATCAAATGCCTACAAGGTGGCTCACGTTTGTAGCTGCCGTGGCAGTCGGATTTGGCGCGTGGTTTTTCGATCTGGTCCCGGAATTGCGCCCTGTTCCCTCAGGGCAGTTGTCAGTGCAGTCGGACGATGATGTGTCCTTGCCTCCAAACTGGGAGGAGATCGATGACCGTACAGATGTATCGGCTGCGTCCAGCAATAGTGACGAATCAGATCCTCTGTTCGACGCGATCGTTGATGATGCCGATTTTCAGGACCGAGTACTGACCGATTTGTCAGAGCCGGATTTGTCAGAGGAACCATCGTTCAACCCTGAGTTCCAGTCTGAGTCAGTGAACACCGCGGATTCGGCAGTGCGCCAGGCTTCATTTGATTCTGATTCCCGGTCGGATGACTTCACATTCAGGGATTTACCTGATTCAGAAGTTGTCCGGGCTGTCGAATCCAGCACAACGGCCCCCGTTCTTTCCGCCGATACGGCGGAAGCACTGCGAAAAGTTGATCTGCTGATGGGGCAGGAAAAGATTGTCGATGCCCACAATGTCCTGTCGAATCTGTACTGGAAACAGCCGGATGTTCGGCCTGTTCTGAAAGATCGAATTGAGTTTGCAGCGGCAGAGATTTTTTCAGACCCTCATCGACACTTTGGTGCTCCTTACCTTGTGGAACCTGGAGATACACTGGAATCCATCGGCAGGAAACACAATATCTCCTGGCAGTATCTGGGGCGACTGAATCGCATCGAACCGAACGAACTGCAGGCCGGTCAGAAGCTCAAGGTCATGCACGGTCCGTTTTCGGCGATTGTGGATTTGAGTCGATTCGAATTAACGATCCATGCCCACGGGTATTTTGTTCAACGCTATGATATTGGCACTGGAGAAGGTGACAGAACTCCGGTCGGCCAATTCACAGTCCAGGAAAAGATCGAGAATCCAACCTGGTACAATCCGGATGGCGGTCAGGTTGACCGGGACGATCCACTGAATCCTCTGGGTGAATACTGGATCGGGCTGGGGGACCACATTGGAATTCACGGGACGATCGATCTTCAATCAATCGGTTCAGCACGCTCACGTGGCTGTATTCATATGCGTGACGCTGACATTGCTGAAGTTTTCGCGCTGCTTGGTCATGGTGCCAGTGTTCGCATTCGACCGTAGTTTGAGGATTTGGATTCATTCAATCACTGGTCAACTCGGGTCGAGTGATGCGCCCATGGATAAGAATGTCTTCGTCGATCTGCAGTGCGTTCAACTCTGTCAGGTCCGACATAGTGGGAATTGATTGGCGGCCCGTTCCCCCGATCGGAGACAGTGCGTTCGTTCCGCCAATCAGTTTTGGGGCGATAAATGCATGGACCTCATCGATCAGCTGAGCATCAAAAAAATCGCCCATCACTCCTGTACCGGCCTCAATCAGGACATGGGTCATATTACGCCGACCAAGTTCGTGTATAAGAGAACGAACACACAGATGTCCGAGGCTGTTCATCGGCAACTTCAGGACCTCTGCGCCAAGAAGCTTGATTCGCCGTGTCGTATCTGACGGCTGGTTGTCTGCCAGACAGACAATCAGCGGTGCGGCTGGTCGTGTTTCGATCAATCGCAGGTTTTCATGAATGCTGCTGCCGGTACTGTCCAGCACGATTCGGGTGGCAGTTCGCGGTCCGGCCGGTCGTGCTGTCAACTCGGGATCATCGCACCGAACCGTGCCCGCTCCGGTAATGATTGCATCCATCACACCACGCAGTTTGTGTACCTTCTCTCGTGATCGCTCGCATGTGATCCACCGGGAGTGTCCAGTGGATGTGGCAATTCGGCCGTCGAGCGTCATTGCCCATTTGGCATGGACCCAAGGTCTTTTGTTCATCTGCAGCATTGCAAATGGAGCAATCAGTTGCTGAGCCTCAGCGTGACACAACCCGGTTACCACCGGAATATTCGCATCGTTGAGATGAGCGATTCCGCGTCCCGATGCGTGTGGTGCGGGGTCCTCGCAGCCGACCACGACTTCAGCGAAACCGGCAGCAACCACAGCCACGGTACACGGCGGTGTCTTGCCATGGTGGCTGCAGGGTTCCAGCGTNACGAACAAGCGTGTACCTTCCGTGNTTCGGGCTCTCTGAATTGCGACCACTTCTGCGTGGCCGGATCCGAATCGCGCGTGCCAGCCTTCGGCAATGAAACGCCTGTGCTGATCGACAATCACTGCACCGACAAGAGGATTAGGTTCTGTGCAGCCCCGGCCCTGTTCCGCGATTAACAGAGCACGGCGCATGACCGACTCGTCGTCCGGGAACTCATGGTCCGCCGGCAGTTCCGCCGGTGTCATGTTTAATCCTGTCCCGGCAGCCACAATTTACCTGACGATTGCGATTGAGTCTGATGATCGGCCGTCACGATCACCGGCGTCTCGATTTCAGGCAGGAACTGGTCACAACCGGTACGCATAAGTTCCTGGCGAACGGCCTCCGCAACCTCCGGAATCTTCTGGAAATACTGATCTCGCATTGAGTGCAGGAGGTGTGGAATCCCAGGGTCTTCCGGATCCTCCAGGCGAAAGGCCAGTTCCTTCAGGTCCAGTTCCAGCCGTGAATTGAAATGATCGGGATCATCTGTCGTGGCTTTTCTGGCAGCATCAAAACACTCAGCCATATCGTCGACCCGATTTTGTAATCTGGCGACCATTGCGCGCATCATATGGGCCCGTCGCGGTGAGTATTGTTCGACTGCGTCCGGTCGCCGGAATAATTCGGTTGCCACCTGATCGACCAGGTCAATGTCGCGGATCAGTTCAATTCGATTGGCAAACTGCACCAGCTGAGAATTCGTCAGATCAGACAGAGACAATTGCCAGTAGTGCAGCAAGGGAATGCCTTCGACGGTCTGGTCCTCGTCGATCAGTCGAGGTGCGGGTGTCGGAATGCTCAGCTGCTCTCGCAAATCCTTCATTCGAATCTCATGATTCTGTCGCTGAATGAGAGAGTGCAGGACGACAACAGCTGCGGCTGTCGGGATTTTCAGCTCCGGGTCATCCGCGGCCTGCTGCGGACACTGGTCATTCAGGTGAGACTGTGGTCGCTGTAACCATGCTTCGATTGAGCTGGCCACGCGATTATCGACAGCCGACCGTATCTTCCTGGCCGACAAAGTCGGATCAAAATGTACATTCCAGTCGAAATCCACACAGCAGGACGGGATCCATGATGTGATCACCGACTCAGTCGGTTCGTCGTCTTCCTCGAGGCAGTTTTCCGCGGCCTCACGCACGACATCCCATGCTGCCTGATGGGATGATTCGGCTGCCGTAACGGTGACCATATGGTAGTCGGGTTCATTTTCGAGATTGGCCGTCACAACGACGGCGCCCAACTGCTCCTGTCCGCCATCTTCAGCAGGAGGAACATCCGCCAGAATGCGAAAATGATGATCCGAGGTTTCTGTGCTGTGCAGTTGAGACCCTGGTGTCTCAAAATAAAACCGGCTGTCTTCCTGCAGCCGGGAACTCAACTCGCGAGGCCGTCGAATTCGCCGTGAACTCCGGACAGTGCAAATGCGATCGTCGGAGACTTCCAGATCGATCAACACTGCGAGGGCTTCGGCTTCAACACACGTATCAAAATTCTGCAGCAGTGTTGCTGCCTTGTGCAACGCCGCCGCTGCCTGAGCCATACGGTTATCCCACAGATGAAACAGCCCAAGATTGTACCAGAGTGTTCCGTTCTCCGGGTCTTTATCGAGCAGTCGTGAGTAGAGGATAGCCGCAGGTTCCCAGCACCCAAGGTTACTCAGCCGAATTGCTTTCTGTTCGGTTTCCCGTTCGTCTTCGCGAACCTCCGCGATAAACAGTTCCAGACTTCCCAGCAACGGGAAGTGATGCGAGATTCCTTTCGTCCAGCTGTTCAGCAGGAGCAACAGCGACGATCGTAATTTCGCAGGTGCAAAATGAATGGATCGTCGAAGATGAGCATATGCAGATGCGGGGTTGCCAGCGCGAAACACTTCGTTGGAAATCGACGCAAGCAGCATTGCGATTCCCTCATAATGCACAGGCTGTGCCAGTTGGACGGCCCGATGGATCAACCGCCGCGCACCATCAAAGCCTTCCGTTTGCATCGTGAGGTCAGCCAGAAGAATGATGACTCGGATCTCGTCGCGATTGCGTCGGAGAAATTCGATACAGAGTTCACGGGCTTCGTTGTACTTGCCCAGTTCCTGTACCAGTCCGGCCAGTTCAATGACCAGTACATCCTTGTTGGGGTGAGACTCGTACAGCGCGCGCAGATGCTGTTCTGCCACGTCTGGCTGGTTGTCTCGCAACTGCCCAATGCGTTGCATGTCTGCAAGAATGTCCTGGCAGCAAAACTTAAGTTTTTTGCCGCTTCCGCAAATACATGCGGAATAGGGATCGTTCGCCATGTTGTGATTCCTGATGCGTTCAATGGAATTCTTTAGTGGATCAATGGGATATCGCCGGCAGAAAGGGTTCCGGCCTCGGCGAAATATTGTTGTGGAAGCAGATATGATGCAGCGACGACCGCGTTCCGTTTAAAACACGGCATCCCGTATAATGACAGGATCGCCTCCGATTTTCACGGCAGTATCCCTGTCTGACGCTCCGAGTTGGCAGACATCTGGGTGGCACAGACTCTGAAAGTCGGATCCCGGTGAAACCTGAGAGACAGGCATGGGTTGTCCTGCGGCAAAGAAGATAACAGCTGTGCCATTGCAGGAATCTTAAAGGCATTCGCCAATTCGCGGCAGAAATACGTGCACGCCGACCGCCTCGGCAGCCAGGTTTGCCACTTGTTTCGATGGCCGTATTGACTGCTTCTGCTGTCCAAATGAGGCTGATTGAGAGAACAACGAGACACCTTCAGTGGTGGAAACCGATATTCGCGCAGTTGTTCCTGTGACAAATATCGAGCATGCAAGATGGATCTTTGCGTGAATCCTCGCCTGGACCATATCGGCGATCCTGCGGTCTGCGTTGCGGAGCGGTTCGGCTCTTTCTCGCAGAAACGTGCTTATCTTCAGATTCCTCTGACAGCGACAGGGGCCATGACACAGTGTGATGTTGGCCAGACAGTCGTGACCGGATACGAAGAAATTCGAAACTGCAAATCACATAATACACAAAGAGAAACAGCGTTAGTTCACGAAATTTGATGCATTCCGCGAACGCAGCACCCCGGCTGCACTGGAAGATTCCACATCCACCGGCCGTGGGAAAAACGGCGTGAGACGATCCAGGCACTCGCGAGTGGTTCGGTCCTCCGATAAGATCGGAGGAGAAACTCGATCCAAATAGGCGCCCGAGGCATGCCTGGTAATTCGTTCGGACAACTCCTTCGCATCACGACCGCTGGTGAAAGCCATGGGCCTGGAAATGTTGTCATTGTGGACGGAGTACCACCTGGCTTGGCGCTGAGCGAAACAGACCTCATTCCGGATCTCAACCGTCGTCGCCCAGGTCAGAGTCATTTGGTGACACAACGAAATGAGTCCGATGAACCTGAGATTCTGTCTGGTGTATTTAACGGCGAAACCACCGGCACCAGCATTGCCATTTTGATTCGGAATCAGGACCAGAGAAGTCGCGATTATAAGGACATCAAAGACAAGTATCGTCCAGGCCATGCGGATTATACGTTTGATGCCCGCTATGGCATTCGTGACTATCGAGGAGGCGGGCGCAGCAGCGCTCGTGAAACGACCGCCCGAGTGGCCGCGGGCGCTATCGCGAAAAAATTGATCGCTCAGGCTTTTGGCGGTACTGTCGTTGGCTATGTGAGTCAGGTTGGGGATGTGATTGCGGACATCGACGCTCCCGAGACCGTGACAATCGAACAGGTTGAAACATTGCCTGATGGTTCACCGAATCTGGTGCGCTGTCCGGATCCGGAGGCCGCCGGCAGAATGGTGGCGTTGATCGAAGACGTTCGTCGGGATGTGGACTCGATCGGCGGGGTTTCTGAAATTGTGGCGACCGGAATTCCGGCGGGACTGGGTGACCCTGTATTCGACAAACTCAAAGCAGACCTTGGAAAAGCACTTTTCAGCCTGCCGGCTGTGCTGGGAGTCGAGTATGGAATCGGATTCGGATGTGCGGTTCTTCGCGGCAGTCAGAACAATGATATTTTTGTTGCAGAAGACGAACTTGGAATTGCCACCCAAACCAATCGACATGGCGGAATGCTGGGTGGGATCAGTTCGGGGCAGCCGATTGTGCTGCGAGCTGCCATTAAACCGACCAGCAGTCTGGCTCGGCAGCAGCCCACTGTAACTCGTGATGGCGAGTCAACCACCATTGCAACGAAAGGACGCCACGATCCGTGCCTGTTGCCAAGGTTTGTGCCCATGGGGGAAGCAATGGTTGCGCTCGTACTTGCAGATCACTGGCTGCGATGGAAAGCCGTGACGCCTCCTTCGTAGAATAGGCACAATTCTCTGTTTGATTTCACCGAAGTTCGACGTTGGTTTTCCGGGTTCCGGATTCCGTCGGCAAAGTCCAACGCCTCAACTGATGCACGCCACTGAATTTCTTGCCAGCGAATCTGGACCACCGGTTGTGCCGGTGATGGTTCTGTTTGGATCGGAACGTTCACTGAAGATCGACGTGCTGCATCGGATTCCAGGTTGTCACGCGTCAGACGATGACGACGCAGATATTTCGTTTTCGCGGGTTGCCGGGGACGAGACTCAACTGACCGATGTTACAGATGAATTGCTGACCGTTTCGATGTTCGGAGACCGTCGCGTTGTCATGGTTGAAGACGCTGATGGCTTCGTCAAAGACAATCGTGCGGGGCTGGAAAAATATGTGACATCGCCGGCGAAGTCGTCTCTGTTGATTCTTGACGTAAAGTCGTGGCCCAAAAATACACGCCTGGCAAAATCACTGAACAAGTCAGGACTGACTGTGGAATGCAGTCCTCTGCATGGTTTGGCCCTCATTCGATGGCTGCAGCACACTGCAAACGATCAATTCGGTAAAAAACTTGATCGTGATACTGCCGCTCTTATGGTTGCGTTGGCCGGTGATCGTCCGGGCGTTTTGCAGCAGGAAACTGCCAAGCTGGCTTCGCTGGTCGGAGATGCCGAACGGATTTCGTCGGAAGACGTTCGACAGGCGGTCGGAGACTGGAGAACTGAAACCACATGGGTCATGCTGGATGCTGTCCGCGACGGGAATGTGGCGGAAGCGATTCAAAATCTGGACAACCTGGTCAGTGCCGGCGAACCTGTTCAGAAGATTATGGGTGGTGTGACCTTTGTGTTTCGCAAGTTTGCTGAAGCAACCGAACGGGCGCGCCAAACTCGCGATGTTCGTGGAGCACTGACGGCGGCTGGAGTTTTTCCTTCCGCAGTCGGACCCGGGGAAGCGTATCTTCGTCGTCTTGGTTTTCAACAGGCCAGTCGTATCCTGCAGTTACTCAGTGACACTGACGCAAATCTTAAAGGTGGCAGTCGAATCGATCTGCAGCGACAGCTCGAAGAACTGCTCGTACGGTTGAGCGGTACCGCGCAAACGCATTAACCAGCGACCAACGAGTGATTCCATCCAGTCAGGCAGTTCCTGTGCCCAGCGAAATTCACGTTCATTTGCTGCCGGACCACGTTCCTTCTGCATTGTTGCAGGGTGGTATCGCTGTGATGGTTGATGTGTTGCGAGCATCAACAACGGTATTGACGGCGTTTTATCATGGTGCATACAGAGTGATTCCGTGTTTGTCTGTAGCTGATGCCAGAGTTCTTCAGGCGTCGGATCCGTCACGACTGCTTGGCGGTGAACGTGGTGGTGTGAAAATTGATGGTTTTGATCTGAGCAATTCGCCGACGGATTACGATCGTGCCATTGTTCAGGATCGTACGATTGTGTTCACGACGACGAACGGGACGAGGGCATTGTTGCGGTGCGCCGAAGCCGAACAGGTGGTGGTCGGAGCGTTCGCAAATGTTGATCGACTGGCCAGATACCTGGTCGCTCGGCCTCACCCGGTGTCGATCGTTTGTGCCGGGACGGACGGAGAAGTCACGGGAGAAGATGCCCTGTTTGCCGGGTGTTTGATTGAACGAATCCTTATGTTTGGTCAGGATCATTCGGAGATCGAATTGACAGATACCTCCGAAATGGTGTTTGCCTGGTGGCAAACCGAATCAACCACTCGGCCGCTGGCTGAACGGCTCAGGGCAACTCGTGGTGGAAGAAATCTGGCAGAGTTGTCGTACGAGAGCGACATCGATTTCGCTGCCGACATGAATCGCTGTCCCGTGCTCGCAAGATTCGACCCCCAGAGCGGACTGATCCTGCTTGCGGAGCCCGACGAAAAGTAGAACGACATCTGTCGTGGATGCCGTTTCCAAATGCCGGTCAGCAGATGGAGCACATCACGCACCATGCTAACGGTTCCTGAATGCAGCAGGACCAGTGCGCTATGGGATCTGTACGCCCGCCTTGTTCTGCCGAACGACTAACTTGCTGCCATCGACCTTGTCTGCGCACATTCAACGGGTTCTGAGATAAATCGACAGGACGGTCCGTCCCGATGGGCACTGTCCAGCGGCAATCGTGGATTCTCACGTTCTATCAGCCCTGTGGGTGAAACCAGCGACTGTTCGCTGGTACTCTGGCCCAACCGTCGCAATAAGAGCTGTTCCGCGATTTGCCTTATCGGCAACCGGTTCAACAATGTCAGGAGCGCAACATCATCGATTGTGAATTGTATTGAGGTCAGAGTAAAACCTCAGGTTGAGGTTTCAGAGGAGAGATGCAATGAGTCAGGTTGACTATCTGGTTTTTGACATTGAAACAGTGGGTGACGGTGACCTGATTCAGCGAATCAGGTATCCGGATTGTGATCTGTCGCCAATGGAAGCAATCGCAAGATTCCAGGCCGAATTGCTTGAGCAGACCGGACGCGAAGTACTGCCTCCAACTTTTACATTGCCGGTTTCCGTGGCGATTGGGAAAGTAACGTCTGATTTTCAGCTGGTCGATGTGACAGTGCTGGACGCACCGAAGTTTCGACCGGAAGAGATCACCCGTCGATTCTGGCAGGGATGGACCCACTACAATCGACCGTGCTTCGTGACGTTCAACGGTCGAGGTTATGACCTGCCAGTGCTGGAACTGGCCGCCTTTCGGTATGGGATCAGTCTGCCAGGATGGTTCAACGTGGAGTCAAGAACCTACGAACAGTCACGCAACCGTTACAACATCGAGCGACATATCGACCTGTGTGATTTGTTCGCAAACTTTGGTGCGACGCGTATTCACGGCGGTCTGAATTTGATGGCGAATCTGATCGACAAGCCAGGTAAATCGGGTGTTGACGGTTCAGAGGTTCAGCAGATGTACTGGGACGGCCAGCTGGATGAAATCAACGACTACTGCCGCTGTGATGTGCTGGACACTTATTTTGTATTTTTACGCAGCCGGGTCTTACTTGGACGGCTGACGATGGATGAAGAACAGGAACTCATTCACGTAACACGAATGATGCTCGAAGAACGGTCTGACGATCATCCGGCCTATCGTCACTATCTGCGGTACTGGGAGCAGCGTGAGGAACACATAAGATCCCGCAATGCGCGGGAAGACGAAGTGGTGCGGGTTGAAGATGTATCACACTGACAGGATTGCAGATTTATGGACCTGGTTGTCTGTTGCGGGGCTGGGTTTACAGATTTGCCGAATGTCATTCTTGATCGCCTGAAAAATCAAACTCGATGGCCCGTCGATTAAAATTCACTGTGTATTTCCGGTTGCCGTCAAACCGCAGCGCATGATATGACAAATTGGACCCAACATCGTTGTCGGTATACAGAACATTTCCATCGGCCACATCGATGATCCTTGTGCCGAAGGTGGTGCCGAGACTTCCTGGCGTTTCGCGACGTTTGCGACTGAGCAGTATCAGCAGCGGTGCGGATGGAAGTGTCGGTGAACTTTGGGCATTCAGTATACGCAGGTATTCGCCGACGGCATTTCCAGTCCATACGATGGAACCGTCCTGTGCGTCCAGGGCGAAGACGGGGCCATTTAGCGGAACCGCGGCATTAACGATCATGTTTTCATCGTCGGTAGTGGGCGCATAGGTGAGTACCAGCAGGCGATTATGAGATCTTCGCAGGTAAAGCCGCTCACAGTCTGCAACGTGCGGCACGGTCTGGTCGGCAGTGAGGATTCCGTCTGAGACCTGGCGAATCTGCAGCCGATTATTATCGCTCAAGGTCGCGATCAGTCCTTCTGATACGTTCGAGAATATGGAGTTCGTCGAGAGTTGTGCCTTCCAGGCCACGTTGGGCCCCGTCGATGTGCCGGAACTGAATTCGTATGAAGTGAGCATTGCGCTGTCCGGCTGTACGGTGAACATCAGACACCGAGTCCCCTCAACTGCTATGCGCCATGGATATTCTGTGCCCGCTTCAAGTTCGATGTGACGGACGGAGGTGTCATACAAAGAATTGCCTTCGGCCCACCAATTCGGCAACGGGAAGGATTGTTGTACCGCACCGTCGCGCAGATTCCGTACCTGAATCTGACTGATTGATTCCGAAATCACACACAAACGGTCTTCGTCTGCCGTCAGGCGACTGTCATCCGGAAGATCATCCTGTATCCACATTTGCTGTCCAGTCCATGGATTGAGGACCACGAGTCGACGACCACGAAAGAGCGGTAACCCGAATTCCGTTAACTGTCCGATTGGCGCATACGCATCGGGCTGTCGATCGTACACGGTTGTACGCTGCCAGCCGCGAATGGAAGCCTGATGACCGGTCGCGGCTGGCAACACCTGGTCCAGTTTGATACTCCACAGAACCTGTGGAGGCCCGTTTGCTGCATCAAGCATATACAGCCGACCGTTGTCAGTGAGAGCAAGCAGTCTTCCGCAGGCAACCGCATATTCATTCGCCAGACCACGATTATTCGAGCGGATCTGAATCGCGTTACCTTCTTCCGGATTAAAAACCCAGCGGCGACGTCCTTGATCATCGATCGCCAGAATCCCTGGCCGGCCGTGCATTCGAACAAACTGCCATCCCCGATAAACGCCTGGAGTACCGCGAACAGGGATCAGGTTTCGCGAAGCCTCGTGAACAGCACGTATCAGCTGTTGATTTCCGGCGTGCGCGTCACCGACCTGGACCTGCGGCGTCATTGTCTGCGACTGTTTGTCGCTCCGACGGAGAAGGTCAGTGATCCGGCCAAGGTCATCATTTCCAGGTCCCCGCAGCGGACCATCTGATGCGGTCCAAACGTCCTCGGATATGACATCCGATTCTTTGACGTAGCCGATCAGAGTTTCACGGGCCCGGTTGGCATCCAGCAGACCGGCGTTGTGTGATACCAGCAGTTGCGGAACGAACGCCTTTTGAATCAGGGCCGGCAAATGGTCCACAACCGCTTCGTCCAGTGGCATCAGGCATTCTGCCAGACCGGCCATCCAGCAGAAATGCAGCGGGTTCGGGTATACCTGGGTGTCAGATCTTTGTTCCATGATGGTCCGAATGGCCGGTCGAAGTAAGTCAACAGCGCGCCGGCGTGACTCGGTATCCAGACGACTCATCGCGATCTGGACTGTTGCCGCAGTCTGATTTGTCTCCAGGAGCATCAGGCTACCTGCTCGCAACCAACGCGGTGGACGCGTCAGAACTGCCGGAATGATTTCCGTGATCTGTGTGACAAGTTCGTCTGCTGTCAGGTTGGGCTGTGTCGCGAGTCCCTGAACAATCAATCGGCTCAATCGATTCCTGTGGACATCTGCCATGCGAACAGTGTCCCAACATTCAGCAAAGACAGCTGCATCATGAAGCGTCAACCCCAGGGCAGCACGAACCGCTTTTGCTATCTGAGCGGGTGTGGGGGCGCTGGCTGAAATCATTCGCTTCAACAACGGAATCTGATGACGGTTTTGCCCATAGTCGAGACGGATCGATTCAAGTAACTGTTCTGTCAGCAATGTTCTCGTGTGTGGATCGCCCGGTGTTTTCTCCACAAGCCTGGTGAGCTGCCGGATCGCAGCATCCGGCTCGTGGCTCAGCAGCGATTCTTCGATCATTGCCAGTTCCTGATCATCGAAGATTTCGTCCGGCTTCCAGGTTGTCACACGAGTAGCGTTCTGGGCAATCAATTGCCCAGGAACACTCAGCAGATTACCTGCCGACGAATCGCAAATCCGCTGGTCCAGCAGTCGCCGTCCGGTCGTGATGTCGACGGTCAGCAAATGACCCTTTTGGGTGGGAAGATAAATCAGACGATCTGTTGTTGCCGGTTGTGCTGAAATCCGGACATCGGTGAATTCGTGCTCCCAGACAATGTTGCCATCCGCATGTCGAACGGCGACCAGTCGTGTTGGACCGGCAAGCACCAGCAGGGTATCCGTGAGAGCAGCGACATACCGCAGATCACCCCGTGACTTTGACCATATCTCCTTTCCGGTATGAAGCTCCAGACAGAGAACCTGGTCGGAATCACGCGGCATCAGCATCACGCGTGACCCCGCGCTACGCGCAAACGAATCATGTGGACGCGATCGCGTGTCACGTCTGACTGAGTCCATGTCGCTCATGGCATTGCCGAAAACCGGCTCACCGCCACCGATTTCTTTCGGCCGTACATTGGCTCGATATCGATGTACCCATTCGATTGACAAATCATCTGCAGCAAGACCCAGGACCTGTTCATCACAGCCGTGGCAGATAACGATGCCATCACTGAAGCTGGGCGTAAGGCCGGAATAGCGGCGGAGAGGATGAATGGGCAATTGATACTGTGGTACCGAAAGCAGCTGGCGATTCAGAATTCGGAATTTCAGCTCGGCGTCCGGTGCAGCAGAGTCAGATTCCAATCCAAGATCCAAAAGGTGAATCCCGTGGGGATCTTCTGCGAGGATCAAAATCCGGTTCTGCAGCAGGAGTGGCGTTCCCAGAAAACAGGTGGCCGCAAACGGGTCCCGCAGGCTGGAATCGGCGGGGGGCGTCAACCCCCCGGCCTGGCCACGAAGTCGTCCTGTTGACAGATCGTATACGCGCAGAACATTAAAGTCCTGAACCTGCAGGTCGGCCGGAGCTGCTTCCAGGAACGAAATTTGGCCCTGTGAGGTTTCTTCAACGTTGAACAGAAGCTGTCCGTCACTGGCCAGCTGGCCTCGAATATGGTTTCGAGGAGCATCACGCACGATACGTTCGAACGCCCGGGTCCCGACGGGCTGATCACCTGTCAGCGCCCACCGAAGTGCTGAAAGTAGCTGCCGATTGTAACGTCTCGATTCCCACACGAATTCTCCATTGAATCGATTGACTGCCTGCAGGTTGCCAACACCCTGGAAAATCACCAGATCATTTGTCACCAGCGGAATTGCCGGAGAGATTGGTGTCTCGTCGGCGGTCGACAGAATTCGTCGTTCCAGACCCTGAAGAATACTGCTCATTTCCGGATTTGACCGGGAGTGAAAAATGGTTTGTTGCCAGGCCTCCGTAATTCGGGCCCGTTGTTGGGGCTGCATACGCGACACATATGCCTGCGGCTGCAGCCAGGTGGATGAGTTTTGACGGTCGTTCATCGAGAACCTGGTTGTCAGCCAGTCTGCAATTCCGTCAGGCGATTCCGGCAGTTGAAACTGTTGCGATCCACAGCGTGCGGTACTTCCGTAACCGATTCGTTCTGCCAATTGTCGAACTGTCTGTTGAGATTCCTGTACGAATCCGGCCCGCAGCCAGAGAATTGCCGACAGCAACTGCTGCTCCGTTGATGTGACCACGGATCGTTTTTCAGCCTGCTGCAGCATCAGGACCGCATTCAGAAAATCACCCCGGGCGATTGCGTCTGTGACGAGATGCATGACAACGGCTACTGAAGAGTCACAGTTCTCGTGACGTTGCACAAATCTGATCAGTGACTGGCGATCACCCTGCTGCATTGCTTCCTGCAACACACGGCGGGCAGAACCATCGTATTGCCGCTGGTACTCTTCACGAAATGCCGGTGGCGCAGTCTGGTAGATCGTGCGCAGTTGCGAACGAGCACCGGCATTCATCCGATGTTCTCCGGGGCGAAGCGTGCGCGTACCCGCAAATCGAACTTCGGGGGTCTGGTCTTCGCCCTCGTGAAGTAGCTGCCACGCTGCATCGAAGGATTGCGCGGCGTCCAGCCAGCGTTTGTCAACAAGAGCATCATTCAGCGAATGCAGCAAAGCCTCCACGGGGAGTTCCACGACCGTCGTGTCCGTGCCGGGCTGTGCAGTCACCGGCGATGCCAGCAGAAGAGCAGCAAGGATTGGATGGGGAGTCAGCATCAGCGGTCGACCTGCGACTGAAAGAATGCGACCGACGAACCGGAGTTTTCTCTGCAAAACAACCAATGTTTGTGCGCCGTGAGAGCGTTTCCAGACGACCAGTGGAGTCTCCGTGTGCTGGGGCTCCACTGGTTGCTTCGGTTGTGGCCTCGCCACTTTGTGGAATATGTGAATTCAGTGAATCATCTTTGCACAGTCCCGTCCCAGTTTCCATGCGACTGCAGAAAGACCGCTCGAAAGGTGTCCGGCCGGGATTGGCAGTCTGCGACGATCGTACGGATTGTATGGGCAGATTCGAGCCGCTGAAATCCGGTGGGCGGGTCCTGGTCAGCACTTTCCTTCCAGAAGATTCTTGACCCGCAAAAACCGTAACCTAGCTTTCAATGGAAGGTTTCAGGTTCTGCGGTCTGATCGTTGCTCGGGCATATGCTCCACGATTGCGTTGCCTGTTTAACAGAAGCCTGCGGAGCTGTTTTGCGATCAGATCTTTGCATTGAGGTGTGTCATGCTGCCTTACTGGATTCAACTGTCTGCATCGGACCTGATACAGGGACTCGCCTTCCTGGCAGTATTGGTGACCGTCTTCGGTCTTCAGTTTCTCGTGCCAACCGGCCGAGTGTGAATCGATACTGCTGAATCCGAGGGACCGAATCCTGGGTGAGGTGCATCCCGCCTGGACAACTCATAACAATTTCTGCAACTCCGTGTATGGGGACCGCGAACGATGGACTGGAATGAACTGCTGATCAACAACTGGCATATCAAACTGGTATCCGCCATCTTGATTCTGGCGGCCTGGATTGACGGCAAAGAGCTTAAAGTACCCAACTGGATTACGTTTCCGATGGTGCTGTCTGGACTGGTTTACAGTACCTGCACGGGTGGCTGGGGTGGTATGGGAGCAGGTCTGGCTGGTATGGCCACGGGGCTTGCGTGTCTGCTGCCGCTGTATGCCGTTGGAGGCATGGGCGCCGGTGATGTCAAGTTAATGGCCGGAATCGGTGCATGGCTCGGATGGCAGATCACTCTGGCAGCATTCGTCGTTTCCGTGGTCGTGGGGGCCGTCATGGCTGTTCTCATGGTCCTGTACCGGGGAGCGTGGAAGAAGCACTACGAGACTTTTCTGACCATTTTCTCTGAGTGGATCGTCATTCGAAATCCTTACGAACTTTCCCGGATTGCAGCAGAACGCAAGCCAACGATGGCATTGCTGCCATACGGAATTCCTATCTGCATCGGATCAATTGGCTACTTCCTGTATGCCGGACTGATGTAAGACGTTGATGCGATGTGGAACCAGGCGTGGCAATGCTGGATTTCACAGATGGACAGTTCCTGGATTTGTTTTCCTTCCAGCATTCTCTGAAGCGATGTTTTCGTCTTTGCCGATAATGATGCTGGTGGGACATGGTTTGATCGTGCGGCTTTTGCCTGTACTGAGGAATTTTCCGGAATCGAATGATTCCGGCAAATTCAGCAGGAACGCAGCAGACTCGGCGGCAGACCGGAGGTTTCACCGATGAAAAGCCAGACTTTGATATTGCTGATTGTGGCTGCCGGCTGCGGGCTGGTTGCCATGTTAGGTGTTCAGCGTGTGTTGAACGAAAAAGGGGAGGATGAGACGCCAAGGACCCAGGTGCTTCAGGCGTCAGTTGATATTGCACTTGGCCAGAAACTGACTGACACGAACACACAATTTGTGTCAGTGGATGTTTCTGCTGTTCCGGAGGGTGCGGTCACAGATCTTGACCAAATCGCGGATCGAAGTGCCCTGATTCCTGTACAGGTTGGTGACTGGATCACAAAGAAGAAACTGTCCGAAGTGGGGGATACGGGCATCTCGGTCAAGATTCCATCTGGAATGCAGGTCGCCACCATTCCAGTCGATCCGACAACGTGTCACAGTGGCATGCTGCAGCCGGGTCATCGGGTTGATCTGATGATGAACTATGAACAAAAGAGCGAAACCGGAGAACGAAATCAGAAGGTCAGACGAATCCTGCAGTATGTGGAAGTCTTCGCCGTAGACAATAAGGTCTATGGGCTGAACGACGACGGTCAGGCAGGCAAAGCCAAGAATATATCTCTGCTGGTCACACCTGAGCAGTCCTTGTTTTTAGAACTGGCGAAAACACAGGGAAGGATGTCGACAGTGCTGCGAGGGAACGGTGACGATGAACAGGTCGACTCGCAGGAACTGTCTGTCAGTGAACTCGATCAAAACGAACTACCGGAATTAAATTATGGTTCTGCTCGTGATTCCGGTCTCGTGTCGGAATTCGATGTGGAACAGGCGTCAGCAGACTCGCTGCTGGACGAACTGCAGAGCGAATTTGGAGACATTGATACAGGTCCGACCGTAGTGGCTCTGCCCGCTGCAGAAGACCCCTGGAAAGAAGACACCTGGAAAATTGCGATCTGGGAAGGAACCAGTGTGCGGGTGGATGTCGTTAATCTCCACTCAGATATACCGATTCCAGCGAACGTAAATGAAACGGCACCCGTAGTTCCTGTTCAGAGGAGCTATCATGTACCAGTGCCACCGGATGGACATGCGACCGGTGGACAGGAAGGGCTTGATGGGCTGAAGGATGGGTCGGATCTCTGGAGTCTCTTTGGAGATTAGGTCAGAACTTCAAACGAACTGACAGTCAGAACCGTGGCATGGGAGAGATCAGTCACAGTTGTCTGTTCAGAACATGATACTTTCGATTCGCGCGGAGCGCGTTATGAGTTGGGGATGCGGTTCCGGTAGATCGACCGGAACCGCTCTTCCACACTCAGGAGAGCACGGATGCCAACACTCAAGAGCCTGATCTCAGCTGCGTTTGCAGCCATCATCCTGATGGGGCTGTCAAATTCTCTGCATGCTCAGGAGTCGCGGACCTCACCGGTCTATCGACTTCAGAGAGGCGAGAATCAGCTGAACATTTACCAGCGGTTTACCACGTTGCTGGAGCACACGGCGCGTATTAAGAGCGTGCTCGATTTCGATGCAGAAATCATTGAAGTCAAGGTTGTGCAGGGAAACCCGAAGCAGGTCCGAATCTTCGCTCTGGATACAGGAGTCACCACTGTCACCATTTGTGATGAATTCGACGAATACTTTCAGGTCGAAGTTCAGGTCGAAGGCGACGTGCGTCACCTGCAGTCTTACATACGACGCGATTTCCCTGACGATGATGTCCGCGCCACTGAAATTAAAGGTGCAGTGAAGCTGACCGGCTGGGTGACACAACCAAGTCACATCACTCAAATCGTGGAAATTGCTGAGCAATTCTACGGGACCGTGATTAACCACATGAAGGTCGGTGGTGCACAGCAGGTGCAGCTCAGATGTGACATCCTCGAAGTGCAGCGATCGAAGGTGCGGAACTTCGGCATGAATTTTCAATTCCTGCGTTCTGATGGCTACCTGATTTCGACGCCGGGGCCGATCACGCCGATTTCGACACTCACTGCGACTTCCGCCGGGCCGGTATCGACTCTGACCGGATTTGCTGATTCCACGCTGAGTTTTGGATTCATCAGGAATAACTCGATCTTTCAGGGTTTTGTCCAGGCGTTGAAAATCGAGGGTTTACTGAAGATCCATGCCACGCCAATCGTCACGACGCTCAACGGTCAGCCTGCGACACTGCTGAATGGTGGTGAAACCCCCGTCATTGTTCCGGCGGGATTAGGGACCACGGCGATCGAGTTCAAGGAATTCGGAGTTCTGCTGGAATCGGTGCCCCACATTCTCGGAAACGGGCGTCTGCGGATGCAGGTTCAGACAGAAGTCAGTGAACGCGATTTTTCCAATGCTGTCACGGTGAGCGGTGTGACGGTTCCCGCGTTTACGGTACGTCGAGCGAGTACCGAAGTTGAAATGAATTTCGGCGAGACGATGGTCCTGGCAGGGCTGATCTCCCGACGCAACGACGCGACGACTGCCAAAATACCGTTGCTTGGTGAAGTTCCCTGGATTGGTGCTGCATTCGGTCGAAAGCGATACACCGAGGCTGAAACAGAACTGATCATTCTGATTACACCCGAACACACGGCACCACTGTCAGCCGAACAAATTCCGTCCGGTGGCCCCGGCAAATTCACGGACAATGTCACCGACAGAGAACTGTATTTTCACAACCTGCTTGAGGTCCCGAAATACGGTAATGAATGTCACAACTGTACAACATGCCTGGAGCAGGGCTCATGCGGGGAGCATCCCAATGGATGTTCCGGCTGTGAGGACGATGGTGGTCACGAGAAGCTCGAACCTGGTTCCTCGGACACGTCGAACCGTGGAGGCTACACAACGAATTCCGGAAAAGCGTTCTTGCGTCCGGCAACGTATTCATCCAGACATTCAAATAACAAACCAGCATCAGACCTGCGTTCCAGTGGGTTAATTGTGCCGGAGTCACAATCAATACAGTAACGGCAGCCCCCTCCACTTCCGGAGGATGTCCCTGATCAGCTTAGTTGATCGTCTGAAATAGTCCTCTGCCCAACGGATTTCGCTATGAAGAGTGTTCTTCGAGTCGCGACGGTCGATCCCAGCGAGGATTCGCGCAATGCGCTGAAAACTCTGCTGCTGGGGATTGATACTGTGTGGCTGGAGGCGGAATGCTCCCGCTACGATTTTTTCATGGATGTTGTTCAGCAGACGCAGCCCGATATCGCTCTTGTGAATGTCGATGCCGACCCCGATGACGCCATTCGGATGATCAGTGACATCAGCGCAGGCGCTCCCCAGTGCGCGGTGCTGGTGGTGAGCAGTTCGCAGGAGGGCAGTCTGATTCTTCAGGTGATGCGAAACGGGGCTCGCGAGTTTCTCAATCAGCCGCTGCAGCTGGATGATTTTGTTGCCGCACTGGATCGGATTCGTGGATCTCGGGGAATTGCATCTGGTGACGGCGGGATAGAAGCCGGAAAAATTATCACTGTGGCGGGCGTCGGTGGAGGTGTCGGCAGCACTGCGGTTGCCGTAAATACCGCCGCAGCGCTTGCTCAAACTCAAGGCAATTCGCCCGTGATCATTGACCTGGATCTGACACTGGGTGACGTCGATGTGTGGCTGGATATTATCCCCGACTACACCTTGCAGGATGTTTCGGAAAACATTGCGCGACTGGACTATGGTCTTTTGAAACGGTCGCTGACTCGACATGAGTGCGGTGTGTTTCTGCTTCCAAGGCCCGTGGAGCTTGAAGGACAGGATGTAATCCGCACAGATGATCTGAGACGAATTCTGGCGTTGCTCAAAGCCACCTTTTCACATCTGATCATCGACGTCAGTAAGTCTTTCGGACCTCTGGATCTGTCAGCCATGGAGGTCAGTGACGAGATTCTGCTGGTCACACAACTCGATCTGTCCTGCCTGCGGAATGTCGTCCGTATAATACGGCATCTCAATCAGAACAATGGCCTCGACAGTAAAGTTGAAATTATTGTCAATCGCATGGGTCTCGAAGACAGCGATATCAGTATCAACAAAGCGCTGGAAACGATTGACTGTGAAGTGTTCTGGCAGCTTCCCAACGACTACGCAACCATGATCGGGTCCCGTAACAACGGCAAGCCATTGTGTCAGCACTCACCGAAGTCACGGCTGACGCGCAGTATTCACGATATGGCCACCCATCTGTCCACTGATGAAGAGTCCCGGATGGCAGCATCCGAGGCCGGGAAGAAAAAGGGTGGACTTTTTGGCCTGTTCTCCAGGTAGCTGATACTGAGCGGCAGTCGCAATCTGTCCCGCATCTGCGAAGCACAGTCGGCCTCTGAACTTCCGCTATTTGGTACGTAATGCCCGGTAGTTCGAATGGCGGTTGTGTGCCGCGAATGTGTCATCAATTGATACGTCAAACTCAGAGCTGTTTCAGTAAAATTGCATTCCGGTGCGGCCGACTACGCATGCACAAACGAATCCTGTATCGTGCACTGATCCACTGCCGCCCTGGATCGACGTCACCGAACAGGAATCGTTCATCATGCCCATTGTCCTTCGGATGCATCACGTCGGACGTTCGTTCGACGCTCCTGGCGGTCCGGTTTCGATTCTGTCGCATGTCGATCTCGAGCTGCGGTCCGGCGAAGCCGTTGCCATTGGTGGACCGTCCGGTTGTGGCAAAAGCACGCTGTTGCTGATGGCGGGAACACTGGACACGCCTTCAAGTGGCGTCATTGAAATTTTGGGCGAAAATCCTTGGATTCTGTCGGCGAACAGGCTGGCACGATTTCGCAACCAGCACATCGGTTTTGTTTTTCAGGAACACCGGCTTTTGCCACAGCTGAATGTCCTTGAGAACGTCCTCATCCCATTGCTGTCGGGATTTGAGGCCGATAAACCGTCAGCTGAGAAGCGAGCCAAAGAACTGTTGGATCGGGTAGGTCTGAAGGATCGTCTGAAGCATCGACCAGCTGCGCTGTCTGGTGGCGAACGTCAGAGGGTGGCCGTCTGTCGGGCACTCGTTCTGCAGCCGTCACTATTGCTTGCGGACGAACCAACCGGCAACCTGGATCCTCAGACAGCCGGAGTGATCGGCAAGCTGTTGCTGGACGTCGCAGCAGAAAATGGGACCGGTTTGTTGTGTGTCACGCACAGTACCTCTCTGGCGACATCATTTCCTCAGAGAATGACGCTGGAGGACGGGCGACTTGTGAAGGCGGACCTCGGACTGGTTTAGGGTTACTGGTGATCCGGAATGCGGAGTGGATGATTTATTCGATGGGTGACCAGGAAACCTTGTCCCTGTTGCTTCCGCCAAGTTGCTGTATTCACCTGGCATGGACCATGCCGGCCTGATCACGATCAGCGTCGTGAAGACGCCATGTTCTGCAGCCGGAGTAACCCGTTTTCTGCCCAGGAACCTGGCTATTCCCGTGGCGGCAGTGCGCGTTTCGTAAACCGTCCTGCGGGATACGTGTATTTACTCGGCAGTGTCACACCTTGCGTTGGCATGACCCGCTGAAAATTGCCGTTCGCGACCAGGATACGTGTCTGTTCACAGAGAGCCTTCAACAGTGCATTGTATTTTCGAATTTCCCTTCGGTAGTTCTGAAAAATCCCGACCTTGTCTGAACCCAGAATAAAATTCCTTGGGTACTTTTCGATCAGTGACAACCACGTTTCCTCTATGGCCGGATCCCCGTCTGAATCGATGACCAGCTTTCCGGCAGAGTCTCTTTTGAGGAGGTAGTTTTCGAAGACAACCCATGACAGGTCGATACAAACATGGTCATGATGCTTTGCCAGAACTTGCTCATCGATAATGCTGATCAAATCATCAACGACAATGCGCCGGCTTATGCCAGAATGGCACCAGATGAATTGTGTGTCAGGAAAACCATCGAAAGCACTCAGCAGTTCGTCCAGGTAACGAGTCTTTCGATCAATACCATCATGAGAAACTGGTGCAACATTGTGATGTATGCTGACGGGTAAACCATATTCGCCTGCGAAATCGTATACGCGAAGGAGCGAAGGGTGGTCAGCACGAGGTCGCTCTCCCAAACTCAGATTCGTGAGATCGTCGTGCCTTGACATCACTTCACCAATTCCCTTCCACAGTCCTGGAAACTCCTTAATTCTCTTTACGATCATTCCAACAGCGCCTAAATCAGTGCCATTGAAGCCGCAAATGAAAGGGTACAGGCGAGAGAATTCCTGTTTAAACCGTTCCGGTTCACGGCGACGAAAGTCTTCGAAGGCCAGAGCGATGATGTAGTCAGTGTCTCTGGCTCGTGTTACACGTGAACTACTGCTCAGGTAATAACCAGAACGGAATGACTCGTTCGCTGACCATTTCTTCACAAACGGCATCCCGGAGACCATCGCGTGACTGACGTTGCACTCGTCCATCTTCTGAAGCAGCAATAACAGGCGGAAGTGTCGTGATCCAGATGGCAGGGTGTCGCCAGGCTTCGGTTCCGCTTCCCTGCCATTTATCAGGTAACTGCCATTCTGCAAAAAATCCAACAGATGGACGTGCACGTCCGCGACGGGAACTTCATCCATGAGATGAGTCGCAGTCTGGGCAAATAGTGAATGGCAACAAAACAGAATGCACAGAGAACATGAAATGGTGACTCGCATCGTCATCTCCGACAAATTAACTATGCTGAAGAACACATATTGCTCACTGTTCGGAGCAAAGTCTATTGCTGTTGGCAGATCAATAGATGGAATTGATGAGCTGAGAGATAGTGTCCACCTCTGCCATTCAGAATTACTGCTGAGCATCACTGATGGCCGGACCATCCGCAGATTGTATGAGGGCTGTTTGCATCTCGTGTGCTGCTGGCCGGGGAATTTTGAGCGGACAGCCCGGAAGCACTACCTGAAAACGCGCGAGTGCCACTTCTAAAAGGCAGCGGGCGCCGGTGTGTCTCGGGGTGTGCAGAAGGTGACCGCAAAGGGGTGCAAGGAGTGGCAGAAGGTTTCACCCGTACCAATGAAAAAGCGGGAGATCAACAGATCTCCCGCTTATGCGACAGTACGCCCGGCAGGATTCGAACCTGCGACCTACGGTTTAGAAGACCGTTGCTCTATCCAGCTGAGCTACGGGCGCTTGATGTTTTCATCAGTGTTTTGTCGTTCCGACGTCCGTCATAAAACTTTGGACATCGGCCCTGCGAAAGCAATAATGTCCAGAGGCGGATTATGCCAACCGCCACAAAAAACAGCAAACACAAGTTGAACAGGTCGTGAAAAGACGTCCTGTTGTACGTCCATCAGATCTCTGAATCTGAAAGAGTGTGGCGAGATTGCATCGAGGTCATAGAGAGGGTCGAGACCTCCCGTTCACAGTCCCCGGGAAGTCGTGGGTGGCGCCGGTGGTGCCAGTCCTTCAATCTCAAACAATCGGGATTCCTGGGTGTCCAGATCGACGGTGACCACGCGGTTATTGTTGGTATCGGCGATGTAGAGCGTCCGGCCATGAACCGCGAGCCCGGCCGGTTCGTGGAGTTGCAGAGGCGAGATACCGGAGCCGGCGGACCTGTCGCCAGTGATCGTGCTGCAGGTACGGGTGGTCGGATTGACCAGCTTGATCTTGTGGTTGTAGGTATCGGCGATGTAGATCGAGCTGGCGTGAAACGCCACGCCAATCGGGTGCTGCAGCCGGACGCGGCTGCCCCGTCCATCCCGGTCTCCGAAAGCAAACAAACTTTTGAATTGAGGCAGTCCGGAGGTCCCCACCAGCGTGGTAACATGGTTCTGCGGTGGCAGTGATATGGCTCTCAGTGAACTGCCTTCGCTGTCGACTACGAACAAATTCCGACCGTCGGTCGCCAGCCCGCTTGGCTGGGCATGAGCCGCCATGGTCCGCTGACCGTCCTGAATGTCTTCGACCCCGGTTCCCGAGAAGACTCCGATCCCGCTGCCGGCCAGGTCGAGTACCGCGATCTGGTGTGTGCCGGCCATCGCGATGAAGAGGTTAGAACCGATCAGTGCCAGGTCCCAGGGGTTGGACAGCTCATACTGACGTGGTGTCGTACTGTATTGAGTGAGTGTCGTATAGCTGGACAGCATCCGGCCGGTTCCGGCGAGCGTGGTCACCTGGCCGGTAGACACATCGGCCGCGCGGACGAGATGGTTGAGATTGTCGGCGATGTAAAGCGTGTTGCCGGAAAGCACCATGCCCTGAGGATCGCGGAAGCTGGACGTACTGAAGTCACCGTCAGCCTGCCCGGCCAGGCCCGAACCGATCGTGCCCATCAGTTTGCCGTCGAACCCGGCGACCACGATCCGGTGATGGCCACTGTCGGCGATATACACCTGTTCATTGTCAGCGTCGATGATCACCTTGCCGGGAAACAACAGCGGAGTCGGTTTAAGACGACTGCGATCGAGTTCGAAATGGATCGGCTGCTCGTTAAGTGTTCCCTTGTTGCGGTGGACCTGGAGGATCCGGGCGATATCCCGGTCGATTGCTTCGAACGGGGTCTCGCCACTTTGCCAGGACCACACCATCCCCTCGGGGTCGATCAGGAACAGCGTTGGCCAGCGGTTGACGTTCCAGCGTCGCCAGACGGCCTGGCGGCCGTCGTTGAGTACCGGATGGCTGATTTCATATCGCAGGACTGCCCGGCGAATGTTCTCAAGGTCCCGTTCGGTGCGGAATTTTGCCGAGTGCACTCCGATCACCACCAGCTCGTTTGGATACTTTTCTTCAAGCTGCTTGAGTGTCGGCAGGATGTGCATGCAGTTGATGCAGCAGTAGGTCCAGAAGTCGAGCAGCACGACCTTACCGCGCAGGGCCCGCATACTCAGTGGCTTCGAGGTATTGATCCAGCCCATCCCTCCCGAAAGTGACGGGGCGGCGAACTGTTTCTGGACCGCGATCGCGTGGCGACTGGTCAGCAACAGGCCGACCATCACCATGAGTACGATGGCCAGACGACAATTTCGCTTGATTGGCACGGCTGGAAATTCCCACACGGGTTCACAGTCTGTCCGATGTGATTCCCGGCATACGACAGACATTAAGGAACAGTCAGTCCGGACGCGTTAATTATATCCGGGTTGTGATACCCGACAATTGACTTAATTGGATCCGAGTCGTGATTCCCTTCCGCTCTGACAGCGGCAACGCAACCGTTCGTCTAGTCGCGAGCATGCTGAGACGCATCCCCCACACGATAACGAACATTCAGTTCGGGAGTTTCCAGACGGCGGTTTCCCTGCACCATCGAATCCAGACAGCGTTCCAGCATTCCACTGACCAGTAATGTGCGTTCAATCGGATAAGGAGCTTTGCCCGTGGCAAACATCTCTTCGATGTTCGATGCCAGACAGGCGGAATAATGGACATTTGGTCCGGGACTGCGCAGGAACTGTGTGGCCACGATTCCGTCCGGGCCTTTCAGTTTTGCCGCGAACAGAAAATCACCCACCGCGCCATTCAGCCACAGCAGCGTTGTTCGGAGGCCGTCGTTCCGGTCAATGATGTAGGCACGGGGCTTTTCGACAATTTCCGGTAACACGCCGCTGCCGAGCAGATCCTGGGGCCGTGCATCTTTGAGCGTGATTCCTTTCAGTTCATCACTGCACGACAAAGCGGCTTCCAGAATCTGTGCGGACCAGCGACCTTCTTCGGCAGCACGCCACACATCGTCACCCTGCAGCAGTTGCACCGATTTGACACCCGATTCACCACCTTTACGACGCTCGACCATCGACTGCAGCCCTTCCAGTGCATGGAAATCGTGTGCATCAGAACTTCCGGCTCCGGCCATCACAACTTCTTCGATCTCTGCACTAGGCGGGATTTCCAGTTCAGGCAGTCTCCAGGTGAAAGGAATCGAGGAACCGGCCAGCATCGGAAAGTTGAGACGTTTTGATGCATCCACCATCCGTTGTGCTTTCCGGAAGTCATACGAAAGATGTTTGTCGTTAAAGACCGGGACAGCACGGTTGTCCTGCTCGAAGACAGAAACAATCTCCTGAAACCATTCGTAACGTGGATACAGCTTCTGCCCTTTTTCGTTGGACGGATAACGACCGTGCTCACCGATCAACAGGACACCATCGACCGCCAGTTCCGAACCACCGCAGCGCAGGGCTTCAGCAATCGTCGGATAAACCTCAAAGCCAAACTGTTCAGCGCGTGTGGTGCTCAAGTCGCCTTCGGGATGTTGATCCACCCACAGCGACACCACGTCCATATCGGGGTAATGCCATTCACCGTGCATTGGATAACCCACCTGGAACCGGTCGGTGATATGCTGAGAGTGGGAAAGATAAGTCCAGATTGTGGTGATAACCGCAATACGTTTGCGCGGGGAGCACGAAACGTCGACCCGTGGGCGTTTCAGGTCGACCGGTGCCGGATTGGGACTGGTCTGGAACGTCGATTGATGTTCAGGCTGATAGCGCACGTTC
>JAKVAY010000049.1:14699-81804 GCA_022447185.1 Fuerstiella sp. | reverse complement strand
ATCAACGACCGTTACCGGCCTGGCCTCAGGCACGTCGTTCAACTTCACCATTCAGGCTCTGGACGCGGCATCGAACGAGTCCGTGGACGGGCCGTCCGTCACAGCCAGTACGATTGCGATACCGGATGTGACGCTTCCGACCTGGACGAATGGCGTCGTCATCGCCTCCAACCAGACTACCACTTCAGTGGATCTGGCATGGTCCGGCGCCAGCGCCAACATTGGTATCACCGAATACAACGTCTACGTGGCCGGCAACCTCAATCAGACCGTCTCGGGAACATCGGCGACCGTCACCGGTCTGGCCTCCGGCACGTCGTTCAACTTCACCATTCAGGCTCTGGATGCCGCAGCGAACGAGTCCGTGGACGGGCCGTCCGTAACGGCCAGTACGACTGTGCCACCTGATGTGACGCGTCCAACCTGGACGAACGGCGTCGTCAACGCCTCCAACCAGACCACCACTTCAGTGGATCTGGCATGGTCCGGCGCCAGCGACAACATTGGTGTCACCCAATACAATGTCTACGTGAATGGCAACCTCAATCAGACCGTCGCAGGCACATCGACAACTGTCAGCGGTCTGGCCTCCGACACATCGTTCAACTTCACCATTCAGGCCTTGGACGCCGCAGCGAACGAGTCCGTGGACGGGCCGTCGGTTACAGCCAGCACAACAGCGCCAATGAACAACCTGTTCCACTTCTCAACACTCGGCAATAACGCAGTCCCAGGAGTCAGCGGCGGCGATGACGCAGACGTCTATGCATGGGACGGAACCATTTTCGCCCGGGACTGGGATTTGTCAGCCATGGGATTTGCAGGTTCGGCAGATGTCGATGGCTTGTCGGTCGTCTCTCCAAATCGTTTCTATGTGACATTCACCAACACTTTATCGGTCCCTGGTATCGGAACAGTTCAGGACGAAGACGTTGTGGAATACAACCTGGGCACGTGGAGCCTGTTCTTTGACGGTAGTGCTCACGGCATGGGATCTGGCGGAGGTCGTGACCTGGATGCCATCAGTGTCGACGGCACAACCTTGTACTTCTCGACCGTAGGTAATTCATCGGTTCCAGGGGTCGGTGGCGTTGCGGATGACGCCGACGTGTATTCATGGGACGGAACCAGTTTCGCCCGGTTATGGGATTCGACACCACCGTTGTTGCCAAGCAACGCCGACATCGATGGATTGTCAGTCGCCGGACCTGACCACTTCTTCCTGTCCCTTAAAAACAACCGAACCATCGCAGGTTTGGGACTGGTTGCAGACGAGGACATCGTTGAATACGACTCTGGAGTCTGGAGTCTCTTCTTCGACGGCTCGACTGAGGGACTCACCAGCAGCGGTCATGACCTGGATGCCATCAGCATCGCTCCAGCGCCGTCCCCACTCATGCTTGATGAAACTTCTGTCGCTGCTTCCGGACCGGTCGAACCGCTTGCAGCAGAGCAACTGAGGGGCATTGTGAATTCGGCAGTTGAGAAACTGAATTTGTCACCGGGCTCCGAAGCGACCAACGCACTGAAAAACGTGAGTTTCGAAATACTGGACTTACCGGAAAACGTGCTGGGACAGGTGACTGAAAATACGATTCAGATCGATGTGAACGCAGCCGGCTACGGCTGGTTCGTTGACACGACTCCTTCGGACAATCTCAAATTTTCATATGACGAGAGTACGAATCAGTTTGTTGCAACCCCTGGTTCCCTCGCCGCAGGGCGCGTTGATCTTCTGACCGTTGTACTCCATGAACTTGGACACTATCTCGGCCATGATCATGCGGATTCCGACACACTGATGAGCCCTGTTTTGTCACTGGGCACGAGGCGGTTGCCAAACGACGATGTCTCTTCCGATGACATGTCAAATTTCACCCGCTTTGTTGGCAATGATCTCCAAAAGATAACCAAGCTCGAACTGAACAGGAGATCTGCCGGCACGCGACAGTAAGAAAGCAGGGTGAATGGTGGCCTCGCACAATGTCGGCTGCCTTCGCCCTGTCTCCTGTCACGACCGCACGATTTGACGTCCGGACCAGGCCCCAGGTGCATGATCACCTGGAGACCGGGACTTGATGTGCAATCGGGAGCCGTTGCTGAACAGCATCAGTAGTACCACCCGGGTGATGAAGTTCCGCAATGTGTTCTGCGTTGAACCTGATTCACAGAGAGAGCCGTTCGGCAAAACTCTGCTCAAGGCCTGCGGGGGAATTCTGACATTCTCAGTTGGCTCCCCGGATGGTAACGCCCGGGTGCAATCTCACCGCGATTTCGCCAACCATCCGGCCCTTAACAGACAAATGCTTCCTGACTTGCCAAAGTTTGCAGATGCAGGAGGCTTCCGCAGTGTCAGTGAAAGCGCCGCGCAGCTGGGCGACACATAAACACCGTGGCTGTATTCATCATTGGCTGAAGGAATCACTAAACTGACCCTTCCACTATTGGGAGAAGGAGACGCTCCAGCCATTTATCCAGTGAAGCTACATTTCCCTGACACTCGCAAAACAGTCCAGACACCGTCAAAATTCTCAGTGTCGCTCAACGGCGAGCAGGTTGCCGAAGAACTTACACTGAATCACCCGGACCAAACGAACAACGTCATCGTCCATGAAGTCGACAGCGTCGCCGTCACCGACTCACTCACAATCGAACTCACAGGACAACAGGGCTCAACCCTGTTAAATGCCGTTGAAGTCATGCGGATCGATTGGAGCTTGACTGGCTGTCAATTGATGCGAATCAATTTGGCTGTAATTCAACCGCGAAACGGTGGCAGCCAATAGCGACGGGTGTAAGCTCGCCGGTGAGGAATTGACATTACGGTGAGCCGCGAAGTGCGACACCGGAACACCCACCTGATCCTCTCACGCCCCTTGAGAAAGCAAAACGATGAGTCGCATCCTCCTGCTGCTGATCATCTCACTGCACGCGATGGCCTCCACCGATGCCATGGCAGACTGGCCAGCATTTCGGCATGACAACAGTCGCAGCGGATACACCCCCGAATCGCTCGACGGCAACTCCGTTCAGGAAGCGTGGGTCTACCGTTCTCTGCAGCCTCCCCAGCCCGCATGGCCCGGCCCCGCTCGATGGGATTCCTACGCTAACATCCGTGGCCTTGGCTCCATGAGGAACTACGACCCGTGCTTTCATGTCACAGTAGTTGGCGACCGTGTTTATTTCGGTTCATCCACCGATGATTCGGTTCGAGCCGTCGATACGGCGACAGGCAGGACAATATGGACGTTCACAACTGGCGGCCCGGTCCGCATTGCTCCCAGCATCGCCGGACAGCATGCCTATTTCAGCTCTGACGATGGTCGAGCGTACTGCGTCACAGCTGACACCGGACAGCTCGTATGGAAGTCCGACCGTGTTGACGACACGAAACTCATCGTTAACAACGGGCGTTTTGTGTCAATGTCTCCCTGCCGCACGGGCGTACTCGTTGACGGTGACCACGCCTATTTTGCTCAGGGAATGTTGCCATGGAGAAACACGGTTCTGCAAGGCGTCGATCGATTGACAGGACAAATCAACGGAACCGGCCAGTTCACGACGTCGCATTTCGGCCTGACACTCGAAGGAGCTCTGCTGGCGACGGATTCCCACCTCATTGCGCCTGCCGGTCGAGTCGCGCCGGAGCTGTTTCTGCGAACGGACGGTAAACATACAGGACCGTTCGAAGGCAGTGGCGGTTCTTCCATTGTGCTGACTCCCAATGCCCACGTCCTGTGCGGCCCGGGAAATAAGACCGGCTGGATTACTGAATCAGATATCGGCTCCCGCAAACAAACAAATGTGCATGGAGGCCAGGTCGCGTCTGCTGTCATGCCGGATGGTCGAGTCATGGTCTCACGTACTCGCCTTTCGGCCTACGACGCCAGCGGGAAAAAGAAGCGTTGGGACGTTCCATGCCAACACAGCAACGAAGTGATCGTCGCGGGAGATACAATCTACCTGGGAGGAAATGACGTGGTTGCAGCCTACAGGCTGGACAAGGGCAACCTGCTTTGGGAAGCAGCGGTCGATGGAGGTGCCTTCGGGCTGGCAGTAGCGAATGGCCACTTATACGTCAGCACAGATGTTGGCGCAATCCACTGTTTCCGGCCAAATGCCGATAAACCATCCGCAGTGCCTGCCGCAACAGACGAAGCAGCAGCGAACACTCCTCTGAAAGATCCTGCTCAATCAGTATCGGAACAGCAGGAAGAAGACAAACAAGGGCTGCTGGGACACTGGATTGTCCACCGCGACATGTCTGCGATCGCTCGACGTCGTGGAACTCCCGAAGGTGATCGTCGCGTCAGCGACCTTACCGGCAACGCCCACGCACTGATCTCCGGCCCGATTCAAATCCGCGAGGTTGGTGGAGCAGAAGCGCTCGAATTCGACGGTGAAACCAACACACTGGTCATCACGGACAACATCAGGGAAGCTCCACTTCCACAGGAATCACTTACAATTGAAACATGGGTCCGAGTCGACGAATCCGATTCCGCTGGTGGTATTGTCGGATGTGCACAGGACACAAAAGAGGATAAATCCGGCTGGATTCTCGGATTTCATCACCAGCAGTTTGTCTTTGGCCTTTCCGCAAAGGAAGGTACAAAAGGTATTACGTTCCTGAGAGCTCAATCGCAAATTCGAGCAGGACACTGGTATCACGTGGTCGCACGCTACGACGGACAAACGGCTCGCCTAAGCGTCAATGGTCGGGTGGAAGCCGAGTCCGACCAGCAGACCGGACCAATTAATTATCCCGAAACCGGCTTCTATGAAATTGGAGCAAAGCATGACTCCGATTCATTCCATCCGATGTACGGGATGCTCAACGAAGTTCGAGTCTACGATCGAGCGATCACCGAAGATGAAATCACTCGCCGATACGAATCCAAGCGTAACAGGTTCAACGTCCCCATCGAATTACAAACCGGTCCTTACGTTGAATTTATCACACCGGAATCCGCCCGCATCCGCTGGGAAACGGCGTCTCCCATGCCGACGCAATTGGTATTGCTGGAACAAAATCACCAACGACGATTCGATGATCCGCAGCCACAAACGAAACACGAAGTTATCGTCGACGAACTCCCGCGTGATCGCCTGCTGCACTATCTGATTGAAAAAGATGAAGCGGGCAGGAACTCACACTCACTGGAATTCGAACTCGACACGCACTTCAACTTCAGTACTCCTGTGACACCGCAAAACGCCCAGCCGTTTTCGGACGACGAACAGACGGAGCAATTCGCTGCAGCGGCACAACATATTCTTGGTGAATGCCAATTCGATCGAGGAATCTGCCTTGTCATCGGCAACGGCGACGGACGTCTTGCATGGGAACTGGCCCGGCAGAGTGAACTTCGCATCATTGGAGTCGACACTGACATCACAAAAGTTACAGCAGCGCGTACAGCGATGCTGCAAGCCGGCACCTATGGAACACGCGTCGCCATTCATCGAGTCGAGTCCTATGCAGACCTGCCGTTCGTTGGCCGGTTCGCCAATCTCATTGTGTCGGAACAACTTCTGACCACCGGTACGTCTGTGGCTGACGCCAATGAACTGTTTCGCGTATTACGTCCACACGGTGGACTCGTATGCCTGGGCCAGCCCGCCGAACGTGAACTGACCTTTGACACAGGACAGGTTCAGAAACTGCTCCATTCTGTGGGACTGAAAACACAGGCAGACAGCGGGGACAGTGGCACATGGGTCACCGCTGTACGACCTGCGTTGAAAGGGGCAGGGGAATGGTCGCATTTGTATGGCCGAGCCAACAACTCTGCCTTCGGCGGCGAAGAACTTGGTGGAGCCAGCACAACCGGACAAATGAATGTGCAATGGATTGGTCGCCCAGGGCCTCGCGCACAGCCGGACCGCAACGGTCGCAAACCGTCACCTCTGTCAACTGGCAGTCGGCTCTTTGTTCAGGGATTGCACAGAATCATCGCACTCGACAACTTCAATGGCACTGTACTCTGGGCGTTGGAGATCCCGGCACTCGAACGTTTCAATATGCCTCGTGACTGCAGCAACTGGTGCGCAAATGACGAATCGGTCTTCATCGCCGTCAGAGACAAGTGCTGGCAAATCGACGCAGCAACAGGAACCGTCGTCGCAATTCATTCGGTGCCGGAATCCAAACGAGAGGACTGGTCTTACGACTGGGGATATATCGCTCAGGTTGGCGACCATCTCATTGGCAGTTCGCAAAAAGAAGACAGTGCGTTCCGCAGCTTTTGGGGAGACGCCGGAGCTGGCTGGTACGACGCCCGTAGTGGTCCGGCCACATTTAAGGTCTGCAGCGATTCTGTGTTTGCACTGAATCAAGCCAATGGAAAGGTAGCATGGACCTATGAAGAAGGAGTCATCATCAACTCCACAATTACCGTCACCGACGGTCGCATCTGCTTTGTGGAATCCCGGCACGACGCTGTTAAGCAGGCCCAGGCTCGGCGAATTGGCTCAACCGAACTATGGGACGAACAATTCCTTGTCGCAGTTGACCTCAATACCGGAAACAAGGTGTGGGAACAGCCCATCGATACCGCAAATGGAACCGTTGCCTTCTATCTGGCCGCGGGTGAAGAAACGCTGGTCATCAACGCCTCTACAAATAAGCAATTCGAAGTATCAACTTATAATTCAGCAACTGGTGAACATTACTGGACACAGACGTTCGACTGGTTTGAGAAAAAGGGGGATCATGGCAAAGCGATTCAGCGGCCGGCAATCGTTGGGGGACGGGTCTATGTTCGACCAAAAATCATGGACCTCGCAACCGGAGAAATCCTGCCACTGGAAATGCCAAAAGGAAAATGTGGAACGTATGCAGCAACGACCCGGTCATTGATCTTCCGTACAACGCAGATCACCATGTGGAATACGGAAACCGGCAGTGACTCCAGCTGGGATCGTATGCGTCCGGGGTGCTGGCTGAGCACCATTCCAGCGGCCGGAATGCTCCTGTCACCTGAAGGCGGAGGCGGATGCAGTTGCGGATCATGGATGGAAATGTCCGTGGGCTTCATGCCGGATAAACAATAGCCTGCAAGACAGTGGCATTGGCCCTCAACCAGCTATGTCGCAAGAGCGGCTTTCAGCATGGGTTCAAATGCTTCGGCGTGACGGTAAAACCAGAGGTCAGAAGGATGTGATCCGTCTGTTGCATCGTCTCCGAAAAGTAAATTCTCACCTTCAACATACGAGAGTTTTTCTACACCAGCATCTAACAGTCGCTTGTGAGATTTAAGATCTATCAACTCCACGTTGAAAATGGTCCCAGGGATTATTATTAGTTGCAAATCGTTCAAGGTAAGAAGGCAGCAATGCCATCATTTCCCGTTCCTGCCGGCCGTCCATCTTGGTATTGCAGGCAGACGAAATGTAATCTGTTTCCTCCCATTTACCCGAACAAATTCGCTCCACTGCCTCACGTAACATATCCATCTGGGTCTCATAAAGGCGTTCTGAAAGATCGAACACATTGTCATCATGTAAAAGGGTGATCTCCCTGCGCTGAAGGGTCCTGCCAACATCAACGCACTGGTCGATGAGGTGTGAAGTGATACCCAGGGGAATAGAATTACGCACCGACCAGAGAAGAGCATCAAGCCCCCGGGCTTCAGGAATCAGTCCCGGGTGAAAGTTGATAATGCCCGTATTACGTGGCGACGATCAACTGCCAACCGACGGATTGATCCTGAGTCTTCGGCAGGTTCAGCATTTATTCAATGCGATACAGATGCGTACTGCTTCGCAAAACGATTGCATTATCCGAAACAGCAGGTGACGCCAGGAATACTGCATCCAGTTCATTCGTCGCCAGAACCTGATAGTTTTTTTCTGCTGCCAGTACGGTGGTCTTTCCCTGCTCGCTGCTGAAGTAGATCCGTCCCTGAACTTCAATCGGCGATGCCCGAAAATTGCCTCCCAGCCTTTCGCGCCAATGTTCCTCACCGGTGAGAGCATCAACACATGTAGCGATTCCGTCATCGTTAACAAAAAACAGTTCCTGTCCGACGAGAAGCGGTGATGGCACGTGTCCCACACCCTGTGACCGTTGCCAAACGACGCGATCGGATTCAGTCCTGCCCCGACCGGGACGAATCGCATAAATACAATGGTCGTCCAGCTTGAGCGTCCCGACAACGTAAAACAAACCGTGACCAAACGAGGGGCGCGCGACCTGTGAACATCCAATATACGGCATCCACCAGATTTCTTCTCCAGTCTGCACGTCATAGGCGGCAACATGGTCCGCCGCCGTACTGACGAGCTGATCGATGCCGTTCACTCTGCCGACCAGCGGCGTTGAATAGGCCATCTTGAAAAAATCTTTTGTCTTCCCCATGCCTTCGTAGTGTGTCCGGGACTCCTTCCACTGAACATTGCCCGTTTTCCTGTCGAGCGCCGCCACAAACTGAGTATCGTTGCCGTCACAGGTAAGAATCAGCAGTCCATCATGCAGAATGGGCGAACTGGCAGAACCCTGAACCGCGGAAAAGGGCAACTCGGTATTCTTCCAGACAATCTGACAATCATGATTCAGACACACTGTTCCCTGGCCGCCAAAATGAACGAACACGTATTCGTCATCCACAACGGGAGTAGGAGAAGCATATCCGTTGAGCCCATGTTTGGAACCGGCGTCGCTCGGCGTTAATACTTCCTCGTCATAAATCACTTCGCCTGAGGTAAGATCGACGCACACAGCATGCAGCGACTTACCATCTTCTGTCGCAGCGGTCATCCAGATCTGATCACCTTTGATCACTGGAGACGAATACCCCTCTCCTGGCACCGGCGTTTTCCATTGAACATTTTCAGTCTCACTCCAGCGCAGAGGCACATTGACGTCTGTCGCGTGTCCCTGACCATCGGGACCGCGAAACTGCGGCCAGTCAGCGTGAACTGCGGCATCCCCTGCCCACAGAATGAATACAGTCAGAAGACAGATTCGCATTCCTTATTCTCCTCTTTTCAGCACTTGTCGTCGTCTGCAGAGCTGTACCGGAATTCGGTCACGATACGCATTCTTTCGGAACGACGCAATGACCCGCGTGAAACGACCTCGTGCAACGTGAAGGCACAATCAGTCCTGCGGAAGATCGGCATCAAGACCACATTACTCGTGGACGAATTGAGACACGTTCACCCCTCGCGTCAATCGGCACGGCCAGTCGCAGCAGCCACACTGAGGCCAGGCTGGGCTTGCAGCAGTTTCCTGTAGCGTGCATACATCGTGTCATAAATGTCCGCGATGCCGGAATCAGGTGTGAAGCGCACCCTCGTATCAGACGCCAAGCCTGCCAGATAAGACGCCCAATCCGTACTGTTGTCCTCCAGCGACTCGTGTCGGTACGCAGCCAGCACTGCCGCTCCCCAGGCGGTACCTTCTTCGGCACTTTCCAGAAGTGTGACTGAGGTGCGAAATACATCGGCCAGAATTTGAGCCGTTTCGGGAGTTTTCGCCAGCCCGCCAGCCAGCACAAGTTCCGTACGGGGGTATCCCTGCCGGTCAAGTTCTTCGCTGCCCAGTCGCAGATTGAACATGGCAGACAGTAATGCCGCACGAGCGACGTTGCCGGGACTCGCGTTCTCGGCATTGAGTCCTATGATCGCCCCGGTCCCGCCCTGCTCAATACCGATGCCAGGTTCGTCATCGATGAACGGGAGTGCAAGAACTCCACCACAATCGGGATCGGCCTGCAATAACTGCTGCATTACGTTCGCAAAACCGGCCTGGCCACCTGCGTCCGAACAGTACATCTCCACGGCACAGTTCATGAACGTCGTTCCGTTCTGCAGCCATACCATATTGATTGGCTTGCCATCGGCTGCACAGAAATGATCCACACCAGGATTGACGCCCTGAAACGCCCGATCCCCGACGGAATTCGCGCAGAGCGACGTCCCGAAGCTGACCGAAACCATGCCGGCTTCGCCTATCAACGAACCGGCCATTGACGCCGGCTGGTCACCTTCTGCCGGAGCAACAGGAATTCCAGCCGGAAGTCCGAGCAGTTCTGCACCGACGTCGTTCAGTTCGCCTCCGGATTCTCCTGCCAGTCGCACCATCGGAAGCAGTGCTGTCAGTGCCGCAACATCAACATCATCCGTGAGCTCTTCCCATGCTGCAATCAGACCCTGGTCATAAGTCAATGTCGACTGATCGATGGGAAACATTCCGGACGCTTCACCGACACCCAGAATCCAGTCTCCTGTTAACCGATGTGCAATCCAGCCGGCCGGCGTTGTAATGTGCTCCGTCAATTGTGCTCGATCCGGCTGATTTCGAATCGTCCACAACCACCGGGTCGTCGTCATTCGCCTTGGCATTTTGACGCCGAAGCGTTCGGTGAGTTCATGTCCCTCGGCGTCATTGCGACCATCGCACCAAAGTCGAGCCGGCCCCAAAGGAGAGGAATCACCATCAACCAGGACTTCCCCATGCATCTGTCCCGAAATACCGATACAAAGAACCTCAATCTGCTGATGCTGCACCGGCAGAGCCTGTCTCAGCCGCTCCATTGCCTGCTGCAGCGCATCGACCCAGTCCTCGGGAGACTGTTCGTAACAGCCATCCGGCAGGCCGGGCACCATTTGATAGTCGGCCTCACCAACCGCGAGCACCGCCAGCTGTCGATCCGCAAAGACGATGGACAGTCCCTGAGTACCAACGTCAATACCAAGAAATCCCTGGGTCATGTTTATGGCTTTCCCACGTCAATAGAACTGATGTTAGGCGAGCACCGATTTCGCGCCGCAGATCTGGACGTCCAGACCAAGTTCGGCCGCCATTCCGCTCTTGACCCTGACAACAGCATCGGCATCGGCCGCAGATTTGGCGTAGGCAACCTGAATATGATTGCTTTTGTGCTTCGCCATCAGTTGATTCTGATCAACATCGTGCAGCACTGCGTGCATGATCGGCCACTGATAAGTGGTGGCCTGCCAGCGCCGCTGTGTCTCCTCATCCGGCAGTTCGACGACGTGCCCGCGACCAATATCCATTTTAAGCCGATCATCCTCGACAAAAATCCGTGACCAGACAATTTCTCCGGGCTTCGAGACGCCGCACAGACTGCTGCCACCATTCGGAAAATACATAGCAGGCTGACGATAGCCTCTTGCTCCGGCCCAGCCATCAATAAAGTGCTCGGGTGGAGCCGCTCCGCTGATCAAAAAGACCCAAACGTAATCCGACACCGTTCCGGATGAGTCGATGCCGCCCCAGCGAATATCATGCAACGTTGTCTCGACGGGCTGCTCCAGAGCAGCGTGAACTCGATTAGTGAGCAGCGCATCCAGTCCTGCTCCTTCATCCACTTCATTAAAATGAATGACCGGTTGACCATCGAAAAGAACCCTTGATCCGCAACGGGATTTCACGACCGGGCGTACTGTGTTGTTTAAAGTTCCCTCCGCAAGATCGCTGGCGGGCATCAGATCCTTCAGTCCCTGCTGATACTGAATGCCAATCAGATCACAACCGAAGTCGTCAGCAATACGGACCGCCGCGATATACATTCGGCACTGCCGCAGAATCTGCTCCCGCGTAAGTTGCGTATCGTGATCGTCTCCAAGTTCAAACTTCATACCCTGTTCGACGAACCAGTTGTAGACGGCTTCCGCTTCGGCATCCGAAACCTGCGTCGACTCGTAATACAGAGCCGACTGGCTGAGCCGTTCCTTGAAGACACCCGTTCGATTCAGCAGGTGATCGGGCAGGATCGCATTGAACATCCCCATGCAGCCTTCGTCGAACACACCCATAATTGCCTTGCTGCCCTTCAGCTCGTCAGCCAGTTGAGTTGCGATCGCGGTTTCATTGTCACTCAGTTTTTCTCCATCGAACTGCGCCACATGGTTCATCTCATGAACACACTCGCCGGTTTTCAGCCATGTCTCCAGACGGCTTAAAAAATACTCGTCCTGGAAATCACTACTCCACAATGTGGAATAACTGACACCGGCTTTCGTCAGCGAGCCATTAAGATTCAGCATCCCAACAAGACCTGGCCACGTGCCCGACCAGTTTGCAACGGTCAGAATGGGACCTCGATGTGTCGTCAGTCCGGCCAGTACATGGTGAGAATACTGCCAAACTGCTTCGGCTACGATGAGTGGTGCCTCCGGATCAATGGTTCGGAAGACTTCCAGTCCCTGTCGTTGTGACGCAATAAATCCGTGCTGCTCCGACTCGTCAAAATCGTGTGCGCGAACGGTCTCGAAACCGAGCTTTTCAATGGCACGGTTTAACTGTGATTCCATTTCTGACTGAACCTGCCAGCACACCTGGTTTGCGGAAAGTCTCAGATCACCACTGGCGATGAGCTGCACCTGACCTGCCGAAAGTTTTCGTGGTTCTGTGGTTGTCTGACTCAACATTTGATGGATCCTGAATTGTGTTTAGTGAGGGCCCCAGGGGCAGGCGGAATGCAATAAGACGATGTTGCTTCTCTGTGCTGCGACGTAAACTGACCCCGTGGACACCGCCGATGTCCTGATACGGACTCATGACAACAATAAGGCTGTCCATGTTCCCGGTCGACATTGACAACTCGCAAGCGAACCAATCGTCATTTGGCCACACCACCGAACCTGATCCCCTGACCTGTCGGTTCCATTAAACGGCATTCGCTTCGTCAGAGAAAGATGGAAACGCCTGCATGACCGGACTCTATCGCTCCGCTGCATACCGTTCAATCGTTCAATACAGGTCATTCGAAAAGACCTGCGGTGACCCGGGCAACATTTTGTCATGTGGCCTGGAGATTCATGTCCCTGCAGCCGGGACGACTGCAACCTGTTTGCGTGGCCGGAAAAGGTCGCAGAAAGAATGACAGTAAAGGATCAATCCGGATTCAGACTAATGACAAACAATCGTACTGAAATGCAACGGCAGACATTTCTGCAGGAATGAGCCGCAATACACTGCTGGTACCGTGGCCTCAGCCATGACAAATCCGTGCTACGCGTGGTGCACACATACCCTACAGTACAATCAGCCCAATCGCCGTGAAACCGACTCATTACCTCGTCAATGCAGCTAACGACGAACCTGCCATACAGATTTCAGGCGGCAGTTGTCAGAATCCAGTGATGTCGATACCGTTCGGTCCTTCAACTCTGACTTGAAAACAGCAGGTAACGCACGTGCCGGAATCCCCTTCCAAGCCACATTCCGTAAAGGAACATGATGGTCAGCTGGGCGAACTGGCTTCCACAGCCATTTGCGGTAACGACATTACGTCGTCCTGCCTGTACGTCTCTGCACTGGCCATCGTTTACGCAGGTAAACTGGCTCCCATCTCCCTGCTGATGGTGGCGGCCGTACTTTTTCTGTTCCGCAGAATCTATGCCGAAGTGGTGGGCGCCCTGCCACTGAATGGAGGAGCCTACAACGCACTTCTGAATACGACCAGCAAACGAGCGGCTTCTGTGGCTGCATGTTTGACAGTCCTCTCTTACATGGCGACAGCAGTGATTTCGGCCCTCGAGGGAATGCACTACGTGCAACACCTCTGGAGTGGTCTCAACGTGTCGTACGCAACCGTCGCGCTCCTGGGATTTTTTATGGTTCTGACCATCGTCGGAATCACAGAATCCGCGGCTGTCGCGATCGGAATTTTTGTGACACATATGATCACGCTAACATTGCTGGTTGTCGTCGGAGTAATCTTTGTATTTGTCAGTGTTGGACAACATGAGGCCCCCGGACTCGCAATCGCGGAACAGAACTTCAAAGAAGACCTGCCTCCGGCCCCAGGCACGAATAACGAATTCGCTGATCTGCGAAGTGACAAAGACTCCGAAGGATCCAGCTCTGTCTGGCTGGCGCTCTTCTTCGGATTTTCTGTATCGATGCTGGGGATCTCCGGATTCGAAAGTTCTTCTAATTTCGTCGAAGAACAGCAGACCGGCGTGTTTCCAAAAACGCTGAGAAATATGTGGTATGCCGTCAGCGTCTTTAATCCGCTGATGGCCCTGCTGGCCCTCTCAGTACTCAGCATGGTAGAGGTGGATCGTCATCAAACAGCACTGCTGGCGCACATGGGACAGGTTGTAGGCAGCGTCATCGGAGGCGACGGAAAATGGTTAAGCACGCTTGTGTCAATTGATGCAGCGATGGTTCTCAGTGGCGCTGTGCTGACCAGTTTTGTAGGCGTCACGGGGTTGGTGCATCGGATGACACTGGATCGCTGCCTTCCACAGTTTCTTCTCAAGACCAACAGACGAGGAACCACTCACCGTATCATCATCGCATTCTTTCTCTTGTGCGTTTCCGTACTGGTGATCACTCATCAGACTGTTCCCCGCGGTACAGCAGAAGCCATTTCCTCAGCGGTCGGCAACCTGAAGGTCCCGACGGATGCCTCACCCGAACTCGTTCGTCATCGGGTCAATCGAGAAGTACTGTCGCTGGATCGGCAAGATCTTTCTGATTCCGGCAAAGACATCTTCAAAACACTTTCAAAGGAAGACCGCGCCAATCTTCTGAACCTGTCAACTGAAGACGTGAAGCAGAAACTTCAGAGTGCAGGTGAATCCGGACAAATTAAAAAGCTGGCAGGCATCTACACCATCTCGTTTCTGTCAGTGATGGCGTTATTCGGCCTGGGTAATATTTTATTGAAGCTGCGCCGAGCCAACCTGCCTCGTCCTGATCAGGCCAGCTGGATTGCAGTCATATTTGCTATCTCAGCTGTCGTCGCCGGACTGGTCGGGAATGCACTGATTGACAGCGCTTATGTCTGGACGTTCCTGCAGTATTTCATACCGACAATGCTCGTGATTACAGTGATGCTCGGTCGGATCGCATTGTTAAAAATGTCCCTGTCAATGGTCAAGACTCTGACCGCCAGTGTCGTCGGTCCGATGACTCGACTCACCAAAGCTGTTCGCGAAAAGATCGACGAGATCAACGCTCAGCAGATCGTGTTTTTTACGCGAGGAGACAATATCGCGAATCTGAACAGTGCCATGCTGTATGTTCGTCAGAACGAACACACCAACCGGCTAAAAATCGTAACCGTCAACAACGAAGACGTGCAGACTCCGGAAAATCTGGAACAGGAACTGGAATTCCTCGATCAGGCTTACCCGGAAATCGATATCGATTTTGTGCAGCTCGAAGGCCAGTTCGGCCCGGAACTGATTCAGGAACTCTCCGACAAATGGAGTATTCCGAAAAATCTCATGTTCATCGGCTCTCCCGGCGGTCGGCTGCCCTATGACCTCGGCGAGCTGGGCGGAGTCCGGCTGATCATCTGATCGACAGGAGCGTCGGGAATCACTTCGCTGCCATCTGCCACATGAGTCGGCTGAGCTTCGAACGTCGGCGGAATTCAGATAAAATACGGCCTCAATCTGAAATATCAGCAGGATGCCGTTGTGGATTGCTCACCCGCAAAAATGACTTCGCAAAACATCCACATCAACACCGGTATTGAATTCTATTTTTCGTCCGGGATAATTGGTCTTGAATATTGGATCAGATCGAATGATCGCATCGGAGCCCTACGATGATCCGAATCCAGGCAGGACGAACGTCCAGGTATTGTGACGGAAAATCACGCCGCAGTTTTCTTCAGGTCGGCATGGCCGGAATGGGCAGTCTTAGCCTTCCGGCACTGCTCCGTGCCCAGGAATCCTCTGTCGGCCCCAAAAAGGACACGTCCGTCATCCTGTTGTGGCTGGACGGTGGTCCAAGTCATCACGACACGTACGATCCCAAGCCGGATGCACCGCGGGAGTACGCAGGATTCTGGAATCCGATCTCCACGAATGTCCCGGGCATCAATTTCTGCGAATTGCTTCCGCTGCACTCAAAGATCGCAGAGAAATTTTCAATCGTCCGGTCTGTCCATCACGACAACAGTGACCATTTTTCGGGAGGCCACTGGATGCTGACCGGTCGTGGTGCCGGTGTGAGTGGATCGAAGACTCCCGGTAAGTATCCGTTTTTTGGCGGCGTAGCCACCAAGGTGACGGGAGCACGCCAGCCAGGAATGCCGGCAAATGTCGCGGTCCCGCTGGCAATGAGTATTGGTAAACGACCAGGTTATTTTGGTGGGAACTATCTGGGGATTGAACACGATCCGTTTCAAACCGGTGGAGATCCCAATAACGCAGATTTCGCGGTCCAGAATCTTAATCTCACCAATGGTCTTACCGTAAAACGGCTGGAAGATCGCCGTTTTCTGCAAACGCACTTCGATCAGTTACTGCGCAGCTCGGAAAACAGTGGCACTCTGGCAGCAATGGACCGTTTTGACTCACAGGCGTTCGGACTGGTGGCTGGTTCAAAAGCACGTGCTGCATTCGACATCAGTCAGGAAGATGATGCCGTGCGTGAAAGATACGGTCGTAACAACTGGGGCCAAAGCACTTTATTGGCGCGACGACTGGTTGAAGCGGGGTCCACATTCGTAACCTGTCATTTCGGAGGCTGGGACAGCCACTGGAATCATCAGGGGACGATGGAGAGTTACCTGCCAAAAGTCGATATGGCGGTTCACGCATTGTTTACAGATCTGGACGAACGAGGGCTCCTCGACCAGGTCCTTGTGGTGGTGATGGGAGAATTCAGCCGTACGCCGCGCATCAATGACGGCGGAAACGGGGGACCACCGCTAAGCAAGGGCACGCCCGGACGGGATCACTGGGGCAACGCAATTTCTGTACTGATGGGCGGTGGAGGAATCCGAGGTGGACAGGTGATCGGCTCGACAAATCGGCTGGGTGAAGTTCCGCAGGACCACCCGCTGCGTCCAGGCGACATCCACCATACTATCTTCAAGGTCCTCGGCGTCGACCCGAACATTGCCTTCAATGATCCCTCAGGCCGACCGATCGCCGCAATCGACCACGGGAGTGTGATTCAGGAATTGATCTGAACACGCGATCGATGATCCGAGTGGGTTCGTGTGTCCGGTGCGATGGATATTTGCCAAACGTTAGATCCCGTACTCAGTCAGAAGAACTGACAGACGATGATTTCCCACGATTCGTCTGATCAACCCCGTATGCGTGCTTCAGCAGCGGCAATCTCGGTCTCGCCGTCCAGCACGCCAATCTGCATGTGAAAATCTCGCACCTGGCCGGGATCTATGTTTTCGAGGTAGCCATTTTTCCGAGTCCACGCCCGTCCAAGGGGACTGCAGTTTCCTGCTTCGATTCCCGTGACAAACGTTCCTCGGGAAAAATGCTGCCACTGTGTCAGAAGAGGCATTTCTTTGGCGGAAAAATGAAAATCAATGCCAAGGCCAAGCGCGTCATTGACCAGAGCCGCTTCGACCATACCCGAATCGTCAGGAACCGGCCGGTGTACGTAGACGTCGTCATGCGGTTGATCGTGCAGCTGCCCGACTTTTTCATAGGCCTCCGGTCCGACTTCACGGTCATCGTTCCACGCCGTCGACTTTTCGCTCCTGATCAAAAACCGACTGCCTGTATCCAGAACAGGGAAACCTGGATTCATGTGATACAAAATCATCAACGGAGACGGGCTGGCCGCCAGGTTCTCTACCCGGTCGTGGATCTGAATCGACCGCTGGCCAAGGACCGTGCGGATCTGGCGAGACATCAACAGATCGGTGCCAAAGACCACTGACTCGCGCATGGTGCCGGTGACCTCGATGACGTAGTCATCCTCTTCCCAGACACTTCGCGCACGCACCTGCTTTGCGGGAATGTATGACAATCGACCATGCAGCCCCAACTCTTCGTTCTCTTCCTCTTTGTCAACTTCGGGATGCCCGACAAACGTCATCCCGCAGGTCGCCAGCAGGCCACCAAAGAACCCACGCAGCCAACCAAAGCCGTCCGGCTCGTAAAAGGCCGGGCCAACGTCGCCCGTATTACTTCGGAACCCCAGCGACATCCCCTTGTAACTGGCGGAGGCAATATCCAGAGCCCGGCCAGGCAGAAGAGAAAACGAGAGTCCCGACGCGTTGAACACATCGATCAGTCCGGCACCGCGTTCATTGCCTTCGATGAGTTCCGATCTGCGTGCATAAGCCAGTTGGCTCATATCGCCTGTCAGATCCTGCAACTGCTGCCGTGTGAAGCTGCGATCGAAGAGACGGGGCATCATTGACTCCTGATGTGGGGCTCTGCCTGTTGCCGAACTTTCTACTCATCGACTTCAGCTCAGAAACCACAACAACAGTGCTTTCATGGGCAGCTGTTTCCATGACGGATCCCACTCAAAACAGAATCGAATCTACCTGTCCAGGATTTCGAACGGCTTTTCAGAGAGCGCCGAACGTCAAGACGTCGGATCGTCGTCGTTCCTGTTACAGCATCGTACACCCGAGAGGATTCGAATTGTTCACTGAATTCGCGGGTAAAATTGTGATTTTGAAAATCGGTTGGCACCAGAGTCTGAAATGGACTACCGGTGAAACCAATTTTGGGACCTGATCCGGACCTGCAATGATCTGCAAGCAAAGATGCGATACCCACGATGCAGGTTCACCACCAGCATCAACAGAATGACTCACACCACATCATGACGGTTGAGTAACTGCAGTCACAGAACGCAAAACATATTGGCCGGGCAATGCATCCCTCATTCAGGCTTCGTCGTCGGTGTAACCGATTCAATCATTTCAAAAGCTTCGTCTTCGGTGTATCCGGCATCCACCAATTCAAACCACAGATCCACGAGTTCCTCACCTTCCTGGCCACCGAGGCTCCGATAATCGATGGGGTCGATAGGACCGGTGTCGAGCTTTCGATAGGCAGCGGGGTCGATAGGACCGGTGTCGAGCTTCCGATAGGCAGCGGGGTCGATAGGACCAGTGTCGAGCTTCGGATGATAGTAGGGATCGATGATTCCGGTTTCGGTGCCGACGAGAGCAATGATCGCAATGAGTCCGTCGACAGTATCAGACAAACCATCATTTGCTGTATTCAACATAGACTCATTCGGCGCCGGGATGCCGCGATGCCAGGGAAGAGCGGCAGACGGGGCCTTGCTCACAGCAATCCGCCTCCCCCCAAAGTCTGTGTAGTGCGGTGCGAAGAGCGTTTGCTGTTCACAGAGAATGACGACCAGTGAGAAAATCAGCGAAAGAGCAAACGTTTTCATCTTTGACTCCGAAATGGATATTTTCAGCCTCAAAACGCCTCGAACGTTTGAGAGACTCATGTCTAATGCAAAGATGATGCCAAAACAGCAAGTCGACCTGTTAGCCAGGGGAAATCAGGCAGCGACATCAGTTAATACCGCATTCCTAAACATAGTGCCGTGGCGGAACAACACAGTTCCCGTGAAACATTGCAGCAAAATGCAGCATAAAAACGGCTGTAAAAGATGATTTCTGTTAACTGTCCTGCTGCGATGAGCAGGCAGTAACGACCTCGAACACACGAGCCTCGTACAACGTCAGAATCAGGAAACTCCGTTCGGGAAAACGTCGGCTGAGTCAACAGAGCCGTCGTTCCCGGTAAGATCACCGGCAAAGTCATTCGAATCGTCAATGATGCTGACGTTAAATACGGACGCGTCATCGCCGACATCTGTCACCACGACACACAGATCAACCTGGCACTGGTGAAAACAGGTTTGGCATGGCATTATGTGAAGTCTGCACCCGACGATACGGCGATGCGTGAAGCTCAACGGCGAACCCGCGAACTAAACAACAGACTTTGGTACAGCAGTCACAGAACGATTCCACTGCAGGATTGGCGGAAGACAAGCAAGGATAAACCGAACAGGTTTCGGTGAGTCACTTCAATTCACAACAGGCAGATCTGCAGACGTATGACTGCAAAGAAAAAAACAGTCCCTTTCCGTTACGCATCCGAAGACCGTCAACGGCTGGCATCAGGATCAGAACGATGATGTGACACCCGGTGATGTCGTCGCTGGATCAAATCGAAACTGCTGGTGGAAATGCGAGAAGGGGTCTGAAAGAGCATGCCCGGCGCTATGAAAACGATCACCACGACGAACGCCTTGCTGCTGTTACTCAGCCTGGGACTGACAGACTGGCCGTACGCGATCGTTCATGCACAGGGGCTCTTTGATTTTGAACGAGAGCCGATTAACTATCACAACCGACCCGCCAATAACGTGGTGACCAGGCTCCAGTCGGGCATCGATTCGGGCAAGGTGGAACTCGTGTTTAAGGAACCGAGGGGGTATCTGGATTCGATTCTGCAGTATTTGAAGATCTCCAAATCGACCCAATCTCTCGTTTTCTCAAAATCCAGTGCCCAATTGAGGAAGATCTCTCCGTCGCGTCCACGCGCTCTTTATTTCAACGAACAGGCCTACGTGGGTTGGGTCCAGGATGGTGAGGTCATCGAGCTGATCGCCTCTGACCCCACACTCGGGACCGTGTTCTATAGCCTGAAGCAGAAGAATGAAGCGAAACCTCGCCTGCTGCGCGACAAAGGACAGTGTCTTCAATGCCATGCCCAACGTCGAACCAGGGACGTCCCCGGCCCTGTGGTTCGAAGTTTGTACACCGGATCCGATGGACAACCAATCCTGAGCTTCGGTGATTACGTGTCGGATCATACCAGCCCGTTTTCAGAGCGTTGGGGTGGGTATTACGTGACCGGCACCCATGGAAAGATGCTTCACATGGGTAACCTGCTGACTGACCGAAACCAGCCACCCTCGGAGATTGATTACAGCCAGGGCGCCAACCTGCCTGATCTTTCCGGCAGATTTGACACGCGTCCCTACCTGTCTTCGCATAGTGACATCGTGGCGCTCATGGTCCTTGAGCATCAAAGCCAGATGCAGAACCTGATCACCCGGGCCCTTTACGAGGAGGTCCGGGGCAGATCTTACGACAAGGCTCGTGAATCAACTCAGGATTTTCCCAGCGACCTCTCTAAGCGGCTGGTTGCCCGGGCCGGGAACGATCTCCTGCAGTACATGCTTTGTACAGGCGAATTCAAACTTCAATCTCCCGTCAGGGGGACCTCTGAATTTGCCAGCCAGTTTTCGGCCAGGGGGCCGCGTGACAGGAAGGGGCGCAGCTTGTACCAGCTCGATCTCACGACCCGGCTGTTTAAATATCCCATGAGCTACATGGTGTACACCGAGTCGTTTCGGAGACTCCCTTCCCGGGTCATGATTCACATCCGACGGGAGTTACACAAGGTACTGACAGCCGGTTCGGCTGGCGATGACTACGCTCATCTCAACTTGAAAGACCGCAGGGCGATCTTCGAGATACTGAAAGACACCTGCCCCGAACTGTCCGACGCATGGTAACATCGGGTTCTTCTGCGTTCGGAGCCTCTACGACGTACTCAATACACGCGTCTTGAACCTGTGGCCATGGGCAGTTAACTCTTTGACGAAAATACACTCCGGAACATCCGATCCGTTTCTCAATTTTCTGTACAGTGGAGTTGCTGCAGAAGTGCCACGGCAGATCGCAGGCCAGCCGCGTGTGTACCGTGATTGAGCATGGTGCCCATTACCCGAAACCCTCCCGACCAGACACAAAGGTCGATCTGTACAATCTCTTTACCAGCCGTTATGAGGATCGGGCCGGATGCAGGTCCTCATCAGCCGGAGCAAATGATTAGAGACTCACCCCCCTGGGGATGAGCATTGCTGTGCAACGTACGCCAAAAATAATATTGTTTCGAAATCACCTCAAAACACCTCGTGTATTCTCTGACCGATGAACACCAACATGGAAACGACCAGGACACGTGGATTCACACTGATTGAACTGCTGGTGGTGATTGCAATCATCGCCATCCTGATGTCCCTGTTGCTGCCAGCGGTACAGCAGGTGCGGGAAGCGGCCCGACGAATCCAGTGCAGAAACAACCTGAAACAAATCGGTTTGGCACTCCACAATTACCACGACATCCATCTCACTTTCCCTCCGGCCTGGGTACCAATGATGGATCCTGCAAAGGCAGATCCGATCGCAGACTCTACCCTCCCGTCGTCCTTTGCCTGGCCCGTATTCATTCTGCCTATGACCGATCAGGCACCTCTTTACGAAGGTTTGACAACCTCGGACCCGGGTCCATCAACCCTCTTCCCGATCACACCCGGTGATGAGAATGATCGTACCCTTCCTGCGTTTGTGTGCCCGAGTGACATCGACCCGGACCAGACAATATGGGGAGGAGAAGATCTCAATTCGTTAAGCAACGATGGATATGCAAAGTCTAATTATGCTGCGGTGACAGGCCATCATGACAAGCACGCCTTCTCGATTTCGAATGTCACAGCCTGGAGCCCAAACCCCTTCCTCGGAGTCTTTTACGCTGGATCGGACACTCGGATTCGCGACATAACCGACGGAACCTCGACCACTCTGCTGATCGGCGAGTCCCGCGGTCGACCCAATATTAACCTTAATGGCACGATCTGGTGCCGGGCAACGTCACCCACAGCTACCACAGGCAACCTCCATCCGAACTCAGTGACTCGTTCTACAGCCGTTGAAACCACCTCCGGCACTGTGCCGTTCGGCGGACGATACCCCCTCCCTATCAATTTTAGCCTCAGAACCACATTCGGAAGTGCTCACACGGAGGGTGCTCAGTTTTGTCTGGCCGATGGCTCGGTCCACTTCCTGAACGAAAATATCGACCAGACGTTATATGAGAACCTCAGCACGATGGCGGACGGAAATATCACGGGAGAATTTTGATGCCGTGAGCCGCCTGCGGATTTCCTTTTCTGTCCGCAGCAAGCGGTCACCATCAGAACCGAACCCACTGATGCCCCTTCTGCGCAAACTGCGATTCGGGTGGCAGGTGCTACTGGTGTTCCCGGCACAACAGGGACATTTCATCGTTCATCGAATTTTGATCGTAATGTCGGTCATTCGATCAGCAATTCCGCCCGAACCGATGAAGAGTTTAAATTTCATGACTTGCGCCACACTCAGGCCCGCCTGATGTTGGCTGGTGGCATGTCGATGGAGGTTGTCCAGCGACGACGGAGGCACGCTGACAGCAAACGTTACCGGCCATCTGCGACAGGGCGCACAAACTGAAGCGGCTGAGCAGGTTAAACAGTTGTTCGAAAATGTACCGAATTGAATCCGCCAAGGTACATTTTTGAGGTACACGGCGACAGGAATCAGCCGGCTGCCGGACGTTTCACCAGTGAAAAACCGAATACCCCCGAGAGGATTCGAAGCTCCACCAAAAACCTGCATTTCTGGAGATATTGACTCAGCAGTTCTCAAATGGTGCTCAAATCGATCCAGAAACCCTGAAATCCATGCTGTTAGAAGCGATGAAACCCCTTCTGGATAACGTCCAAAATCACCGGGTTGCCGCCATTGACGTTGATTTCAAATTCGGCCTGATCGGCAACTGCGATGCATTTTATTGTTAGGTGGTATTTGCCTCACTGTGGTTGTCTCCTGCCGTTTCTTCATGTCGGGTTTTCCGACGTCTGAAGAATGGCGCGATCGCGGAAACGAAACATGCCCCGAAGAGTGCGCCAAGGAAGGTTCCCCCAATTGCACCGAAGAGAGTTTGGAAATCCCTTTCCGGGAGACTCGGATTGAAGATTGAAATCATTAGTCTTCCAAAACTGCTGAGCGCTCCGATGACACCGCCGCAAATCGCGCCCAACAGCGCGCCGAGAATCGCAAGATTGTTCGTCTTGGAAGCGTCGATCTTCCACGCTTTGTGTGTGGCGGAAACAGCCATGAATCCGACAAGCCCCAACAGCGCACCGACTGCGCCGACGAAGAGCGGGGCTCGTGGGTCACCCTTGCCGAATGCCATTCCTAAGAGTGAGCCTAGCAGGACTCCGAAGGTGAGCCATGGAAACAATCGACCGTTCATTCCTGACTGTCCCTGATGTTACCACCTAACAACAACTGATAAAGATGGAGACAAGAGGAAACTTCAACTCAGGCATCCGACGACCTGCTGGTTCGAAAACGTTTTTACCAGATCCCGTCAGAATGGATCAAATGGTGACGCGACGGGATCTGATAGATCAGCAAGACCAGCATATAATCAGATCCGAGCTGATGTGATGGGATCTGACAAATGAGCAATTACACCCGAGAGGATTCGAACCTCTAACCTTCGGTTCCGTAGACCGATGCTCTATCCAATTGAGCTACGGGTGCATGTGTGTTCGACTGGTCTTTTGTCATCCTGATATTCAGATCACATGATTCCGCTTCCGGACATTAACGGAATCGGTGAACACGCGTCTGAAATTGACCGTGTCTCAGTGAAACACCAGAACCGAAAGTATGTCAAGGACGATCAACCCAGACAAGCCAGGGACCGATTTTCCTCCGGACGCCAGGCGTCATAGCAGGAATAAAAGCAACTAAGTGCTATGACGTGATTTTTTACACCTCATCAGTCTGTCCCCTACGGCATTACGGCACGGAACAACGCCACGATATTCCTGATACCAACATCCGGCGGATCAGGGAAAGAAGTGCGGACGTCAGCCCTGACACAGTTTCCACAGATCGCGACGATGTCAATGCGGTACGCGTCTTGACTGATCCTACAGGAGATACTGACGTTCCCCAGGAGCGTCGCGGCCCGATTTTCAACAATCAGAACACGTTCTTCTGTTTAGAGACACACAAAACACTTCTTGAACACGTTGAACACGCTTTTACAATATCTATAGTGTCGATTAACGATTATTGGAGTCTGTAGCCTCCTAAAGGTGTCGCTCGGGTAACTGAACGATATTTCTAGTACTCTGGTCGTGATCGCCTTGCGGGTCACTGGGTCATCGTCTGCGACCACATATCCATCAAGACAAGGAATCACCAATGTCAAAGAAATCGCGTTTCAATATGTCGGCAGAAGTGCGCGCTCTGCTGAAAGCAAACAACAACATTTCCGGCCCCGAGGTTTACGAAGCACTGTGCCAAAAGACCACCGGTCAGAAGATCAACAAGAACAGCTGCGGTGTGGCATTTGCAAATGCCCGGAAGAAGATGGGACTGACACGCAAGAGCAAAAAGAAGATTGGCAGTGACAACAACTCCAGACGGGGCGCAAAGTCGACAGCGACAGCGACCGACACAATATCTCTGTCCGCCCTTCGTTGTGCACGTGAACTGCTCGTGCGAACCAACGGAGATGTGAGCGTCGCTGCTGCAGTCCTGCGCGAAGTGAAGGCGCTTCAGGATAGTTAACAACCACCTGAATCAGCAACACTCAATGCTTTCATGGGTCGTTAAAGTCCACGGGGTCCTGTTGTGGCGTGCTGACAATCCGGACGGGCGTCTGCCGGAATCCGTGGAAACAGGTGACAACGACATTACGTCAGAATGTCGCTGATCACATGCCCTTCATCCACAAGCTTGATCGGGCGTTTGAAATCATCCACATATTCTTTGGTATGATCGACACCGATCGCCTGGCATAGTGTTGCCAGAAAGTCCGGTACACTTACCGGATCTGAGTCCAGTTCCTGCCCGGTGTCATTCATACTTCCCCAGGAACATCCCCCCCGGAACCCGCCGCCGGCAACGGCTATGCTAAAACCTTTGGTCCAGTGATCCCTTCCCTGGTTTGAATTAATCGTGGGTGTTCGACCAAACTCTCCGGCAGCGATCACGACCGTACTGTCGAGCATTCCTCGCAGCTTAAGGTCACTGATGAGTCGGGACATACCGCGATCCAGAACCTGAATCAGCGGATCATGAACTTTGTAATGGTTTTCGTGTGTGTCGTAGCCAATCGGATCATCTCCGGTCTGGCGCACCTGAACAAAACGGACACCCGCTTCGACCAGACGCCGCGCAAGCAGACATCCATCTCCAAATTTCGTGCGACCATAACTGTCCCGAATCTGTACAGGTTCACGTGCCAGCTCGAAGGCGCTGCGATGTCTGGACTTCATGAACCGTACGGCCTCCTCACGTCCGGTACGAAAACGATCCGCGAATGCACGCGTCGGATCGCCGTCCTCCAGTGCCTTCAGATATCTCAATCGTCGTGCGAATGTTTCCGGCGCGACTCCCAACGGCAATCCCAGATTCTCGGGTGGTTGTTCCGGGTCCCAAACAACAGTTGGCTGGTGTGCCGTTCCGAAGTAGCCCGCAGGAAAACCGCCGGTGCCGATCGACACAAACGCCGGCAGGTCGGCACCTGGCTGAGCCCCCAGTTCATGGGAAACAATTGAGCCAATCGCAGGAGCCTGAATCGCGCCCGTACCGCGCCATCCGGTCTGCATGTAGTACTGTGCCGGACTATGATCAAATTCGAGACTGACCATGGATCGGATCACCGTCAACTCAGTCCCCTGTGCCGCCAGCAGAGGCAGACTCTCGGCAATTTCCAGATCCGGCGAGGACGTCGATACAGGCCGATACCGGTAGCCAAGTTTGTCATCCGATGACTTTTTTGGATCGAAAGTATCGGTCTGAAACGGACCTCCTTCCAGCCAAAGAAGAATGACCGATTTTCCCGCGCCGTATCCCCCCGTTGCACCACCGGCAAAGGCACTGGAGAGCGTTGGCCCCATCATCGCTCCCACCGCTGTGGAGAGCGAGACATTAAACATTCCACGTCGTGTCATCATCGTCAATGGCGCGCGGCCAAGGCGGTGGTAATCTGACTGACACGTCATTGCTGAAAGTCTCTCAATAGGTCCTGAATTCTGTTGTCTGCAGCAGTGTCCACAGAAGATCAGCCACAGATTCCATCGTATCTGTGGCAGCCGAATCAGACAGCAACTGCAATTCCTCTTTTTCCGGATGGCGTCCCAGAACGGCAAGGTACCCGGCTTCGACCTGTTCCAGCGTTGTTGACAGCTCAGCGATTCGGCCAACCGTTGCCCCTCGCTGAATCGATGCCGCTACAACCTCACCGTTCATCGACATCAGGGCTTCCGATGTCGGACTCATTGGTGTCCTCGCTCTGGCGCGAAGCTGAGCCACACGTTCGCCGATTCCTGCATAGTCCTGGCGCAGCTTTTCCAGACGCTTTTGTTCAGCGTTTCTCACATCCGGTGGCTCCGAGGGACGCGGCACTTTTGATTTGTCGGTTTGCTCTGACCGTGGATCCCAGGGAACGACACCGTCAACCCGGTCGTCATGCTCCTGTTCAAGCAGCTGGCTGATCTCGTTGGCCAGTGAGTAGACCCTTTCTTCTTCTCCTGTTGCACGCACCACCGAATCAAGCCACTGATCTCCATTCAACAGACGTGGCGGCATTGCATGCCAGGTTTCGCCGATCTCCGGTCCCGAACCGTGCTCCAGCTGAAAAACCCGGCTCAGTACAATGGTTCGCATCAGCCACTTCAGGTCGTGATTATGGTCTATAAACTCCCTTGCAAGTTCATCGAGCAGTTCCTCGTGACGGGTCCGAAAACGTGGAGAAAATCCGTCATACGAGTCGACAAATCCAAATCCCGTGAGAGCGAGCCAGACTCGGTTCACAGCCGCTCGAGCAAACAGGTGATTGTCCGCATCCACGATCCAGGCGACAAACTGAACACGGCGTGTCTCCTCCCGTGTATCTATGTCATTCATCGTTTCGCCGGCGAGCGGCGTCGGCATGATGACTTCTTCCGACATTGAACCGGGAATTCGCACTTCGCCCTCTTCGGATTCGACATAGGCTCTGACGTCACCCCAATCACCATCGACAGACGCGTCGCCACCGGGAAGCGTACTGACACTGGATGGTGGCCGCGATTCCAGCGCAAACCGGTCGTAGTACTCGTCTTTGGTACTCGACGGCATCCGAATTTTGGATCGGGCGAAGAAAGCTGCCATTCCCCAGTACGTTTCGTGCGTCCACTCATCAACATATGGGTCGTCATGACACTGTGCACATGCGAGATTGGTTCCAAGGAACATGCGCGATGCAGCCTCAGCAACTTCGTTGGGTTCAGTATCGAAATACAGAGCAAAATTCGCCCATCCGTGCTGACTGACATCACCATCAGTTGCCAGCAGATCACGTGCGATCTGTGCCCAACTGCGATTTTCGGCCATTGCCTGGCGACCATAGTAGTACAAAGTCACAAGGTTCGTACTCTGGCCTTTGACGTCACGAATCTGAGTGATCCATTCTCGAAACCGAAACGCCCAGTAATCCGCGTAACGACTTCGAGTCAGCAGTTGCTCTACTTTGAATTCCCGTTTGTCATCCGAATCATCCGCGAGAAACGAAGACACTTCGTCTGCATCAGGTGTGATCCCGTTCAGGACAAGACTTGCACGCCGGAGAAATGTTGCATCATCGATCACGGGCGCGGGTGTGACACTGGTACGTTGCCAGAGGGCATCGAAGTAGGCATCGACTCGACCGGCCGCATGATCTGTCAGTCCGGCCGGAAGTCCATCATAAGGTCGCCGCGCCGGAGGAATTTTGGCTTTACCTCGCGGGCCGGCCAAGGCACAGGAAGTCACCAACAGAATTAGTATTCCCGGAATACAAACGATTTTAGGGAACCGTTTCATGTCAGTTCTTGTGGCTCTCTTCAGATGACCATCGATGCCTGGTTCTTCAACAACATCGTAGGCAGGGTAAAGCCTGCGAATCAACCGGAACATGAACTCCAGTTGCGGTGTTCCGATGAAATCAGACATTTCAGCAGGCCAACCAACATTTCCCGCTGTTTCCACCAATAAGCACAGACGTTGCCAACGATTTCGAATCAGCAGTCTGCACCAGTACGTTAGCCGAATTCCTGATGGAGTTCTGTGGAACAACCTGGTGACTGCGGAATCTGATAGACCCCGTCCTCAACAACTGCCGGATAACGAAAATACTCCTGCAGATGCGGTATGTACTCGAGGAACAGCCGCTCATGACCGAGTGCAATGTGATTGAAGAGCACCAAATGCTGATGGATCTGCCCCATGTCACCGACGTGTGGAATGACTTTGACAGGATATCTGGTGGCCAGAATCGATACTGCGAGGTACTCACTGATTCCGGCCAGTCGCGTGCAGTCCGCCTGCACCACGCCGACCGCTTCTGCCTCCAGAAAATTCTTCCAAAGCACACGATTGGAAATTGTTTCACCAACGGCAACATGCATCGGAGCAATGGAGCTGGCAATTTTTCGATGCGCAAGCACATCATCCGACTGTGTGGGTTCCTCAACCCAATACAGCTCATTTGCAGCCAGTTCCGCACAGACATTCAACGCCATTGGCAATGACCAGGCCTGATTGGCATCGACCATCAGACGAACGTCATCACCGACGGCCCGCCGAACCAGATTGACTCGACGGATATCATTCGCCGGATCCGGAGAACCAACCTTCAGCTTCATGGCCTTGAAGCCACGATCTGCTGCACGAAGCGCATTTTCCCTGATTCGTTCGTCGCTGTAAGCAAACCAGCCGACAGATGTGTCGTAGCCGGGATAGCCGCTTTTCAAAACACTTTCCCGGTCATGTCGCGTTGACTGACGGTCACGCAATATGTTCGTCGCCTGCTCCGCAGTGAGCACCTCGTCCAGGTAACTGAAATCGATCAGTCGCGTGATCTCCTCGGGCGAAAGATCCAGAAGCAGTCGCCAGAGAGGTACGTCACGGGACCGAGCCCATATATCAAAACAGGCATTGGTGATTGAAGCGAGCGCCAGATGAATGACGCCTTTGTGGGGACCCAACCACCGAATCAGTTGATGCTCAGCGATACTTCGCTGGACGGATCCGAACTCCGACATCAACTCTTCGATGTCACGTCCCAAAAGTGGCGATGCAAGCATTTCAATGGCATCGCAAACAAGATTTGTTCCTCCCCCGAGAGTATAAGCAAGACCGGTTCCGTTGAGACCCGGACGATCACTTGACAAACATGTGACCGCGTAACCGTACTGCGGATTGGTATGTACCGCGTCGCTGCCAGCTCCATCTTTAAGGTCGAACCGACGGTCGTCAGTCAGGATTCCGGTGATCGTAGTCATGGGGATCTTTCGCAGTCGGTACCGTTGATCGTTGTGCGGCGAATGACGGGTTCCCACGCATCACAATTGAATCTCTGTGAGACTGGTGGAGTCCTGCGACGCCGAGTGATTCTTTTGATCAATCGACGGCAGCCGCCAGCCCTTTGTGCGAGCGAAGCGGTGATTCGGTGAGACCAATGAGTCTTTGTGCTTCCTTCAGCACAAACTCCGGATCCATGAAGGGCTCGAAACTAATGTCCTGCCACCGAATCAATCCTTCGGCATCAATTACGAAAGTTCCGTGGAGCGGCTGATGTTCGAAATCGTCAAAGCAACGGTATTTGCGAAAAACATCCATCTCGGGATCCGCGAACAGTGAAAAAGCGAAGTCACCATCATATCTGTCCCTGGCAGTACTTAATGATTCCTGGGGATCGGTGCTGATGGCCAACAGATCAAATCCGGCGTCACGAAACTTTTCAGCATGCGGATGAAATTTCTGAAGTTGCTCCGCGCAATGCAGACATCCGGATCCAAGATAAAAAATCAAAATCTTCGGGGTTTGACCAAGATCGACAGATGCAATTGGCTCGCCATCGACACCCTTCAGAGTCCATTCGGGTGCTGCGACCGGTTGCCAGCGGAAAGGGCCAAGTGAATCCAGATTCGGTCGAATTCCCAGATCTGCCGGCAGCTCGCGAGGTAGTCTCCAATCCCCTGAATATCCGAGCTCACCCGCCGCGGAAGCAAGCTCTGCAAACAGGGGAATGTCAAGATCGATCGCGGAAGAGATCCCACGCAGCGACTCAAATGTCTTCTGTGCTTCGTCTTTGTCACCGACGGCCCAATGAGTCCTGAACAAAGCTGCCAGCGGTCGGACCTGACCGGGGTTCTTCTCCACATGAGACAAAATCTTCGTCAGCGCCTGCTCGGCTCTACCTGCTGCCAGCAACACGTCGATGACATCTTCAGGAGGAACGTCTTCTGCGTTTTCCAGCAGACAAACCGCAGCGTCGTAGTCCCCCTGGTGAAACGCAAGTCGACCGTCGATCTCGTCGAGTGCAGACTGAAATGTCGTCACACGCGATTCGTATTCTGTTTGTAAGTCTTTTGTCCCCTCACCGACTGCCGGCTCACTCTTCTCCTCGCAGCACACCTCACCTTCAGCAGCAGTGACTGCTTCATCCTGCTCTGCTTTAACTTCCGTCAGATCTGAATTCAGTTGTTGCCGGATTTTTTTCGCTTCGGCCGGACGACCACACATCGCGTAGGCACACGCCAGCGCGCGGCGGACAGCCACGTCTGCAGTCTCATCCCCTGTTTCCTGAAACCACACGGAATCGGCCAATTCGATGAGTTGATCATAGAGTTGAAAAATTCGTAAAACATCTAGCAGCCGTTCGCGACCGTATTTGTAGCTTCCGGACTCATCAATCTGATTGTATTCCGGGTGTCGGGGCAGCTCGATCATATTCTTCGCCAGCGTAATGGCATCGTGAACCCGACCGATATGAATCAGATTCCGAACGCACCACTCATTGTTGTGAGCGAAATTATGAATCTGATCAGGAAGCACCATATCTTTTATCATATGGGCGTGATCCACCCGAGCAGACGCTTCCTGATGATAGACCGCATCATGGTAGCGATTCAGTTTTGAATAAATGTGTCCGGGCATATGCCACATATGGGCAATCGAAGGTGCGGCAGGTCCGCAAATCGCTGCGGATGTCAGGGCTTTCTCAGCCTTCTTCTTGTCCCACAAATGAATGCGATAATGATGTGCCTGGTGCAGCGGTTCCACATCATGAATCTGCTGGATGAGCGCGTCGACTGCCAGATAGCTATTGAGTGTTACTCCTGTATTCCGCGACGACCACTGAAATTCACACAGAAAAGCTTTGGCTTCGATGTCGTCAGGAAACTCAAACAGCAGCGATTCAAGATCCTCGATGTAGTTTACTGCTCGTGTTTCCTTCTCGGAGTCTTCCGTGTTTGGTGCATTGAGATAGCGATCAAGTGCTTCGATATAGAGCTGTTCACGCCGAGACGCACTGGCCCGGCGTTCCATTGCTTCTTTGATAAATCCTTTGGCTCGATCGGAATTTTCCCGATTTGACATGGCCATGCCCCAGTAGCTGATCGCGCATTCGGGATCAATCTTGGCAGCCTGACGAAACGATCGCTCCGATTCAAAAAACCAAAACCCGTGAAGCTGACCAATTCCCTGAACGACAAAGGCAACCGCTTCCGGTCTGTCCGACGTAACATCAAATCTGACCCTGCCAATACCATCCATCAGATATGCGGCCTGACGCGGTCCTTGATTGAATACTTCACCGTGGCCTGAATGCCCCTCCGGCAATAGAGGGGCATCTTCTTCGCCGCCGGCAGCTTTCACTGAACTTTCCTCGGCAGCGGCTTGAGATATTCTGAACGGACCCCCTGACCAGACAAACAGGGTGAGCAGCAATACGACTCGGAATGAAGAGAGACAGGACATCAGATCGGACTTTGTTCCGGCAGGCTCTGGACAATTCGTAGCGAAATCCACGTCGGAAACGCCATCGTTTGATATTGCGGACAGGATGTTCAGACATTGTCGTTCGCCGGCCATCAATGATCAAACCCACGTGTTTTCCGTGTACAAACATTCCTCATTCGGTGACGTTCCTGAACATCGAATCGGTTTTGCCAATCAGAGTGACATAAAGTTGATTTGTCACAACGCAGTGGTCGTGACCACAACGGTGGCTGGTTTGTAAAGTGCGTACCAGACGCGGGGATCAGAGCCAAAACACCCTGCGGCACACCGTTGCGCCCCTCGGAGAAACAGACTTAGAATTCCAATGCGTCGAATTCGTTCATCAGATCATCGAATTCATCGTGCTCTCGGTTTTTCAAACCAACCGATTTACCGACCGCCTGACGACCATCCAGGATCAGTTCTGCATCACGTTCCTGAACCGCCTGATCGACCGCAGACAGACCGGTTTCTCCACCGAAAAGTTTGGACAAGTCAATTTTCACACCGGCGACGTCTCCATCTGCTCCGGCAATCGCAGGAGTTTTGTGCTGAGGAAACACAATGGCATGCTCCGGACAAACGCGACTGCAGGCCGGACAGCCTTTTTTACAGTTGTCCTGTTCTTCAACAAGAATTCGATCGAGTGCGTCGATACCGTAAACGCCGAACAAACAGAAGTCGATGCATTCCATACAGTTCGTACAACGGCTGTAGTCGATAACTGGGTACCAGCGACGCCGCGTGTCCTCCGGCAGGAGATCCCGATTGACAGATGTGTCACCGGCATCCTGAGCCTGGACGGCCGCCAGCATTTCATTGGGCTGCAGATAACGTTGCAGCTGGTCAGCCCTGGGTGCTCCCTCAATCCACTGCATGAGATCGAACGGCTGCGGATCAATTTCGGATTTAATCCGACGTATTTCCTGGACAAAATCCTGACTGTCTTCAGACGCCCGCAGATCAATACAGAACAGCTGTCGATCAGGAACATCTACGCTTCCTATGCCATTGAACTCAGGTGACTCCGTCGATTCGTCCTCCTCATCCTCCTCGTCTGCCTTAAGCAATGTCTCACCAACAATGCCTCTTATTCCCGCCCTGTCCAGCGTCCAGCGCGTCGCACGCTCATACAGCCAGCCAAAGACAATCAAGGTTCCGGGTACGGAACGCATAAATTCCAGTCCCGAGTGATTCTGTGCCATATCATAGAGATGCGGCACCATCGTCACGTGGACATTCGATTCATTGATCAACACCTCCGTGATCTCGTGTTCAAGAGCACGGCGAACCGGGTGACGTCCCTGAGCCTGACAAATTACGACACTGAGCTGAGAATCGGACATTGATACTTTTAAAAGGCGTTGAGTGGATCGTGAGAGCTTATTAACCGGATTCAGTCGAACAACTGAGCTCAATCTTAGCTCAAAATCGTCTGACTCACCGAATCGGAGTATTCGTACGGCCGTCGTTGAAAACAAGGCCGTAATGACATACTGTTTGGGTCCTGTCTGAAAAGAAAACACTGAATCGACTGAGGCAGTGCATCAGACCATGCGAGCTGCCGCTTCCCCGATGCATCGGGACTCCGCTGGTCGCTCCGAAAACTTGACTCAACGTGAGTAAGTTCGCCGCATAAACAAACAGTGTTAACAATATTGCCGTCGTCACATCGACGTCGGATGAATTCAGGAATGATGCATGTCCGCTGCTAACCAGTTTCCTGTTCCTCTGCACGAATACAAGCCTCTTCCACTGGATCCTGCCGTTCCGGTGCTGACAGATGACCAAAAAAAGACGCTGCAGGCCAACATTCAGCTTTGTCGAGATGCCATTATCTTCTTCACCGCCATTGCCGGAGCCAAGGGACTCGGCGGTCATACCGGAGGTCCGTACGACACGGTTCCGGAAACACTGATCATGCATGGCTTTATGAAACACGCCGAAGCTGGCGGAGCTCACGATATCCTGCCGATCTTCTTTGATGAAGCCGGTCATCGTGTCGCCACGCAGTATCTCATGGCCGTACTGGACGGAGATCTGGACTCCGAACGTCTGCTGCACTATCGGGAGTATCTGTCACACTTGCCAGGTCACCCGGAGCGAGGTTTCACCCCAGGCGTGAAATTTTCATCAGGCCGACTGGGCCATATGTGGCCCTTTGTGAATGGGGTGGCACTGGCGAATCCTCAGAAGACGGTATTCATGCTGGGATCAGACGGTTCACAGATGGAAGGTAATGACGCGGAAGCCGCCCGTCTGGCAGTGGCTCAAAATCTGAACATTAAGCTGCTCATCGATGACAACGATGTCACAATCGCAGGACATCCGTCCGAGTACCTGCCGGGCTTCGATGTTTCGCAGACACTTGAGGGTCATGGCCTGAACGTGAGTGTTGGCGATGGTGAGGACCTGGACGACCTGTATTCGAGAATGTGTGCGGCGGTGACAACACCAGGACCAATTGCCCTGATGAACCGCCGCAGGATGTGTGTCGGAATAGAGGGTCTGGAGGGAAGCGCCCACGGACACGATGTGATCAAAGCAAGCGTGGCCAAAGACTATCTGGTTTCACACGGCCGGACCGAAGCGGTTGAATATCTGGATTCGGTTGAGAAGGAACCTGGGGGTCCGGTTCATGCAGGATCGGATGCGGCCAGCACAGGAAAAAACCGGGATCTGTTTGGACGCATCCTCAATGAGATTCTGGATGAGATTCCGGAAGATCAGCGCATCGCCTCGGTCCGAGTATTCGACTGTGACCTCGAAGGCAGCTGCGGACTGAACCATATTCGTGCCTCTCATCCGGAAGTCTTCGTTCGCGGCGGAATTATGGAACGGGGTAATTTCTCAGCGGCGGCCGGCTTTGGCTATGAAGAGGGATGTCAAGGTATCTTCGGAACATTCAGCGCGTTTATGGAAATGGTCGTTTCAGAGATCACCATGGCTCGGTTGAATCAGGCCAATGTGCTGGCGCACTTCAGTCACGCTGGCTGTGACGACATGGCTGATAACACCTGTCATTTTGGTCTCAATAATATGTTTGCGGCCAATGGATTGCCGGATGATGGCAAAGACACCACTCGATTGTATTTCCCGGCCGATCAGCACCAGTTTCGATCCTGTCTGAGAACCATCTTTCCACAGCCCGGACTGAGGTTCATATTTTCCACACGTTCGGGCGTTCCGGATCTGCTAAACGAAGACGGCACCCGCTTCTTTGGTACTGATTACGAATTCGTACCGGGCAGAGATGAGATCATTCGTGAAGGTACCGCCGGCTATATCGTGTCATTTGGAGAAACGACTTACCGTGCGCTGGATGCAGTAACTCGACTGAGACACGACGGACTGGATTTCGGGCTGGTCTGCAAAGCGACATTGAATGTGTATGACGAGTCTATGATGGAACGTCTGGTAAATTCACCTGCGGTCCTTGTGGCTGAGTCGTTTAACGTGAACACTGGATTGGGTTCCAGATTCGGGACAGAACTACTGCGTCGGGGCTTCAAAGGGAGCTACAACAACATCGGGACCAACAAAGAGGGCTCGGGTGGACTGTGGCAGCAAATGGGCTATCAGGGCATTGATGCAGACGGCATTCTGGAAGCCGCCCGGAATCTGAAGTAGTGGATTGTCGGCGGGTGCCGTGACCGACGTAATCATGAAGCGGATAAAACGGAAATTCTGAGTCCGCAGTTGTCGTCACAACTGGTCATCGTGGTTCAGCTGGCTGATCCGCGACCGTTGCTAAACAGGATCGCAACCGGTCGGGCGGCGAAAACGTGCGTTGTGAACATCAGAGGCATTACGAATCGTCCTTCGACAGACCAGGTCACGGCGATCACAAAGCAGCTGATCAAGTGCAGCCCCATGAAAACACGCGTGTCTGATCTGCGCAGAGTCAAAAGAAATCCGACGACTGCCATCACACAGATGAACCATTCGCCTGGCAGTCGTGGCCGATATTCCTGCCAGATTTTCATCCCGGCCAACCTCAGAGCATCCGTTGGGTGGCCCCAAATCCAGTCGATCGCTTCCTGGCGTCCCAGCCGAGCCCGTGCGACATCACGTTCCTGACGCGTTGAAAAGTGTGCCACTTTGCGTTTCAGACGATGCGTAGGCTCAGCGCTCCAGAGTCCCCGCCGTTCCAGTGCCAGATCGCTGAAGCCAGCCGGCAACTGGGACATCCCCTGTGTTCCGAATGGCATCGGAGCTTTCAACAACAGAACATTGCGGACACCCCACGGCAGCAGCACCAGTCCGGAAATCGCCAGAAAGAAGAAAGCTGATGCCAGGGCTCGTTTCCGGGAAGGCGGCAGATGTACATCCGTTTTTTTCGTCGGTGCTTGGTAGCTTAGTCGCCCCACAAGTAACGCCAGACCCGGTAGCCACAATGCAAAAATGGTACGGTCCAGAACAAGCAGACCTACCGTGATTCCGAGCAGAATCAGGGTCCGACGCCGCCAGTGTTGCAGCAGGAGGAGCAGCAGTATCGTTACAATCGTCAGCAGAAAAGTGGCCGTGGCCTCGGTCAGCACAGCGCGCCCGTAAACTCGCGTGCGGGTATCGGCGATCAGAAAACACACAAATCCAAAAAATGCTGATGCAAAATTTCCCGTCCTCAACAGATACCAGACCAGCATCCCGGCGGTGCCGGAGGTGGCCAGGACGTTAACAATACGAACGCTCCAGAACTGACGACCAAATTGTCGATTGAACAGCGACAGCAGATATGGAAACAAAGGAGGCCCCTCATGGGTCACCACCACCGGATTGAGTTGTTCCCGGCGCGCCTGTGCGGGTGTTATCTTACCGGCAGCAACGTATGGCTCCCAGAATATCGAGTCGTTGACCTGTTCCGAGAAACCGTTTCCTTTGGCCAAATTCCAGCTGACCATGTCATACGACATTTCGTCGCCACGTATCGATGGCGGATCGTTAAGGCCATATTTAATCGCATAATGGCCTAGCAGGATCACAATGCTGGCCAGGAAGACAATCGTCGCGACAGTCCTGGGACGCAGACTCAAATATCGGATCCGGCTGTTCATTGGGACGATGACCTGTCCAAACGCGATCGATGCCGCCACAGGGATACGGACTCGCAGATCGAGCGTTGAACTTTTCTATTTTCCAACGCGACAACCGTCTCCTGCAGAATCAATCCGCAGCGTGGGCACGGTCGATCCTAATTCTACGTGACACCAACAGGGCTGTCATGTGTCCCTGCCGGCGACATAGCCCACACCTCTGTCCAGTCTATACGGCAACAACAGACGCCCACGTAACTGTAACTGCAGCAGTGACCAGTATAGAAGTCCGACAAGAACTGCTTCGGGCCGCACTCGTGTTGTGAGATGACGCTGTGGCCTCCACGACGTTATCTCGTTCATTATCATACCCACCATGGACGATCAGCGCTATGCATCACCTGTCACCGAACCGGACGTCGCAACAAGCTGCAGACGATCCAATGTGATTTCTTCCGTCAGGCTGCTGATGTCGTGGGCCTTAATGAAGTGGATTCATTGAGCAGAGACGGAGACAGTTGCCCCGACAACGGATTCTCGGTCGAATTAGGCTGGTATCCGACCTGCACATTAAGCAGAATGACGGGTAACATTTGTGGGAACGGACTCCATCAAAGGCCTCAAACGTGAGGTACATTGGATCATGATGACCGAATTTTGCACAGAAATCCGTCTTCTCATCGCAGATGACAATTCATCCTTCCGCCAAACTATGCGCGAAGTACTGGAGCGCCGGTTTCGATTCGAAATCTGTGAGGTGAGTTGCGGTGAAGAAGCAGTTGACTATGTGCAGGAGTGCCAGATCGACATCGTGCTGCTTGACATGCACATGCATCACATGACGGGACTCGACACGATTCGCGTTCTCAAAGACATGAACGCTCTGCGTCCCTGCATTCTCATTACATCCGACGACAGCGACGAATTGCGCCGTGATGCGTCGGAAGTGAATGCTCACACTGTGCTGCAGAAACCAGTTCGACGTCAGGAACTGGTCAAGACAGTTTCACGGGCACTGCACGACGCCTATGATGCTCCGCTCACAGACGATTTTCTTGCGTAGGCGTTGCCACGTCGGGAAAGGATGCGTCGTGAATCTGGATTGGTGGAAACGACTTGTTCATGTGTCGGGCTGGGTTATTCTGCTGAGTCTTACCGGCTGCGGTGCGGAAAATCCGGCCGATTCAAACCAAACGAAAAAAGAGAACTCAGACAGTCAACCGACAGTGACTCCTCCCCCGAAGTCAGACGTCACTGATTCGTATCGGTCTGACACTGCCAATCAATCCGAGAATGGAGTGACGCGTCAACCGGATGAAGTATGGGAGGATGCCCATGGACGTCGGTATCTAGGCAAGGTTCCCTACGACGTTTTTTTTGATCACCCTCTCGTAATCGCTTCCGATAGTCAGTCAGCTGATTCCACAGGCGTTTCCCTGTCCGATCCGGATCCGATTGACAAGTCGATAACTGCCGTTCCAGATTCTGAAACCGGAAAGACACCATCTGCCGAAACATCGCTGACAGTCGACTGGGCCTCGATATTGTCTGCAGGAATACTTGAGTCCGAAGTGAAATCGATTCGCAATTTTTTGAATCAGAAACTGCAATCGGTCGGAAACTACAATTCAGCCGTCACGATGATTCCCCCCCGAGCTGCCACGCTCGCCGTAATGGCCGGAATTGCGATGGAACATACCGGAGATGTCTCATGGAAAGAGGACGCCGGCTACATCCGTGACCTTGCTGCAGGTATGAACGAGAGTCCTTTGCAGCGTGGCTCCAGGGATCAGCGAAGACTGCGACGGCACTTCGAGAATCTGGCAGATACGCTTGATCGATCTCGACCGTCAGGGCTGCCGGAACCGGATCCTGAAGTGTCTCTGTCCGATGTCGCTGAAATGCGAATGGTAATGCTGAGGATGAACCAGGCACAACAACGTCTGCGGACAGAAGTGAGCGAATCCTCGTTTGGAGCGCGCCGTGACCTTGTAGTGCATGAAGCGGCAATTCTGTCGGGACTAATACGGACCGTAACCACCGAATCATACGGCTTCGCTGATGATTCTGAGTTCACCGAATACGCTGCGCAGATCGCTGATTCAGGACAGGCCATACGAGATGCCGCCGAAGCGGGAGATTTCAGAACTTTCGAACTTAGCCTTTCACGTATAGCAGGCGTCTGTCAGGCATGCCACCGCGACTACAAGAACAACTGAAGAGGCTGAATCAGGTCTTGTACTCGACAGCGGCAGTATCATGGCGTTGAACACACGACCCGGACAGGCTGCCTGACAACGGTGCGATTTACGTCCACTACTGTCGATTGAAACCGGTTCCAGACACATGCCTCGAAAGAGACGCATTCCCACACCGGCTTTGTTGGCCGCCTTTTGCCTGGGGCATACATCCTTCAATGAAAGAGCCGAAGGGTTCTCCACGATAAGATGCTTGCCCGCTTACATCGCCACAATCACTTGCCTGACATGCTGGCGGTGGTAGCAGCAAATATCGACCACATTGACGTTGTCGTCCGCAATGAGCTTCTTTACGTCTCGATAAAGTGTGATGTCGGCCCCGCAGCGTTGCTTCAGTTCATCTTTGTCCAGAGGTCGAGAGAAGTAAAATATAACAACCCCGGCATCGGACCAGGCATCGATGCCGATGATTCCAACATGGTATACGGCTAAGATCAATTCCTTAGGTGACGTGTTTTGGGAGTGGCAAATAAGTCCGAAAGTGCAACCATGAAGAAAAGAGCCATTTCGTCTGTTCGATAATCGTAAAACAAAACCTGTTTCAATCGATATGTCCCAAATGTCCGAACCTCCACGCATCCTTGTCCTAGGAGCTCATCCCGATGACGCAGAGTACCATGCAGGCGGATTACTCACGTGCTACCGCAAGGAACTCGACGCTACGGTCAAACTGATTTCTCTGACCGATGGAGCAGCTGGACACCACAAACGATCGTCGGAAGAATTAAAAGCATTGCGACAAAAAGAATCAGCCGATGCAGGCGCGGTGATTGGCGCCGAATATCTGAACTGGGACCTGCCCGACGCTCATCTGGAACCGACTATCAAGAACCGCGACCGCGTGATCAGGGAAATTCGATCCTTTCGTCCCGACGTCGTACTGACCCACAGAACCTGTGACTACCACCCGGATCACCGGGCCGTCGGTCAACTCACCCAAGACGCATCCTATCTGGTCACGGTGCCCAAGGTGGTGCCAGACGTGCCTCCGCTTTTCAAGAATCCCGTCATCCTCTACATGACAGATCTTTTCACTCGCCCGGCTCCCCTGCGTCCGGATTTAGTCCTGGACGTCGAACCTCAGCTCGACTCTGTCATAGATATGCTGGCTTGTCATCGTACGCAGGTCTTCGAGTGGCTGGCCTATGAACAAGGCATCCTCGACCAGGTGCCCCAGAAGCCGGAACAAAGACTGGCCTGGCTTCGGACATGGTTTCAGAATGAAATCGCCGAGCGAGCCAACCGCTTTCGGGAAGCCCTGATAGCGACCTACGGCGAAGAAAAAGGCAGAGCCATCACCTGTTGCGAAGCCTTTGAAGTCAGCGAATACGCTGCTCAGCTGGATGACGATATACGAACCAAGCTCTGGCCATTCTAGATAAATCTGGTCAGTCCCGGCATGGCGATGCGTACAGCAGAAGCCGAGCCCGTCTTCTCCTTTATACTCAAATCGACGATCCTGGTCTGCTGTCTGGTGAGTCCGTCAACAGAAATCAACGAACAGGGAAGAGGGAACCGGATGTGTGAACTCCCGAATTGACAGTTAACACAGGACAGAAAGCTTACGTTCCCGTTCACAAGGTAAATTCTCAGCTGCCGTATGCTCAGAGCAAGACCGTCCTTGTCAGATACCGGAAGCTGATTTAACCTTCCTGTTGAGTTTCAAGGTCGGATCTGTTGTTGTTCCTGCCCTGATCACCGAAACGGACGCGGGTATGTCAGCGCTGAAAAATCGACAAATCGACTGGTCGATTCCACAGCGTTGTCTTTTGCTGGGGGTCGCCGGCTCCGGAATGCAAGCCCTTGCCGAAATCCTGCATCAGGCCGGCCATACCGTTTTCGGGACAGATATTACGTATGAAGTTGGTTCTGGGGCCATCGCTACCAACGGGATGGGAACGGTGCCGTTGGTTGAGAACGTTCACCTCCTTGCGTGGGAAGACCCGAGTCCGGCGGTAACAATCGATTCCTCTGTCTGCTCACCGGCTATTCCTGAATCAACTGCCCTGCGAACGTGGACTCGGCAACGATCGATCCCGGAAATGTCACTCCTTGAGGCAGTCAATACGGCATTCACCGGACGGACTCAGATCTGCGTCGCCGGAACGCATGGTAAGAGTACGACGTCCAGCCTGCTCGCCTGGATGCTTCACTACAATGGAGCAGACCCCGGTATTTTTGTTGGCGCGCAACTAAAACACTGTCGTCGGGATGGATTCGCAAGACAGGGTGGACATTACGGAAGCGGTCGAATGGCTGTAATTGAAGCCTGTGAATTTGATTGTTCATTTCTTCAGCTTCAGCCAACTCACATTATTCTCAATGGCATTGATGGTGACCATTTTGATTCTGTCGATGCTGAAGATGCAGCTTATCTTGAATTCCTCCAAAGAGTTCCAAACGATGGATACGCGTTTGTGAATGCCGCCTGCCTTCGGAGCATGTCGTTGTCAGCGTCAGCTGGTGTTACAACGATCAGCTGGGCGGTGGGTGATCTTCCATGTGACTGGTCCGGACGTATCACAGGTACAGGACCAGGCCACATGACGGTCAGAATTCAACAGGGACGACGGGTATTTGGCAGCCTGAATGTTCCCCTGACTGGCTGGCATAATGCCAGCAATCTGCTTGGAGCGGTCGTGTCAGCCGTTCACCTGGGTATGACGGCCGCTCAGTGTCAGAAAGCGTTGAACGGGTTTCCTGGATTGAAGCGGCGTCTGGATCGCCGTGAATCCTGTCGGGGAATGAGCATGCTGGACGACTATGCACATCACCCCACTGCTGTTAAAACCACACTCAATACGGTTCGGCAGCAGTTTCCAGGCCAACGAATTCGAGTTATTTTTGAGCCTCACCAGATGGTTCGTCTGCAGCGCTGTCGGGATCAGTTTACACAGGCATTGTTACTGGCAGATGAGGTGGTGGTGCTGCCCGTGTTTCCGGCACGAGAAACGGTTTCACTGGCCAACTGCCATCGATCCAGCCGGGACCTGGCTGCTACAATTTGTGAGGCAGGGACTCCTGCCGTGTTCACTGATGGAGTGAATTCAGCCGTTTCAATCATAGAACATACCGGTCGGCCAGAGGACGTTTTCCTCACTATGGGGGCCGGAACAGTGCATCGGATTCATGACGAAGTCCATCGAAGATTTCGGCGAGATTCTGCAGCGTGACGAATCGCTGGCGCCCTACACCTGGTTACAACTGGGCGGTCGGGCTGAGTATCTCCTGACACCTGGAACCGAAGACCAGCTGCTGCAGGTAGTTCGCTGCTGCCTTGAGCACGATATTCCCATCAGGATTCTTGGCGGTGGTTCCAACGTTCTGGTGTCGGATGACGGAGTGCGGGGTGCTGTGATTCGCATTGCAGAACCGCTGTTGAGCAACGTAACGGTCACAGACGAAAGCCTGACAGCCGGTGGCGGAGCATTGCTTTCCTACGCTGTTTCGGAAGCAGTTCGTGCACAGTTGGCGGGACTGGAGTCCCTGGTAGGAATACCAGGCACGATTGGAGGCGCAGTACTGGGTAACGCAGGAAGCCGGCACGGCGATATTGGAGAACTCATCAAATCGGTGTCGGTGCTGAACCGCCAGGGAAAAATTGTTGAACGAACCGGAGATGAACTGGTGTTTTCCTATCGGCAATGCAGCCTGGACGACGTTCTGGTTTTGTCCGCAACGCTACAGCTGAAGTCCGATCCGTCGAGTGAATTAACACGCCGGATGAGAAAAAACTGGATCATGAAGCGTGCTACGCAACCGCTGGCTGATCAGTCGGCGGGATGTATCTTTCGTAATCCTCGTGGCCTGAGTGCGGGTGCATTGATTGAACAATGCGGGCTGAAGGGGATGACATCAGGCCAGGCTCGCATCAGTGAACGTCACGCCAACTTCATTGTGACGGAAAAAGGGGCAACCTGTCATGATGTCGATCAGTTAATCTCACGAATCCAGTCCGCTGTCTCGGAGAAATTTGGCGTCGATCTGGAGCTGGAGATTTGTCGCTGGTCGTAAGGAGGGGCCACTACACATGACTCCGAAGACACTGCGTCAGGATAAATGCCGTGTATTGGTCATATTTGGTGGCACTTCAACTGAACGAGAGGTCAGTCTGGAGAGCGGTCGTGCAGTCGCAGACGCTCTGCGGACATCCGGACACACCGTTGGAGAATGGGATCCTGCACAGGGACCAGAGACGGAGCCTGTAGCGGACGAGTGGGAAATTGCTTTCCCGATGCTGCACGGCACGGGCGGAGAAGACGGTGTTTTACATCAGCAACTTCGTACGATTGGGTTGTCCTGGGTTGGATGTTCAATCGATGGCAGTGCGCTGACATTCGATAAATCGCTGACGCGGACAAGGTTAGAAGAACACGGAATTCCGGTGGCTCGAGGGACGACGATCAACTCACCAGATAGTATGCCACCTCTTGAATTTCCACTGGTTGTCAAACCTGCACGGCAGGGTTCCAGTATTGGAATCTCCATCGTGAAACATCCCGAAGCCTGGAGCGGTGCGCTCAGCTCAGCATTTTCCTTTTGTTCCGAAGTTGTCGTCGAGTCATACGTACCGGGTCGTGAAATCAGTATTCCGGTGATTGATGGCCGGGCATTCCCTGCGGTGGAAATCTATGTTCAGGACGGCTGGTACGATTACCACAACAAATATGAAAGCAGCACAACACACTTTCGAGTGGGTCCGACAGATCTGCCCGAAACTTTAGCGTCAGTCGCCGTCAAGGCCTGTGAAGTATGCGACGTCAAAGGGATTCTCCGCGTCGATTTCCGGATTGATCACTGTAACCGTCCGTACGTTCTTGAAATCAATACAATTCCAGGCATGACATCTCATAGTCTCGTTCCCTTGTCTGCGGCAGCGACGGGCTTATCGTTGGCAGAGTTATGCGACAGGTGCGTACGGTCTCAATTGCAGTCGGTGTCGCTGTATTGAACCTACGAATAAATTTCCGGCATGGGGGTTCACAGCAGTCACAGATGTGGTTCGACATGCTCAGATCACCTGCACTGACAAGCACAATTCCGACCCAGCACACCGTCCTGTCGGATGAACCAAATCCATTGTGTCTGCAGATGGAATCGAACCGAATGAGAAGTCGCACTGCCAATTTTGTTTTGCGTACGATCACAGTCAATCGAAACTGCCCGATGACTTCCGCAAACATGACTGTCGGATGTGCAGTATCCATTCCGTCAGTTATTTTCCTTACAACCGCTGTCAGATTGATTTTGATTTAAGCTCGTAACTCGTAGCGGCAACCGATACGGTATTGTCGCTTCAGTTGTACTTTCGGGTTCACCTGGTACTGAGCCAGTCCATTTGACTGCAGGTTCTCGCGTGCGGTCAGTCTGAATCGACACGTGGCAGCATCTCATACCGACTGTTGGGATTGCCGATCACGAGAACAGGAAGGACGTACGTGTTCACTTCGTCACTCAATCGCCCTACTCTCGTTCTTAATCGAAGCTGGCAACCGGTAGGAGTTTCCACGGTCGCACGAAGTCTGGTCAAGGTGTGGAACGAATCAGCGCGCATCGTTGATCCAGACAGTTTCATGCAGCACAGCTGGGACGAATGGGCCCGGCTACAGCCGCAGGACGACGAACGCGTCATCCAGACTCAGTGGCTGCGACTGAAAGTACCGGAAGTGGTTACGTTAACCCGCTACAACAAAACACCGCATAATGTTGTCGCGTTCAGTCGTCGCAATGTCTTCAAGCGTGATGCGTTCATGTGCCAGTATTGTGGCTGCCGTCCAGGCAGTGAGGAACTGACGATTGACCACGTCCTGCCTCGTGCCCAGGGTGGAACGTCTTCCTGGTCCAACTGCGTTCTGGCATGTGTGGACTGCAATCATCGCAAAGGAAACCGAACTCCGGAAAAGGCCTCGATGCCTCTGCAGCGCCAACCGCGCCGACCGATCTGGAGTCCGGCTTATGCTCGTCACACGATTCGACTCGAAAGCTGGTCAAAATTCATCAACGACGCATACTGGAATCTGGAACTGGAAGACTGAAGCATCACAATCCCAATTCCGTAAATACCGGCCCGGGTTCCTACGCCAGTCCATGGACGGCGAACACAGTCGGCGATCGGGCTCCGTGAACTCCAATTACCAGGGACTGCTCAATATCGGCGGTCTTTGACGGACCCGAAGTAAATCCGGCAAACGCATGTTTCTGAGGTTCTCTCCGAGCATATGCTTCGTGCATATTATGGACAGTTTGCGACGACGGTATAACAATCGACAGATGTTGAGGCAGAAAACACAGGACGCGATGAACGATGTCAACGTCGGTCACCCGGATCGCTGCGTTCTCAGCGACTCCAAACACCCCTGTATATTACAGTGTGGTCGCCATTCTCCGGCATGTGAAGATCATCGATCAAGGCAGGGTCAACTGTGGAATCGGCAGCACCGGGCACCAGCGAACAGTCGCAGCTGTGTATTCGGTCACATCCTGCAGTTATGCTTGAACATACGCTACCGTTCGAACACGCACACATTGTCCGCCGACTGTACTCAACAAACCACAGAACTGAACGAAGGGACTCGATCATCCAGGTCAGTTTTCCATACAGGTTTTCCGATAATGTGCTGCTGACTCTCGAAACCGACTTTGGCAACCGGACGTCCCTGGCCGGGCATCTCAAAGAGAGATTTTAGAGCTCTTCACTATTTTGTGATGACAGAATGGGCGGCCGACGTGTCCTCTCAGACTAGATGATTGGGGAAATCGGTGACGCGCTCGCATGCCAGTTGCTCCATGACCTGCTGCAGCTGACGCTTGAGCATGGAGATAGTGTGATCACCACCTTCCCGACCAAGAGCCCCAACACCATACATGAAGGAGCGTCCAAGAAAGGTAAAGCGGGCTCCGCTGGCCAGCGCGCATGCGATGTCCGGGCCTCCTCGCAACCCGCTGTCGATCATGACAGTGAGTTTATCTCCGTAGGATTCGGCCAGTGAAGGGATTGGTCTGATCGTCGATTGTCCTGCGTCGAGTTGTCGTCCGCCGTGATTCGAGGCGATGATTCCGTCTACCCCGAGACGGAGGACTTTTTCACAGTCCTCTTCGTTCACGATTCCCTTAACGACGAGTTTTCCCTTCCAGAGATCCCGGATGGCCTTGATACGGTCCTCGTTCAATCTTCCCGAGAAGGTCTTGTTCATAAAGAGGCCAAGATGCTTCATGCTGAGGCCCTTTGGAATGTAGGGGGTCATTGTTTTGAACTGAGGCACTCCCGCTGCAAGCTGTGAGAAAGACCAGGTGGGGTGCATAATCATCTGGATGATATTCCGGGGAGTCATCCGAGGAGGAATAGAAAGCCCGTTGCGGATTTCTTTGGGCCGGTAACCGAAGGTCGGAGTGTCAGCGAGAATAACCAGAACGGGACAGGCCGCGGCACTGGCCCTGGCAAGGATTTTATCCCTCAGGTCGTCTTCGGCCGGGTGATAGAGCTGAAACCACGCTTTACCCCCGGTGATTTCAGAGACTTCCTCGATACTGGCAGTTCCAACGGTACTCAGGATAAATGGAATGTTATGTTCCGTTGCGGCCTTGGCCAGGATTTCGGTGGAGTGAGGCCACATCAGGCCCTGAAGACCGATAGGAGCAATTCCGAAAGGTGCATCGTAAGTCTGACCAAAGAGCTCAGTACGAAGATCAGACCCTGCATAATCCCGGATATAGTATGGCTGCAGACGAATATCGCGGATCTCATCCGTGTTGCGTTTGAGGTTGATATTGGAATTACAGCCACCCTCAAGATAGTCGAAGGCGAAGCCCGGCATACGGCGCCGGGCCTTGTCCCGAAGATGTTCGATGGAGGGGAGTCTTGAGTTAATGGGCATAGGACGCAGCTTTGAGCATTTAAAGAAGAATCTGGAATCGAAGGAGGTTATCCTCCCACGGAGTTGGATCCCAAGGAGAGAAGATTTTCATGCGATGCTGATATTTAGTGTTTCATAAACATACTTGAGTGTTATGAAGCTTGACGTCAATTCGTATGACTGCCAATCAACTCCATCTTACGTTCTGCAATCAATCGGATCCGTTCTTCGTTAACATTGATTCCCAATCCGGAGCCAAGAAGCCGAGGGGCACGACCTCTCCGGGAAAATGTCAGATTCTCGCGAGTCAGAGTCTCTCGAACCAGGAACCTGTCGTAGCTGCCTTCCAGATATCGAATCCCGCTCACATTGCACGCGAAGTGTCGACCGGCTGCCGACAGAATTCCGGTTTCACCGACCTGGCAACCCAGCTGGTATCCCAGACCGTTGGAAACCGCCATAGCAACCAGACGAATCGAGCTGCGAATTCCACCGCACTTGGAAAGTCGAATGTTGAATAAATCGCAGCTTTGCTGATCAATCGCACGCCGCCCGTCTTCCTCACAACACAACGACTCATCAAGCATGACAGGCACAGAGATCCGGGAACGAACCTGCGCAAGATCTGCAACCTGAGCGTGAGGAACCGGCTGTTCCAGACTTGTCGGACGAAATGGCTGGAGCCGGTCCATCCGGGAAACAATTTCCTCGATTCTCCAGGCCTCGTTTGCGTCGATACGAATGTCAACCCCCGGACCAAGAATACCCCGGATCCGGCGGAGGCAGTCTCGATCCGCAATCGCGTCTGCTCCCACTTTAACCTTCACACTGTTGAATCCGAACAGTTTCATCTTCCATGCCGAAAGCCACTGCCTGCGAGCCGTCATGGAAGTGATGGCACCACTGTAAAAGACTTCATTTTGCTGCTCGATTATCTCGACAGCTTCCGGTAACGAGGAAATAAAATCTCCCAGACTCTGCCCGTCACTCCTGCAGGCAGCGTCCAGCAGGGCTATTTCCAGTGCACATCGGACAGAATTTCCGAAGCATTCACGGGGAGTAACACCGGAGGGCGCCGGGACAGTCGCCAGCAGGAATTGATCGAACATGTCCGAGGCTTCATGGACATCCTGAAATTTTTCCTGCAGAGGTTTGAATGAACTCTCTTGCAGGTGCTGCCAGACAGATCCGATAGATTCTCCCGTGACGTAAGTACGCGGCAGGCCTTCGCCCCAGCCCACATATCCGTTTGAGAGTTCACAGCGAACGACTAATGTCTCGTTATGATGTCGGACGTGAGACGCATGACGCACAGGACTGCGCAGCGCTATCGGTACCTGAAAAGCTGTCAAAGAACGGATTCTCACGTCGTCCTTTCTTCTTCCCGGACGTCAATTGGCGTCAACAGAACGGTCAACGTTATCAAACCGGCAACCACCCCAACCATTGCCAGTACCGGGTAACTCTCAGTGCAGCCCTGGGGTGCATCAACGTAAGCCGCCGCAAACACGTGCCGACAGTTCGAATTCCAAATCGCATCATGTTACTGAATCTGTACGCCAAATTCGGGTATCCAACCGACATGAACGCTGCCAGCAGCTGATTGTAGAGTGGCTGAGCGTGGAAATGAAAAAAAGTCATATTCCGGCGGCCACCACTCGAAACGTTGCTTCCGCGCAGACCATCCAGGTCAGCCTCGGAGCATTCCGGACAAACAGAGACCATTACCCAAGTCTGTTATTTCTCACGAATCACTTCAACTCGAGCCATTGCTTCATCCCGTGTTGAGATCAACTCGTCCAGTTGTTCGTTGCGAATTTTCCGGAGAACCGTACTGAATTCGGGACCGTCTTTCATTCCCAGCCGTTTGAGATCAACTCCTGAGATCAGAGGTGATGGATCCAGAATTTCCGGACTGGTCTGATTCAGGTACGTGTTCAGAAACACGGCGTCATTTTGTGGCCGCATTTCTGCCTGTACCAAAGCCTCAATGAGATCCATCAGAAGCGGATGCCGATTGTCGGACAGAATCGGCTTGAGGTGGTGCAGCGGCAACTCTGACGGACATTTGCAGCGGTTGCATGCATCACACAGCCAGCAAATCGTGGAGACCTCCTCGTTGGAGAATTTGAGTTCGCGGCACGCTGCCGCGATATGTGTTGTCCTCACCCGAAGGTGATCACCGTCAACGTCAAGTCGCTCCTGCAGCAGCATTGCCAGAGTTGGCTCGAATCTCGGCAGACGCAAAAACGGCGCAAGACGAAGCGCAAGATCCTTTGCTTCATCAGAGGCGGACGGAAAAACAACGGAAAACAAATCGATTTCGACGAGAAGACCCAGCGCCAGATGTCTGGAAGAATGTGAAAGCATTCTTCTCAGCTCCTGACTGATTCGTTCCACACTGACCTGCGTCAGATCCGTGGCTCGTCGGCGGACGGCTTCAGCTGTGCACTCTTCCAGATCGAATTCAAAACGAGCCGCAAAGCGCGCTGCACGCAGCATTCTGAGTTTATCTTCTTCAAATCGTTCATCCGGAGCACCAATCGCACGGACCATTGCTCGTTCCAGGTCCTCTCGACCGCCGACATAGTCGATGACTTTGCCGGCAAGCGGATCATAGAACATGCCATTGATAGTGAAATCACGTCGCTGTGCGTCTTCTTCGGAGGAACAGAATGCGACATGGTCCGGTCGACGTCCGTCGGTGTATTGTCCATCGGTACGAAACGTAGCGACTTCAACCTGACCGTCCGATTTGTATTTTCCGAGAACAACAACCACACCGAAACTGGCACCGACGCAGACAGTCTTTTCCCGGCCAAACAGCTGAATAACATCGTCTGGTCGGGCTGAAGTGGCAACGTCATAATCCTGGGGGGCGATACCAAGTAAGGCATCGCGCACGCATCCACCAGCCCACACAGCTTCAAAACCCGCCGCATTCAGTTTCCTTACAACGCGTAAAGCGAATGATTTCAGCTCAGACGCTGGGAGGTATAGACTGTCTTTCATAGTGTCAATCGTTGCGGACCAATACGCGCCTGTCCATCGATTACCTTCAAAGGCTCCAGACAAACATAGACACAGACTGGAACGATGAAGTTCAGTTCCCGCAGGCACGGCTGTCGGATTTTTCTGTTGTGCAGCTGTTACAACCGTCTGTTCTGCTGAAGCTACCGGCAGCGCCAGATTATTTTCTTTGGTATGTTCTGACGATGCAATTCTTCTTCAATATCTTCAAGAAATCGTGCAGCGTCCACCGGATAACCCTGCGTCGGTTTCAACCCAGGAATGATCTGTCGCCAAAACGCATTGAATTCAAGCATTGCAACTTCGCGCAGGTATTTGGATATCATAGACGCAAGAGCAACCGGCAGGTGTTCTTCGGCCCTGGTTTGAAAACGAAACTCCAGGTCATTCAGCCGATACCGTGACAACTGTCGGCCTTCTTCCAGACGAAATACGAATCCGTCGTCGAAGGCTGCGGAAATTAAATCAGCGTAGCGGTTCCTTCCTCCGTGTTTGTCACAGATGATTTGGGCCGACTTCGGTCGTTTATCGCGAACAATACGGGCCACCAGCTGTAACGTCTCTGTGGAAAGAACTCGCCCTTTGGAACCCGCAGCTTTGACAAGTTCGTTGAACTCAGCCGGAAAAATAACGCGAGATCGCACCGTAACCAATTCAGCTGCAGCCGAACCGAGCGACTCACGCAATCGCTGTGACAACCGTTCGACCAGCCTGACATCTGTCTCCACGGGAAGACTGATACGCTCCGGCGCCCGGCATCTTTCCCGATCCGCAGCATATTGAAATGAAGTACCAGCCACGGCGGTCCCCAATGAATCAAAATCGTTCGGAATCTGATTCAGGAGTTTTAGGAATGACAACACCGTTTTTTCCAGTGAGGTGATCGAACGGCCCGGAGAGTACACTTTTTTCGAATCGGCAACCTGCAGCTTTTCCGGCAGCTCCGGCAGAGACGTACCGATGGTGTCGCTCAACATCTCCCAGCACTGCGGCGCCGTCGTTCCTTCCGGGAACCGCCAGGCTGTCGCCGTAATCAGCAGAGGTCCAAAGTTTGGACCGTAACCGGCTTCGTCAGTTCCAATAAAGAATGTCATATATTGATCGTCACGACTTCGGACGTCTGTTTCGTATAAAACGAATCAAACTGTATCGAGTCTTCAGTTGCTTCACATCTTCCCGGACCTCAACACGCTGATCGGTATAGCCAGGGACGACACGCCGAACGCTCATTGCCCATCTGGCACCTGCTTCCAACGGATTCAACTGCAGTTCCTGAGTCGGAATCGCGACTTCGAATCGCCATCCGGTCTGGTCGCGATCAGTTGCCACGAACCATTGCGGATCCCAGCGATCGAACTGCCAGCAGCGATCGGACGTCCGCCCCGCACTGTCGATCACGAAATGCCAGGCTGTCGAATAGTCACGATCGATATCCAGTTTTAATTCGATATGGTCGCCCTTCATATCTGCCTCATCATGTGTTCGATCGAATTTTTCGGCCGCGGGTTCGATACCGGCAACAGTCGGCACGTGACCACCGAAGTACAGGAACTCGGAATCCCAGCTCAGCATGACGAGGGTATTCATAGTTTCGGCGGCGGGACCGTCACCGGTCAGTCGAATTTCCGGAGCCTCTTGCCAGCATTGATCGCTTAACACACCGTCCAGTCGGGGTCGGTGATCGGTCTCAGGCAGATTAAATGCCTCAATGAGCGGTTCAACCGCTGAGAATCCGGCCTGCATTTCGTTGATCGCCAGCAGACGATGCCTGTCCGGGGCCCTGGATGCAGCTGCCAGTGCTGTTCGTTCTTTACCGGGTTGCTGCATCCTTCGATAACGGGCAGCAACGATAAGTTGCTGCTGAGCCGATGAAGCAGCATCCGGTGCTAGCTGATTCAGAATGCCCTGTGAAACACCAGCCTGCTGATGCCAGTGCTCATTGAGAGCATTGTCTTCTGAACCATTGCTCCGGTGAAAACGGTCGAGCGAGGTTCCGGCAGCCGGCAGGACCCATGGCTTGACGGACAACAACTGTGTTCGTTGTTCCTGACTCGGCAACGGGCGCAGATCGGTCGGAATATGTGATCCTGCATGACGTCGCACTTCGTCCTGTCTCGGTCGTCCGTTCTTGCGCAAAATCAGGATCTCTGCGGACGAGTAGAGGAGGTGCAGATCTTCCGCGGCGTGAGCGGCCTGTGGAGAAGCGGGAAATCGACGTGTGAATTCCTTTTGCACCGCAATTCTGCCTTCCAGATTCTCTCGTTGGCAAAACAGCTCCAACGTGTGCTGCAACTGGGCGGAGGCCAGGGCCTCGGGTACGTTAGTGCCGATCGTCTGCATATGTGCGATGAGATCTCCCCCCATCGGCCTGCGGTCGATTTGTCCGGTCACCGCCAGCTTTTGCGTATGATGTTTTTGCACGATTACTTCCAGATCGTCATTCTCCTGATCCAGCTGTGTCAATTTCCGTCTTCCGTCACCACCCGGGATTACCGGGATGTCTTGAAACATGGTGTTGGGTGTGGCGACCGGCGATGTACTGTGCATGGCATAAGCCACGTCATGGCCCCTCAAACGAGACCCCGCACTCTCACCAAAGCACCAGTTTTGAGCAATCAGCCCGGCTGTTGTCCTGAGCGTCGGCAACAGCGTGTCGGCCTGGAACTCGAGTACAGTACTGTTCTCGTGCGTGCGATTGATGATCCGCTCGGCGGACCAGGGCAGCAGCCCTGCATTGAGCAACGAAATGGCTCGGGGATCAGATCCTGCCGCGATTTCACTGGCAGATGCAATCACTGATCGCCAAATCGCCGCGACACCATCATTGTCGCCGGACGATTCAATACAAATCACGTTAGGTCGCCACGTTCGAATTCCGGCTGCCAGTCGAAGCGGAAGCAGTTTCCGGAGCCGGCCGTCGGACGACTCGTCCCATGAGTTCAGCAGCGACGGCTGCGACATAGCCTGCTGATGTTTGGTTCGAGCGAAACGCCAGTCGGCTGTCAGCGTATTCACGCCCAGACCTGACATTTCAGACCGCCAGCGTTCAGGCATTGTCTGATGAGATAATCGCTCCGAAGGTTGCAGTACGCTCACCCGATACCCCTGCTCTCCAGCCACTTCGGCGAGCATCAATGGAGCCGCGTCCTGGGGATTCGTCACGATGTACATCAGAGCCGAACGGCGGTTACCGTTGCGTACATTTTTCCAGCTTTGTCCAAAATTGTCGGATTGCAGAATCATGCCCCACGATCCAACTGCCAGAAGCGAATCCGATCCCGTGCGAATGAGTCGATTGATTGACCCGCCCCTGGCACACGGCACTCTCGTCCATGTGGTTCCGGAGTCGACGCTGACTAACGCGCTTGATGCCGGAGTACCCGCCACGCAGACACGTTCACCATCGTGCACCACACTGCGGAAACAATACACATCTCGAATCTCGTCAGGGAATCTCGCAGGAATTTTCCAACTCACGCCACGATTCGTACTCCGACGAATATAGCCACCGTCCCCAACAATCCACGCCCGACCATCATCGGAAAGTGATGCGGCATTGACGGTCTGCAGCGTATTCCTGGGATATCCCAATATTGTCAATTTGTTGTTATTGACCAGACCATATGCCTGACCACGACCAACCAGAATTCCTTCGTTTGGACGCATGAATGCAGCACTGACCCAGTCAGCACGCCCCTTGTGTGATTCCATTTCCTTCCACGTTTGGCCGGCATCTGTCGTGATCAGAAGCGTTCCACCCTGGTTCTGATTTGGTGTAGTAATCGCGACCCCTTTCTCCAATCCAAAGAAACGAATCGACCGAAGACCACGCAGTCGGACGTCTGGCGATACGTTTTTCCATGTTTGGCCACCGTCACGAGTTGTCAGCAGAACCCCGCGATCTGATTTTGAGTGCAGGTCGAGACGTGTTCCGGCGACAAAGCCAATACGATTCGTGAGAAAACAGACGCTGTTCAGGCTGCAGTCGAAGGGCAGAACGCCTGATTTCCACGTTTTCCCTGCGTCATCAGAACGAAGAATGACCCCACGTTCCCCAACTGCCCAGCATCGCAGCCCCACCGTGGCCACGTCGTAAAGCGACGCATCGTCAACGACAGCTGCTGAGCGGTGTACTCGCCCACTGGAAAATGCCTGAGGATTTGGATCGTGGGGAATCAGCCCATATTCCGCTGCTGCTGACGTCAGAGAAAGCAGCGTCCAGGCAATAAAAGTCTGAAAAAATACAGCTTGCACAGTCATAAAACGGTCATATCAAATTCCGTCAATTACAGGGAGCCGAACTGAATTGCAGGCAGGAACTGCCGATTTTCCGGCAACAGAAGGGCTTCCGAACGAGCCGGGTGGAATTTGGGGCCACGCCCTGCATCACTCATATTGACCAAAAAACCGGGGTCTGAGAGATTTCCGATTGTCTCAACCTAATCCCTCCCCCGATGACATGCTGTTCCGACAACCGGGGCAGAAACCGGTAAACAAAGGAGTGTCCCTACTGTGAAACGCCTCCCTCTCATCCTCTCTCTCCTTACGTTTGCCATTCTGGCAACGGGTAATCTGGCAGAGGCTCAGGACCGTAGACCATCTCAACAGAAAAAAGCGGCTGTAACCAAGGTGGGTCTGATTGACATGGCCCATGTATTTCAGAACTACGAAAAGTTCAAAGAACTTCGAGAAGCACTCCAGGCAGCTGTCCAGCAGAGCGATACCGAAGCGCAGGAAATGGCCAGCAAATTTAAAGCGCTGCAGGAACAACTCAGCCAACAGTCTAAGGATTTCGATCCAGGCAGCCCTGAATACGAAAATATCGAACGCCAACTTCTTGACGAAAAAGCCAAATTTGAATCATGGCGTGCTGCGACCCAGCGTAAACTCGCACGACGCGAAACAGAAATGCTGAAAACAATTTACGCCGACGTCAGCAAAATGGTAAAAGCGTACGCCGAATACGCTGAGTACTCTCTCGTTCTCCGATTCAATCGCAAGAATGTTGACAATGAAATGCAACCTCAACAGGCCATTCAGGCAATGAACAAAAATGTCATCTATCACCAGAACGGAAACGACATTACAGAGATCGTGCTCAAACAGTTAAACAATCAATTCAGCAGGAAATCCGGCAGGACCCCGACTCAGTCGGCAGGCAATCGGAAACCTGTCAATCGTTAGCGCAATTGCGACGATGCTCCGGCTCGTCGAGCGACTACAACAGAATCCGGCAGCTGTCTGCACTGAGCACCGGCTGCCGGTTTTGCTGAACGGATCAGGTTTGATCCTGGCTGATGGGGGAAAAGAGTGGTTGAGGCCGTGAATAAACGTCTGCAACAGACACTGGCAGGTCCCGTTGAACTGGAAGGCCCGGGCCTGTTTCACGGCGTTCCCGCCCGGATTCGCCTGCTTCCCGCTGAGGCAGGCACCGGCATCCTGTTCCGCCGCTGCGACCTTACCGACTTTCCAACGATTCCGGCGCGACACGACTATGTCCTGGCGGCCACACGCCGGACAATCCTGGGAATTGCAAATCAACCAATCGTGGAAACCGTCGAACATCTGATGGCGGCCATGGCCGGAATGGGTGTCGACAACTGTCTCATTGAAATCAATGCTCCGGAAGTCCCGTCGTTCGACGCCTCCAGTCGTGTCTTTTGCGATGCGATTCTGGATATCGGACTGCAGAAACTGTCAGATCGGGTGGAATCATTTGTCGTGACTGATCAGATGGTCTTGGGGTCAGAAGACGGCCAGACACTACTGCTGCGTCCCTATGTCAGGTCACTGCTGGCCGTCACCTGGCAACTGGACTATGGAAGACGAGCCGCAATACAGCCGCAGACCTACTCAGCCGAAATTACACCCGATACTTTTGTTCGCGAAATCGCGTCTGCAAGAACATTTGTACTTGAGTCGGAAATCGCAGCGTTGAAGGGAATGGGCTATGGCCGACATCTCACGGACGCGGATTTGCTGGTCTGTGGAATTGACGGAACGTGGAACAACAGACTGCGATGGCCGGATGAATGCGTTCGACATAAGCTGCTGGACTGTATTGGCGATTTAGCGCTCTGCGGGGTACCTCTCTGTGGTCACCTCACTGCTGTTCGCAGTGGTCACAAACTCAATCATCGGCTGGCTGCGGAAGTATCCCGGCTCGCCGGCAGTGAATCGCAGCCTGTTTCATCGGCGGCGTGATACCCGGGAACGTTTGAAGCCAGGACGGCACCACATCAATCAGGATGATCAACCAACATGGAACCACAAATCTCACCGATGTCCGAGGTTCATTCCTCAGCCAGGCTGGGACCGGGAGTCAGAATCGGACCGTTCTGTGTAGTCGGCCCTCAGGTAACCATTGGCAGTGATACAGTACTGGAGAGTCACGTAGTCCTTACAGGTCGGACAACACTTGGACAGAGGAACCGCGTGTATCCGGGTTGCGTCATCGGTGGTGAACCACAGGACATCAGCTATCGCGACACAGACACTCAGGTCATTGCGGGTAATGATAATATCTTTCGAGAAGGTGTAACGGTCAGTAAAGGTGCCGAAAAAGAAGACGGATGCACCATCATAGGCAATGGCAACATGTTCATGGCCAACAGTCACGTCGCTCACAATTGCCACATTTATGACAAAGTCATTCTGGTCAACGGCGTGCTGCTGGGCGGACACGTCCATGTGCAGAATGGAGCAATTGTCTCAGGGAACACGGTGGTTCATCATTTTTCGACACTCGGCCGTTTGAGTTTTGTAAGCGGGGGATGCCGCGTTCCACACGACATTCCTCCTTTTATGCTGGCTGCCGGCAACGATAATCCCACGTTGAAATCACTGAACGTCGTTGGAATGCGAAGAGCCGGTATCACCGAAGACTCAATTCAGTGTGTACGTGACGCCTTTCGCCTGTTGTTTCGTAAACGACAAAAACTGGAGGACGTACGAGCTCATTTCGAAGCGACACTCGACGGAGTACTTCCGGTGGAACTTGTCGAGTTGTTACACTTCATTCAGAATCAGCGAGCCGGAAAGCTCGGACGCGCACGCGAAGCCGTTCGGGATCAGCCGACAAGAGATCATCAGACCAGTCAGAAATCGAAAGCAGCATGAGCGATCTTCGAATAGCAGTCGTGGGTGTCGGGTCACTTGGGCAGCACCACGCTCGTATCCTTGCAGGTATGGACGGAGTAAAAGTTGCTGGTGTCGTGGATCCTCGATCGGACCATGGACAACAGATCGCAGAGCGTTACGGAACTCAGTGGTACGCCGGAGCCGAGGATCTTCCGAAAAATCTGGACGGCGTCGTCATCGCAACTCCTACGATGCATCACCTTGAGCCCGCGGAATATTTTCTGAAGGCTGGTATCCCCACGCTGGTTGAAAAACCACTGGCCACAAACCTGAAAGATGCTAATCATCTCCGCGAGGTAGCTGATCAGCACGATACCGTGTTGCAGGTTGGTCATATCGAACGGTTCAATCCGGCGTTCGAAGTGGCTCAAACCCTTTGCAGCGACGTCAAATATATGCGTTGCCAGCGAGTCAGTCCGTACGCATTTCGATCCACTGATATTGGTGTCGTCCATGATCTGATGATCCATGATATCGATTTGTCGCTGGCACTCATTGGTCACCTGCCTGAATCCGTCGAAGCATTTGGTGCCGTTACGATTGGCCCTCACGAAGACTGCGCCGTGGCACGTCTCCGAATGCCAAATGGAACGATCGTCGATATCACCTCCAGCCGGATGGCCCCCGTGACCGAAAGATCCCTGCAGATCTGGAGTTCCCGGGGATGTCTCAACGTTGACCTCCAGTCCCGGACACTCACAAGCTGGGCGCCCTCCGTCGCAGTGGCCTCTAATCCCGGCATGATCCAGTCCATTGCGGCTGCAACACCCAGTCCAATGACGCTCAAGGACCGTGTTTTCGGAGAATGGATTGAGGAAAGAACCGTTCAGGCATCCGAAGGCGATGCCCTTACGGCGGAGCTGACGGAGTTTACAGACGCAGTTCGCGGCAAGCTCAGACCGCGCGTTACCGGGCATGAAGCGGTTCATGCAATGCAGGTTGCTAATGATGTGCTGAAGTCGCTCACGCGCTGGTCTTGGCAGGATTCATCAGCCTGTGCTGAAAAAGCAGCATAAAAAGCATGTTCCTGATGACAGCGTGCCAAAATACAGACATGAAAGGCCAGTCCGCGGCATGCTGAATGAAGCGTTGGCGCCGGCATTGGCGCGCTAATTCCGGCATGTACCGCACTTCTGTCACAGAAGGCCTCAGGCAGCGCCGGTGGCAATTTACAGGTCCTGCACAGGCTTCCGGCCTACTCCTGGTCTTGCAACCTGGGATGACCATTTCTTTAAAAACGTTTACGATGAGTCGACTCACTTCAGGCAGTTGGGCCGGAACAGGACGTGCCATGCTGATACCGAAAGATTGCAATGATTTTCGGTTCGGTCTCCTGATGCTGCAGGCTCGAATAAAAGAGGAACTTGAGCAGGAGAAGACCGGTTGATGAGACACGTTCCCGTAAGTCGATTGACTCTTTATGGCCTGCTGACAGTGTTCACTCTGTCTCTGGATTTGATTTCGAAATCAGTGGCATTTCACAAGTATCACATCCATACGGGTTCCGACTGGCTTCTGGATGGCTGGTTGAAATTTCGACTGTTCACCAGTATCAACCAAGGGGCTTTGTGGGGAGTAGGCCAGGGGTTTTCCCTGTGGTTCGCGGGTCTGAGCATCGTCGCTTTGGCCGGCATTCTTTACTGGCTGTTCGGGCGACAAGGTTGTCAGAGCGTGTGGCTGACAACAGCTCTGGCCTTTGTATCCGGCGGAACGCTGGGCAATCTTTACGATCGCCTCGGGATGCACGGGCTCCGGGAATCCAATGGAAACAAGATGTTTGGTGTACGTGATTTCCTGGATTTTCGTCTGGGTGAGTTCGACTGGGCTATCTTCAATGCTGCCGACATTTGTCTTGTCACTGGTGCCGTGATGCTGATGCTGCAGTCGATCATCGCGCCGCAGCCATCGACACTGGCGACCGTCGATTAAGGCGATCAACCTGTAACCGAATGCCGGCCGTCCCCAAATCGCCCCGTTTTTCACTCATATCCGATACATCAGGTAATGCAGTTTTGGGATGCCGTTCGTTCAGGAATTGAACAGTTCCCTGGATGAATTCCACAGGTGCCCGTTAACATTGTTCAGTGAACCAGAATTCCGGTCAAGCCGTTCGCGACCATCCAAAACGACATTCTGCTGACACGCATTCAATCTCAACGCGCGTATCAGATGCATCATAATCCAAAGCTCTTCCGACTGTCGCAGATTTTCTGACACGAATCCCCGACATAACGACCTGGGCCAGCCACGACTGAACGGTCGGCATTCGTCAACATGCCGGAGTTGTTATTTTCATCTCCGAGTCTCTGGTGCATTTTCAACCGACATAATTTTAAAACTTCACTTCGATGCGGCAGCATCAGCTGCTCTCCGTGCACACCACCAGGTCGTCGCAACACACGTTCCGGATTTCACACATCGGAGTTATGACATTCTGCCGTCAAAAACCCGGTAAAAAAATTTGCTTCCCAACCATTTTGTTACTCTCTTGAGGAAGCTGGACCGGTGCAAAGCGGGCTTCCAGTGTTCATTCCGAGTCGAAGCGGACACATCAGCACGGCGTCCGTACGGGAATCTCCACAGGACAGATCGTATGTATCCCGATCACATCGGACCATATCACATCGAACGAAAAATCGGTTCTGGTGGCATGGGTAACGTCTATCTCGGAACACACACACAGACTGGTCACATCGCTGCCGTGAAAGTTCTTCCCGCTTCACTGGCTCGTGAGGAAGGGTTCGTACATCGATTCACTCGTGAGATTCAGGCTCTCAGGAAGCTCAACAGTGCCCATATTGTCGAACTGTTTGATGATGGATCGACCGAGGACGGCTCATGGTACTATGCCATGGAATTTGTCGACGGAAAAACGCTCACCACGCTGATTGCGGATCGTCAAAAACTGCCGTGGACTGAAGTCTCAGATATTACTTTACAGATTGCCGCAGCTCTCAAGGCGGCACACGATGCCGGAGTGGTGCATCGTGACATTAAGCCATCGAATCTCATGATCACACCGGACGGGACAGTGAAGCTGACAGATTTCGGTGTGGCACACGTGTTTGCCACAACACGACTGACCCGTACAGGAGGCGTGGTAGGAACGGCAGAATATATGTCACCCGAACAGGCTCGGGGACAACGTGCAACACAACGGAGTGACCTGTATTCGCTTGGCGCTGTGATGTACGCCATGCTAACGGGCCGACCACCGTTCAATGGCAGGAATGCAACCGAGATTCTGCATAAGCAACAGTTTTCACAGATCGAAAAGCCACGGCACTACGTGCCGGAAATACCTCGACTCTTCGAGGAACTTGTGTGCCAGTTGTTGGAAAAAAAACCAGACAAACGAACTGCCAATGCTCTGGTCCTGAGTCGCAAACTCGAACAGATTCGCTCACGAGTTGCATTTATGGATCAGCAGGAAATCGAGGAACGGCAAAATATGGCAGACGTTGATGTGCCAGCGACAAAGGGCGCCACATCTGCTGCTGCTGATGATGATGATCACACGATGCAACGACCGGGACCGGCAACACTCGTACGGGATATCCTGCGTCACGAAGTTACCTCGCAGCTGGAAAAATCAATTCTCTCTCGGGTCTTTGACAACACCTACGTGCTGATGAGTCTTCTGCTGTTGGTGCTTGGACTCGGATATTATTTGTGGCAGACCACAACTCTCACGGCGAAGCAACGCTTCGAGAATGCCGCGACAGTCATGTCCGGCAATCCCACATCGGCATGGCTCCGTGAGCGAGATACGCTGCAGGAATTACTGAAAACAAACGCGATCCCGGAGCGAGTGAAGGAAATGACACAGATGGTGCGTAACGCCAATCAGTACGAATTCTCTCGTACTCTCGAACGCGCAGCTCCGGTTGACGGATCAAAGGATTCCGAAATCCAACGCATGGTTCGCCGCGCATTCGACCATTTCGCACGTGGAAATGTGACGCGAGCAAACGCCGATCTGAACGCCGTAGCATCTCTGATCGAAAACTCCACACAAGACGGATTCCTTCATACATTTATACTGGAGACACTGGAGCGGTGGAAAAAAGACAAGAGTGTTACAGGCAGGCAGAAATTTTTAAAAGAGACCCTCGACGAAGCGAAGTTGGCCATCGGCCATCCCGAACGGTCTGACACAGCAATTTCCCTGCTGGATTCAGTTTTGCAGCTTTATGAGGATGATGACGCCGTTGCTGCAGAGATTGAATACTGCATTGAGCTGAAGAAACAGATTCAACGTGGAAAAGCAGACCAGTGATGACTTACGATTCTGAGAATCACGCAGCAGGATTGGCGCAACCCTTGCCGACCCCTGGAGATTCCTGAGAATTATGGCCACACCCGAGCAGGAGATAAGAATGGCGGTTCGAGGCATTCGCGGCGCAACGTGTGTTACCGAAGACGATCCGCAACAAATTCGTGAAGCGACCCAGGAGCTGATCGAACAGATTCTGAAGAGAAACCAGATCAGTGATTTTGATGACGTTATTTCTGCAATCTTCACCACGACAGAAGACCTCCGGTCGACATTTCCGGCGGAAGCAGCCCGACACATTGGAATGAGCCTTGTCCCCCTGCTCTGTGCTCAGGAGATTCCGGTACGTGGTTCAATGCCTCGCTGTATCCGTGTGCTGCTGCATGTCAATACAGAACGCAGTACTGCCGAGATTGAACATGTCTATCTGCGTGAAGCTCAAAATTTGCGCCCGGACATGAAGAGTGCCCAGTAAATCTGATCTCCAGTGCACAGATTCGAATGTCCGCTGGAAGGACCGTCAGGAGATACACTTGCGAACGCGCGAAATGACGTTGCGGCACCACAAATAAAAAGAAGCCCGGCTCTTGTGAGGGACCAGGCTTCGAAAACGTTTTTGAGCGTCTGCTGAATCAGCTACTCCAGATCGGGCTCGTTACCCCCTGACAGAATCCGATCCGTACTTACCGCTGCGGTCTGTTTAATCGGATTCGTGGTTTCGCCACTGAGATAGTTGAAACATTTCGCGTCTTTCCTTAGCGAATCGAAGGTCTCGGCCACAAGCGTCTGAACCTCACGCTCAACAAGCTCGCTGTGCAAAATCGCATGCACGTCTTTCCTGTCGTGTTCCACCGGCTCCGTTCGGCCTTCGTACTGCAAAATCACATACTCGCCACGTCCGACCTGCAGCAATCCGGACACTTCCCCAATTTCCTTCATCCGAAATGCTGTTCTGCGAATCTCTTCATGGGCACCGGAATACCTCCGAATAGGCGGAATTTTTCCTCCCAGGGACCGACTGTTGGGCTCAACCGAATGTTCGCGCGCGAACTCTTCGAAATTCTCCGGGTGTTCCTTGATTTTAGCAACAACTTCCTGGGCCCGTCTGAGTTTATCGAACATGATCATGCGAGCGATGACCCTGGGACCGTAACTGTCGATGTACGCTTCCTTCAGCATTTCGCGAGTCACCTCGACTTCCCGACCCGCAATTCTCTTCAGAGCCAGCAGCGGCCACACGACATCACGCCGATACTGCAGTGCCGTCAACCCCCGTTCTGATTCGATGAATTTGTACCATTGGTCCGCCGGCAGTCCTGCATGTTTACTCAGTCGAAGGACTTCGGCGTGGACTTCCGCATCTGTCACCTGAACACCGTGCCTGGCACACGCCTGCTGAATGATTTTTCGACTGATGAGACCGTCCAGGACCTGACGCCCAAATTGTTCAATGCATTCCCGTGCCAGTTGTTCCCCCGTGATAATTTCTCCGTTGACTTTTGCCGCAGGTCTTGAAAGTTCACCCGAGGTGGAAACCTGAGAAACGACTGCGGGCTTCACTGACTCCGGCTGAGCGCGCAGCAACTGGACTCCCACGCCCACAGCAAGGCCAGCAATCAGAGTCCCCGCGACGACCATGGACGCAGGATGGTGACGATGTTTGCGCTGATCATTGATTTTCGTGACAGGATTCGTGTCCTGAATGGCATTCGTCACGGTATTTTTGTCATCCATGACAGTAGCTCCTGAAGCCGAACGAGCAGTATCAAAGCCGATTTGCATACGCATGATACAGCTGGCTCGTTGTTTGCGTTGAGAGTAGCACGGAGAGAGTGTGGCCAGGATGGCCGACAGAGACCTTTTGGGGGGGACCTAAGCGGCAGAAACAACCGTTGTGAGTCAGCGGGCGCCGAGGTGAGAGACAGGTTATAGGAGTATTCCGGGAATCGCGTCAAGTTGTGTTTCAGGGGATGTTTTGGCGCGCCTCATGGATTGTGAATTTTCTGTCATCTGCTATCATCTTCAACCTGATCATAATTACTGCAACCCGTTGAAATTTAAAGATTTACGACACTCCCTCGGGAGATTTGCAGCAGTGATGAACGGTTGCCTAAGCTCCCTGATCACACATGATCTGCCCCCCACAACAACGCTCCGTGACTTCGGACCCGTTTCCATTCAGCAGTACTGCCTTACAGGCAGATTTCCAAGGGAGTGACCAGGTTGTCTACTGACGATCCAACAGGCGGGACCTCGGTACCAGAAGCTCCTCGCGTTCATCGCACCGACGTGCAGGATGAAATGCGAACGAGTTATCTGACATACGCAATGAGTGTCATTGTCAGTCGCGCGTTGCCGGATGCACGTGACGGGCTCAAGCCGTCGCAACGGCGTATTCTAGTCGCGATGAACGATTTAAATTTGACTCCGGGTGGCGGAAGAAAGAAGTGCGCAAAGATAGCCGGTGATACCAGCGGTAATTATCACCCCCATGGGGAAACGACAATTTACCCGACGCTCGTTCGGATGGCTCAGGAATGGGCTATGCGCGAAGTCCTTGTTGATAAGCAGGGAAACTTTGGTTCACTTGCGGGCCTTCCGCCTGCCGCCATGCGATATACGGAAGCCCGCCTGTCCGGTGCCGCGGTGGAAATGCTGCGTGATATCAATCGTGACACCGTTGATTTCACGCCCACCTACGACAATGACAGTTTCGAACCGGTCGTCCTGCCGGCGCGCTTTCCCAATTTACTTGTCAACGGATCAAACGGTATTGCAGTCGGAATGGCGACCAGCATCCCGCCGCACAATATGGGCGAGGTCTGTGATGCAGTTATCAGACTGATTGATAACCCGGATTGTTCGGTTGATGAGATACAGGAAGTCCTTCCGGGACCGGATTTCCCGACTGGTGGCATCATCTGCGGACGGATGGGTGTTCGACAGGCTTACATGACCGGTCGATCAACGATTACTCTTCGAGCGAAAACCCACTTCGAAACCGAAAGGAAAAGCGAAGTGATTGTGGTCACGGAGATTCCGTATCAGGAAACTCGCGACCGCATTCGGGAAAAACTCGAACTGCTTGTGCGCGATGAACGTATCAAAGGAATTTCCCGAATTGTTGATCTCACCGATCGCAACGTCCCCGCATGGCAGGTGCGTCTGCACATCGTTCTTAAAAAGGATGCCGACCGCGACGTCGTTCTGAATCAGCTGTATCAGTTTTCTCCGCTGCAAACAACAGTCAGCATGATTCAGCTGGCACTGGACGGAAATCGTCCCCAGCTTATGAACATCCGCTCCCTGCTGGATGCCTTCCTGCGACACCGTGTCGACGTCATTCGTCGCCGCACGGAATTCCTCTTAAAGGAAGCTCGCAAGCGAAAACATACGGTTGAAGGCCTGTTGATGGCCCAGGTCGATATCGATCGTGTGATTCAGACCATTCGCGGTGCCGCAAGTCGGGTAGAAGCAAAGATCGCTCTGCAGGCCATTCCCATTCCGGCGGAGATGGTGGCAAGGGCTCTGGGGGCAGACGGCTATGCGGAATATCAGCGTGAGCAGGGAGAAGCCACCGAATACTTCCTGTCGACCAACCAGACTGAAGCAATCGTTTCGATGCAACTGGGTTCTCTTGCAAACCTTGAGCGTGAAAAACTGCAGGGCGAACATAGTGAGTTACTGGAGAGCATTGCCGGTTATGTCCATCTGCTTTCGTCCGAAGCCAATATTCGCGCAGAGATTCGCAGGGACATGGAGGAACTCAAGGTTAAGTTTCCGGACAGACGGCGGACAGAAATTTCTCACGAAGAACTCGGAGACTACGACAAGGAAGCGCTCATCGCCGAAGAAACAATGGTAGTAACATTGTCTCAGCGAGGTTACATCAAGCGAACGCCACTTGGAACATACGAATCGCAGCGAAGGGGTGGCAAGGGAATCAAGGGAGCTCAATCGGACAGCGAGGACCCTATCGAGCATTTGTTTGTTTCCAGCACCCACGATTTTCTGTTGTTCTTTACCGACCGGGGCAAAGTACACTGGCTGAAAGTCTATGACCTGCCGCTTCAGGGCCGCACGGCAAGAGGCCGCGCACTGGCGAATGTGATCACACTGGAAAATGGCGAAAGAATCGCAAACTGTTTTAATGTCCGGGAGTTCCCGGAAGACAAATTCCTGATGATTGCCACGCGCCAGGGCATCGTCAAAAAGACGGCTCTGTCCGCCTACGGCCGGCCCATGAAGGGTGGTATTATCGCGATCCGACTGGACGACGGTGACGAACTGATTGACGTCCGGATTCTCGAAGGCGATCAGGACGTCGTCCTCAGTACGTCCGGAGGCATGTCCATTCGATTTAGTCATGAAGATGCTCGCCCAATGGGTCGTGCGACTCGCGGAGTGAAAGGCATCAGCCTGGGATCAGACGAATACGTGGTTGGTATGGTCGTTGCCAAAGCCGAACGCACGTTGTTAACCGTCTGTGAACTTGGGTTCGGTAAACGGACTCCGTTTGGCACCGGAATCAGCTCTGTTGACGACGATGAATCGGACAGTGACACAGCTGTCAGCAGCAGTGCCCAGTACCGCCGTCAAAAGCGAGGTGGCAAGGGTCTGCGCGACATCAAAACAACCAGCCGCAACGGCAAAGTTGTCGACGTGCTGTCGGTGACCGATGATGACGAAGTACTGATGATTACGTCCAAGGGCAAGATTCAGCGTCTCAAGGCGTCAGACATCAGTAAGATCGGTCGCAACACTCAGGGTGTTCGTGTCATCCGGCTGGATGCCGGAGATTCGTTAGTTTCATGCGCGGTCATCGCGGGCGACATTATTGAGGAGCAGGCGGCTGCAGCCCTGAAAAGCGGTTCGACGGCCAGGCCCCGAATTCCGTTAGCGACACAGGATCCAACCGAATCTTCTGAGAGGACATCCAATCCAGACGATCCGAACTCTCAACCACCAACAGACGAGGCCGACAGCCAGTCATAAAATCACAGATTCCCGTCTGCACAGGAATCCGGTTGCGCCTACTGACAGTCAATGGAAGAATTCGGTGAGTGTGTCGAGTTTTTATTTTGTTCAGGTGCTGCAGACCCTGCGTACAAAATCTACG